>JBGSJS010000077.1:0-4131 GCA_041741735.1 Desulfomonilaceae bacterium | reverse complement strand
GCCGCCCGATGACGCTGGGAAACGTCTACAATACTTTCCGGCGTTTCCTTTGGCGGGCCGGCATATCTCACACGGGTGATGGGCCAAGGGTTCATGATTTCCGCCATACCTTTGCAGTCTACCGGCTTAAAGCCTGGTCGGAACAGGGCAAGGACCTGCTGGCGATGCTCCCGGTTTTGAGGACCTACCTGGGCCATGACAGCTTTAATGAGACGGCGTACTATCTCCACATGACAGCGGACGTATTCCCGTATATCCATATGAGACTTGAAGGTGCGTTTGGGGACATCATCCCGGACATGGGAGGCAATCCGTATGAAGCCGACTGATTTCTCCATTTACCTGACACAGTTCTTCTCCGATTACTTACCTGGGCAGAAAAATGTAAGCCCCAATACCATCCGATCCTATAGAGATACTTTCAAGCTCCTGCTCCGGTATTTTCAGGAACTGGAGAGGACACCTCCTGAGAAGATCACAATGTCCTGTATCAACCAGGCGAGTGTCACTTCCTTCCTTGATTGGCTGGAAACGGAGCGTGGGTGTGGTGTAAGCACCCGCAACCTTCGGCTGACGGCAGTCCATTCTTTTTTCCGGTATGCGCAGGCGGAATCCCCGGAGTCACTGTTTCACTTCCAGAAGGTGATTGCAATACCAGTCAAAAAGTGGAGGAAGAAGATCGTGGAGCACTTGCCCCCGGAAGGGGTCCGCCTGCTGCTGGCACAGCCAGACCGCAGCTGCACGAAAGGACGCCGTGACCTTGTAATGCTGAGCACACTATATGACAGTGGCGCACGTGTACAGGAACTGATCGATTTAAGCATCGGTGACTTCATCCCCGGGGCGAATGCAGTTCTTGTACTTATTGGCAAAGGAAACAAGATGCGGCGTGTCCCGCTAATGAAGAATACCGCCAGCCTTCTTGTTGCCTATATTTCTGAAAACCATTTGGAGGCGCCGCATAAGATGACATACCCGCTCTTTACAAACAGCCAGCACAACCGGCTTACAAAGGAGGGAGTTGCCTACGTGCTCGGAAAATATGCAGTGCAGGCACATAAAATATCGAATACCTTCCCGATGAAAGTGAAATGTCATATGCTCCGCCATTCGAAGGCCGTCCATCTACTCCAGGCGGGAGTGAACCTCATATATATCCGGGATTTCCTGGGACATACAGACATCAAGACCACAGAGATTTATGCCAGGGCCGATACGGAATTAAAACGCAAGGCACTGGAGAATGCGTATTCTGATCTTGTGGACCCGGTTCTCCCTGACTGGAACAACAATGCCGAATTGATATCCTGGTTATCCAGTCTGTAACCTTACAAATAACTATGCAAAGTGAATCGGATAGAAATGCATCAATTTCAAGCCTTTCTTATAGTTACTTTGCATAGTCTTCTTCTTTGCATAGGGTGGGTTATGCAAAGCTTTGCATAACCCCCCTTGGGGAACGCCGATTTTTCCTCCTGTTTTCAATATCAGCTTGATGAGATGCATCACTTGAGGATCTTGCACCCTCTTTGCGATTTTCTCCAGCAGAATGTCATGACGGATCATGTCAAAGTATTTGGATAAATCAACATCAATCACCATGTTCATCCGCCGAAGGACACTCCTGCGGACTTCCGCAAGTGCACGGTGCGGAGATCGTTTCGGTCGGAATCCATAAGAATTCTGGCAAAAGTCCGCCTCGAAAATCGCTTCGAGAACCCACTTCAGTGCCCCTTGCACCACACGATCACGGATGCACGGTATCTGAAGCGTGCGGGTCTTACCGTTCCCCTTGGGAATCTCAACTAAACGATTCGCTTGTGGTTTGTAGGTCCCTGCCAGAAGCTCATCCCGTATTGATTGCAGGAATGCCTCTGTGCCCAGAGTCTCGACGTCCCCAAATGTCTGGCCATCGATGCCAGGGGCTCCGCCGTTTCTCTTCGCCAACTGGTATGCCTCTGTAAGAACCTCGATCTTCGTCACATGTACGAAGATCCCCCAGAAACGATGTTCCTTCTCAGACTTCGCCTTCCAGTATATCCGCCGGCGCAGCTCCTGCAAATTGATGGGTGTTTTTATCATTGCACCCTTGCCTCGCTTTGCCAAAACGGAATGACTACCGGTCCGGGTCCTTCCCTCCCCGTGCGTTTTGCTGCGCACAGATCAACGGTGTCGGGTCGGAGGAGGCGCCCCGTATAGGGCTGGCCTCCGTCCGCCGCTCAAACTGGACGTGCAGTTTTCCCGCATCCAGCTTTCACAAAGGCTGGCGTTCTGCCTGAACGCAATGAAGGTATCAATGAAATCAGATTCACAAGACCCATCTCTCCATACAGCTTGGGGGTCGGAAGCGTTTTCCAACCCTGACATCGCCAGCGCTTGTATCGATGCGACCAAAGCCGGCGCACGATCCAGCCATCGAGACGGTGGAAGAGGCCACGGACATGGGCCTTGCAGAAATACTGCCCCCATCCGCGAATAACTGGGTTGACCTGAGCAATGAGTTCCATAGTGCTGACTGGAGCCCGTCTGAATGTACGGCGGCGAATTTGTTCCTTAAAGTGCTCAATAGACTTTTGGCGAGGATAGGCATAAAGTTGCCCATGAATAATTCCACTTCGGATTTTCTCTGCAGACAACCGCAGGGGGCGTTTCCCTCGCTTGATCTTATAGCCAAGAAACTCACAGCCTTGGCGCACGTGAACTATGCGAGTTTTCTCCAAATTAAGAGTCACTCCAAGAGTCGAGAGGATTTTCGATGCTGCTTCCAGCGCCGACTCAGCTTCTGCTTTGCTCCGACAGGTCGCTATCCAATCATCTGCGTAACGCGTCAGGCAGTAGCCCCTGCGGCGCATTTCCCGATCGAATGGCGTTAGCAAAACATTGCTCAAAACGGGTGAAACCACCCCACCTTGCGGAGTCCCTTGTTCTGTTGGTATTATCGCTCCATTTACACTGCAACCGGCCGTGAGCATCCGTTCAATAAGACATAGCACACGCCCATCCGAAATGCGTTGCCTCACAAGGGCTATCAACTTATCATGTTGCACCGAGCCGAAGAAATCTTTTAAATCAGCATCTAGAACCCATTCATTTCCCGCTTGTATTTCCCTCCAAACCTTGCCCAAGGCATCCTTTGCCGATCTTCCTTTCCGATATCCGAAGTTGGCTTCATCGAAAATCGGTTCAAAGATCGGCTCCAGCCGATTCAAAAGCGCCTGTTGGCATACCCGATCATAGACCGTTGGAATGCCTAAACCTCTGAACTTTCCCGGCTGCCCGGCTTTCGGAATCAGGTGTTGCCGTACAGGGTATGGACGGTAGGTATCTGTCTTCAGTTCCTCATGAAGTCGATCAAGATGTTCATCGAGTTTTTCTGCAAAATCCTCAAGGCTCTGACCATCTATCCCTCCGCTTCCCCCGTTACGCCTTACCTTCTCCCATGCCAGTTCCAAATTCTTCCGCTTGTAAACCTTGTCCACCAATGAGTGAACCTTTCTTGCTCCCGTTGGATTCAGCCAGTCGGAAAGTCTCCTCGACCAATGACTTATGGGTTTTTCAGTAAGCGAACTTATCCTCGTCATTGCTCTTGCTCTTCTTCCCTTCTGTTCCGATTCCAACCACCTTTGCCGGCCGCCTTCCCCAGCTCACCCGGCTGCCGCTTGCGCGGTCACTGAGCTTTCGCTCCGCTTCAGGTACTATTCGGCCGTCCGACTACTCACACAGCGTTGCTTCCCACTTCACCTCTGCGGCTTATAGGGTCACTTATTGCGATGCCACTCACAAACTGCATGAGTCCTCCTGGAGTCATGCCCAAATCTTCCGTACCGTGCCATCCGCAAACACCTTGGTGCGATGGGTGGATGAGAACGCCTTCGCCCCCATAGTGCAGGCTCGACCTTGCCCCATCTTTGGCCGACCGGTTCATCTTATGGGGACGCCCCCTCGATTACAGCCCGGTACTTCTCCTCATGCCCTTCGGATTCCACCTCACGATGGACACCCTGCCCTCCGGTTGTCTTACGACAGATAACAAACGTAGGTCCTTCCCCTTGGCTGTATCCACCGTTTCCAGCTCCGTGCCCGTTTAGGGTTCTCCCTATTCATTTTCTCCGGCCAGCGAGGCGTTACCCC
>JBGSJS010000076.1:0-8181 GCA_041741735.1 Desulfomonilaceae bacterium | reverse complement strand
TTCGAGCCCCGCCTCCATGGAACACCTCCCAAGTCAGGTGTCCATGCTCTATCACACGAAAACAGCTCGTACAATACCTTTCTCGAACCCACACAAAAATGACCCAGGAAATCCTTCTATCCATGTGCGGAACGCGAGCTGAAACATTATACGGAGCCCTTTGAGCATTTGTTGAAACTTGTTTTCACATTGGTGGTCTATTTCCAATATATGCTATTACGAAGTATGATGAAGAGAGGCCGCCACCATGATAGTCAAAACTATCGCCGGGCACATTCAAATATGCCAAGGCCAAGACTTTGGCTGCACTGACGCTCCTCACCGCGAGGCTTGGTTTTATGTTCCCGCAGGGGAAGAAGCATCTGCTGATTTGCTCCCTTCTCCCCCGTTCGTGAGTCAAGTGGAAGCCATAGCAGCGGCTAAAGCTTGGGCAAAACGCTCAAGTGGTGCAAGCGAGTCTGACGATTGAGGTAAATTGAAAGCACGTGCGCTTGGCACATCATCACTCCCGGAAACTTCAGCCGAATATCCGCAGCCCGGGCATTTGAACTGGTACCACGTTCCCATAATGCCTCCTTATCTAATAGCCGTCCACGGACTTCCACTCGATGGCGTGAAGTCATATGGCCCCACTTGCCAGCGTTTTGCTTCGGACATGTCATTGAGCCCCCAATTCCACTTTCTTGCCAGCACCTTTTCTAAGACCCTGAAAGATCGAAGAAATACTGTTCGCCCTCCTGTTCAAGATACTTGAAGATCTGTTACATGAGAATATCCGAAGTCTTCTCTGATATGTTTTACAAGAGCCTCCTTGTGAGCCAACAGCCACTCTGGTTCATTGCCCGGGTACAGCTCGATTCTCCAGAGCGAGTAGCAGGAACCCGAACTCCGCTCATGAATTACAACCTTGCAAACGGCCTGACAGCAGTAAAAAAAATTCACCAACCTTGTAATCGACCTTTTCACGTCTTCACTTCCATTTCTCGGTAACAATGTGAGGTCCCTCGCTGAAGTCAGCGTCGTTTCGTTGTAACGGAAATTCATTTCATTAATAGCTTTTTGCCGATTGCATACACTACATAAAGTTTGGGAATTCTCTGTATCGGTTAAACCTCCTATGATCACGGGACTTATGTGGTCGATTTCAAGTTTCACACCCCTTCCGTGTCCCCCGCAGGCAAGACATTTGTTGCCATCACGATGTTTAATCCTTGCCTTTTCTGGTCCTGTCAACTCTCTTTTTCGTGGTGGAACCGTTGGTGGAAGGGTACCCGCCTCTTTCGTGCCTTTTTCTCCTTTTCGCCTCCGAAGCTCTCTCTGCTTCGCACCAAAAAGCGCAGTCTTGAACCTGTCGAGAGTTCTGTAGAATGTTTTCCAAAGACTTCCGGGCCGAGAAAAGAGATTCTCCAGCAGGTCGTCCTGTTCAAAATCATCAAGTTTTTGGTCCAAAACGCTACTCGCCACCTTGTCCAAGTCGTAATTGTCCCGCTCCTCGAACGGGTAGTAGGTCGGTCTCGTCTGATTTTGTGCAACGTGCCGCGCCACTCTTGTGATGTCCAGGGTCAACGTATTTCCAATGTTGTCGTCTTCCAAATCAAAATATTCCGTAATCCATATATCGACCTGTGGTGTGATCCAGTCCTCGGAAAGGTTCTCTTTAGACCATTCATCTGACAAAATCTTTGGGATGCCCTCGATAAATCGATCAAATTTCGGTTTTGTATGCTCATATACCATTACAAACTCAGTGAAGGCCTCAATATCGTCGTTGTTTCCCTCTGAGCAGTCGACAACAATCTGCGTCTGGCACCATCCAACCGGCATCATTGTTGAAAACGGCACAACCTCAATCACTTTCCCTGAATTTATCTGTCTGGACAATTCCTCAATAAGCCTGATCGAGATATACTCCAAGGGATAATATCCTCTGACCGCAATTTCACCCTCTTCGCCTCCCTCCAGATTCGGCCTCGCCCAGATGATCCCCCGTTTCCAGTTATCAATGAATAAGACGATATTGGCCTCAGACTTATCGCTGCCCCCCCCAGCCAACTTACCTCTGAGGGCTCTTCCTATCATCTGTGTCAATAAAATACTGCTCGTGGTCTGACGTGTCACAAAAACCGTCTTGACGGTAGGCACGTCGGTTCCTTCAGTGAGCATACGGACATTGATCAGAACATCCAGGGCCTCGGCTCCTTTACCGTACTTGAACTGTTCCAAAATTCTCTTGTTGTCGTCCGTGGTTCTTCTGTTGCGCGCCTCGGCACTTCCTGGATCAGCGTCTATATGCGAATAGACAGCGTCTGCTTTAACACCCCTCTGGAGCAGCTTCTCCTTCAGATATACGCACTGAAACCAGCGGTCGGCGAACAGTATTGTCTTGCCATATTCCTCCTTGTGAGTCAGATACTCGTTGACGATGTAATCATTGCGAACTTGGTCGGTAGCGAGTCGCTCGATGATGTACTCTGGAAGATCTTTGTGCTCCCTCATTAGACGATTGTACAGTTCGTCGTTAACTTCATAATCTCTGCCCGTAGGCATTGGAATAAACTTGGGTCTCGCCAAAATATTGGCTGCTATGAGGTCGGGTTGCTTGGCCTGGTAGATTACTCCTTGGTCGAAAATTCTCTTTAACCACCCTCTCCTTGTCTCATCTGTGTACGTAGGTGTTGCAGTCAGCCCTAGAATTTGTAGGTTTGGAACCAATTCTCTTATGCCGGTCAACAGGTTCCTGCATCCGTAGGCCGGTGCATGATGGGCTTCGTCCAACACGAGGAGTAACCCACTTCCCTTTGAGTAATCGACAAGCTTGCGAAAATTGGATATGGCGGCATTACCCTGTGCGTCTGTAGCGTTCAGATTGAAGTGGCGGATTGCCGTCTGTGTGGACATTATCACCATATCGTCCGACGCTGAATCTATACTGGGGACTTTCTCGTGAGAAGGGTGACTTGAAATGAGTCTGATATTTAGAGTGCTGCGCCCTTGAATGTATTGAGCGTTTTCCCAGATTGTTTCAAGAGCTTGGTCCAGCAAATGAAATGTGTGCGCTAACCAAACAACCTTGACCCCTTTAGGGAAGACGTAGTCATTCAACCATCGAACAGTTGTGTACGTCTTGCCGGCTCCGGTGGGCAAAACCAATAGGGCTCCTCTGTACTGAGCACTGGGGAAATTGATGACATTTCTTAGCTTTGCAATGGCATCTATTTGATGCTGAAACAAGGATCGCTGCAAGTATCCTAATCGTTCCTCCCTAAGCTGTTCAACGTTTACCGTGGGCATGGCTGCTCTCCTCGTAAACCGCGGTCATTTTGCATGGACAAAAGGCTTCACGTTGTTACCTCTCGATGGCGTCCAGCAGCAACTATGTCAAGTCTGCTTTAGCTGTATCCGTAGATATTCAGTCATTGCTATCTTCAGCGCATCTATGGATAAGGACCACCCTTTTTCAAGGACAATCTTCTTTGCTTTGTTCCAGACAGTGGCGTCACGTGCCTTGTCCAAAAATTCGTGTCCTTCCCAGGTGAGCCGTAGAAGGTGCACCGAATCTGGAATATCGGATGCGTGTGTACCCGAGTAACTAACGGGACCTTCGGCCAATCCTCCGTCAATAAGCAGTGCCTTATGGTAGTTGATCTGATCCTGATTGTAAGGGGAAAGGTCGATCGCAGTTTCGCCCGCTCGCTCGAGCAGCAAGAGTCGTATCAGGTCGAAATCTCTTTTCATTTGAGAGAACCTCCCGACCAGACGTCTAAGGGCTTATTTCAATGGGCCGTGTCGACCTTCGAAGGACCATCGAGCCGTCCGTAAAATAACACGGGAGCGATGATTCCTCAAGAGCCCACTATCCGAGGGAATCTTCCGTCTGATTCCTGCCGATACCGCGCAATCCCCTGCATCGCGTCCACAAACAGCACAGAGCCCACTCCCCCGCCCACGCAGTCCGCAAGGCTTTCCCTACTTCCCCTTCTTCATCCCCTCCAAAATCTTCTCCGGGGTTATGGGCAGGTCACGGCACCGATAACCCGTAGCATGGTACACCGCATCGGAAATCGCGGGAGCGGTCGGCGACGCGAGCCCTTCCCCGCATTCCTTGGCGCCCATGGGCCCTTCAGGCTCGTACGTGTCGATGTGGACCACCTCGCTGGGCGGCATGTCGTTGGCTGTGGGCATCTTGTAATCAAGGAAATTGGTGTTGAGGGTCTTGCCGTCTTCCATGACGAACTGCTCCGAAAGAGCATACCCCAGCCCCATTTGAATGGAGCCCGCCAACTGTCCCTCAACGCTTCTCGGGTTGATCACGGTTCCGCAATCGTGGGCCGTCCACATCTGTTTGACCTCCACGAGGCCGGTCTTGCGGTCAACCTCCACCTCGGCCACCTGCGCGCCGAATCCGAATGCGGGCGTCACGAGGCCCTTGCCGCGGGGCGTGTACGAACCTCGGGCAACCAGGGCTTCCCCGCGGTTGGCCTTCTGCACCATGGCCACCGCCTCGCCGAACGACAAACCGTACGAGGCCTTAGCCTTGGATTGCACCCGGCCGTCTTTGCATTCGAGGTCGTGAACGACGTTGAGATTAAAACGGGCCGACACCGCACCGAAGAGCTGCTCCTTGATCTTCTTGGCCGCATCGATCACCGCATTGCCGGCCATCAGCGTAACACGGCTTCCCCACGTGCCCAGATCCGCCTGGGGCGTCATGGCGGTGTCAGCGGAGGTCATCCTGATGTCCTCCATCCGGATGCCCAGCTCCTCGGCCAGGATTTGCTTGAGCACCGTATCGGAGCCTTGCCCGATGTCCGAGGCCATGGTCAGCAGATGCACGGTCCCGTCGGAAAAGGCACGGATCTCCGCGGCGGAAAAGGGATACTGCGTATTGAACCAGTTGAACACCCCGCCGGAAATGAAACTGTAGCAGCCGATGCCGATCCCTCGACCGGGTTTCAGCGACTTGCGCTTCTCTTTCCAATTGCTCATCTTGGCCACGGCTTCGATGGACTCGACGAGCCCGCAACTGGAGACAACCGCCACATCGGGGATTTCGTCGCCGGTCACCTGAGCGTTCTTCAATCGTATGTCGATCGGGTCGATACCGAGCTCCTCCGCGGCGAGATTCATCTGGATTTCAGAGGCATAAAGGGACTGGGGCGCTCCGAAGCCACGCATGGCGCTGGCGGGCGGTTTGTTGGTGTACACGTGCTCCCCGTGAAAACGATAGTGAGGATAGCGGTAGAGCATGGCCCCGAAATTGCCGCACAGGAAGGTGGCGGTCGGGCCCATGGCATTGAACGCGCCGCCGTCCAGTTGGATGCTCAAGTCTTTGGCGACCAGGGTGCCGTCTTTCTTGAATCCCACTTTGGACCGGATCTTCATGCCGTGCCTGCGACGGCCCGCGAGAAACTCCTCTTCCCTGCTCAGGGTGAACTTCACGGGGCGACCGGTCTTTTTAGCCATGAAAGCCGCGCAGAATTCCCATGTGCGCAGCTCCATCTTTCCGCCGAAACCGCCGCCCACATAGGGCTTGATCACCCGGATGTCGTTTTCCCGCATGTCGAGCGTCGAGGCCAGAAGGCACTGCACGATGTATGGGGCTTGGGTGGACGTCCAGATAGTGATCCTGCCGTCCAGATCGACCTGTGCCATAGCCGAACAGGGCTCAAGATACGCGTGGCTCACCGAGTGAACGGTGAAGGTGTCTTCCCTGACGTAATCCGATTCCGCCAGCCCCTTCTCCACATCGCCGTACTTGATCTTTCGATTGACGCTGACATTGGTGGGGCAATAGTCGTGGATGATCGGCGCACCTGATTGCATGGCCGCGTCCACATCAAAGACCGCGGGAAGCTCTTCGTATTCCACCTGGATGAGCGCCAGGGCTTCCTCCGCGGTGTCTTTGTCCACCGCTGCCACGGCTGCCACCTCGTCGCCAATGAACCGCACCTTGTCCACAGCCAGAGGCAATTCGTCCTGGGTCTCCGGGAACAGCCGCCAGTTGCCGTATTTGATCTTGGGGGTGTCCTCACCGGTGACGATACATTTCACACCGGGGAGGAGAGCCGCCCGGCTCGTGTCGATATGTACTATGCGGGCGTGAGCCACGGGGCTTCTCAAAATGCGGCCATGCAACATTCCGGGCAACTTCATATCATCGGTATATAGAGCCGTTCCCCGAGCCTTGGCTTCGCCGTCGGTCCTGGGCACATCCGTTCCGATTATATTGAACTGTTTCATCATATTTCCTCTTTGTGCTCGACTACACCGTTTGTGCGCGTTCGTAGACTTCCTGGAGAGCTCGAACGGTCAACACGTTCACCATCTGCTTGCGATAGGTAGCGGTGGCTCTCACGTCCGAGATGGGTCTCGCCTCTTCCATAGCCTTACGACCGGCCTCTTCGAGAAGGTCTGCGGTCCATTTTTGGCCCAGGAGGAGTTTCTCGGCCTCGGTTGCGTGCATCGGAACGGGCGCCACGGCTCCCATGACGATCCTCACCTTTGAACAGACCGAGCCATCGAAGACGGCAGCGACCCCTACGCAGACCGCGGCGATGTCCACTCCGCACCGGGCCGATATGCGCTGATACGCATTGCCCGACCCGGACAATGGAGGCGGAACATGGATGGCAGTCATGATCTCCCCGGGCTCGATTGCGGTGAGGCCCGGCCCCCGGAAGAAGTCATCCAGGGGGAGCGTCCTTTCGCCTTTGAGGCTTACCAGCTTGACGTCCGCACCCAATGCCATGAGCGGAGGGGCGTTTTCCGCCGAAGGAGCAGCATTGCAGAGATTTCCCACGATGGTGCCCATATTGCGGACCTGAACGTTGGCCATCACGCCGGCTGCCGCGGTCAGCGCCGGGTAGAGTCGCTGAACCTCGGTATGAGACGCGACCTGTTCGATGCGGGCCGTTGCTCCGATGGTCAGCCCCTCGTTCGGATCGAACCGGACTTGGTCGAGGCCGTCTATTCCCTTCACATCGACCACGGCTTTGGGCTTGAGCCGCCCGAGGGTCATCTTCACCACCAGGTCGGTTCCGCCTGCCAGGACCTGAACACCCGGTCCCTCTTGTTCGAGGATGCGGAGAGCCCCTTTCAGAGTTGTCGGAGCGTGATATTCGAATTTTGGCAGTCTCATGATTTTTCCTCTTTGGATTCGGCCGCTCTCATCCTGTCGGCCGCAAGAGCTACAGCCTCCACAATCTGGTTGTATCCCGTGCATCTGCACAAATTGCCCGAGAGGCCTGCTCGTATTTCCTTTTCAGTGGGCGAGGGATTTCTCTGCAAGAGATGGTGAGCCGACATCTCCATGCCCGCCGTGCAAAACCCGCATTGAATTGCCCCGGTTTCGATAAAGGCGCTCTGAATGGGGTGGAGCTCTTCACCTGAGGGAGCCAGCCCTTCCACGGTAGTGACGGACTTTCCGTCCACCGATACAGCCAGGGTCAGGCATGAGCTGACGGTTCTGCCGTCCACCATGACCGTGCAGGCTCCGCAATCGCCGGTCCCGCAGCCGAGCTTGGTGCCGGTCAGGTTGAGGTCTTCACGAAGCACTTCGTTCAATGTTTGCCACGGGTCTACAGCAATCGAGTATTCGTCTCCATTGACCGTCAATGTGATATGGCGTTTCATTTCCTGTGGCCTCTCTTACGTGAGCAATCCTTCGAAAGCCTTCCGATGGCGTTGCCGGAAAAAAAAGAGCGGAGTGTGAACTCCGCTCTTTCAGTATCGTGAAATGTTCACACTCACGTCGCGCCGGTGCTCTTTCTAAAGCTAAACCAAAAAAAATAGTTGTGAGTAGTGTGAACCATCGTTTTCTCCTGTATCCCACTTATACGGAGACCACGTCGAACTGTCAAGCCTTTTTCTCCAGGGAGAATTCTCGCGACCCGGCTAGAGACGAGTGGAGATCGGCCACAGTGGTACGTTTGCCAATCCGTTTCTTAAGCATGGCCGCGATTTTTGCCGCTGAGTCTTTGGTAGCCCGAGTCGTATGTTGTGGGGTATAGCCGGTCTGTGCGTGGATCGCTCCCGCGCCCCGAAGGGGCGCACCATGAAATAGGGGTAGGAACGCTCGGTTACCCGGCGCTCCCCCCTCCGAACCGTGCAGGCGGATCTCCCGCACACGGCTCTCCGGTCGGTGGGTCACCGCCGAGCGGATTGACAGGCCGCTGCATGGGC
>JBGSJS010000075.1:0-176932 GCA_041741735.1 Desulfomonilaceae bacterium | reverse complement strand
AAAAACAGCATCACACTGTGAGGGGCACCCATTGGTCACTCCTGAACCTACTTGGCGGTGGACCAGGTGGCTGTTGCTGCTGTTGCTGCTGTTGCTGCGGTTGGCCATACGCTCCGTATTGTTGTTGCCCGCCTTGAGCCTCGTACTGCTGACCCTGGCCGTAACCCTGCAGGGCTTGCCCGTATGCACCGTACTGCTGTCCCTGCCCCCCGTACCCATAGCTGTTGGGGTCGTAAACCTGACCGAGCGCCGGACCGGTTAGGGCTGCTACCCCCGCCGATATCGCTAGTATGAGAACCAAACCTTTCATTCCGCAGACTCCTTTTCCCCTTTGACTCGATCTAGCCTCTGACGGGGAATTTCTCATGATCACTGGCTGTTAGCAAGCACAATAATTTTGTAGCAATTTTAAAGAATTCAGCGAAAAAAATCAAGGTACTTTTTCACGTTGGCGGACCGGTTGACTTTGTTCTTTCCACCGTTTATCTTGGCCGGAATGAGATTCTTGCACCTTTCGGACCTCCATTTCGGCAGTCAGATCCTCGCCGAGAGACTTCAGGCCTTGACGCAGGATATTCTCTCGCAGACTCCGGACCTCATCGTCCTCACCGGTGATATTACCGACAGAGGATTCGTTTCTCAGTTCAAGACAGCCAAATCTTTTCTTGATTCGTTGGGGATACGGTTCATTGGCGTGCCCGGAAACAGGGAGATCAGTCCCGCCGCCATCCTGGAATGGATGTTCCCTCGTTTCGCTATGAGGCGCTACCGGAGCTTTTTCGGGCAGGTGGACCGAATCTGTCACGTTGAGCAAGACGGGGGGCCGGTATTTTTCGGCCTCAACTCGGTCCACGCCCTGCCCTCCTGGCCTGGGTCCATCGCCAGGGAGACACGTTATTGGCTCAAGGATCAGGCGGCCCGCTTTCCCGGCCGCGCGAAGGTCCTCTTTCTCCATCACCCGGTTCTCCCCGTCATTCGGAGCTCTTCTTATTGGGCCCACACTCTTTCCGATGCGGGAGAGCTGCTGAACATCTGCACCCAAACGGGAATAGGCCTCATACTCCAGGGACACAAGCATCGGTCCTCGATCGCGGAGGTTCATATTCCCGAGCGCAACGCCAAGGTGGTGGTCTCTGCGGGCGGTGCCCCCCTGATGCCCCACTGGGATTCGACTTACCACGTGGTGGATCTCAACGGGTCCTCTCTCGTTGTCGGCAGGAGGGAGTTTAGAGACGGGCGTTTCACGGATGGAGGGACCTATTCCTTTTCTCTTGATTCGGCAAGGCCGACGGACAATTCCTGAGAAGCCCCACCGCTTTGAATGTCTTGGGGAACTCTGAGCGTGACCGAATCAGGAGTCGCTCCCCTTATCCGTCGTCACGTTTCTCTTCTTCTCTTCCGCGTCGGAGCGCCTGATGTAGAGAGGGGTCAATCCGTGGACATCGTCGGTCTCCCCTCTTTCCAACCGTGAATACGCAATAAGAGCGCACACTGCCGCTGACACGGTTTCCACCGTACTTCTCACGGTGTTCGGCCTTGATGCCGCCAGGCCGTCGTCCAGAGGATCTCCCGAGAGCACAAGGCTCCCGGACAAACGCCGGGTGAATCCTTCAAGTTCTTGGACCCCCATGAGAAAGGGTCCTTCAACCAATGCCGCCCCGGTCCCGCTCTTTCGGTAGAGGGCCGTGTAGACTTCTCCCCGACGGGCATCTATGATCGGCACGCCGCTCTCTCCATCGGCAAGCGACTCCCATGCCAAGGCCTCCAAACACGAAACCCCTATCAGCGGCTTTCGGAGTGCCAGTGCCATGCCCTTTGCCACTGCCAGCCCCACGCGGATCCCGGAAAAGGAACCGGGCCCGGTACTCACGGCGAACGCGTCCAGGTGGCTCAGGTCGCAATGAGCGCCTTTCAATACGTCTTCGATCAGGCCTGCCACATTCTCAACGTGCTTGCGATCGGGTGGAAGGGACCTTTCATATTCCACGCGGCCGTTCCGGACCACGGCTGCTCCAAGCGACGGGGTTGTCGAATGAATGGCAAGTAAAATCAAGCTCTCAACTCATGGATCGGCAGGACGAATTTTTCACCGGCAGGAGGCTCATACCGACGAGAAGACCGACTCCGGACCATGCTCACATCGATCGAGCCCCTTGCCGCCCTCACCAAAACCTGCACGGCCGGAGTGCGCGAGAGGAAGATCCGGCCATAACGGCGATAACGTAATTGAATCCCCATCAGGGTGTCAGCCCCCAGCCTTTGGTTACGATTCGACTGATGTCATTGTAGAAGACTAATGCCATCAGGAACACGATGACCAGGAATCCCGCCTGCACGGCGATTTCTCGCACCCTGCCCGTAACGGGGCGCCGAATCACCGCCTCGATGATGAAGAAAAACAAGTGTCCTCCATCCAGAATCGGGATGGGAAGCAGGTTGATGATTGCCAGATTGATGCTGATGTAGCTCATGAGAATGATGAAACTGAATACCCCTGCCTTGAGGCTCTCTCCCGAGGCCTGCACAATGGTGATGGGACCGCCCAGGGCCTTTGCGCTCATCTCCCCTTTGACGAGCTTGACCAGGGTGACCAACACGAGCTTGGTGAGGTGAAAAGTGAAGCGCACCCCTTCCTTGACCGCGGCAACAGGACCGAGAGTCTCCGACTTGCCCGACGGTGCGACGCCGATCCGACCCAACTGCTCTCCAAAGACATCCTTCTGTTCGGACAGGGCCGGAGTGACCGTCAGGTCCTTCTCCTTCCCGTCTCGCTCGATGGTAACTTCCAGCGGTCGGTCGGGATTCTTCTCGATAATCCCGCGCATGTCGTCCCATCGCCAGATCCGTTTGCCGTCGATGGCCAGTATCCGGTCACCGGACACCAGACCCGCCTTTTGGGCCGGAGTGTTGTCCAGGACTTTCCCGATCTCGGCCACCAGGACCGGCCAGCCCGCCATGTACCCGACGCTGAGGAGCACCGCGGCAGCCACGTAGTTGGACAAGGGACCGGCAAGGATGACCGCCATGCGTGCCAAGAGGGGTTTGCTTGTGAAGGTACGATTAGCGTCCTCGGGAGCGATTTCCTCATCAGATTCGGGGTCTTCTCCCAGGAGCTTCACATAGCCCCCCAGAGGAATCCAACTCAGGATGTACTCGGTCTCGCCCCATTTCCGCTTGATCATGGCCGGGGGGAATCCCAAGGAGAACTTCAAGACCTTGACCCCGACAAGTTTTGCTACTATGAAATGACCGAACTCGTGTACAAAGATCAGTACAAGAAGAAGGATGATAAATCCGAAGAAATAATACAACTTTGCTGCCTCCGAAGAGCTCGTTGAAGAGGCGTTGTGACCGGGAGTTACAATTCCTCTTTGAAAATCTTTAGCTTTAAATATAAGATCTTTTGCATTGAAAACAAGCCCTTTCTGCAAAAACGGAAATACTTTGAAAGTCGGAATACTTGGCGGGACATTCAACCCCCCCCACGTGGGTCATTTGCGCCTTGCGCAAGAGGTTGCGTATGTTCACGATTTGGACCGTGTGATTTTTGTCCCATGCTTCCTCCCTCCGCACAAGACGACCGTAGAAACGGCCCCCCCCGAAGACCGCCTTGAAATGACCCGGAGAGCCTGTGCGGGCAACCCCCTCTTTGAAGTCTCGGATGTGGAGATAGCCCGGCGAGCCACCTCGTATACCGTGAACACGTTGGAAGCCATGGGGTCGGGGGATCACGGCGGCATCTTTTTCATCCTCGGAGCCGATTCCTTGAGGGAGATCCACACGTGGAAAGAGTATCGGCGTTTGTTCCATCTCTCCAACTTCATTGTGGTGGGGAGACCGGGAACGTCATTTGATTCGGCCTGGCACTCCGTGCCGGATTCATTGCGGAGGCAATTTGCCCGGGAAGGGGACCGCTTCGTCCACGAAGCCTCCACGCTTCTCATCCCCTCGGAAGTGATCGGCCTGGACATTTCCTCCACCGGAATACGAGCGCTTGTGAAGAGGGGACGCAGCATACGGTACCTGGTGCCGGAATCGGTCCGGTCGTACATCAACCGCAGGAAACTCTACCAAGACGGGGAATAAGGAATGGAACCATCTTCAGATCACGTTGCATCGATGGGGCCCGAAGAGAAGGCGGAGCTTCTCTTGAGGGCCGGTTTGGCCAAGAAGGGGTTCAACCCCGTCCTCATGCGACTGGAAGGGCTCACCTCCCTCGCAGATTACTTTCTCATCCTCTCCGGTCGCTCGGCCAGACACGTCAAGGCCATAGCCGAATACATTCTTGCGGAAACGCGCCCTCTCAAAATACGACCGTACTCGTCCGAGGGGATTTCCCAGGGGAACTGGGCGCTTCTCGATTACGGCGACGTCATCGTGCACGTCTTCCAAGGGCCCGTCCGCGAATTCTACGATCTCGAGGGATTGTGGGCGGACGCGCCGCGGGCGAAGTTCGACCCGGAGCTGCAGCAGGCGATAAAGGAGGCGCAGGAAGAGAACGAGGACGATGATGACTGGGAATTCGATGAGGAATAACTGACGGTGGTAGTCAGATGACCCGCCAATCGAGCCCTTTCCATGAATCGCCCTTGTTTAGCCACCGGAAATTGCATTCCGGACGAGCCGATTCCCGGGTAGACCCACAGCCGCCAGGGGCCGGTCGGGTTGGAGATGAAGAGACCTGACCCTGGTGTGGGAAGCTCCCTGACATGCCGTCAACCTATCTCATTTCTTCCTGAAAAGGTCTTCGAGCTTACGCCGCGCGGCTGTGGCCTTGTCCTGTGATGATGAAGACGGTTTCCCCTCCCGCAGGCTGAAATAGTCACAGAAATTTCTCCGGTCCTTCACATCGACTTTCTCGGACTGAGGCTCCCGACACTGGTTGGGGGCCGACTGCTCGTATTCCTTACAGTTGAGGCAGCAGTGCACGTCCGAACCGCAACTCTTGCAGGTGTCGTTTCGGAAGACCTTCTCCACGAACTCCAGAGGCGTTCCGCAGTGATGACAATATCCGTTTTGCATGGCTACCCTCTTGCGCACCCCGCACGGAGCGGGTAGTGTAATCGGTCGGGTCCCGTGCGGCACATCCGACCGCCATGGACGGCATTCGCTCCCGACATGGGCTTACCCCTTCGCAACCCTTGCGGAAATTGGAAGCCGGGTAGGTTCGGGAGTCTCTTGCCGTACGAGATAGTAACACAGCAGGAATTGCTGAAGTAGATGGACCGGAGCACATTTCGTTCGTGCACTGCCCGGAGTCGGAGCAAGCATCTCCAAAGCGGCTCGGTGATGCGACTCTCGGGCGTCTTGTGCGGAGAGAAATCCAAATCCCGCGGCAGGCTGCAAGGAAGTCGGCAGGTCGCGCAAATAGGGGCAATTTGATGAACGATCCATTTCTTGTCCGTCTTCCCAAGGGGGACGACTTACTTGAGGCCATGACCGAAGCCTTTGTGGCGCGATCGGTCGCGAGCGCGTCGTTCATGTTGATCGGCGCGGTGACCGACGCGGTGCTCGGTTATTACGATTTTGAGACCAGATCGTACAAAGACCGGGAATTCAAGGGTGACTTTGAGATCGTTTCGTGCATGGGAAACGTCTCTCTCAAGGACGGAAAGACTTTTGTCCACGCCCACATCTCGCTTGCGGGTAAAGAATACGGGTGCTTCGGCGGACATCTTATGCCCGGCGCCACGATCTTTGCGGCAGAGCTCATGGCCGTGCCGGTCCCGGGGGAGGCCCATGTTCGGGAGATGGACGAGCCCACCGGGTTGGCGCTCTGGAAGCCCCGGTAGAAAGTGCGGTGCACCACGGGCCGGCCGGAGGCTGAACCATGAGCGCCAAGGACTTCCTGCTCTTAACCGTGATCTTCGGGTCTTTGGCGGTGGCGGTGTGGCTCCCGGAGCTGGGGACCATTTTTCAACCGTACCTCCTTTACCTGATGATGATGCTCCTGTTTCTCAGTTTCCTGAGAATCAACTTTCTCTCCCTTTTGGATGCATCAGGCAAGGCGGTCTTCCGTCTCGCCATGCTGGCGACAGTGAAGCTCGTGGTGCTCCCTGTCGCGCTCTATGAGCTTACCCTGGCGATACTCCCCGAATATGCGATTCCGGTCCTTCTGCTTTCCGGTATCTCCACCGGGGTGGTCGCGCCGTTCATAGCAACGGTTCTCTCAGCCGATCTCACTCCGGTGCTTCGCATGGTCATCGTTACGTCCGTGTTGGTACCTTTCACCCTCCCGGTCCTGGTGAAGGTTTTGGCCGGGGCAACCGTTTCGATTCCGCTGGCCTTGATGATACGTCTCCTGGTGCTGGTGATTTTCGTACCAATGGTTGCGGTTCAGGTCATGCGTCGGTACTTCCCCGGTCTCATCACCAGTATACTCGACCGGCAGTTCCCGATATCACTGGTCTTTTTTGCCGTGATCAATCTCGGCGTCTTTTCCAAGTACTCGACCTTCTTCTTTCAGAATCCCGCGGAGCTCGCCGTGGCGATCGGCTTGGCCTACGTGCTCTCGGTCGTTTACTACTTCACGGGATTCGTCTCCGTTCGCGGATTTCGTCCCGCGGAGCGGCTCTCGGCGGGGGTGAGCCTCGCCGTGGTGAACAACGTCCTCGTGATCGTATTCTCGTCACAGTTCTTCGGCCCGCTCTCCCCCACCCTGGCGGCAATGTACATGTTCCCTTTTTTCACGATGATCGTGCCGATAAAGCTGATGATCAACCACTTTGCCTGGCTCTCGCCGGTGAATCCGGAGAAGCCTTGATGCCCCTCTGCGCAGTACGCGGTGAGGTGCGGGAAATTCCCGCAAGCAGGATCCGCGAGGCCGGTCACCGAGCGGCTCCGACCCACCGGTCGTCCGCAGGAAGCCCTTTGAGCGTTTTTGCCTTGATCAACCCGGCAGAAAAAGGTAGAATGCGTTGACTATAGCCCGATGGGTGATCTTGATGCGATCTTTCTCTCGATATCTTCTCGTGTTTGCGATCCTGGCCGGTTTGATGACGGCCAGCGGATGCGTGAGCTGTATTCCCCAATACACCGCGCCCCCAATGGCTCCGCCATCAGCGTGCTACCCGTCGGGACACGATCCGTACATCCCCATGGACCACAACCCGTCGCCCCTGAACCCGTGGGACCTGGTCCAATCCGTTGCCGCACCGCTCGTGTACGGTCCGCCTCGCTGATGCCCTGACGGGCACCCTCATTCGCCCAACCTCATAGTGCTTTCAAGGTAGAAGGAGCTCAAGGCCCCGAACCCGGCAAACGGGTAGCTCCCCCCCATCCCGGCAAGAAATGTCTCAGGTAAGACGTGCGGGGCACTTTCCGCGCCATGATCGGTGAATAAGCTCCGCCCCAATCGGAGACTGTCCGAGGTGTAGCGCCTCAGTCACCGGTCACTCGACTTGCTGCCGCCGTGACGGCACCGGCCGCGGCGCCCTTCACCAACGAGCCTCGTGAGGTTTTGGAGGCGGGATCGCAGCACTGATCTGTGGTTTTCTTCTGCGATTCAAAGGCCTTGTAAAGCGCGGTGTACCGCTTCCGGATCCTCTGCTTGGTCGCCAGTACGGCCAAGGCATAGCCCATCGCCGCGCGCGGATGATCGCTGTTGTAAGCGCTCAGCGCCGGGGCAATCCTCTTGTACTGTTCCAGATAATATTTGAACACGCGTATGCCGCAATCGGCATTGGTCTCCAGGTCGAGAAGATCCGCGTACCGCACTCCGAACTTACGCGCCCAGGAAGGTGCGTGAACTTGGAACATGCCGCGACAGTTGGTGTGGTTGACGATGTTGTTTCTGAACCCGCTCTCAACGTACACAATGGCCATGTACAGCCACATATCCCCGCAGGTCACCCTTCCGAAGTGCTTGTTACCGGCGTTTGCTATGGCCAGAGAAATCTCTCTTGCCTTCGCTTGGCTGATTTTGCCTTCGGTCATCTCGCTGATTATGATGGAGCAGATAGAAATTGCATTCCGATGTACCGTGGGTGCCCCCGATGCAGGAACAGGTATGAGCTGCATCAGGACCACGAGAACAATCGGGACTAGTCCCCTGATCATTCACCCTCCCGCCGGCCGGGTTTCCCCAGGTCATTTCTTAAAAACGAAACTGACCAAAACCCGGCCAAACCCCATATTATACTCACCCTCTGTTTTTACTTCCCGCTTTGAGGCTTCTTGACTCCCGCTCCACGCGGCGCCCGTCTCACCCTATCGGGTCCCCATATCTTGTTTTCGACGTAAGCAAAGGGCTTTTCGACAGGGGCCAACACCCGGGTCGTGCATCCTTTGACGACGTCCAGACAAGGATTGAAAAAGCTAAAGGTACGTCTCAGACAACCGGTAAACAGGCCTTCCGATCTATCGAGCACGGTAGCCGCACCCGAATAGACGCCGTGGGTTGCCCTCGAGAATGTGGAGCCCTTCTTGCCGGGACCTCCGGCGAAGGCAGGAATGGCCAATGCGGCGATGAGAAGAGCACAGAGGGTGATCTTCGCAAGATTGTTCATTAGGTGAACCTCCAGTCAATATGAAAGTGCATAATTATTCCATAGTTCAAAGTCTTTTGTCAAGTTGCAAAGGGTCTTTCTTTTTCGCTGAGGTTGTGATATTGAATAAAGTAAGGAATATTACGCACGAGGTGGGGTCATGAAAGCGATCGTTGGAGCGCTCATGATGTTGGCGCTTGCGGCGAGTGCATTCGGACAAGCTGCACCGCCACAACCTGCGCCAATGTATGACCATTCGTACCGGGGGCCGATGAACGTGTACGGACAGCCGGTCTTCTCCATGGGCCCTCGAGCACAGGGGGCACAGAGTCAGCAGACTCAGCAAGGTCCCGGAGGACTGGCAGGCGTGGCGTACGAAGGGTTTCAAACTCTGGGGAATTATTTGTGGGGCTTCATGCCGGCTCCGGTTCGTGGGGTACAGTCCCCGTACCAGGTCCCTCCGGGAAAGGGACAGGTTACCGTCACCTATACTCCCGGGCTTCCCTAGGGTAATCTCGGCAGAGGGCGGCATCGCCGGGGTCATGGAGAACGGTAGCCGGCCGGAGAATTCGGCAGGCTTTCGAATAAACACGGAGGAGCTCCGTTGCGTTCGGATAGAGGAGGGTGACGGAAACTCTCCCGGTGTGTTCGCCGGACTTGGCTCTCCGGGTGGAAGCGGTTCACATCCATACTGAGCGAGATCGACTGCCCCTCATTTTCGATGAGGGACGGTGCCTGCTCCGGCGGATTGGTCCGCGGCCACGGCACCTTGCATGAAGCGAACCTGTCCCGGCATCTGCTTGCCCCACCCTGCTCCTCGGGATTATCGACATTATTTTCAATGCGGAATACCTCTCACATGACTCGCGAACCGCTCAGAAATGCCCGGCGTGTTTCGAGTCGCTCACAGGAGTAGTCTTTGCTCTCGGATCAAGACCTTATGCAAGTACAGGCTGTTGCGGCCCAACTGGCCGTTCCGGTCACGATTTACATAAACCCTACGGGGACCGACAGCCTTTTTGAGACCAATCTGTCAAACATCGCACGCCAGGTCTCAGGCGTTTCCATGAACCAAATCCATGTTGAAGAAGGTCACGAGTCGGTGTTTCCCGGCGTGCCCTCACTTACGCTGAGCGACGGCAGCACGCCCAACATCCACTACATGACCGCGCCGGAAGGAAACGAGCTAGCCCCCTTTCTCGATGCCATTTCATGGCTTGGAAAGGGAAAAGCTCTGCCTTCATCCCGTTCAGCCGGAGCGATGGACCATCTTGCCTTGCCGGTGAACATTCTGCTCCTCGTGGCCCACATGTGCCCCCATTGCCCCCAGGTGGTGCAGGCCGCGCTCTCGTTGGCTGTGGGAAGACCCACCATTACGGTCTCCATCGTCGACGCACTCGAATTTACCGATCTTGCGGACAGATTCAAGGTGAAGTCAACACCAACGGTGGTTATCAACGGGGGGATGACGACGGTGGGCCATATTGGGGCAGACGATCTGGCTCAACGGATGGTCCTTGCCGTCGGACCCGGTTCACTGACCGAAGTGTTGGACTCCATGATCAAGTCCGGACGAGCGGAGGACGCCGGCCGCCTGGTGTGCGAGCAGGGAAAGCCCGAAGCGCTGCTCCCCATCTATCTTGCCAAGGAATTTTCTCTCAGAATGGGCGCGCTGGTGGCCATGGAAGAGGCCTTGGAAAAAAACCCGCGAATTTTCGATTCGATCCTGGATCGGCTCGCGGCTCTCCTCTCCGACGAGGAGGCGGGTTTACGCGGGGACACTGCCGAATTCCTTGGGAAGATAGGGAATCCTGCCGCTGCGGCGGTCCTTCGACACGTGGCCGAAAACGACTCCGATCCCGATGTTCGGGAAGCGGCCGAGGAAGCCCTCCTCAGCATCGAGGGCTGATACCGATCACGGGGCGCTCCCGTCGCTGTCCCGCGAAGGAGTGCTCTGTTGCCGGCCCTTTTCACGGAGCAGTGGGTACAAGGAGCAGATTTGCAGGAGAACAATAGCAAGAAAGAAAAAGGAAAGAAGCTCTGGTTCAGAATAGTCCTCTTCGTCCTCCCCAGATTGGTTACCGGTTATTTCAGATTGCTGGATCTCACCACGCGCAAGATATTCCTCAATCAAGAGCACGAGGAGGCCGTGTGCAAGAAACGGCCCTTCACCTGTGCCTGTTTTCACGGCACGATGCTGTACCCCGTCTATTATTGTCGGCGTTATCCCGGCGTGATCATGGTGAGCCGATCGTGGGACGGTGAGCTTATTGACAGGTGCCTCCGTCGCATGGGTTACGACTCCACGCGGGGATCTTCGTCACGCGGGGGCAAAGAAGCCCTCGTAGAATTGATCGACATGATGGTGGAGAAGAATTACTGCTCCGGGTTGGCCGTCGATGCTCCCAGAGGACCTTCCCGCAAGGTGAAGATGGGGATCGTCATTATCGCAAGGGAAACCCGGGCCCCGGTAGTCCCCATGGTAAGCTGGGCCACCCGTCAGCTCCGGTTCCGTTCGTGGGACAGCATGATCCTACCCCTTCCTTTCAGCACTATTGTGGTGGCATTCGGCAAGCCGACCGTGGTGCCCAAGGGTCTCTCCACCGACGACTACGAAGGACTTCGCGCCGAGATCGAGGCCAACATGGTGGAGGCCTCCAATCAAGCAGAAGAAAAGGTGCGAGAACTGAAGATGGGGACGCACGGGACAGCCGCTCCCAATCGGTGACTCGAAGGCATTTTCCGACGGAGAGCCGCCACCCGCCTGTGTCCTGTATGTGTTGAATTTCGGAAAAGGGTGTCCTTGCGTGGCAAGGAAAGGCTCCCGGGGATCTCGGGAGCCTTTGCTCTTCAAGAGTTTGCGCTCGCTCGGCCTTCACAACGAGACACACAGTAATGCGCTTCGCAGGGGCCGTTCGTGTGATCAAATCCTTATAGCGACCCTGTAGCGAGCGGTGCAGCCAATATTCCCGTACATGATCGAGTGCCTTCCCCGTCATTCCTGCGGAGGCAGGAATCCAGGCTCTTGCCAAACACTCTGGACCCCGGCTTTCGCTCGCGGTGACGATCCGTGGCCATTCGGGGTCCTCTTGAGATCGACTGCATTCCGGAACCGCACTCACCGAATGGAGTAACTGGCCGAGCACTCATTCCCCGTCGAGCGGACGGGTTACCGAAACGGTCGAGGAAGGCTCGATCCCACTCGGGGAGCCATCCTGAGCCCGGTTCCTGTGTCCCGGGTCCTGCCCGCCCTCATTCAGGGCCTTGTTTCGTTTGAACTCCGCAAGGAAAGCAGCGAACTCGTCTTCGGAAATGTCCCCTGTCCAGCGGCGGTCCCGGTCCCGCTGGCCGCGAACATACACAGTGACCCTGTAGAGGACCCACAGTATTCCCACGGCCATGATGCCGACATATGCGATCAGAATGAAGTCCATGATCTCACACCGGGGAGCTCCGCTCTATCGCTTGCTCCTGGAGGTCGTGGCCCTCTTGGCGGCGCGGGGCTTGGTGGGAGTCTTCGAAGCCCCCTCGGCGGCCTCGTGCTTCTCAGTCTTGGTCTCTTCCTCCGCAGCGGCTTGTTCGGGATCATTCTTGAGAGCAATCTTCAGCACGTCATCCATGTGCTTGACGAACTTGAAATCAATCCTGCGCCTTATGTGCTTGGGAATTTCATCCAGGTCCTTGGCGTTCTCCTCCGGCGCAATGACCGTGTGGATGCGGGCACGAAGGGCGGCAAGCGACTTCTCCCGGAGACCACCGATGGGGAGCACACGTCCCCTCAGGGTAATTTCACCGGTCATGGCCACGTCGGCTCTCACCGGTATTCCGGTCAGCGCGCTTACGAGTGCCGTAGCCATGGTCACTCCGGCCGAAGGTCCGTCCTTGGGGATGGCCCCTGCCGGCACGTGGATGTGGATGTCCTTGGAAAAATAGAATTTTTCCTTCATTCCGAAACGGGCGGCCCGCGAGCGGAAATAGGACATGGCGGCCTGACCGGATTCCTTCATCACATCGCCAAGCTGTCCGGTAAGCATCAGGTTGCCCTTCCCTTCCAAGGGAGTGGCCTCCACATGAAGCACGTCGCCTCCGTACGGGGTCCATGCCAGGCCCGTGGCAACACCTACCTCGTCCTTGCGCTGCTCCCGATCGGGAATGAATCGGGGGACACCAAGGAATTTGTTGAGATTCTTGGCGGATATCCTCGGGATCTTCTTTTCGCCCTCGGCGATCTTTCTGGCTATCTTTCTACAGAGATTGGCGATCTCTCGCTCCAGATTTCTCAGGCCGGCTTCACGGGTATACTGATTGATTATTCCGAGGATGGCCTCATCGGTGATGACGAAATCCTCTTCGTTTATCCCGTTTTCCTTGATCTGACGGGGAATGAGATACTGCCGGGAAATCTTCAGTTTTTCCTCGTCGATGTACCCGGACAGCTCGATGAGCTCCATTCTGTCCTTCAAGGCAGGAATGATCGGATCGGCCACGTTTGCCGTGGTTATAAACATAACCTTCGACAGGTCAAAGGGAACGTTGAGATAGTGGTCGCTGAAGGCATGATTCTGTTCCGGGTCGAGCACCTCCAGCAGTGCTGCTGACGGATCTCCCCTGAAGTCGGCTCCCACCTTGTCGATTTCATCCAACATGAAGACGGGGTTGTTGGAGCCCGCGGTCTTCAGTCCTTGAATGATGCGGCCGGGCAACGCTCCGATGTAGGTCCTTCGGTGGCCCCGGATCTCCGCCTCGTCCCGTACTCCGCCGAGAGATATACGAGTGAACTTGCGTCCCAGTGCCCGTGCGATGGAGCGACCGAGGGAGGTTTTGCCGACCCCCGGAGGTCCCACGAAACAGAGGATGGGACCCTTCATGTTCTTGTTGAGCTTCCGCACGCCCAAGTACTCGAGAATACGATCCTTCACCTTTTCGAGATCGTAGTGATCCTCGTCAAGTATGGCTTTGGCGTTCTTGATGTCCAGTTTGTCCCGGGTCGATTTCGACCAGGGAAGCTCGACCATCCAATCCAGGTACGTCCTGATAATGGAGGCCTCCGCTGCATCGGGATGCATCTGGGACAAACGACTGAGCTGTTTCTCGGCCTCCTTCTCAACGTCGGCAGGGATCTTGGCCTTTGCGATCTTCGCTCGAAATTCTTCGATCTCCTTGGTCTTTTCGTCAATTTCGCCAAGCTCGCTCTGGATCGCCTTGAGTTGCTCGCGCAGGAAATACTCCCTGTGCGTCTTACCCATCTCCTCTTTGGCCTGGGTCTGAATCTTGGCCTGCATTGCCGAAAGCTCCAATTCTTTCGAGAGGAGCTCATTGACTTTCCTCAGCCTGTCAAGAGGTTGAATGACTTCGAGAATGGCTTGAGATTCCTCAACCCTGAGCTTGAGATTGGAAGCGACCAGATCGGCGAGCCGACCCGGATCTTCAATGGAGTCGAGCACGGCCACTGCATCGGGGGATATGATCCCACGAAGCTGCAGGATCTTCTCCGAGTTCTCTTTGACCGACCTCATCAGGGCTTCCACTTCCAGGTCGATGGGGGCCACCGCCGGTTCCGGGATCTTCTCTATGCGCACCTTGAAAAACTCGGGGGAGTCCAAGTACGACTCGATGCGACCCTTGGCCACCCCCTGCACGAGAATCTTCACGCGCCCGTCGGGAAGCTTGAGCATCTTCACAACCATCGCCACGGTGCCGACGGAGTAGATGTCGTCAGGTCCGGGATCTTCCTCGGTTGAAAACTTCTGGGTAGCCAGGAAGATGAGTCTGTTCTCCGCAAGGGCCATGTCCACGGCCCGTATGGAGCGTTCTCTCCCCACCATCAACGGAAGGATCATATACGAGTAGATGACCACGTCCCTTACGGGCAGCAACGGCATCTCGTCGGGTATGTCGGTGAAGTTTACCTGGTGGGCGGTCTGAGCATCGTCCTGATCGAACTCATCCTTTTTGTTTACCTCGTCGGCCATGGGCTATTTCCTCGATTCTCTGCAAACGTTATGGAAAAAGGGCCGGAAACCGGAGATGAGGCGTATCTGACTCGGTATTCTGCCCTCTATATGTCCAAAAAATACCTCGTAACATACAGATATATGCGATAAACCCCCCGTGTCAAGCTCCATTCCTGGAAATATTACCGGCAGAGCGCCTGCGAAGAGATGAATGGGAAGACTTTCGTGATGTTTAGCCGGGCGGATCGGGCTTCTTTCTTGAATGAAAATACTTTTGCAAACTCATCGCCGGCGGGCGGACCGACCGGTTGACTCACCGTTGCGGAGCCCGGGGTAATCCCCGGGGGACGCCGATTCCTGCGCGCGTCCGATCCAACCGGGATTACTTTTCGCCGGTTTACCTCTTCATTCCGGTATTATCCTGAGATCGGCGGCCCCCCCACTTCGAGGCGGAGATCAGAACTGGTCCAGATCCGATCCGGAATAATCCCATCGAGATCCCCTCAGGAGCTTGGGCTCCGTTGAGGCAGGCCCGCTGCCCACTTTGAAGACCTCCGGTACACCCTGGTCGGAAGAAGTTACCAATCCCGTGCGTGGATCGACGCGACGCACCTCCACCGTTGCAGAAGGAGCAAACTCTTTTGTCGGTTTGTCTTTCAGGACTTGCTTCATGAAGTTGCCCCAAATGGGGGCCGCTGCCTTCCCGCCCGTTTCGCCGTTACCCAGCGAAACCTCATCGTCAAAGCCCGCCCACACCCCGCAGGTATAGTCGGGACTGAACCCCATGAACCAGGCGTCCACACAATCGTTTGTGGTTCCGGTCTTTCCTGCTATATCGGGGCGTCCCACAATCTTCTTGAGGACCGTTGCCGTCCCTTCCCGAACCACGTCCTGGAGGAGGTTACACATGATATAGGCCGTACCTTCGTCAATAGCCTTCCTGACAGGTTGAGTGCCGACAAATTCATGCTCGCCCAAAGAGGCCGGCGGTTGGGATGTCTCATGGGACACGGTCTGAACGTGGGGTTGGTCCGTTTCCGTCGGATCGTCCAGGAGTACCGGCGGGTTGTGCTCCTCCAGAATCTTTCCGTTTCTGTCCACGATCTTCTTTACATAGACGTTCGGGACGGCATAGCCCTTGTTGGGAAACACCGAATAGACGTTGAGCTGCTCTTCCAGCGAAACTCCCGTCGAGCCGAGGGCCAAGGTCAGATTCCTCGCCAGAGGAGACGTGTACCCGAGCTTTCGCGCGTAGACCCTGGCTTGCTCCATGCCGATTTGCTGGAGAATTTTGATGGTCGGAATATTCCGGGACTTCACGAGGGCGTTCCTGAACGTTACCGGCCCGGCAAAGCCCCCTCGGTAGTTCTTGGGTCTCCAGACCTCTCCCGTGCCGGGTACCGCCAGAGCCAGCGGCGAATCGAGAATGGTGTCGGCACAGGTGAATCCTTTGTTCAGGGCGGCAGCGTAGATCGCCGGCTTGAACGACGAGCCCGCCTGTCTACGTGCCTGGGTGGCACGGTTGTATTCGGACCCGGAGTAGTCGTATCCCCCGACCATGACTTTGACATATCCCGATCGGTTGTCACGCAACATGAGGGCCGCTTGCGCCACAGGCTCCTGCTCGGGCTCCAACGGAAACGAGGTGACCATGTCCTCGGTGTAAACTTTGTAATTGGTCATCTCAGGATCGGTCCTGCCGAATTTCTTGAGGTACAGCTCCCGCCGTTTGATGTTGGGATCTTCGAGTCGCACCAGGATGAGGTCCCCAACCTGATAAGGGAGGTCTCCCTGGGCGAAATTTCTGGTCCTCAGCTCGGCTCTCACAAAGGGGGTACGCACCCACCAGTTTGAAGCGGGGTCGATCTTGATTCGGCCCACGTATTCCTTCTTGGCATCCCCCTTCGTGTAGGTGCCCATACGAACGTAAACGTACTCACTGTCTATGTGGGTGACCACTCCCTGAACGATATCCCCGAAGTGGAGCGGCTCTTTCATTGAGCTGCTCTTCTCTTCAAGGAAATCCATGACGCCTTTGACGTTGAGCGTCTTGATGGGCCCCCGATATCCCTGCCGCTTGTCGAGGTTTCGCAGGCCGTCTTCCATGGATTTTCGCGCCAGCCTGGTTTTGTCGAGATCCACGGTGAGGTAAACTTGCAGGCCTTCCTTGAACAGTGCATCGGCACCGTACTTCTCCTTCACATACCTGCGAACGTATTCCACAAAGTCGGGAGCGATCTTGGCGTACGGGTTGGTGCGAGAGACGATCCTCGGTTCTTCTTTGTCGGCCTCCTCAAATTGGGTTTTGGTAATGTAGTTGTCTTCCAGCATCCGCTTGAGCACATAATGTCTGCGCTCCACAGCCCCCTTAAGGTTCACTCGGGGCGAGAGTTTGGAAGGCTTCTTCGGCAGGCCGGCCAACATCGCGCATTCTGCGATCGTGAGATCCTTCACGGACTTGTCGAAGTAGGTGCGGGCCGCAGCTTCCACACCGTACGCAGCACTACCCAGGTAGATCTGGTTCAAATAGAGATAGAGGATGTGCTGTTTGGTGAGGGATTTCTCCATGCGCTGTGAAAGAATGGCTTCTCTTATCTTCCTGGAATAGGTCCTGACGGGCGTCAAGAGAAACATCTTGGCGTCCTGCTGCGTGATGGTGCTGGCCCCTCCGCCGAGGCCCTTAGTCTTGAAAACATTGGTCACGGCCGCGCGGATGATGGCCTCTTTGTCAAACCCCGGGTGGCCCCAGAAATTCTTGTCTTCGGCAGCCACAAAAGCGTCCTGCAGCATTTTGGGAATTTTTTCGAAAGGCAGGACAAATCGTCTCTCGGTGGCGAACTCATCGATCAATTCCCCCTTGTCGGCATAGAACCGGGTTACCGTGGGGAAGGAATAATTCTTGAGCTTCTCAATGCTGGGCAGCCCGTGAGTGAAATAGAAATACCCCCCGACCGCCGCGCCGACGCCGCCTGACATGCATCCGATCATCACTAGGATCAGCAGGCGGCCGATTCCGCCAAAGAACGACCACCTGTTCTTTCCGACCGCAGTGCGCCGGTACAGCTCCTCAAAAGGATTCCCGGTCGATCGGCTCTTGAATAGTGGGGAGGTCACGCCCTGACTCCTTCCTAACTCGTCTATTGTCCAAACTCTAGCACGGAACCTCTTCTCTGTCTATGCCTATAAGAAAATAGCCGGGGAGTTTCAAGGCAATTAATTGAAAACTTAAAGTCTTGCAAGAGCAAGAGACGCGTCCCGGTATCCCAGCTCCATCCAACGAGCCACAGCCTCCTCGGTGAATTTGAACGTGGCTATGGGGAATCGTCCGAGCGGTTTCTCCGGTTTTATCACGATAATGCGGGCGCCTGGATAGTCCTCGGCTTTGAGACGCGGGGACGCTTTAGTGCTCACCACAACGAGATCCCTCAAACCGGCACGGTACAGCGGTTCTATCGGGAGCCATTGGGCAAGCCCGCCGTCACTCAGGCGCCTGCCGTTCATCTCTATCGAAGAGAAGACCATGGGAACGGCCATGGATAACCCAAGGATGTTCCACGCCACGTCCTCCGGGTGGGATTGGAGCCGGAAGACCTCCCCTTCCCCAGTGGGACCGCTCACCCGCAGAGCACCGCCGGCGGTTACGTAGAGGGCGCAAGACGCCGCCAGAACCCGTCCCATGTCCAGATGACGGTCGAGAACGGGCTGAAGGGTTCTGATATCGACGATGCCGTCCCTGAGGAGCTTACCCAACGAGCCGTGACGGGAAACAAACTTCATAGCTGAAGCTGTGTACTTCAGCACCCGCAGAAGTCGGACCTTCGGAACAGGGAGAAACAAGAGCCCCAGGTCCGCGGCAACAGTCGCTACAAGCCTCCCCAATCTCCTATAATCCGGTTGGAGTATCCCCGCGTGGGCCAAGTCCACCCAGACCCGATGGGCCGCGTCCCAATCCCCCTGACACATCAGAGCACCATTGAGCGCACCGATGGAGCTTCCGGCAATGGCATTGAACGTCAGTCCTTTCTCGAGGAAGGCCTTCCAGCATCCGAGCTGATATGCCCCCCTGGCCCCACCGGCAGAGAGAGCCAGCCCCATGCCGCTTCCGGCTCGCCTCGCCGGCGGCCTCCGCGGACCGGTCTCCCCGCGGCCCGATCCATCTTCGGGAAGATCGGCGTCTGAGCCATTCAACGGAATTCCCACGTACCCTCAGCCTCCTCCGGTAATTCTTGTAAATAACCGCCAACCCGGCCCCGAGCGTACCCCTTCCGGGAATCCGGCATCGTTCCCTGTGGAGTGCGCCTATCCGGGCGGCCCTCCTTGACAATCCGACGCACCAAACGTAAGAATGGAGATTCTCCGGACTCTCCGGCCGATCCTCCAATGAGAGGGATACCACCAGACCGCACGGGAGATCAATGGCAGGACTATGGGAATCCGCTGTTGAACAGTTTGACCAGGGAAAGGATTTCGTAACGGCGACGATCCTCGCCGTTCGCGGTTCGTCTCCCCGACACGTTGGAACCCGGTTCCTGGTGAAACAGGACAGGACCGTTGTGGGAACCATCGGAGGCGGGCTTTTCGAAGCCAATGTCCTTGAGCTCGCTGCCACGGCGCTTGAGAATCGTACGTCCCACCGTGCATTCTTTTCTTTTCAGGGAAAGGACGCAAGCTCCATGGAGATGATCTGCGGCGGGGAAGCCGATGTGCTGGTGGAGTTCGTGGACGCCTCGGACGTAATTCGGGAAAGCCTGTTCCGGCATGTCGCCGATATCGTGAAGCGGAGGGACTCTGCATACCTGTTCACGAGATTGACCGTGCCGGTCTCCGGCCGAGCCTCCGAGCCGGTGCCCCATTTCCTGGTGGACGGAGGCGGGGCCGGCGTTGGAGGATTTCCCGGTTCCGAGACCGCTCTCGAGAGTCTACCGGAGCTGCGCCTTCTCAAGCCTGCTCAGATTCTCACCGTTCCGGGATTGGACCATCCCGTGTTTGTGGAATGGATTCGTCCCCGCGGCACAGTCTACATTTTCGGAGCGGGACACGTGGGCATTTGCGTGGCTCACCTCGCTTCGTACGTAGACTTTCGGGTGGTGGCGATAGATGACAGGACCGACTACGCCGATTTCGGACATGTGCCCGACGCTGATACCGTCGTCGATCTCGAATCCTTCGACAAGGCGTTTGACTGCCTGTCAACGGATGAGGACAGTTACGTGGTCATAGTCACCCGCGGACACGCACACGACAGAACCGTGCTGGCACAGGCACTACGGACCAAGGCCGGTTACATCGGCATGATCGGATCGCGGAGAAAGATAAACCTCATCTACCAGGCCCTCCTCCAAGAAGGGTTCACCCGTGAAGACCTCCGGAGGGTTCACGCGCCCATCGGCCTCCCCATCGGCGGGGAAACTCCGCAGGAGATCGGCATATCCATTGTTGCGGAGATGATTCAGATGAGGAATCGAAGAGATCACATCGAGCTCAAGGGAACGCCGGCCCTCGTTGAGTGATTTCTTCCCAATCGGGGCATTCACACCCCCGGAACCTGACGACAAGATCATCACTAGCGGGATTCTGCATGCTTAACGGAAAAAAGGTCATCGTTGTCCTCCCCGCATACAATGCGGCTAAGACACTGGAAAAAACCGTCTCGGAAATCGATCGAAACGTGGTCGACGACATTCTCCTGGTGGACGATTCCAGCTCCGACAATACGGTCAGACTGGCCAGAGAAATGGGAATCCGTGCCTTTCTGCACGATAAGAACTATGGATACGGGCGAAACCAGAAGACCTGTTATAAGGAAGCCCTCGACTCCGGCGCGGACATCATCGTGATGCTGCACCCCGATTACCAGTACAGCCCCCGGCTGGTGCCGGCTATGGCCGCCATGGTAGCATCGGGAGAATATGACGCTGTTCTCGGATCGAGAATACTGGGGGGAAAGGCAAGAAATGGCGGCATGCCTTCGTACAAGTACGTTGCAAACCGCGTCCTCACGTTGACCGAGAATATCTTCCTCGGGTCCAAGCTCTCCGAGTTCCACTCCGGGTACCGGGCCTTCTCCAAGGAGATGCTCCAGACCCTTCCTCTGCACGAGAACTCCGACGACTTCCTTTTCGACAACGAGATGCTCGCCCAGGCGATATTTTTCGATTTCAAGGTAGGAGAGATCTCCTGTCCCACAAGATATTTTGCCGAAGCCTCCTCCATCAACTTCCGCCGATCGGTGGTGTACGGCCTCGGAGTTCTTTGGACCTCGATCCGTTTTCGAGCGCACCGGTGGGGGCTCGCGAAATTCAGGATCTTCTCCCCCCTCCCTGCCCCTCCCCTCGGCCCCTACTACTCCGAGATCGACTGACCCTCAAAGCGCGAACCGATACGATTTGGCGATCGAACCGATAACAGGGATGGTCTGTCTCGTCCGTTGAGAAGCGCAACACCCGGCTTCGCTTCTGAGACAAGCCGTCCGCGGCGTAAAGGCGCGTCCTTTCCGGATTCCCCGTTTCCCCATCGGCCGGGAGGCCCATCCGATTATATCTATTTTTACGTTTTATAATCAACAAGTTATCTGGTACTCTTAAAGTTAGCTATTCCCGTAACCCGAGAGACCGGCAGGGATAGGGCCGGGGGTGCCCCGAGGAGGGGGGCTTCCATCACACTGTTATTACTGGCTTTTGGCACCACTACGCGCTCATAGGGTGGCGACCGCGTTGGAGCGGCGCGCGTGATTCCAGTCAATTTGGGTTACTCAAAAGCGGCTGATGCTGCCATTTTTTCAACCTTTTTCTAGCTTTTTAATGTAACTGCCTAATAGACATTGTCTTTTTTCACTTGACTTTTTTTCAAAGTTGGTTAATCTCCCAATCGCAAGACATTAGAACCCTGAGGGAGGGTGTTATGTTAAGAACATCTATAAGACACTTGTGTCTATTGGCGATTCTCGTGACAGCAGTCGCAGCAATCGCCCACGCCGACTCAACGACCCCCGCCGACAGCGCCTGTTATGGAACAAACTTGGCTCAGTCAGAGGGGTACCTGGGAGTCTCGAAGGTCAAGCCATCTTCGCCTACTCCTCTGAAGGTCAAACCCTGGCCGAGCTTCTCTGCAGGCTTTCAGGGGCTCTCACGGTACAACCCCGCCGAGTGGGGGCTGAATTGCTGCTTGCCGACGCCTGCCAAAGGGCAGTTCCTCGTCGGACCAAAGGTCTTTTTCGCTCGGGTGCAGGGTCAGGCGAGAAGGGGACTCGATCAGACCCCCGGCACTGCGACGGTGGTGGATTTCGACGACCACCTGGGATTCAGGAAGACGGGGAACACCATCTGGTCCATCGATGCCTATTACCAGTTCCGACCTCGCTGGGGACTCAGATACTCGTTCACTCCGCTTCATATGGATGCCACCCACAGTCCTTTGACCGGGTTCACCATTGCAGGGCAGAGTTTCCAGGCAGGATCGCCGATCCATGCAAGCTGGAAACGGTACGAGCATCGAGCCGGAGTGGTCTTCAACCTGAGCCGCAGACCCAACAGCCTCACGAATCTGTTCGCAGAATGGATCTACGTGCAGGACAGGCTCTCCATTCGCTCTGCCGGCGGCACCGCCACTGCAGGAGTCGTCCGGTGGGACGACGACAAGAGTGCCGCGATGATCGGTCTCGAGTTCAACAAATGCCTGAAGAACTACAAAGGGAATACTCTTGCCTTCAACGCAAAAGGTGGAGTGGCCTTTCTTGACGATACCGTAGGGTATGACGCGGAAGCGGGGTTGAGCTACCTCATTCCCATCAAGACCGGTCGCTTCGGATTTGTGAGCGCGGGCTACCGATATTCTCGGCTGCAAAAGGACCGGAACACCAGGATGTTCGGCACCACCCTTGACGGTGCCTTCCTCAAGGCCGGATTCCTCTTCTGATGATGGCCGATGCCGGTGTCCCCTCATCCCCCGACCAGTGACCCACCGGGGGAGACGACGAGCCCTCCCGTCGCTCTCCCGGCGGGCCATTTGACAAGGCTTTCGCTAGGCGATCCAGATCGATTCAAGGAACGATCCGGTGTAATCGACCACGATTTTGGGCTGATTGGTGGTCAGGTTCCAGGAAACGAAAAAGCTGGAGCGTTCCAGGAGGGGTTCTTCTTCACTGTTGACTGCGGCCTTCAACCACTCGGAGGCCCTTCGCACTGCGGTAGTCATCATGCGATCGACGGACATGGATCGATTCAGGGCTTTGAGGGCTTGGACGCTCTGGAGTTGTTCAACCGCTTCTTCCCAGTGGATACCTTCCACTTTGCGGCGGAGAACATAAGCGTTGCCCCGATCGCGAACGACCAGGAGGGGCGGATTGACCAGCAGACTCGTGTTCTTGATCCTTACCCCTTTGGCCTGAGGAAGGAGTCGTTCGAGGAGATCTTTCTTTTTCTCGAGCTCGTCGAGGAGTCTGGAGTGAAGTCGTTCGACAATATAATCCGTGTCCCCGATGGTGGTCTCCTTCAAACGTGTGGGATCGAAGCCAAGGTCCATGAGATCGCCGATGGTCAGCACCTCGCTCGACGTCCTCCCGTGCTCTTCCAGCCAAGCCGTGAGGCTGGGGCGGCGGTAATTGGGGAGCGATTCGATCGTCCTCGCGGGGTGATTCTTGAACACCTCGGGCAGATTGAGCCACAACTCGGCATTCCCTGTGACGAACGAGGGGCTGGTAGCCAGATCCCGAGGAGCATAGGACTGCACGGTCAGAGCCCTGATCTCGGGAGCGAGCACGATCTGTTGCAGCGACTCACCGCCCGTGTACCCCAGCAGTTGCCCGATGCGTCTTCTGAATCCGAGAAGTTTGGTCACGAACCGGGTGAACATGAAACGCATCAACGGGTCTGACTCGCCGTCGAGTATCTGTTTCTCGAAATAGGTGAGCAGAGCCGAATAGAGATCTTTGAATTCTTCTATGGTTCGCCGCACCATCAACTCGTTGTCCCGCATGTCGATGGCCGCTCGTTTTCGCTTGAGATGGTGGACGAGCTTGAGTACCGCGTCCTTGATGTCTTTTCCTTCCAAGCTCGGCGGAACGAACACCATGTACACTCCGTCAGTCTGCTCAGTGACGATTCCCGTTATCTCCTCCACCGGCTTCCATTCCAGCTTCAGGTAGATGTCAAACGTCGGGTCCTCGTCGGGAATAATGTTGTCCAGGATGCCCACCGCGGATTTTTCGAACAGAAAATCTCTGAACGCCTGCAGAATTTTGTTTCCAAGGCCTTTGTTTCTGTACGGTGCCGCCACTTCCACATAGACGAGGTAATAGCAGGGTATCGGCTTGTTGAGATACAGCATGTTAAGGCGACCGAGATTTTCACCCGTCTCGGCATTGATTTCTATAATCTTGAAACCGTTGCCGGAATCCTCGGAATGCAGTCTGTCGATTTTGGCCCCGGAGACGGTTCGGTCCACGAGGTCCCACAGGTCGCCGAACAGATCCGCCACAATCGGGGAATCGCCGGAGCCTCGCCGTGCTCCCTCGCTGATGAGGTCAATGAGGGCAAGTCGCTCTCCCGCGTTCAATCTCCTTTTCTCGGAGTTTTGGATCGTGGCGCCGGTTCCGACCGGATGTATGGTCATATGGTTCGTCCTCTCACATCATCTGTACCGGGAGTTGAGCAAAAAAAAAGCGGAGTCTCTGCTCCGCTTCGTATTCCGATATGTTGGGTCGTCACACTCAGCGCAGCAGCACACCTCTCCCGGTAAAATAAAAATAATAGCTGCCGCCGGTGTAGACCTTCATCTTCTTATCCTCTGAGGGTCATTGTTAACGGCTTCCCGCAGGATTGTCAACTCGTTTCATTATTCTCTCCTGTTTTTGTGCCGGGCGGCCGGATAAGCGGTCTTGCATTCCACGGCCGGACCGGGCATTATTGCCTCCGCGGTACGGTCCCGGGGATTGACCCGGCAACCGGCTCAGCCCCATATTCTTCATCTGTTTCGGCAACTGCCGCAGCGTGTGAGGTAACCTTTGATAGTCGTAACCGGAGGTGCCGGCTTTATCGGCAGCAATATCGTCAAGGGATTGAATGAGGCGGGAGAAGACAAAATCCTCGTCGTGGACAGACTCGGAACGGCCGACAAGTGGAAGAACTTCGTCGGTCTGGATTTCCTCGATTACGAGCACAAGGACGATTTCGAGGCAAAACTCGACCGGGGTCTCTTCGATAACGGCGTGCGGGCCGTCTTCCACCTGGGAGCGTGCAGCTCGACCACCGAACGAGATGCCGACTATCTCATGTCCAACAATTACCAGTTCTCCAAGAAGCTCGCCACCCGGTTTGGAGCCGTAGACGGACTGCGATTCATCTATGCATCGAGTGCCGCCACGTACGGAGACGGGTCGGACGGATATTCGGACGACCACCAGGGAATGGCCGCTCTCAGGCCTTTGAACATGTACGGATACTCCAAGCAGGCTTTTGATTTGTGGGCTCTGAAGACCGGCTTCATCCGGAAGTCCGTGGGCTTGAAGTACTTCAACGTGTTCGGACCGAACGAATACCATAAGGGAGACATGAGGAGCGTGGCCATCCGAGCCTACTTCCAGGCGAAACAATCGGGGAGGGTCAAACTCTTCAAGTCGTACCGGCCGGAATACGGCGACGGTGAGCAGCGCCGCGACTTCATTTACGTCAAGGATGCCGTGGCGATCAGCCTCCACTTTTTGGAGCGACCGGAAGTGAACGGCATTTTCAATGCAGGAACAGGTATCCCTCGCACATTCAAAAACCTCGCTCTCGCCGTATTTTCCGCGTTGGACATGGAGCCGAACATTCAGTTCATCGACATGCCTGACGGCCTTGAAAAGCGCTATCAGTACTACACCTGTGCGGACACGGCCAAACTGCGAGCCGGGGGATTTGAGAGAGAATTCCTCTCCCTCGAAGAATCGGTGAAAGATTACGTGACCGCATTCCTCGAGAGGGACTCCAGAAGCGAAGATCACGGATAGCCGCCCGCGTCGTTCGGGGTCAAGCGCCCCCGAGAAGTTCCGAATGGGGACTCGATCGGGACCGGAGCCAATGGCGGCAAAGAGGCGGCAGGTGCTCCAAGAAGGAGAAAGTAAGTCAGCGCTCGCAGGGAATGTGAACGGTCTCGGTGAATCCAACCGGCGTCGGCGTAAGGTCAAGATCCTCCTTCTTGCGGTCCTCGTACCGATCCACATTGTCGTCACACTGTTCACGGCGGTGCCCGGGTATCTCTCCCAGGACGAAATCTTTTACCACTGGATGGCCGAGAGCATGGCCACGCGGGGCTCTTTGGACCTCTGGAACGGGTACGGGGAGCTCCCGTCCCCGGAGTTGGTACATCCGTTGGCCACAGCTCACGAGAAGAGGATCTTTCCGGCCTACCCCTATCTCTCTGCGGTCCTTGCGCTCCCGTTCTGCCGGGTCGCAGGTTTCTTCGGGCTGTTCATTCTCAATTGCCTCTGTTTTGCGGGACTCGTCGTGCTGTGCTTCTTCACGGCACGAAAATTGTTCGGCGATATTGATTTGGCTCTGAACTCATGCTTCATTCTTATCTTCGGGACCTTTGCGTGGGAATACTCTCAGGCGGGATGGCCCCACATCAGCGCAGCCCTCTTTGTCCTTGCCTCCTTCTTTTTTTTCGCCGATGCGTTTTGGGCAAAGACTCCACATCGTGCCCGTTGCTTCGCCCTGGCATCAGGCCTGGTCGGCGGCTTGGCTATCGGAATCAGGATCGATTGTGTGCTCGTATTCGCGGGGATACTCCTCCCTTTTCTCTTTTCTCGGCCCTGTCGCCCTATAGAAGCGTTCATGGTGCTCGCAGGCGCTCTTCCGGGGTTGGCCCTCCTGTCAGTCACCAATTTCGTGAAATTCGGAGTAATTAACCCACTGTCGTACGGCAGAGCTCTCGTCATGTCGCACGTACCGGGCCGGCACGTCATCGTGCCCCTGGTGATTGCCATGCTCCTCGTATGGGTGCTGACCAGAGATAGAGTGGTCCGGCGTTTAGAGGGCCGTCTCGTCCGCCTGTACGTGGCAGCGGGATTGCTGCTCATCTTGGGGCTTCTCTCGGTGCCGGAAGTAAGAAAGCCCGCCATAAGCACCCTTGCCAACGCGTACACCATGCTGGTTGACATTCGAGCCCTGAGCGCTGAATCGTCGTTTCCGCCCATGAGTCGAACCGCGGGGGGGGCGGTAGTGTACAACGGGGCATTGAAGAAGGGGCTCCTGCAGAGCCTTCCGTTCCTGCCACTTCTTATTGTACCGCTATGGAGTCTTTTTCGCCGGAGCCGGGACCGCACGGCATTGGCGGTTTTGGCGGCCGTTCCCACGGGATTCCTGGCGTACAACAGTTATGCCTTTCTTCAGTTGGAGGCGGGTGGCGGCCTCTGTTACAATCTTCGTTACTTGATTCCTTGTTTGCCTTTTCTTGCCATCTTATGCGCCTTCGGGCTGAGGGAGCTGCGAAAGAGGTCGGGACGGCCCGTGGGTCTTCTCTTGGCTGCGGTAGCCTGCCTGGGCACTGCCTGCATCTATTTCCTTCTTGTTGCCGGAAGCGGCACGTCCCCCGATCGGTTTGAATTTCCTCTGCTGGTCCTTCCGCTCCTGACGGCCTCCACTCTTTTTCTCTTGCTCGTGTGGGGCCTCGCGGCCGGATTCGAGAAGCACTCCCTTCTCATGTCCGCGACATGGGCCGTTCTCATCGTAACTTTCACGTGGTCCGGTCTGGTTGCTTTCTTTTACGATTATCCCAACCATCGCCGTGCGCGGGTGGTGCACTACGGATTTGCACGCCTGTTGCTACCGAAGATCCCGGATAATTCGATCTTCTTTGCCGGCCACGGCTTCTTTACAGCCTCCGCGAGGCTTCTTGAAAAGGGAGCCGTCAGAATTGCCTATCCGGCGAGAGACAACTATGCGGACTTCCCAAAACTTCTGGCTTTTCATCTCAAGGCCGGCAGGCGGGCCTTCGGGGCATTTACCCGAGACCTCTGGTCGCAACTGGAAGCAGGGCCCCTCAAGCGCTACATTGTCAGACCCGTGTTGAGCTTCCCCGCATTCTACGTGGCCGAGATATCCCCGCGTCCGCCCGATACCGGTTCGCCTCCGGCAAAGTAGCGTGGGAAGCAAAGGTTCAGGTGCCGGCCGACCGTCGGAATTGATATAGTGGCGGTGTACTGACGGTTGTGTTAAACATCCGGCGGGAATGTCGATGCAACCGTGACGGAAAACCGTTCCGCCCCCCCTCCGTCAACGGACACAGGAGATTGGCCTCATTATGGACCTCTTCCTCATACTCCTCGCGCTCGTGGCAGGAGCGTGCGCTCCTACTCAGGCCGGAGTCAATTCGCAGTTGCGCCTGGTAACCAAAGACCCGGTTCTGGCGTCTCTCATTTCCTTTGCAGTGGGGACTCTCGCACTCCTCGCGTACTCGCTCGTCGCCCGGATTCCATGGCCCGCGGCCAAGTCCTTTCTGGTGCTTCCCTGGTGGATGTGGACAGGAGGTTTTCTGGGGGCGTTTCTCGTGCTGGTATCCGTAATCCTGGCGCCCAAGCTCGGTGCGGCCACGATGCTGGGATTCATGGTCGCCGGTCAAATGATAGCGTCCATAGTGCTGGATCACTATGGATGGATAGGGTACGAGCATCATCCTACAACGCTGTGGCGACTCCTCGGAGCCTCCCTGCTGGTCGTCGGAGTAGTCATCATAAAGAAGTTCTGAGGGATCCCGAAGACTCCCACATGCCGCCGGAGGCTGAAAGGACGGATGTGACTAATCAGGGCACTTCGCCGTTCCCCCCGAAGCCCATCGGATAGCCCGGTACCCCTATTTGCATTGCCTTCACCTCTCTTTCATGGGATAAATAGGCATTACCCGAGTCTTGGCCAATGGGGTGACAATGACAGGTTTGTTGGGAATCCTGATCCTTCTCGGCATGATGTTCCTGATGGAGCTTCCCGTGGGATTCGCCATGGGCATCGTCGGCCTGGGCGGGCTGTGGCTGTTGCTCACTCCCGAAGCCGCCCTGGGACTGGTAGGCACCCAGATATGGTCCACCTTTTCCCAGTACGGGCTCAGCGTCATCCCTCTTTTCGTCTGGATGGGCCAGATCTGCTTCTACTCCGGCGTCAACCAGAATCTCTACAACACGGCGTACACGTGGATGGGGCGCACGAAGGGGGGCTTGGCCATGTCCACCCTTGTCGCGTGCGCCGGTTTTTCGGCTATCTGCGGTTCAAACACGGCCACCGCCGCGACCATGACCGCTGTTGCCCTCCCGGAGATGAAGAAGCGTAATTACGACCCGGCTTTGAGCAGTGCGGCCATTGCCTGCGGATCGACGCTGGGGGTGGTGATTCCTCCCAGCGTGGTCTTGATCGTCTACGGCATCTACACCCAGCAATCCATAGGAAGGCTCTTCTGGGGCAGCGTATTGCCGGGGATTATGCTCACCGTGTTATTGTGTGCGGCCGTGTACGTTCTCTGTCTGTGGCGACCGTCAATGGGACCCGGCGGACCCAAGACGTCGATGATGGAAAAGATCAAGGCAATCCCGGGCGCGTTTGAAATGTTTTTTCTTTTTGCGCTCGTCATGGTCGGCCTCTTCTTCGGCCTCTACACTCCTACCGAAGCAGGTGCCGCAGGGGCGTTCTTCTCTCTGGTGGTGGCACTGATAAGGAGGAGATTGACCTGGAAGGGATTTGTGGCCTCAATAGTGGATACCCTTAAGGTCTCGTGCATGATCATCGTGATCGTCGCGGGAGCGGTGATCTTCGGGAGATTTCTTACGCTGAGCGGCCTTCCTTACCAAGTGACGGAATTCGCTTCAAAACTGCCTGTTCAGCCCTGGGTCATCATGGCGGTGATTCTCTTCACCTATGCCGTAGCCGGTTGCGTCATGGACGCACTGGGTTTTCTTCTCGTTTCGATCCCTATCTTTTTCCCCCTCGTGGTCGAGCTGCATTACGATCCGATCTGGTTCGGGGTGATGCTGACCCTGGTGACCACCATGGGAGCCGTGACCCCACCGGTGGGAATCAGTGCCTACGTGGTTTCAGGAATGTCAAAGGACATTCCCCTGGGCACCGTCTTCAAGGGAGTGTCCTGGTTTATTCCGGCATATTTGATTGCCATCGCCCTCACCCTGGCCTATCCGCAGATTGTGCTCTTCCTTCCCGCCTACATCAGGTAATCTTCACCTGAGTCATTGATTGATTGGAAATGCGAGCGGTTTTGTTAGGGCCGCGGCATCCGATCGGAAGGATACCTGTCTCGTCCCAATTCGCAACCAAAGCACGGCACGGTCGGCATGTCGCTGCTGCGAAATCGGCTCAGGAAATTCACAGCATAAAAAGACCTGCCGGCCGCACCGTACTACCACATCCTCAATTGCGAAAGGGCGTCATGCGCCGAGGCCGAGAAACGTACCCGCCGTGTGGACGGTCAATGCCACCACGTAGGCCAAGGTCGTAGTATAGACCACGGCAAAGGCAGGCCATCGCCAGCCCCCGGTCTCTTTTCGGATCACGACGAGCGTTACGAAACATGGTGCATAGAGCATCACAAAGAGAATCAAGGTGAAAGCCGTGAGCGCATTCCAGCCGGGCTCCTTGACAAGTTGCTCCGAAAGGCTTTCAGATTCTTCGGGATCGACTTTCCCCATGCTGAAGGCAGTTCCAAGGGTGGACACAACGACCTCTTTGGCTGCAAATCCCCCCACCAACGCTATGTTGGTCCTCCAGTCGAAATTCATGGGTTTGAACACATACTCCAGCGCTACGCCGACACGTCCCCCGACCGTGTACTTGAGCGAGGCCGATTGCTTCTCCCTTTCGATAGATTGCTTATCATCGGAGTAGGCGGTGTATTCGGCGGCAAGCAATCGGGTTGCCTTTTCTTCGGTACTCACGGCATCCGTCTTCGCGTCTTTGTCGGCGAGGGTTTTGGCCAGATTGTAGAAGGCCGGGTTCTCTTGGCCGAGTTTCTCGGGCTTCTCCTTGCCGGGCTTGGAGCGGAGCTCCTCGAAGGCGTCAATGTCCTTGTCGGACTTGAATACCTCCGCCACCTGCGGCCGGCTCAGGAAAGTCCCCGTAAGCTTGGCTGCACGCTGATCGTATCCTTTGGCAACATCATCCGGCAGGCGGGGGAAAGTCATCATTGCCCACAGGACGACGGCCACCGCCAGGATCACGGTGGCCGCCTTTTTTATGTACATCCATGTCCGTTCCCAGGAATGGATGAGGAGACCCTTGAGAGTCGGCACGCGATACGGCGGCATTTCCAGGACAAAGGGAGCGGATTGACCGCCCAGGAGGGTCGATCTCAGGATCCTCGCCGAAACGAGCACCAGACCCCATGATATGAGGGTGAGATAGAACATCATCAAAGCTTTGTTACCGGGAAAGAACGCACCGATAAGCAGAGCGTAGACGGGCAGTTTTGCTCCACAGTTCATAAGCGGAGCCACGAGAATGGTGGCCAACCGCTCCTTGGGCTCACGTAATGTCCGGGTGGCCATGATTCCGGGGACCGCGCATCCGCCTGCTATACCACCGGAGACCATGAGCGCCAGAATAGCGGAGCCGTGGAGACCGAACAGCTTGAGAACCCGATCAAGCATGAACGCGATGCGCGCCATATATCCCGTGTCCTCAAGGACGGCTATGGCGAAAAACATGAACGCAATGAGGGGTACAAACCCCAGGACGCCGCCCACACCCTCAATGACACCGTTTACCACGAGGGATCGAAGAAGACCTTCCGGTATGATTCCGCCGACAAGGTCGCCCAACCAGCCGAAGAATGCCTCGAAGTATTTGACCAGCGGTTCGCTCGCCGTAAAGGTGAACTGGTAAATCCCGTAGAGGACCAGTAACATGATGGCGGGGCCCACCAGTCGATGCGTGAGGACTCTGTCTATCTTGTCACTCAAGTGAACACGATCGATCCGGTCAACGGTGACGGTTTCTTTCACCGCTCCTGCTATGAAACCGTATCGACCGTCGGTCACGGCTATTTCGGGGCTCTCGCCGAACACCTCCTCGAGATGACTTCGGCTTTTTCGAACCTGGTCAAGGACCCCGTCTTTTCCGTCACGCTCCTCAATCAGCTTCTCCAGCTCTCCATCCCTTTCGAGAAGCTTGACCGCCATCCAGCGCTTCGGAACACCGTTGTCCTCGACCCCGCTCTCGACAAGCTTTTCCTTGATCTTAACGAGCTCTTCCTCGACCTCGCCGCCGTAGGTAACACGCGACATCGAACGGTCGCGGGCCGGCCGGTCCGCTTCCTGGACCGCCACATCGAGAAGCCGGTTGACCCCCTCCTCTTTCTTGCCGTTGGTGGTGACAATGGGCACACCGAACAACTGAGAGAGCCTCTCGTGATCGATGGTAACCCCTCGCCCGTTGGCCACGTCGATCATATTGAGGGCAAGCACAACTTTGACGCCCATTTCCATTAATTGAACGGCCAGATAGAGGTTCCTCTCCAGGTTGGCCGAGTCCACGACGTCTACCACCACATCAGGGTTGCCGCCCATGACGTAATTCCGAGCGACAATCTCATCCTCGGAAAGGGCTGTCAGCGAATAGGTCCCGGGAAGGTCGACTATGTGAACCGGCCGCCCGTTGTAGAAAGCCGTCCCTTCCTTCTTCTCGACGGTAACCCCCGGCCAGTTTCCCACATGCTGCCTCGCCCCGGTAAGAGCATTGAATATGGTCGTTTTTCCTGAATTGGGATTGCCTGCCAATGCAACCGTCACAGAATTATTCATGGCTCCGCTGCTCCACTTTCGGCCTTTCCATAAGGATCAGCGCTGCTTGATCTCTCCTGAGACTCACGTGATATCCTTTCACGAGGTATTCCACCGGGTCCTTGAGGGGTGCGTCTTTCACAACCTTTATTTCGCTGCCTCTGATGAACCCCATTTCCGACATGCGACGCCGCGAAGCGGCGTCCCCCTGTACCTCAACGATCAGACCTGCTTGGCCTTCCAAATAGTCGGAAAGCCTGAGCGCCTTGCGAATACTGCCGACCGGGCGCTTGGACCGTTCTCGATGCATTTGTCTCCTCCTCCATTTCTTAATGACTTATGCTTTGAGTTTTCGGGGTGCTCCGTTTGCACCGCGGGTTTGCCTTGTGTCGCAGCGGACGAACGCAGTTGAAACATTCACGCTGCATCATTTCCAGAGTACATTCTATCTTAGTTAGAACCGTCTAACTCGTCCGGCAAAAAAAATAAGGGCAGTACCCCTGCTCCCCATGCCGGCTCCACAAACGGTGCCGCCCACCGTTCGCCGGAATCGTTTTCTTTCATGGAGCGCAGAAGACCATCCGTAGGTTTCCTGATGACCGAATAGCTCGGCTTAGTACGGGGTTTCGCAAATACTGTCTCGGATTCTCGGTGGGTGTAGGCTATCTCGATTGGATCGCACATATCCGCCGTCTCCGCAGGACCCCCCTCTTATTCCCCCGTCCACGGGGGGAAGTTTTCCCTCCCCTTGGACGGGGAGGGAAAGGGAGGGGTCTTCTGATTCGTCATCGTACTTGGGAAATGGAGTACTCAGTTTCCCGCAGCTTTCAAAGCCCTTCACTACAGCGGATTTCACAGGAAGTCATCTCCCGGGGCGAATCGCCGGACACTTGTCGAAGAACGCCTCGATAAAGACATATCTACTATTCGTAGACTTATCTAACATTCGGAGAATAGGCTGTCAAGAGTTTTGTTTTGATACCCTTTAAGCCCTTATTTTGATGACGGAAAGAGGGAGGCTGGGTGTCCGAACGGACGAGAGCCGTCGGATGAGACCGGATCTCTCCTTAATCAGTCCGCAACCGGCCGGTGATGTGGTGTCGTGGATCCGGGCAAGGGGTGGGGCATCAGTCGGAAGAGCCGAGACGAGCAGAATGTTTTGCCGGAGCGGCACCGGATGTCGACGCGTCACGCTGCCGCGCGTTTTGCCGAAGGCCGACGATCGGTCAATCGTTCGCGACGCGTCCATACCGGTACCGCCCGGCTTGCCACACTACCGCTCATTGAAATTCACGGCGTTCTTCGAGCGGAAAGCGAGGACGTAGGCCATTCCTTTGTTCAGCCGCGCCACAGTGGCGCGCGGCCCCAACCCGCCGTGCATTCGGCCCCTCTATGGATGGAACGTCGTCGCCGCTTGCTTCTCACCTCGCTCAGGCCTTCGGTGGCCAGCGCATCGGCGTGCCCGTTCTCTGCCCGGGGGATCCATTTGAGGTGCCATCCAGGGTGGTCGAGCAAGAAATGCCGCATCCTCATGATTGCCACTCGAAACCGATTGGTTCGGCGTGTGTTTGTTTGACCGTTGACTTGGTAAACGACTGTTCTGCTGTCGCCGTGTATGACGGCTTCGTCGATCCTCAACGAAGCCATATGCTGCAGAAGAGCCATGAGAGCCAAATATTCAGCTTTCAACGCGTCTCCTCTACCGACATAAGCGCCGACCTGACAGACCGAATAGCCGCCGGCATCACGAATTACGTAGCCTATCCCGCAATCGTTCAAAAAGGACGAACCGTCGAAAAAGGCCTTGCAGCTCATATGATGGCCCCTTAGCTGAGATGACGGATCCCTGAAAATGCCGCTCCGTGCCGGAAGTCCCCCACCGTGCTGCCTGCCCGGATATTTGTTTGGGACACGGGGAAAGCATATCTTTTTCCTTTCCGTCTACAGCACTGTTCAGGGATTCCAGGATTCACTCACCAGTCATGTCGGAACCGCTAACGGCTCCTTTTTTATTTCATTTGGACGCTTTGTCAACCCTCTTGTGTCGTGAGAAAAGATTTGAGGAAAATTGTTAGGCCGCTGTTCCCCTCTCGTGAGTTTTTCATCAAAACAGGGGCTTCCGACTCCATCGGGTGACAAAACATGCCGTTGTTTCGAGCAACACCGCGTCGAACCGGTCATGGCGGATTCCATTTCCGGCAACAAATACCATCTTACAATCAAGTCGACGATCGTGACGGCATGTCTCTTCCGCAACGAACGGCTCGACCTGACTTCGCTTCAGAGACAAGCCGTCATTACAGGGAAGTCACATCTATGACTGCGAAACGGTATCACGTGGCATCTTCAATTGCGAAGCGGTATCACAGGGCAGGAGTCAGGCGGGGTTACCGGATTCTCTTCTCCGGATACACGGCCTCGTTCGGCCGGGCCGGATACTTGCATCGAACGTGGTGGAGTGAGGATTGGGAATCACGTGCCAAAAGGCGAGGGTGTTATTCATCTCAAAATCGGCAACACGGAGCACGCACAATTCGGACATCCGGCAGGACTCTTCTCTCCGATGCCGCCCACTCCGGCTTCCCGGTCATGCCCCCTACCCCGCCGATGTCCGTGTCATTTCCTGCGGCATCCACACAGCGCGGTGACCCTGTGAATGCCTCATTCTCTACGAATCGGACTATTCCTTTCGCCTGATCGGGACCTCCGCCGCGGCAAACTCGGTATCCTCCGCAGCGAAGGTGTCTTCCAATCGTTTTCTCCAAATCGCGGCATCTTCCGTTTGGCCCGTGTCGAGCAACTGAAAATATCGTTCCATATCCCGACGTATTTCCTTGGATCGATCCGGGACTCCCATGAGCTCTTCAAGGATGCTGTTGGTAATGGTACCCAATGAGCTTGTGGGTCGATACGCCGTAACCCCTTCCGGAGCAGGTCTAAGCAGATAGATCGACTTCGGCTTCACATGGGTCAGCACCTGGGGTGAGTGGGTAGTCACAATGAACTGACAATTAGGGAAGACCCCTTCGAGATCCCGCACGACCCTTCGCTGCCACGCCGGATGCAGATGAAGCGCAAGCTCGTCGATGAGCACCGTCCCCTGCCCCAGCAGCGGATCTTCCTTGCCCGAGTTGGCTATGGCCAAACGTCTTGCGATATCCCCGACGGTTGACAGAACGCTCTTCTCTCCGTCCGACAATTGGCTGACGAGGAGCTCGGTCTCTCGCTCGCTCTTATAATTCTTGTAGATGACCATGCGAGCGGGCGCACGACGGAACCTGAGGCCTCCGAAGCCCGGGAGCATTGCTTCTATTGCTCCTCGCACCGACTGCAACTGCGAGTCCTGATAGTCGGGATTGTCGGCACGTTGCTCGTCTTCCAGATCCTGTCTGATTCTGAACCACTCAAAGAAGGTCTTGAAGTCCACCCGTTCGTTGCCGAAAGCCCCCTCGTACGCCCGGATCTGCGGGAAGGCGTGCTTTTCCATAGGCCCGGCCGGGATTTCGGAGACATACCGATTCACCGGATAGAAGATGACGACAGGAAGTCCTGCACCAGGATTGAATTCGAGCTCCTTCTCGATCTCCGAATCGAGGTTGCTGCAATCGAAATCCCAGTCTTCGGTCCGGATGTTCATAACCGTCCGGAAATCATTGCCGTTGAAGTTTGCCGTCATTTCCAGCCGGGCTTCGGTATGGCCGCTCCTGATATCGGCGGCTCCGATTCCGCACCGGGGGCTGTTGTGGAAGGACAGCGTCGAGTACGACAGCAGCATGGCCAGGCATTCGAGGATCGTGGACTTGCACGAACCGTTGATGCCGACGAGCACCGTGGTTTGAGCTGAAAAGTAGAGGGCTAGATCCTCTATTCCTCGGAAGTTCCTGATAAAGAGATTTGTGACTCTCATGCGAGGCTCCCTTCACACCATGGCATGAGTCATCCTTTGCGAGAATCCGCCTGATGTGCTTGCTCCAACGACACAAATCCTAGCGTACATTTAATCTCTCCACCATAATATTTGGACGGTCGAGCAAACTGATTCATCCATGTCGGGATCGTCGTGCGCAGTCGGCCGGCTCAGCCTTTTACCACCCCCATGGGCTTTATCCCGGCCACCTTTCTGGCGAGACCCGCCTTTTGGACCACGTCGACCACCCGGCTCACGTCCTTGTAAGCCTCGGGAAACTCCTCCCGCAGAGTCTTTCTGCCCACCCATCTCGGGTAGACGTTTCGATCCTCAAGCTCCCTTTCTATGGATCTCCCTTTGGTCCGTCTCAAGGCTTCGCTCCGGGAGAGGAGTCTCCCTGCTCCGTGACAGGCCGAGCCGAAGGTCTCTTCCATGGAGCCCGGCTCCCCGGCAAGTATGTACGACGCACGGCCCATGTCGCCCGGAATGAGGACCGGCTGTCCCGTGGGTCGGTAAAGCTCGGGGAGTGCCGGATGATTGCGGGGCAAGGCGCGCGTGGCTCCTTTTCGATGGACGCAGAGCCTGCGTTGAGTTCCCCGTACCGTGTGGGTTTCCATCTTGGCAATGTTGTGACAGACGTCGTACAAGAGCCTGAGTTGAAGCTCACGGGGAGAAATTCCCAGCGCTTCTTCCCATGCGGTTCTCGCCAAGTGCATGAGAATCTGGCGATTGGCGAACGCATAATTGGCAGCGGCCGCCATCGCGCCGAAGTATTCCTTGGCAAGCGTCGTGCCGAGACGGGTGCACGCAAGCTGCCGGTCGGGAAGCTCAATCCCTTCCTTGCGGACGCTCTTGACCATCCGTGCCAGGAATTCGTCGCAGACTTGATATCCCAGTCCCCGAGACCCGCTGTGCACCATGGCCGTTACCTGGCCGGCAAATAATCCCCATCGCTCCGCGGTTTCCGCATCGAAGATCTCGTCTATATAGCCGATCTCGAGGAAATGGTTTCCCGACCCCAACGTCCCGAGCTGGTCTTTTCCCCGCTCGAAGGCACGGTCGCTGACGGCGCCCGGATCGGCACCGTCCAGGGCCCCATGATCTTCAATTCGCTCCAGATCGGACTGTTCGCCCATCCCTTGCCCGATTGCCCAGGCTGCCCCGTTTCGCAGAACCTTCGACAATTCTTTCTTGTCGAGCCGGATACCCCCACGCGATCCCAGTCCGCCGGGGACTCGTCCAAAGAGGGCATTTATGAGGTCTCGGATTTTCGGCTCCACAGTTCTCCTGTCCACAGCCGTCACTGCCAGGCGAACGCCACAATTGATATCGTACCCCACCCCGCCGGGAGAGACTATCCCTTCTTCCGCGTCAAACGCGGCAACTCCGCCGATGGGAAAACCGTATCCCCAGTGCACGTCGGGCATGGCCATGGATTTACCCACGATTCCGGGAAGGTGGGCAACATTGTAGACCTGATCCGCGGCATGGTCGCGCTCTATGTCGGGAAGACTCCGGGCATCGGTGTAGATCAAACCGGGTACCAGCATTCCGCCGGTCTTGGGAATTTCCCATCGCACATCATCGACGTGCCGCAAGCGGTAAGGTTTGTCCTTGGCCATAGACGTCATCTCCTCAAAAAAAGAAAGCGGAAACCGCAAGACTCTGTCCTACGGATTCCGCGTCTTTCGAGTCGGACGAACTCTTAGCATACCATAAGACAGGACGCCTCAATTTCAAAGACCAGCCCGCTCGACGAAGGTTCCCTCAAGGAAATTGCAATACCGAATGTCGCTCCTATGGCTCGGCACTCGATCGAGCGTCATGAAGGCGGGTTTTGTCGGAATGCTCCTGAACCGATGTATATCTTCATCTCATACCATTTCGCCGTTCAACAGGTAATTCGGACGGCATGTCTCTTCCGTTGCGGACGGCTCGACCTGACTTCGCTTCAGGGACATGCCGTCCGTGTCGCAAAGTCACATTGTCAATTGCGAAATGGTATCACGAGACTCACGAGCGCGGCCAGTCCGAATCCGGCGATGACCACGCCCGCCACGCGGTTGATCAAGCGCAAATGACGACTCGTGGGAACGCCCCGAACGAGGCTCACTCCGGAGCTGAGAATCACCCACCAGAGGACCGAGCCGCAAAATATTCCGGCGATAAGGAGCAGCGCGGGCAGGGGGTCGGTACGTCCTTCGCCGGGCCCCAGGGCGGCAAAGACTGCGCCGAAGGAGATGATTGTCATCGGGTTGGTGAGGGTAAGCCAGAAGGTGGTTGCGTAATCCTTCAACAGGCGCGTGTCCCCAGCCCGGACCCTCTCGGTGGTATCCGCGCTGATAAAGGTCTTGATCCCCAAATAGATCAGGAAGAGCCCCCCCAGGAGTCGAAGCCACACTCGCTGATCGATGAGAAAAGTAGCGGCCCATGTAATGCCCAGGCCCGCCACGGAGCCGTACAGGGCGTCGGCCGTTGCCGCCCCCAAACCCGAAATTAAACCCGAGGGAAACCCTTTGGCCAACGTGCGAGTGATGCACAGAATCCCAATGGGTCCCACCGGAGCGGCAATGGAAACGCCAATGACCAGCCCCTTTATGAAGATGAGGGAGTCCACCGGAACCTCCACCGGGAGACCACGAAACACAGCAGCAAAGACCCCAGCCCTACGGCCACCGGCGGCGACTCCGCGTGGTGAAATGCATAATAGGTCATGCTGAAGAGAACCAGCACACATTCAAGGACCAGACCGGCAAGAAGCAACCTGCTCGAGAAATCGGGACGCTCTGGAATACTATTCTCGTAAGCAGGAAACACAAACTTCCTGAACGCGATGAACAGTGCCAGTGCACAAATCATCCCGCCGACCACATCCCTGGGGAAATGCACTCCCACAAAGATTCGAGAGAGTGAGGTAAGGATACCGAGCCCAATTGCCGCCGTCCCCACTATGGGTGACCGTACGAAGTGAGCCACGGCCAGCGCGGCAGCCATGCTCGAAGCCGTGTGGCCCGAGGGGAACGATCCCGATCTGAGCAAGGGACCGATAATATGCACCGATTCCAAAACCGATACCGGCCGCAGGGTGGGAAACGCCGCCTTGATGAGGTTGATGGTGACGGATGCGCAGAGGACGAGGGCCAATCCGAGCACGGTCACCCTCGGATTTATTGTGAGGAACGCACCGAGGATCGTGGCGAGCAGCAGACCGTCCCCTACCGTTGTGAGACCGAGCCAGAGCGGGTCCGTCCAAGGGGAGTGCAGGCCGTTGAGACCGAGAAACAGCGGGGTATTGTAAATCCAGACGGGAACCAAGAGGGCGATCAGACAACAGAGCGTGACAGAGGCCCCAATCCCTGACGGCCGCCTTGCAGAATCAGTCACCGGACACTCTCCTCGGGATCGGAACCTGCTTTCAGATGTCGAACAGAATTTTCGCGGTAAACCCGGAATCGTTCCTTTCAACGGAGAGGCCGTGATAGGTCACTGCCTTGATCTCCACTTCAGGGGCTTCTTCCCCGATGACCGATCCGAAAAAGGTCCGAACCTTGAGCGATTCGGTAGACAATTCTTCCACCTCGGCCCTCACGAAAACCAACCCTTCCGCCTCCTTGCGATAGAGAATCTCTCGAAGCCAGTCCACAAGGATCTCTTCAACTTCGCCACCCTCCAGCACCAAGTCGATCTCGGTCTCGGCGCGGACGGTCGGTCCCGCGTACAGCAGACCGGTCAATCCGCGAGCTGCGTTGACGAAAAGGGCCTCAAGGGTCGAGCCGGTTACTTCAGCCCTGATGTCCGCGGTGTGCTCGATGAGTTTCCAACTCCCGTCACTCATCGGACGGTTCTTCATCCTCTTCCGAAATCTCCTCTTCCTCGGTCAGGTCTTCTTCGTCGTCCTCGGAATCTTCCTCCGGATCAAGCCCTTCTTCAGGGAGAAGGTCCGCCTCTTCCTTTTCGTCTTCTTCGGAGATTTCAGCTCGCGCCACGTCCACCACATGCTCTCCCTCGTCCATGCGCACGAGAGTCCTGCCTCGGGTGTTGCGGCCGATCACCGATATCTGGTCCATCCGCAGCCTTATGATTCTCCCGCCCGACGTGAGGATCAGGAGGTGGCTGGACTCATCCACGAGTTGCACTCCTACCACGTCCCCGATCTTGGCGGCGGTCTTGATGGTGATGACTCCCTGGCCTGCGCGATTTTGCACGGGATATTCGCCGAGCGCCGTTCGCTTGCCGAAACCGCTTCTGGTGATGGTCAGAAGAGTGCATTCGCCGTCGGTGATGACTTCCATCCCCACCACTGCGTCATTGGCCTTCATCCTGATGCCGGTAACTCCCCTGGCCTGTCTCCCCATGGGGCGGACCTGGTCTTCGTGAAACCGAATGGCCTTGCCCTTGCGCGTGGCCAGGAGAACGTCGGCCCCCCCCGTGGTGAGGTTGACGTCTATCAACTCATCTTCGGGATCAATGGTCAGCGCTATGAGGCCTGTGGATCTCGGACGGGAGAACTCCTCGATTGCGGTCTTCTTGATTTTGCCCAGGGCCGAGACCATCACAACGTAGCCTTCGGTGCTCAGTTCCTGTACCGCCAGAATCTTTCTGATCTTCTCGCCCTCTTCCAGGCGCAGGAGATTGATGATGGCCTTGCCGCGACCGTAGGGGCTCTCTTCGGGAAGTTGGAACACCCTCAACCAGTGGACGCGTCCTCGATTGGAAAAGCAGAGAAGCACATCATGCGAAGAGCAGAAGAGGATCTCGCGCACCACGTCCTCGCTGGCCACCTTCGTGCCGATCCTCCCCTTGCCGCCCGGCTTCTGAGTCTTGTACAGGTTGGCTTGAACCCGCTTCACATATCCTTTGGTGGAAAAGGTGACCACGTTGTCTTCGCGGGGGATGAGATCTTCGTCCAGGAAATCAGTCCCCTCGTCCAGGATTTCAGTCCGGCGAGGGTCCGCGTACTGGTCCTTCACCTCTTGGAGCTCGGCAACAATGATGTCGAGAATCTTCTGCTCGGACTCCAGGATGCCCTCAAGCTCCTCGATCCTGGCGAGCACTTCCTTGAGCTCCTGGAGGATCTTGTCCCGTTCGAGACCTGTCAACCGCTGCAATCGCATGTCGAGGATGGCCTGGGCTTGAACCTGGCTCAGGCCGAACGTACCCATGAGGGCTTCACGGGCGGCCGTGGGATTTTCGGCTCCTCTGATGATCCGAATTACTTCATCCAGATGGTCGAGCGCGATCTTGAGACCTTCCAGTATATGGGCACGCTCTTTGGCACGTTTGAGCTCGAACTGCGTCCTGCGATTAACTACTTGCCTGCGAAAGTCAATGAACCCTTGAAGGATGTCCTTGAGGTTCATCGTCCGGGGCCGGACATTGTCCACGCACAGAAGCTGAATGCCGAAATTGGTCTGGAGCTGAGTGTACCGGAAAAGTTGGTTCAGGACCACGTCGGGATTCTCGTCCCGCTTGAGCTCGAAAACAACCCGCATGCCGTGTCGGTCCGATTCATCCCGAATATCGCGAATGCCGGGGATTCTCTTCTCTTTGACCAGATCGGCGACGTTTTCCACCATACGGGCCTTATTCACGAGGTACGGAATCTCGGTCACCACGATCCGCTGATAGCCTTTGCCCGCGTCCTCTACGAAGCTCCTGGCTCTCATGCGCACCGATCCCCGCCCCGTAGTGTAGGCGTCGATGATGCCGTGCCGTCCGTGAATGAATCCCGCGGTGGGGAAATCCGGGCCCGGAAGGTGTTGCATCAGGGCCCCTATCGTTGCCTCGGGATTCTCGATGAGGTGAATGGTGGCGTCGATGACCTCACCCAGGTTATGGGGAGGAATATTGGTCGCCATCCCCACGGCGATTCCCTGCGAACCTATGACAAGTAGCACGGGGAACCTCGCGGGGAGAACCACCGGTTCCTGGAGACTGTTGTCATAGTTGGGAATGAAATCGACGGTTTCCTTGTCCAAGTCCTCCATAAGGGCCTGGCAGATCCGGGCCATTCTTACTTCGGTATACCGCATGGCCGCCGGAGCATCGCCGTCCACACTGCCGAAGTTTCCCTGACCGTCCACAAAGGGATAGCGCATGGAGAACGGCTGCGCCATACGAACCACCGAATCGTACACCGCGACATCTCCGTGCGGATGGTACTGACCGATCACATCACCGACAGCCCTGGCTGCCTTGCGGTACGCTCGGTTCCACACATTTCCGGCTCGCTGCATGGCATAGAGAATCCTGCGATGAACCGGTTTCAGGCCGTCCCGCAAATCCGGAAGCGCCCTCCCCACAATTACGCTCATTGCGTAATCGAGGTACGATTTCTGGATCTCCTCCTCGATGCCTACCGTGGTCTTCTCGTGAAGCACTGCCAAATCCGTTTCCTTCCCCACTCCAAGGACTATCTACCTGAAAATGCCGGCTTCCGACCGGCACCCACATTCCCCGATACTACCACCTTCCCGCCCCGAATTACAAGAAGAGTCGCAAATTTAGGTCGTTTTCCAAGGCCGAGGAAACTTTGTGCGGAAGAGCGGAAATCGGGTGACCTGGAGGCCCCTCAGGTCCCCAAGGATGTCTCTATCGGACGGGGCCCTCCGGGCGGTCGTGCAACGCCTTGTCGTGAAAGACCAGCAGAGCGATGGAGCCCGGTCCCTGATTGAAGATGTAGTCGTGTGGACCGGTGAGAACGAGGTACTTGTGAGGGATGCCGTTTGCCTTGAGCAGTTGATGCATGCGTGCCACCGCCGGGGCCATGACATCGCCGTCGCTTGTCACAAGCTGTATGGAGCGCTCCTGCAAAGTCCCGCGGTTCTTCTTCACCAAATCGGCATAGAGGTCAAAATAGGGGCCGAACGCCCCCTGGATCGAGCCGACGCTCCTGAAGACTTCCGGGTACTTGAATCCGTAGTACATGGAGCGGGAGCCTCCCATGGAGACCCCGTCAACTCCGATGTCGCCGGACGCGACCCGGTAGCGTCGCTCGAGCTCAGGGATCAATTCCTCGACGATGTACTTCTCGTAATTAGGAGACTCCAGGCCTTGGAGGGGCGAAAGAGGCGGTGAATAGGGACATGCAAGGATGATCCCGCGGTAAGGGTGCTTCTTCAATCCCGCGTTGTATTCGCTCAACCGGGACGGGCTCACCAGTCCCTTGAAGTTCCCGGCTGCCAGATGATTCTTGGAGAGAGCCTCCACAGCCTCATCTGTCTGGTAGTAGTGCATCCAGGCCAAGGCACCGCTTCGGGGGGGTTTGGCGCATTCTCCGGCACCGCCGAACGCTATGACCAGCGGATATTTCTTGTTCGGGCTACTGTAATAATCTTCAGGCAGGGTGACGGCCACAACGGCATCCGAGAAGTTCCGTGAGCGCAATACCAAGCATTCGCCGGGAGTGCGGTATCCGCTGAACTTCTCAACGCCGGGAGCGTGACCGGTTGTAGAAATCGGCGGCGGCGCGGGCGGGCGAAGATGCGGAAGCTGAGGCAGCGACCTCGCTTGCGTCGCGGCATCCCTGAATCCCTGTTCTGCAGTTCCCGCACCCTTCCCCTCTTTCGTGGGAATCGACTCCTTACGGGCCGGCGTGGAAGATGGACCGCCGCCTGAAGTTGAAGGCTTTGCCGTCGGAGCTTTTTCGGAGCCGGAGGGCCCGGGGTTGGAAGAAAAACAGCCCTGAACGAGCAGACCGACCAGCAGAGCAACCGGCAGCAGGAGACAGGTTTTTCCCAGACCTCTTTCACACATGCAAGGCCCCTCATTCCCCATCGATTCTCTTCTCCTACGCTGTCCTACCCGCAAGGGACGGACATCCGGCGTCATCGGACACTACACTACCATAGCCCCGGCAGTATTCCTCGCGATGCGCCGCCAGGACTGCCGGCACTTGCCTCTACCGTGGGCTTCTTAGGGGTGCCGGTTCCTGAAGCCGTCATCACTGCATTCGGTTTGTCAAACTCGATACCCAGGGCACGGAAGTTCCTCTTGAACTGTTGGGAGAACCAGTAAAGCGATTGGTGCCCGTTTGGGTATCGGTATGCACAATAGCCGTGCGGACAGCTTTTGAACACGTTCACGTCTACGGGAAATCCCTGAGATTTCATGTCTTCGACGAGCTGGTAGAGACGGCCGCCGTTGCTGTAGGAGTTGCACCCGTCCTTGACGTTTGTGTTGATATTGTAGGCAATACCGCCTGCCTTCCGGATCCGAGACAGGTACCGTCTCCACACTTCCTGGGTCATGGGGTAGCTTCCCAGGTCGGTCTGCTGACCTCCCGCGTAGGCGAAGATGTCGGGTCTCCGCGCGGAGATCATGATCGCCTGAGCAGCCCCGGCGCAAGCTCCGTCGATCCCCCGGAAGCGTCGATCGGGAACCGTTCTGTAATGCGCGTCGATGAAAGGAATGACCTCGCCGATGAGGTATTTTTCGTACCGGCTGGTATCGCCCCCGCCCGGATTCCATACCGAAACGGCAATGACATCTTCGTAAGGGTCTTGGCTCAGCCACGTGTTGAACATACGGAGCTCTTCATCGCTGATGTTCTCCTGAAAATCCACAGCGGTGAGATGACCCGACTTAAGGTGGTCCATCGCCAAAGGGGTCTTACACCAGACCGACCAATAGGTTGCTCCGCCGAGCTCCGGACCGTTGTCCCATCCGGACTTTCCTCCCAGCAGGTAGACGACGCCGTACCGTCGATTCACGTTTGACTCGTAGTCTTCCGGCAGCATCACATGCACGGGAAAAGGTCCGGGGACCTCCCGGCCTCCCTTGGCGCGAGCGCTGGAGTAGACCTCGGAATGAATTCGGACCGTCTCAATGTAGTGTTTGGTTCTGAGGAACTTGGTGCGTGCCTCAATTTCGGACCACGGCTCCAATTTGGGGGCGGCGTGGACCAACGAGACGACTCCTGTAACAAACATCATGACCGCTATTACCAATTTCGTACGATTCATCACGAGCACCCTCCTTCAGGTCTAGACAATCCGGCTCGTACGCAGTTCATTTTCTTTCCGGACGGCCACCCGAGGCGATCTAACGGACCGTAATCCGGTGGACCGTTACGGGAAAGCCCTGTTGGTCGACCGTCGGGCTTGTCTTGGGATCCATCAAAATAACGCTGCTCTTCACATTGACGCCTCTCAGGGCGCATCGAACGTAAAGCGGATAGGTTCCCGGCCGGCCAACTTTGATCTTGACCTCCATGTCGTAGGCCTTGTTTTCGCCCCAGAGATCTATCCAGCGCTCTGCCATGGGAACCTTGGTTCGAATCTTGTCGCTGGTCACAGAGAGTACGGTGCTTCCCGGTGAGAAGAGTTTGCCCGGTTTCACCGACACGATCCTCAGACCCGACGGGTCCGGGCACGAAACGGTGATGCCGCCGTAATCGGACTCGGCTCCCTTGTTCACAGCCTCGATCTTCACCGAAAACGTCTGTCCGGCCTGAACGGTCGAGGGGACCTTGACTGCCGTAATCTTCGGTTCAGCCTCCACCGGTTTGGCCACCTCGAAAAGATCGGCACACCATCTTGTACCGTCCAACGTCACGTCTTGCAAGTATTCCCCTACCCTCACGGGACCGGAGGTTTTCTTGCCGAAGTCCTGGGGATAGGTGACGGCCAGATCCGTGCGGCCGGGAATTTGAGCTCGGTACTCGGATTCACCTTCGGGACCCTTCAGACGGATTGCCACTTCGTGCTGTTCGCCCCCGCGATTGCGTATCCAAAACTTGAGGCCGGTCTTCATGTCGTCGGAGAATCTCGGAATATGGGTCACCATGTCCGGGACATTCTTGTACGCCTTGCCGGACAAATGGTTGATCACGAGGTCCGGGCCCGCCGGTTTATCACCGGAGGTCTTCTGTTCCGGAGCACTCGCCGATGCCTCCGGCGTTCCGGCAACCTCTTTCCTCGGTGAGGCATCCATTGCCCCGGTCGGCGTACGGTCGTCCGCAGGCGGTGCCGCGGCCTCAGGAGTCTTGGCCTTATCGCCGCCGGGCGGTTGTTCGTCCCCCGTCGTTTCGGTTGCAGCTCCGATAACCGGCAGCTCGGCCTCTACCACGAGTATCTTTTTCGGCTGTCCGCGAACGTTGCCGAACTGGCTCATCAAGCGGCCCAATCCACGCTGGGCGGCTATGTCGATCTTGTGAACATTGCTCCTGTGCGTTGCGTGATAGAGGTAGATGTGACCCTTGCCGTCCGGCAACATGAGCACCACATGATAGTGGAGCAATTTGTACCCCGGCGTGCCCGACGGTTTGCTGATGCTGCCCAGGTACACGTAACCGGGCCGCATCCGGGCCATGACTCTCCTCCACGCCTCAGCGTCGTGCAAATCGAATCCCCGCAGCGTGGAGCCGTCGGCTTTTTCCACTGAATGCCGTCGCTGATCCGGCATCACGACTCTGCGGTTCCGCCCCTCGGACAGATTCATGATGAGATCCCATCCGAAGTCCCAGTCTTTGCCCATGGGAGAACCGGGGCCGCTGTTCCCCTGCCGATCTCGAGTGACCTCTGCAAGTTTCCAGTTCTTGTTGAAGAGAAACCTGCTCACCGACACCACCAACCCGCTGCAATTCAGGCCGGGTGTGTCGAAGAGCACTTCCGGATTGGCGAAGGTGGTAAAGTAGCCTCGGTCGTCGAGAGCCCCATCTTCCCTGTAGGGTATCCTGAGATGAGTATCCGCGACGTCTATGGGGTCGGTTTTGTCGCCAATGTGCCGACTCCACAGATATTCGGGCGCGAAAATCTGCTCTGCGGGGATTGGCATAGCGCTCAAGAGGCAGAGACACACCGCCCCGAGGATCACACTGCTCAAATTGTTTCGTGTAATTCTCACCAAGACTCCGAATCTATGTAGTTTTTGGCATCATGGCAACTACCGGTTTCCGATGCCGGCAACCGCAAAGGTTGCTGCACGCTCCTGTCCTACCCACAGCTACAATTCCCGGCAAGAGGCCGTCACAGCCCGTCGCTCACCGGTTGAAGGAGAAAGGTTCCCATAGCCTGTTTCAGCGTATGGAGAAGGTCAATTTTCTCGCAAGTTCGTCATCAATGTACAGGTTCACCTTCCATAGGCCCGGTTTATGTTCGAACAACTCTTTGGTGGTCACGGTGTGCACGCGGGGTGTTCCCCCTTTTTTTCTGGGCGAGACTTCCGTCTTACCCTCCTGTTGCAGATCGTACGTCTTCCGTATCGTTCGATACTCAGTACCGTTGGGATCGTACCAGATGGTCTTGGCCACGTAATGGTTCTTTTCGTTGGCCGGAGTGAAGAAGAGATTGACCACGTCATTCATCCTGTGGTCGAAGTTCTCCTTGGTGAGATAGGAAGAGCCCGCCGTCAAATAGACGTCCTTGACCAGCCAGTGGTGCTCGTCGCTGGAGGTCTTTTCGATCCCCTTCCACTTACCCGGGTTGATCACTCCGCACCCCCCCGCCAGGAGTAAGAAGTGGATCGCAAGTATCAGACCTATCACGTTGTTTCGTGTAATTCTCACCAACACTCCGAATCTAAGTTCCTTTTCAGGCTTGTATCAACCGGAGCTCAGCGATCCGAGCGTCCGGAGCAGGCGACATGGGAGAGAGTTGTCTCCGCCCAATCTCCACATTCAAACCGTTTCCTGCTATTCGCATCAACTCTCCGGACTTAAACCCTTTTCCGGCTATGATAGCATTGATCGCTGTGCAACACAAGTGCCTCGGATCTCATGCGAGAGGATTCCCCTCTTTCAGCCTGTCAGGGAATCCTGACAAGAGCCAATTCGTCGCATTCCGGGAACTTGGTGCATCGGATGCAATCGGCCCATATTTTGTGGGGAAGAAGACTCTTGTCCATCTGCTCGAAACCCAATCGCTCGAAGAGCCGCGTCCGAAACGTGAGCACGAACACCTTGTTGATGCCCATCTCTTTGGCTTCCTGTACCAGGGCTTCGATAAGCTCGCTCCCGATACCTTGACCCTGGGCCTCGGTCGTCACAGCGAGGGAACGGATCTCCGCCAGGTCTTCCCAGACGATGTGGAGGGCACCGCACCCCACGATTTCGTCGCTATCGTCCTTGAAAATGACCGAAAACTCGCGAATCTGCGTGTACAGCTCGCTCATGGCCCTTGCGAGAATGTGCCCGAATTGGGCCTGCTCTGAAATTAAACGATGAATGGCTTTCACGTCGCCAAGATTTGCTTTACGGATCAACTCGATACCTCTGCGTTTCCCAGGTCCATTAAACGTCTTACATGATCTTTGACCGACTCGGAGTCGGGCGATGCGCCCAACATTCTGGCCAGTTCCTCCAGCCGTTTCTTTTCGTCCAAAGCTGTGACCTCGATGCGTGTCCGCCCCTTGCTCACGCTCTTCCGAACGGCGAAGTGGTTATCGGCGAGAGCGGCTATCTGATGCAAATGGGTGATGCAGAGCACCTGCTGGCTCTTTGCAACCCGCGCCAGCCGCGTCCCCACTGCGAATGCCGTGTGGCCGCCGATTCCGGTGTCCACCTCGTCGAAAATCACGGTGGAAGTTCCTCCCCCGCCCACCTGGAGGGCTTTGAGGGCCAACATGATCCGGGACAACTCGCCGCCGGAAGCGATGCGGGCCAGTGGTCTCGCATCCTCGCCGGGATTTGACGTCAGGAAGAACTCCAGGCTCTCGGTTCCGCCAGCGGATGCACCCGACTCTCCCAAATCGGTGAAGGAGACCGTGAACGACGCTCCGGCCATTGCCAGCTCTTTGAGCTCCTCCTTCATGGCCGCTTCAAGCTTGCGGGCGGCTTCCCGCCGGGCCGCAGCAAGATCGCGAGCCACCGAGAAGTACTCATCCTTTGCCTGGGTCACCCGCACCTTGAGATTCTTCACCGCGTTCCGCGCCTCCAGGATGTCCCCGGCTTCCGCCGCAAGGATTTCCAGGTGCGCTATCAGTCCTTCGACATCCCTGCCATATTTCTTCTTAAGACGCCTGATGAGGGTAAGACGTTCCTCAATTCCTTCCAAACGCGCGGGATCGCTTCGAACGGAATCGGTTACGCCTCTGAGCTCCAGGGCCACGTCTTCCAGACGGTAAACCGCATCGTCGAGGTTTTCGTGCATGTGCGCGAACCTTGCGTCCGCGGCCGCGAGGTAGTCCACCGCCTTCCTGACTTCAGAAAGCCCCTCTATGAGACTCCCTGATTTGGCATAGAGGTTGTTGTAGGCTTCGAAGGCCTTCTCGCGAATCTGAACCGCATTCTTGAGGATGTCTCTCTCCCCGAGAAGCTTCTCGTCTTCACCGGGCTTCAGCGCCGCCTTGGTCAGTTCATCGACGGACTCGGCGTTTTCCCTCTCCCGCCGTTCCAGATCATCCAGTGTCTTGTCCGCCCGGGCCAGTTCACGCCCGCTCTTCGACCACGCAGAAAAGACCCGGGCCGTCTCTTTCCGCTTCTCCTCAAGCCCTCCGAACCTGTCCAGTATGTCCGCATGCTCCGCAGGATCGAGCAGCACATGGTGCTCGTGCTGCCCGAATATGCTGACGAGAGCACGACCGGCAGCCCTGAGCATCCCCACGGTGCACAAATTACCGTTGATGGAGCACCTCGACCGGCCCGTGCGGCCGAACTTCCTCGTGAGAATCAGCTCACCCACTCCCTCCCTGTCGTATTCCACGTCGTCGGGGAGCGCGGCTCCTTCAGGAACCTCGAAGAGGGCCTCAACCTGAGCCTCTTCTTCTCCGGCGCGAATCAGATCCGGAGAGGCCTTCGACCCAAGGAGTAGATCCAGCGCCCCGATGATGATGGATTTCCCCGCGCCGGTCTCTCCGGTGAGCACATTGAAGCCTTCGTGAAATTCGACCTCGACCTTGTCGATGATGGCCAGGTGAGATATTTTCAGGTACCGTAACATGAAAGTGAGACGAACCGTCCTCTTCCATTGTGGAGCCGTTTTTCGACCGCGTGGCAGAACATATGACGAGTCCGGGGATTTTTCAAGGGGAACCGGCTCGCTACGGGTACGGAACGATTAGGCGGGAATCGATTGTCCAAGACTTCCGCGGACCTTCCCGATGCGGCGGCGGACCGGGCAGACGGCTTACGAACGGCGACTAGGACCGTCTTCCGCGCTCAACATCCGTCAGACCAGTCCGAGCTTCTCTTTGAGCACATCGAAGTAATCGCGTCGTCTCGACTTGACGATGAGAAACGGAAACGGCGCTCTCCCGATTCTCACCGATTGCCCGGAGACAAGGTCAACCCTGGTGTGTCCGTCCAGTGTCAGTTTGAGATCTTGTCCTCTCTTCAGGACAAGCTCAGGCTCCATGTGGGGAGGGACGAGCAAGGGCCTTTTCAGTCCGGCGTATGGGCAGATCGGGGTGAGAAGAATGCCTTCAATGTCGGGATGCACCAAGGGACCGCTTGCCGCATAAGAGTAGGCGCTGCTTCCGATGGGTGTGGAAATGATGAGACCGTCCGCTCGCAGTTCTATCTCCCTGGAATTCCCCATCCTGATACCGAGATCGATGAGACGGGCAATTCCTCCCCAGTGAATGACGACCTCGTTGAGGACCCGCCGAACCTGTCCGTCCGGTAGCGTGACCTGGAGGAGCATCCTCTTGGAAAAAACCGCCGATCCGTTCAGGACCGCCTTCAGCTCGGGCAATGCTTCTTTCGGGGAAATGTCCGCCATGAATCCCACACGTCCCAGGTTTACCCCCAGCACCGGTGTGGACTTGTCGTTGAGGAGGGCCGCGGCCCGCAGGATCGTCCCGTCGCCGCCCAGGACGACAAGCAGATCCGATTCGTCTGCAATGTCCGTGGCAACCCTGGCGTTCCACCGCTCGGCGAGATCCGAGCAGGAAGGCTCCAGCAAAACGTCCTTTCCGCGCTCCTGGAGAAAACTCCTTATCCGATCCCCCAGGACGAGTGTCTGCTCTTCGGCACTCTTCAAGACCAATCCGATGCGCTGCATTCAACCCTCGGTCGTTTTTCCGGTTTGGAATCTCGATTCAGTACCACGAATAGCACGGAAAATCCAGGAAAATAGCCGGGAATACTCCGGAAGGATTCAGGGGACCGTTGCCCGGACGCGCATCTTGGGGTAGGCTGAGCACAGAGCGACCTGTTCAGGAATGAATGCTCCCTTCGTTGAGTACGACAAAAATGGATCTTTTCGAAACAGCCTCCGACCGCGCCTCATCCCGCCCTCTGGCAGACCGCATGCGTCCCGAGGATCTCGACGAATGCGTCGGGCAGGAGGCGCTTCTGGGACCGGGAAAAATCCTGCGTCGGGCAATTGAGGATGACCGTCTCTTCTCCATGCTCTTCTGGGGGCCTCCAGGAACGGGAAAGACTACGCTGGCGCAGATCATAGCGCGACGCTCCCGTTCGCGGTTCGTCCCCTATTCCGCTGTGAGCGTGGGAGTAAAAGAGATCAAGGAGTTGGCCAAGCGGGCCAGGGAAGACCTCAAGTATTCAGGGACCAAAACCATTCTCTTCCTCGACGAGATTCACCGTTTCAATCGGTCGCAGCAGGATTATCTGCTCCCTCACGTGGAAGACGGCACCCTTGTCCTCATAGGAGCCACCACGGAAAACCCAAGCTTTGAAGTGAATTCTGCTCTCCTCTCACGACTGAGGGTTTTCATCCTGGAGCCGCTATCCACGGCCGCTATCCTGGCAATACTCAACCGTGCCCTCGAGGACCGGGAGCGGGGGCTCGGGGAATTCGGTGTCCGGATCGAGCCTGACGCAGCGGATCTCCTGGCATCTCTCGCGGGGGGAGACGCCAGAACCGCTCTCAACATCCTCGAAGTGGCGGGGATGGAGGCTCATAGGCGAGCGGAAGGGATAATAGATCGGGACATCGTCGGCGAGGCGGCCCAGAAACGGCAACTTATCTACGACAAGGCCGGCGAGGAGCACTTCAACCTCATCAGCGCCCTCCACAAGTCCTTGAGGGACAGCGATCCCGATGGAGGTCTCTACTGGATGGTGCGTATGATCGAAGGAGGGGAAGACCCCGTGTACATTGCCCGGCGGCTCGTGCGTTTTGCCAGCGAAGATGTGGGATTGGCCTCGCCTCGGGCGCTTGAGCAGTCCGTAGCTGCGTTTCAGGCCTGCCGGTACATCGGCCTTCCCGAGTGTGTTCTCGCCCTGGCCCAGGCAGTGGTTTTCCTCGCGTGCTCCCCCAAATCCAATGCGCTCTATGCAGCGTGCAACGCGATCAAGGAAGAGATTGCCCGCACCGGTCATCTTCCCGTTCCCCTGCACATCCGCAATGCGCCGACCCGTTTCATGGAGAAGATCGGTTACGGAAAAGGCTACCAGTACGCTCACGACTTCCCCGACGCGATTGTGGACCAGGAGCACCTGCCCGAGCAACTTCGCGGAAGACGATTTTACCACCCCACCGATCGCGGATTCGAGCAGACCATCAAAGAGCGACTGGATAAGAAGGAATCCTAGTGCCGTATACGAGAGACGAGGCGCCGAATCCTCAGTTGACACGTTCAAGCGTTTCTTGAGTTACCACCTTGTGCTTCTTGAAAAAGTCCACAAGAAGGTCAGCAAGCAGCGAGTACGTGTTCCGAGCGTTCCGTCCCTCATTTTTGAATTCGGTATAGCCGTCCCCGCCCGCGAGAAGGAAGTTGTTTATGGCAACCGAGTAGGTATCGGTCGGGGCGAAAGAACGTCCGCGAACCTTTTCGATGGTTACTTTTCCGCCGTTGTTGGTGAGCTCTATCCCGTAGGTTTGGAGCTTGCCTCCACTCCCTTCCTTCAGGTCTGCGCTCCTCTGCAGCACCCCCAGGAGATCCCCGCCGGTCATTTCCAGCTTCACCACCGTATTTCCGAACGGGAGAACCGTGTGGACGTCGCCGAGGGTGATTATCCCCTCATGAATGCTGGACCGTATGCCTCCGCCATTGATGATTGAGACATCAGCCCCGCAACTCTCTGCCGCGGTGTAGGCGATCAGCCTTCCCAAGTTGCTTTCGTGCCCGGACCGCACGCTGATGAGCCGCCCGTCCAGAAAGACACGGGTCTCGCCGACCTTAACCTTCATTGCCTTTTCCAGAGGTTTCCCGTACTCGTCGATGACGGAGCGCAGCTTCGGGTCTTCCGCGGTTTTTTCCGTGAGATCGGTCAGTTGCCCCTGGTGTGCGACAACCCTGCCGTTCTTGACGTACAGGTCCAACCGTCCCACGCAACGCGCGTATGCACCGGCCTGGCAGACAATGGTGCTCCCGACTTTGCGCGGTGGATCGACGTACGTGTGAGAGTGTCCGCCGATGATGACGTCGATTTTGGGGCAGGCCGCGGCAAGCCGCTCATCCTCCTCCAGTCCGATATGGGTCAGGGCAATGATGAAATCGGCTTCATCAAAGGGTTTCAGAATCTGCTTGGCCGTTTCGATGGGATCGTCAAATCGGAGGCCCTTGACGTTATCCGGGAGGGTTGATGTTGGCGTTTGATCCGTGGTGAGACCGAAGATCACCACGAGCGCGCCCGACACGGGCAATGTCTTGGTGATCACGCGCGGGAAAGGGTGCTTTCCTTCAGCGGTTCTGATATTGGCGCTGAGCAGGGGGAAATTCATCATCTTCCGAATGCGCAGCAGGTTCTCGTTGCCATAGTCGAACTCATGATTGCCCACGGCCATGGCGTCGAATCCCATGTCGTTCATCAGCCGCACTCCCACATCACCTTTGAACGCGGTCGAATAGAGCGTACCCATGAGAAGGTCTCCGGCCATGAGCTTGAGTGTGTCCTTGCCGTGGGTTCGGTTGCTTGCCTCAACGCCGTCCATGATCGTCTTGGCTTTTGCAAAACCACCTATCGGGTCTCCGTCTTTACTGATCCGGTAGGGATCGTAATGGGCGTGGGGATCGTTCATGTGGAGGATGGTGACCTTGAGCTCGGACGAGGCAGCACAACTCTCGGCGATACACATAGGTAACGCGGAAAGGCAGGCAAATGCCGCTACAACGAGAAAGATCTGGACGCGCGAGCCGGCGGATCTCATGGCCGTATTCCTCTTTCTTTGTCTGCAAATCGGGTGATATGAAGCATCCGGACGGATGACCGGAGCCGAAGAGCAAGGTCCCGATGTTCCGGGCCTTACGAAAAGGTGGTCGGGGTGGCCGGATTCGAACCGGCGACCTCGTGCTCCCAAGGCACGCGCGCTAACCAGGCTGCGCTACACCCCGCAGAGGCTATTTATAATAGGGGACAACGGAAAGCGCAAGCCCAATTGAGAATTGCCGGCACGCATTCATCCTCTCGCGGGAGAGGCTGGAATGTGCGGCGTCCCCTTCCCGAGACAATCACTCGATTTCAAGGAGACACTTAATGATGTGGAGCGCCATGTCCCATTTCAACGTGCAGCGCGGGGACGGGATGACAAACCTGTTTCCGCCGTGGAGACCTCTACTGCTAACGTATCAATAAGGAGAATGAGGAAAAAATAAGGGTTCCGATAGATTTTGGTGAGGTTGCTCCGGTTGACGGCAGTCTTGCCCGATCACGACACCGCGACGGACGCGAGATCTGTCAAATAGTCCACCAGCAGTCTCAAAGCCCTACCGCGATGACTCACCCGGTTCTTTGCGTCTCGATCCATTTGAGCGAACGTGCAGTCGGCCTCGGGAAAATAGAAGACAGGATCGTATCCGAAGCCCCCGGAGCCGATCGGCTCATCCGTTATGCGCCCATTGCAAACGCCTCGAAAAAGCTTCTCATCGTCTTCGGGATCGACCAGTGCAATAACGCAGACGAAGTGAGCGGTTCTCAGCTCGCCGGGCACCTCTCGCATCTCTTCAAGAATGCGTAGGCATTTCTCTTCGTCCGACGCGTTCTCACTCCCGTATCGAGCCGAGAGTACGCCCGGCCTGCCATCCAAGGCGTCCACGCAGAGTCCCGAATCATCCGCGAGAGTCAGCAGACCGGTCAGTCGGGCAAGAGCTCTTGCCTTCTTCAGCGCATTTTCCTCAAAGGTGAGGCCGTCTTCTTCGACCTCGGGCACGTCGTCCAGATCGGCAAAGGAGAGCAGCTTCACGGGCAGGTCTTTGATCAAATCCTTGATTTCCCGAACTTTACCCTGGTTTCCCGTCGCTATGAGCATTTTCGATGGAACGTTTTTCATGTGTCTCAAAATAGCCGGTGGGCTCTATGGCTCATTCATGGATATGGTGCCGCCGACACCGGCCTTGAAAAGGACCGGGTCGAACCCGCTCTTCCGAATATCCGCCGTCTGGGTGGGGTCTCTGAAAGATCTCCCATGTGCCCAGGCGCTGGTCTGGTCCTTGTAGTGGGTGGAGAAGAAATGCGCGGAGACACCTAGCGGGCTCACGGCATAGAGCTGAGGAGGCTCTGTCATATCCGATACTTGCCGAAGCGAGACCCCGCCGCGCACGCCGAATGCTTGTGCCGGCGACCAGCCCGCAAAATTGATGGTGTCAAAGGAGCCGGGCAAAGAAAGGGGCCCTACATCGTAGAGCGCCTCCAGGAATCGGGATCGGGTCGCCAGAGGATGGTGAAAAGCTACCCGGTGGATCGCCTCCCATTTCCATTTGCTCGGGTGGTCGCCCATGAACCCCTTGCCCAATGCCGTTCCGTCGCGGAATCCCTCAACGAGGAGGGCGTCGGCCTTCAGTCCGGTCAAGCGGAGCTGCTTCTTGCCGTGGAGGATCTTCTTCACCATATGTGAGGTTAACACCGGATTCGCCACGTACTCCGCGTAAAGATCCGAACCGAGGGGCTTGGCCAGCACATTCTCCATCAACGACTTGTACGTCAGTGCAAACACGGCAGCCCCGGCTGAATCCCCGTCCATGCGGTAGTCCCAGGAAGCCAGGACTCGGGCCGCCTCCCCTTCAGTCCGATTCTTGCGAGGCTGTTTCTCCAATGCGGCGAGCAGCACGGGCACGAGATCGCGGGCAATCGGGGAGAGAGAGTCCGCCTGAATTCCCTGAAAGCTTTCTCTGAAATGTTCGTGGGACTGCTTAATGAGCTGGGTGATTCGATCCCCTCTCCCGTGGTCGCTCCAGTAGCATCCTGAAAAATAGGGATATTTTTGACCGCCGGGACGCCCGTCCGCGGCCACGGAATATCCCACCACCGGATTGATCTCTGCGGGAAGCTCGTCAAAAGGAATGTACCCCATCCAATCGTGAACGCCGGTCCAGGCGGGCAACGGGACGATGCCGTCGCTGCCGGGAGGTCTCACGGGGATTCTTCCCGCACTCTGCATGCCGAAATGGCCCTCATCGTCGGACCAAACCACGCTCATGCACGGAGCGACAAGGCCTTTCAAAGACTTCTGAATGTCGTCCGGGCTCTTGGATCTATTGAGTGCGTAGAAGGTCGAGAAGAATCCCAGGCCCTCTCGGGCCGTCCAGCGGAGCGAGAGGGCCTGGCGGTCGGTCACGTCGGACACCAACGGACCTACGTCGGTAAGCCGCACCGGACGAGTGACCGCGGGGCCTCCGCGGACTCGGTAGGTCTCTCTCACGACCTCGATCCTTCTCCTCCGATCCACACGCCAGTACGTTTCGGCTTCGTCCGAATCCAGCTTCTCGATGTAGAGGTCCGCGTCGTCCACCGGCAGCGGCACCGCTCCAAAGGTCACATTCTCGTTGCTTCCGGCCAGAGCGACGGGAACACCCGGCACAAATGCTCCGGAGAGATGAAAACCCGGTGCAGCGAGCCGGGCCCTGTACCAGAACCCCGGCGCGGTCAATGCCTGGTAGACCGAGCACGCAGTCATGGGCTTGCCGCTGCGCGTGTGATCCGGACCTACGGCCCAGGCGCACCCGCCCAGAAAACCCGGTATTCCCCTTCGGCTCGGTCCCGGTGCGTTGAAAAGGAGGCCCTTCGGCCGCCATCCATTGAGATCCGAAACCACAAGAGCCTTCGAAGCGGACGCGTCGGTGGGAAAGAGCTCCAAAGCGCGTTCCGGTCCCAACCTGCCCAGGACACGGGTCATCAACGGATCGATATGCACGGCCTGCGAACTCTCCCAGGCCAACGCCGTCAGGATGGCGGATACGTCATCGACGGTAAAATTTCGGGGCCGATATTCGAGCAGGGAAAACTCTACGGGGAGTTTTCCTTCGTGAGACATGATATACCGGTTTATGCCGCGCAGGAATGAAGCAACCCATTTCCGTTCCCCCGGTCCCATTGCGCCGAGGTTGTCGGGGACCTGTTTGCCCGCCCTCACCGTCCGGATGATCTGATCGCCGGTGAGATAGTCCGGTCCCAATATCTCGGCAAGTCTCCCCTGACCCGCACGCCGAAGGAAATCCATTTGCCAGAGGCGATCCTGGGCCATTACGTACCCCAGAACCACGGCCAGGTCGTCCTCTCGCTCCCCGATAATCCCCGGAACCCCGTTACTGTCTCTCACTACCCGAACGTCCTTGACGAGTCCCGGAATCTGCACCTCCGACTGCCCCTGAGGCAGCAACGAGAGGACAAAGAAGTAAATCCAAAGGGTCCCGGCACCGGCCAAGAGGATCAATACCACGGGGATAATCGTGAATATCCTCAGAAGCCATGTCGGATCTATGTCCGCCAGAGGAACCGTCTTGGCAAGATTCACCGGGGAGTACCTCCGAACAATCCCTGCACCATGTCCAGGCTGACCTTGTATGGATCCTTCTTCCTGGAAACAATCTCCTCCACCACTCCATCGAGAGCTTCCGCTCCGCCGATTCTTTCCAGAGCGGTTTCGAGAAGGCCGTCCTTGAGCAGATCCAGGAGCTGGTTTTTCACACGCTTGGCCTCGATCCTCTTCAGCTTGTCTCCTGCATACTCCAGGAGATGGCGCCTATGATCCAGGATACCTTGATAGACCTCATCCACCCCCTGTCGGTCTATTGCGACCGCCGGTATCACGGGAGGCAGCCAGCCCTCATCCCTCGTGCAGTCACCGGCCATGGAGAGCATGGATCGGATTTCGTTGATGGTCTTTCCGGCTCCTTCACGGTCGGCCTTGTTGACCACAAAGATGTCGCCGATCTCCATGAGGCCCGCTTTGATGGCCTGAATATCGTCCCCCATGCCCGGGATGGTTACCAGCACCGTGGTGTGCGCGCTGTGTACAATGTCCACTTCATCCTGTCCCACTCCGACGGTCTCCACAATGATCACGTCTTTGCCCATCGCGTCCAAAACCACTATGGCATCGGCTGTGGAGCGGGTGAGACCGCCGAAAGTTCCTCTCGTGGCCAGAGACCGTATGAACACTCCCTCGTCGAGGAAGTGCTTTTGCATGCGAATCCGATCTCCCAGAATCGCACCGCCGGTGAAGGGGCTCGACGGATCTACCGCAAGGACCCCCACGGTCTTGCCGTCCTGGCGAAACTTGGAAACAATGCGGTCCACCAGTGTGGACTTGCCCACACCTGGAGACCCGGTGAAGCCGATCACGTATGCACGACCTGCGTGACGATAGAGCTCCGCCAAATCCTCCAGTACAGTGCGGTCTCCGTCGTCGATCCGACGAATCATCCGTGCGGTGGCACGGACATCACCCAGCAAAACTTTTGTAGCGGACAACTATCGGTTTCCTCGCGGGAGGCGGAGTTTCAGATATTGTGATCCGAAACGGTCCACCGTGAAGGCTTCACCTTGGAGAATGCCGGCCTATTCGAGCCGAGCATGGTGAATAGTTGGAGGAGAGACGAGATTCTCCTCCAAACAATCCCGATCACCGAGACGACTTCTGCGACCGGGCCGGTTGAAGCGAAACCGTTGAGTATTCTTCACACGGGCGTTGAGATCCATGAAGGCTTCTCAGCCGCCCCATCCGGCGACCCGCCCCGATCATTTCCTCTTACCCAAGAGGTTGCGGGCGATTACCAATCTCTGGATCTCGTTGGTCCCTTCATAGATCTGGGTGATCTTCACGTCCCGGAGGTGCCGCTCCATCGGGTAATCCTTGCAGTAACCGTATCCTCCGAGCACCTGTACCCCTTCTATGGCCGCGTGCATGGCTGAATCGGACGCATACATTTTGGCCATGGCGGCCTCTTTTTCAAAGGGAAGTCCGTGATCCTCCAACCAGGCGGCACGCCAGATCAACATCTCCGCCGCGTCCAGTTGGGTGGCCATGTCCGCCAATTTCCACTGTATTGCCTGGAATTCGGCAATCGGCTTACCGAACTGCGACCGCTCCTTGGCGTACTCGATCGACTCTTCAAGGACGGCCCTGCCTATCCCCAGCGCCTGAGACGCAATGCTGATGCGGCCGCTGTCCAAAGTCTCAAGCATCTGTCTGAGCCCTGCGCCGGGCTCTCCAAGAATATTCTCCTTGGGCACCCGGGCATCCTCGAAAACCAGTTCTGCCGTCCCCGATGCGTTGATGCCGAGCTTCTCTTCGACTCGTCCCACCTTGAAACCGGGGGTTTCCCTCAGATCGCACACGAACTGGGTAATCCCCTTGTACCCCTTGGATCTGTCGGTGGACGCGGCGAAGACGCAGTAGTCGGCTATATTCCCGCTGGTGATGAACTTCTTCTCTCCGTTGATCACCCACGAATCGCCATCCAGTCGTGCGGTCGTTCTCATGGCTGCGGGGTCGCTTCCGGCATCTGCCTCGGTCAATGCATAACACCCGACCGATTTACCCGAAGCCGCGGGGACGAGAAATCTCTTCTTCTGCTCCTCGGTGCCGAACTTCAAAAGGGGATAGCAATAGAGAGAATTGTGAGCGGCCACAATGGTGCCTGTGCCGCCGCACCCGCGGGAAATCTCCGCAACGATCATTGCGTAGGAGACGTAATCCATTCCGCCCCCCCCGTATTCGTCCGGAACCGCAACACCCATGACGCCCATCTCGCCGAGTGCCTTGAGCACTTCAGGCGAATGGGTGTGTTCTCGGTCCAAGCGATCGGCGATGGGCTTGAGCTCTTTATCGGCAAATTTCCTGGCCATGTCCCTGGCCATCTTCTGTTCTTCAGTCAAGAAGTAATCCATGATGAAGCTCCTGAGAGTAACGGCCTTTTCGGTGGGGCGTGCGAGGGGTTCCTGCGGAACCTGTCACGGCTATGTTCCGTGGTTATTGGTAGAGGCCGCGGCCCCGATTGTCAATAGCAAATCGGCCCATTGAGCATCCTTCGGTTTATAGAACGGAAAGCTCGGCATTTCCGTCCCGCCCCCTTGCATTGGAGTCGCCAATGGCGAAACTACTTCTTATGGGAGACGTGGTTCCCATTTCTGCGTATCTCACGAAGCGAGAGGGCACGTGGTGGAGTGTCGGCATCACCCACCCGGGACACAAAGGCCGCCCATGCCGGAAAGAGAGCAATTTTTCCATGTCTCATAGTTGGGACTGGACCTCGGGCCGATACTCATATATGATCGCAGTTTAATTTTTCGAAAGGAGACCCGATGGGAGAGCGTTACCAGCAATTCCTGGGGTCGGAGCCCGGGATTGTGGTGGAGCTCATTGATGACTCCACTTCACCGTATCTTGTTCGAACCCTGGACGGCTTCGCATTCCATATCGCGGCCGACGACTTCCGGACTTATTACAGGAGAGAGGGCTCCCGTACGCCTAAACGCTGGGCTCCACTGGTTTCAGATCCGGCAAACGGAACAGTGGACTCCCGGAAAATGGCGGAAGTGATGGCCGTTATCAGGCCGTTCCAGGACGCCTTCAAGGATTTCGGCAAAGCCAGAGCCTTCGTTCGAGAGGCCCTTGCAACTGCAGGTGATGACCCCCGTCAATCTGTGGCGGAGCGCTTGAGCTCACTTGCAAAGGAGTCCGGCGCCACGCCGGAAGCTCTTGACGACCGGTGGATCGAAAGGCTTCTCTCGATCCCGGATGCGGTCAAAGCCTTGCTGCTGAGCGAATCTTGCGCGGAATTTCAATTGCCCACGGGAGGGGACGAAGAAGAAAGCCCGTCGGCCCCCAACGGCCCGGAGTCGGCCGATTCCGCTTCACCGGCCAAGAAGGCCCAGCGAAAAACACCGGCCAAGGTGCGCAAAGAGCGGATGAAGAACGTAGAAATGTTAGTGGAAGGGGATCTCCTCACGATCACCGTTGATATGTCCCAGGAGTTCGGACCGTCCAAATCCGGAAAGACCACCATCGTCGCCTCCACCGAGGGAAACAAATCAGTGCCCGGACGTGAAGAAAAGATCGGCCTGAACATCTACAAACAGGAGACGGCCAAACCTGCCACGGGCCGGCGAAATTCCTTCAAAAATGTAGAGATGGCATTGAACGGAGCAATTCTTACCATCAAAACCGACCTGTCGCAGGAATATGGGCCCTCGAAGTCCGGCAAGACCATAATAATAGCTTCTACTGAAGGGAATCAGTTGGTGTATGGGAGAGGCGAAAAGATAGGTCTCAACGTGTACAGAAAGATCGAGTAGCAACGCTGCCTTCCCCCGTGTCAGCGTAAGCTTACGGCAAGCAGTGCGGGCCTCGGATATCCGGGAGCCTTGCTTTTCACGAGGACCTGCCTTAAATAGATTAAGCGGATTATACGGAGCTATACCTCTCGTTTCACTCTCATAAGGAGGCTTTTAATGTTTGTTTTCGGTACCGCAGACGATGTGTTCGCGATGGCCGTGCGCATCGAAGAGAACGGGCATGCTTTCTATGCCGGTGCAGCTCAGAAGGCTCAAGATCCGGAAGTGAAGAAGCTCTTCGAGGAGCTTGCAGAGATGGAGGCCGGACACATAGTGGCCTTCAAATCACTCCGGAGCGACCTGCCGGGATGTTTCCCCGCCGATGCGGTGTGGGATCCGGAAGGCTTGGGGGAAAGTTACCTCCAGGCCGCAGCGGACACGCATATATTCACGGTGGGGGCCGCCGTAGACAGACTCCCGGGAATTAAGACCGCCATGGACGCCATACTGGTGGCGCTTCAATTTGAGAAAGACTCGGTCACGTTCTTCCTGGGTATGAAAGAGGTCCTTCCCGACGCAAAAGGGAAAGTGGAGATCGACAAGCTTATCAAGTCCGAAATGGACCATATCCGCATGTTGTCAGGGGTCATGAAAGAGTTGACCGCATCTGGTAAGGCCTCGCTTTTCTAGACCTATCGGAAAATCCTCATTCCTCGGCCCCGAGACGTTGGCTTGATCGCCTCACGAGAGGGCAGCCGGTTCCGGTTGCGCTCTCGTGCCCCAACCTGCAAGCAGCAAATGCCGTCACGCCCCATCGACTCAATTCCCGGCAGCTTGCCGAGGATACCTGCGACACATTCCCGGTTCACCCGCAGCTTCAACTCTCGCGGTCCGAACTGCACCCGGTCCCCGGCCTCAACTTGGCATCGATGCACTCACCGGCCCTCGGCCCTTCGATAATCTCCAGCCCTGCAAAACAGCCCCCGCCATCCGCTGCCAGGCAAGAAAGAACTCTGCACTTGACCGCCTCACCCCCGTCCATGAGTTGAATCACGTCGCCCCGAGCGAGCAATTGCCCTCCCTCCAGGGTCGGTTTTTCCTTCTTCGTTCTGCTCATCCGTATCTGCTCCCGGCCTATTGATTCGTCCATCCCTATGCTTCATCCCCGGCGGAGCTCATGCACGCGGGAAGGAACCGCACGACCGGCTCCTTCGATGACACCGTGGTGAAGAGGAGACTCGTTCTCCGTTGGATTATAGGCATCAACCATACCATATTCGGAGAGAATCGGCACGTGCCCGCTTGTCGCGGCGATTCCGAGCTCGGATTCTTCAACGACGAGGAACAGGTGTCAATGTAGGCCGGCAGCCGATGTCCCGCTGAAGGAAGCCTGGATGGATTCCACCTCCGGAATCGGCCGGCGATCCTTGGTACGGGGACGGGGCTCCGAATCCTTGGGCGGGCACATCTGCACATCGGGTCCGGTCCGGGAAATCGGCGCGTTTACGGGGTTGGTGAAGGGCAGGCGGGCGGCCACGCATCCGGCAAGAAGAAGTGTGCAGAGAAACAGGTAAAGCAGGGATTTCACTTCAGGACCTCTGGATGAATGTACTCTCTCTCCATTAGGCGTTCCTTAAATCACAATAATTGCAAGTGGTCAAGCTGATTTACTAAATACCTATACGGTGTTTGATTGGATTCGCAAAATTTCATTACATTTTTCATGGATATAATGCCTCGGAAATTCTACTGAGAAGTGACCCCTTGATCGGTTAAGCCTCGGCAAGGAGCTCCTCGGTGTCTTTCTTGTCTTTTCGTGATTTCGCGTTATGATGGTCTTGAGAGCGGAAATGAGATCGACTTCCCGCAACGCCGACCGGGCGAGGAGGTCGCTTTCGGCAATAGAAAGGAGAACCCCATGAGATTTGCTGCGTTACTTCCCCTCAAGGTACTTGGTTGGGCCGCGGCCGGGGTGGCCCTTGGGGTGGGTTGGAAAGTCGGCTGCTACCTGGTGGAAAAGGTGGCAAACGATCCTGATGTGAAGGATTTCCTATCCTCAATTCCTCCCGCCTGTAAGGTTTCTGAGGAACCTCTCTGGAAACGGCGCTTCTCCAAGGTTTCCTGAGAAGCATCTCGCCGGGGGGCCGTACGGATTGCAGAAGCAACACAAGAGTACGGTTCCCCCGCCCTTCAACCCACCGAAGCGGTCTGCACCCCCTGTCGTCACCGCTGGAGGCGAGGCTAACGATGTGTCTCTGTGCCGTCGGAGGCTCCGCTGAAGAGCTATGAATAGGATTTCATTGTCAATTATTTCAGGAGGTGCGCTTACACCCCGTTAGACTCGGCCTCTCCCACCAGTTGCCAAAAGATGCGCTCCACTTTCGCCTCCATGGCCTCGGCCTCCGGAGGAACGGCGTGATCGAATCCCACGAGGTGGAGAATGCCGTGAATCAGAAGATACAGGACCATCTCGTCGTTGGAGTAGCCGAGCTCCTTTGCGTCGTCAACCGCACGATCGGTGCAAATGACCACATCCCCCAGAAGGTCCGGTTGAGCGCCGGTACGGTCTCCCTCGATCTGGGAGAAGGAGAGTACGTTCGTGGGGCCTTCCTTGCCTCGGTACTTGAAGTTGAGAGCCGCCATCTCCTCGGCCCCCACAAGGGCTATGGACAGTGCCGTAGATGGTTTACAGTCCAAGCCTCCTAATATTTGCTCCGTTTTCCTCCGCAGGTCGTCCGGGTCTATTTCGATCCTTGTCTGCCGGGTGTCGATGGCTATCTCCATTGGTTTTTTCCTGTGATCGGGGCTCGGGTGGGTATTCGATCCGGGTGTGTAGGATCCCTTGCAAAGTCCGGACGAAGGACTTGGTGATGGCGTGAAGGTCCTTGAGCGTGAGGGTCGATTGATCGAGCTGGCCTTCGCTGAACAACTGCATGACGAGGGTCTGGACTCGCTTTTGTATTCGCGCCGGAGTCGGGTCGGTCAATGTGCGGCAGGCCGCCTCGGTCACATCGGCCAGCATCACCAGAGCGGCTTCTTTGCTTTGCGGCCTGGGGCCCGGGTAGTGATACTTGTCCTCCGACACCACCTGGCCGGTCTTCTCGGACTTCTCCAGAGCCTTGCTGTAAAAGAACCTGATGAGGTTCGTTCCGTGGTGCTGCTGGATGATATCGGTGATCGACTTACCCAGACGGTGCTGCTGAGCCTTTTCCACCCCGTTCTTCACGTGGGTGACGAGAATGAGAGAGCTCATGCTCGGTTCCAGTTTGTCGTGCGGATTGGTGCCCCGTCCTTGATTCTCTATGAAGTAAGAGGGCTTGGTCTTCTTGCCGATCTTCCCGATGTCGTGAAACAATGCCCCGACGCGAGCCAGAAGGGGGTTGGCACCGATCACCTCGGCAGTGGTTTCGGCAAGGTTACCAACCATAATGGAATGATGATACGTGCCGGGAGCCTCCAAAGCCATCTGCTTGAGGAGTGGGTGATTGAGATTGGCCATTTCGAGCAACTTGATGTTGGTGACATATCCCAGTCGTTCGAGCAGAGGAGCCAAACCCGATACCAGCAATCCGGAGAGCACACCGCCGAGAAATCCCAACCCGATTTCGTAGGCGTCCTGCAAGGTCGCCACCTGACCGATGGCCATCTTCACGGCCAACACCGCGGCCATGTTCACCAGACCGACGAGGAGGCCCGCACGGAGCACCGAGGTGCGGTCGGTGATCTTCGCCATCCCGTGAAGACCCACGATCCCGGAAATGAAATAGAACACAAAGAGATAGATGTCTCCTTCCACTGCCAGGGACGACGTGGTCGCGGCCAAGGCGGCAAAAATGAAGGCAATCCTCGCGTCCACCATAAGGGAGGCCAACATTGACCCCGTTGCTACAGGGGCCGCATAGAGAATCGAGCGAGAGTTCATCCCGGGGCCGGCCGCTGTGGCGATCGGAGAGAGCGACGATATGAACCTTACCAGGACGAGGGTACCGAGAATGAGCAGGCAGAAAAGAAGCAGATCTTCCGTCGCGTTCCCGGCGCGATCGAGGTACCTTTCCGAAAAGTAGCAGCATAGGTGGAGCAGCAAGAGGAGTATCACTGCGGTTCCGATCAGGATGGTGTACCTGCTGTACGCGGGATTGGCCTTGTTGAGCCCCGCAAGCTTGCGCAGATGCCCCTCGTTGACGGGCTCCCCCTCCTTGATGATGGGCTCGCCTTTGGCAATCTGGAAATAGACGGGCTTGACCGAGGCCAGCGCCTCCTTCTTGACGGCAGCCGTTCTTTCGCGGTTGTACGTGATGTTCACGTTGATCATTGAGGTGGCAATGCGGCGGATCGCACGTGCCAGCGCCGTATCCCGCGAGGGGTCCCCCTCTTCGACGTTGATGAAGTTGATGGCTTCTTTGAGGTCGAAGAGAGTCGAGAGATCCTTCAAGGGCTCCAATTTGTCCTTGGATTTGCTCTGGACCAGTATTCCCTGCTTACCGTCTCTCAATACCAGCTCACGACTCAGGACCACGCCTTTCAGGAGCACGGGTATCACCAGAGATCGCAAATCCCGTTCAACCCGCGCGTTGAAACCGCTGTTCTTGAGCAGCGCGAACGTGGAGGGCGAAACAGTCGTTCCCAGGAGATTCTCGAACCGTGTCCGTAACGTCTGATCGTCCAAGGGTCGGAAAGGCTTCTCAGTCGCCCTCTTTTTTTCGGGAGCCGTAGAGCCGTCGCTGTTTCTCACTTCCTTCCGCGACTGCTGTTCCCCCTCGGTGGCGAGGTAGTCCCTCATGAAGCTGAAGGCGGCGATAATTCGGGCCTGAAGATCATGGACCATCTCATCGTCGAAATCGTACACCGGTCGAACGGACTTCTGCACGTCGTCGCGGTTCTTGCTGGTCGCGGCCTCGTCAACGACCTTGACGGTTATTGGAGAAACAATGGTTTCTTGAGCAGTCTCGCCTGTGGCAAGCGTATAAACTCTCGAAGACTTGGGGGCAATGGTAAATGCCGCCACGAGGGAAGTCACCACGATCAACGTCCACCGCTGGTACCTCGGCTCCTTGAAGGGGTGTAGCCAACCCGGAATTCTCTTCTCCGCAGATTTGCGAAGACGGCCGCCCCAGTCCTTGATTCGGTCGGGGGCCCTTCCTTTGTCGGAAGCTTTGATCTTTTCAGCGGACTCGTGCATGGTCTCTCATCTCCGGCTGGAACCGGCTTTTGTAGCTGTCTCGTAAGCCTTGATGATATCCTGAACGAGGGGATGGCGGACCACATCCAGTTCCGTGAACATCACAAATGCAATGCCTTCTATATGCTGCAGAATTTCGTGCGCCTCAACGAGGCCGGACCTGGCTCCTTCGGGAAGGTCTATCTGGGTGATATCCCCCGTGATTACCGCCTTGGAGGAGTACCCCAGCCGCGTCAGGAACATCTTCATCTGCTCCGATGTCGTGTTCTGCGCCTCATCGAGAATGACGAAAGAATCGTTGAGGGTCCTCCCCCGCATGAACGCCAGGGGGGCAACTTCAATGTCCCCTCTCTCAATCATCCGGGAGGCTTTTTCGAAATCGATCATGTCGTGGAGGGCGTCGTACAAAGGTCTGAGGTAAGGGTTCACCTTTTCGTAAAGATCGCCGGGGAGGAATCCCAGTTTTTCTCCGGCTTCCACGGCAGGACGAGCGAGAATGATCCTTCTCAATTCCTTCTTTGCAAACGCCGCCATGGCCATGGCCATGGCAAGATAGGTCTTCCCCGTTCCTGCGGGTCCGATACCGAAAACGATATCATGCGTCCTGATTGCATGAATGTACTCCTTCTGAAGGAGAGTCTTCGGCGTGATCGGGGTTTTCCCCACAGACACGAACACGGTATCGCGCAGCAGGTCGCGCAGCTTGGCCTGGGGGTTCTCAAGAAGCAATCTCACCCCCTGGTCGATATCTGCCGGATGGATGGGATAGCCGTCCCTGGCCAAGGGGTACAATTGCTTCAGCAGCCTCTCGGCAGCTTCATCATGGGGGGATTCACCGTAAATAGCGACGCTGTTACCCTTTATGGAAACGCTCACACCGAGGCATTTTTCGATGTACTTGATATTCTTGCTCAACTCACCGACCAGCGCCTGAAAGGCACCGATATCATCGAAACTCACGCGGCGGGGCAATCTCCCACCCTGTTCAACGAAACTGGTTCTCAAGAAGCCTCCACACTCCTCAATCCCTGTCGTCCTGACGGCTTCTCCTCACCCGTGTCTCTCTTCGGATGCGGCGACACGGGGGTTGTTCTCCGTTGCCCGGATTTCGAACCGATAAGCGCGCTTGAACGGCCGAGCGCTCCCAAACTCACATGATAACACCCCATGTTCCCCGTTAGCAACTCTTATGACGTCGCTCCCCGAGGAGTTGCGGGTCCCTGCCGGGCGAAGTGCTTACGGCGCAAAATATAGCCTTTCTTCGTTCCCGCCAAGGTCGGCCCTCGCTCTTGAACCTCTGGGGAATCGAGTATAGACTCGATACCGGTTTCTTTGGGAAAAGTAAATAGTCTGAAACCGATTCTCGTTTCCTGCAGGTCGTTATCTCGGAACTGGGAATCCGGAAGGATCACTGGGCATGAACTATTCCACTCCTTCAGACCGAACCGCCGAAGTCTTCGGCAGACTGGTAGATCTCATACGAACCCTGCGATCGGAGAACGGCTGCCCCTGGGACAGAAAGCAAACACCCGAGACTTTTCATCCGTACATCCTCGAAGAGTACCACGAGATGGTGCAGGCCCAAAGCGCGGGAGTCGCCGACGAAATAGCCGATGAATTGGGCGACTTGCTTTTCCTTGTAGTATTCGTCGCGTACATGCACGAACAGTCCGGGGTTGCCACGCTGGAACGTATTGTCTTGGGCGTGATTGACAAAATGACCCGGAGGCACCCCCATGTGTTCGGCGACGCCTCGGCCGACACTCCGGAACAGGTGATCGACAACTGGCGGAAGATCAAGGCTTCGGAAAAGAACATCAAGGATAGGGAATCAATTCTGGACGGTGTTCCGCGCTCCCTCCCCGCTCTGAGTCGCGCCCAGAAGCTTGCAGCCCGCGCCGCTCGGGTCGGCTTCGATTGGACTCGGCCGGAGGAGGTGCTCGCCAAGGTCGATGAAGAGTGGGGAGAGCTCAGAGAGGCAGCGGCCTCAGGATCGCCGCGGGAGATTCGGGAGGAGCTGGGAGACCTGCTCTTCGTGATCGTGAACGCGGCGAGGCATCTCGGAATTAACGCCGAATCGGCCTTGAACGAGACGTCGGACAAGTTCGAGCGGCGGTTCCGTCACATTGAGACACGGTTGGGTCGGATGGGTCGTTCGGTGGAAGATTCCGGGCTTGATGAAATGGACGCTCTGTGGAACGAAGCCAAGGCCTTGGAAAAGACCTGACGGCACATGAGGTCGCCGGAGGTCGATGCGCATTCGGAGGAATGCCTTCAGTGACCGCCGTTTCGGACAAGTTTCTCCAGCAAGGGCCGGCAGCACCGTCGATCCGGAGTGTATTGCCCGAAACAGCAACCTGTCTTTTCTTCGAGTGCCTTTCGCTTGAACCTTTCATGCGAACCAACCGGCGCACGCTCGTTACGGCACTCAAAGTCCGTGAAACCGCGATCCAGGGTGATCGCTTGGCAACTCAGCGTCTGCTCGACGGTCAACCGGACACGGAACCTACGCCGGGAAAAGTGATGATGTGGAGCCCCTTGTCTTTCTGGATGATGACCTCCAGGCTGTCGTTTCGTATCCCCAGGGAGAGAGCTCCCTCCCCTTTGGATTCTTCCAACCCGACGATCTCCCTGAGAATCTCCAGACCTCGGGCAATATACTCAGGCGGCGCTTTGGGCAGCGTATACGTCTGATCCGCGTACACGACGGCGCCCTTGTCCCTATCAATTGAAATTCGGGTAGCCCGCTCTTCTATGGCATCCAGAAGCACGAGAGCCAAGTACTTGAGCGGGGCCTCGTCCCCGTCGGTCCCCGGCTCTTCTTTCCAGCCCGCCTTCTCCCAGGTCTCGAGAACCGGCCGAGGCTTTACTTCCAACTGGCAATCTATCTGCTGCTGCAGTCTCGCATGAGGACTATCCATATCCGCCATGATGCATCCCCCTTTCTCTGCTTGCTCCCCCGCGGCACGACCTAATGACAGGTCGCACAGGACGTGGACGAGCACGTTCCACAACTCGATTTACCGGTACCGCTCTCGGAGGTCTTGAAATCTCCTGCCCCACTCTTGAAGCTGCAGCACGACATCACCTTGCGGACGCCGCCGTTGCACGTGGGGCACTGTACCTCTTCGTTACCGAAAACCAACTTCTCGAACCTTTTTTCGCATTTTGGACACTCGTATTCGTAGATGGGCATCTTGAGCAGTCCCTCCTTATCTTCCTATCTACATAGATGATCTTCTCCGCAAAAAGATGCAAGTCCCGGCGGCGGAATAAACCGAAGCGGGCGGACCTCAGTACAACTCCCGGTAGAGGATCGTTTTACCGTCGGGAAACGTCAGCGTGCTGCCGTTCTTGGTCTCCACGTACCGGGCCGGTTTGAGGCGATGCCTTTCGGCAATGGCAGTGCTCTTGGGAATGTCGTCAGGATTGATCCTCTTCCACGCTGCCTGACGGTCCGGGTACTGTAGGCGCATGGCACCCCCGCAGTCCACATCGGTGACCGTTGCGCACCCCGTCTTGGCGAGCTTGCCTCCACAACCTCCGAAAATGAGGAGTGACGAGCAGATGACAGCCAGAGAAATCATGGAGATGCCGTTGGTCACGATGATGCCGCCTCGAGCCGGAAATCCTCGTTTTCTTTAGCATACCAGAGCATCTGAAGTCAATGGATTTGAACTGGAGCGGCCCGGCCGTCATGCGCCCGCGGGGAGGCGCGTCGTCTCTCTACCTGTCCTTGCAGGAGCATAGGAACATCGGGACGCGGATTGACGGAAGACTTCCCCCGCGAGGGTGCATGGCCGGAGTTTCGTATATTTTTCGCTTGCTATTCGTTTTTATTTCGTTATTATGACCATAGAACCCTCAACGGCAGGTGCCCCATGAAAACTCTCACCAAAGCTCAGAAACGTGTCCTTGACTGCATCCGTCGCCTCCTGGAAGAGACCGACGGCCAATCCCCAAGCTACGAAGAAATTGCAGCCTGCGCGGGAATAGCCACCCCGTCCACCGTCTGTGTTCATGTAAAGAACCTGGAAAACAAGGGCTTCCTCAAAACAAAGTTCAAGAGCGGGCGATCCATAGAGATTCTCGAGCACCAACGACGAGATCCGGAATCAGGCGTCCAGGTTCCCCTTGTGGGCCGCATTCCTGCCGGAAAGCCCTTCGAAGCCGTTGCCGTGCACGAGACCATAGCCCTGCCCGCAAGCATGGTGGGGAAGAACGAAACCTATGTGCTCAAAGTCGAGGGCGAGTCCATGATAGACGATCACGTCATGGACGGCGATCTGGTGATAGTTGAAAAGCGAACCTCCCCACGGGAAGGAGAGACGGTGGTGGCCCTGGTTAGAAACACGGACGTCACCCTCAAGCGGTTCCGCAGACAAGGACGTAAGATCAGACTTGAACCGGCGAACCCAGCGTACAAGCCTCTTGTGCTGGATGAGGAGGAGGTAGAGATCCAAGGGGTCGTTGTCGGTCTCCTCAGGAAGTTCTAGCACCGATGGCCGGAAGACACATACTCCATGTAGACGCGGATGCCTTTTTCGCCTCGGTGGAACAGGTGCTCCAGCCCCACCTGAAGGGCCGCGCCGTCATCGTCGGCGGTGGAGACAGAGGGGTTGTATCCGCAGCCTCCTACGAGGCACGTCGGTTCGGGGTGCACTCGGCCATGCCCATCGTCCAAGCACGGCGCCTGTGCCCCCATGCGGTCTTCCTCCCGCCAAACTTCAAGGCTTACAAGGCCTTCTCCCGGCGCATGTTCGCCATCATGCAATCGTACTCCCCTCTGGTGGAGGAAACGAGCGTTGACGAAGGGTATGTGGATCTCACCGGGACTCTGAGGCTTCATCGAGCCACCCCTTGGGAGGCTGCCCACCGAATGCTCGACCGGATTAGATCGGAGCTCGGGATCAACGTCTCCGGAGGAATGGCCGGGACCATGACGGGCGCCAAGATGGCCACCGGTTTGGCCAAGCCCAACGGACTCCTCTACCTGGACCCCCAACGAGCACACGTCCTGCTCGATCTTCTGCCAGTCAGCGCTATTCCCGGAGTGGGAAAGAGGGCGAAACAGATTTTGGAGCGCAACGGCATTCGGACCGTAGGCGATCTCGCAGGCTCCGACGTCCGACGGGCCCGACGGCTCTTGGGCCAATGGGGTGAACGGCTCGTGGAGATCGCCCTCGGAAACGACCGGCGACCTGTCCGGCCCGTGAAGACGGAGCGGAGAAAATCGTATTCCATGGATCGGACACTCTCTACGGACACCCTTGACCGTGGATTCCTCAGATCGGTGGCCTGCGAGATTGGAGAATGTCTCGCGGGAAAGCTCCGATCGGACGGAACGGGGGCTTCAACAGTGACCCTCAAAGTGAGGTACCGGGATTTCTCTCAGGCAAGCAGGTCCCTCACCCTGAGCCGGCCCGTGGATTCCACTCGCGAGATACTGGCCTGTGTTGACCGCCTCTTCGAGAAAACCGCCATACCGGGAAGATTCGTGAGACAAGTCGGGGTGAAGCTCTCCGGCCTCAATGATCCTGCAGTGCAGACGGATCTATTCGACCCGGCACGGCCTCGTTTCCGGGAGATGGACCGGGCAGTCGACACTATCCGACGTCGGTTCGGGTTTCAGGCTGTCTTGCCGGCCCGGGGAGGCCACGGCACTCGGGTACCTTGAAGTTGTGAAGAGAGATACGGGACTGGGGACGGCCCGATCAGGCCGATTCCCGAGTCGGGTGACCTGTCGGGAGCGTTATTGCTTCGGACGCGGGAATCCGGTTTCTTCCCAATCCCTCGGTCCCTGGCCTTCCCTAATACTCCTTCTCGGAAACACAGTTCCGGAAGGCAATGGATTCCAAGATGACCTCTGATGGTCTCAAGTCGTCACCCCGAGCGAAAGCCGGGGTCCGGAGGGCTCGGAAGAGCCTGGATTCCTGCCTCCACACGAATGATGGGGAAACCGTTTGTCCGTCAACAGATACGTTGGTATCGACCAGCCTCTGCGCCCGTCCTTGAGCGGGCAAACCGGGACGCCGGCCCCCGCCGCGCAAGCATAACGTTTCGAGCCCGAGAAGGGCACCGTATTTGCGTCATAGGCCACTGAGAGTGATTCCCCGGGTAGACACAACGGCATTTATGTCAAGGGTGTTGCAGTGAATGGACGACCCTAGCTGCGTAACAAGGCATCAACCAATCACCTGGAAACATGACGGAATTGGGGAATAGTCGGGGGCAACGCGTGGATGCGCCGATAATCAGGGAGCGTTTCTCGGTACTGAGGGCAAATGGCCGGGGAATTCGTAAACTAACTTGACTACTATGTCCACGCTCTTTACGGTCGTACATGGCCTATTGTCAAGATGTTAGACTGCTCCGCAAAAAGAGTGTCCACAAAATGTCCAATCCGAGAGCGGGCATTTTTCCAGGCGTCTTTTTATACCATTAATTTCATCGTGTTACACCTGCCAAATTGCCCCAAACTGTGGCACAAATATTGCTTTATTTAGTACCCAAATATCATCGCTGACCGGCCACGCGGGGAAAACGGCCGAAACATGAAAAGATCAGTCCATACCAAGGCAGGCGGGAGCCTCCGGTTCAGTGCCAATCCTCCTAAGCTCAGGTCTGAGCCCCACCGTTTCCCGTAGTGCACAACCCTCGTGCCGAAGGGAATGCCTCAGCAGGCTCATGCCATACCTTCCTCCCCCCTGCTTGACCGCCCGGGCAGGGGGCAATTTTTTGGATTCCGGGAAGGAGCAGAAGCCGAGCCTTCGGGGGATCGCTTTTCTTAATCCAAGAGTATCCCCCGCACTTGCAGGGGGTGCCGGCGTGAAGCAGGCATTGTCGGCCCCCCCTTCGTTTCTCCTCACCTTTGTCAACGGGCTGCCCCGTACTTCAACTCTCTGAACGGATTTGCATCAAATCGGATCAATAAGGCGTGAGTAGTCTGCTCGTGTGCGGCAATCGGTCGGATTTTGCGTTTGAATGGGGGGAGAGAGGACGCGGCTGTGCCGGATTCCGTCGAAATCCCGGAATAGGCCCGTGAGCCGGCCACGGACCGGCCCGGTTTCCTGTTCAAAATACTTGCAACATCTCAGGGGCGAATTAGATAGGGAGGGCAAAAGCCGGAGACTGACGACAGACCCGGCTCCGTACAGCCCTTCTATTCTGCTGCAGGTTCAACGGCGGCTTCTTCGCTCGCTTCTTCGCTCACCTCTTCCCCGCCTGCCTGCGGCGCCAGCACGGTTGCCAGAGCAATTCCCTCTTCCTGGACCGCGGTCACGCCGGGAGGCAGAGAAATGTCCCCCACATGAATCGAGTGTCCTACATCGGCCGCGGACACGTCCACGGTGATGATGTTGGGGATGTCATTGGGCAGACAGGAGATGCGGAGCTCCTTGGCGACCGCCTGAAAGACGCCGCCTTTTTCCACTCCGATGGGCTTTCCAACGAATTCGACCTGAACCGTCACTTCTATGGCTTCGTCCATAAAGACCTGAAGGAAATCCAGATGCACAAGACTGCCGTCCAGAGGCACAATCTGTCTCTCTTTCAGGATGGCGCTCTTGGTGACCGTTTGGCCGTCTTCCTTCACTTGAAGGTCGAAGAGGGGATTGCTTGCCGCTTGGTCTATAGCTTTCTTGAACTCGTGAATATCGATCGCCAGCTTCATGGGGTCGGTCTTCTTCCCATAAAATACGGCCGGGGCCTTCCCGGCGGCTCTCAGCCGACGCGCCGGTCCTTTTCCTGTTAGAGAGCGCATTTCTGCAGACAGTACTATTCGATTCATTATCTCCTCCGATAGGGGCCATCCCTCCGAACTATCTCGACCGGGCGGACCTCAAGTTGGTTGTTAGACGAAAAGCTCCGACACGGAGACCTCTCGGTGTATCCTGCTGATAGCTTCACCCAGTAGTGGAGCGACGGATTCCACCTGCAATTTGGGGCAGAGGGCCTCCTTTTGTTCGGTGGGAATGGTATCGGCCACGTAAAGCTTCTTGATATCCGAGTCGTTCAAGCGCTCGATGGCCTGACCGGAGAGCACCGCATGGGTGGACGCTGCGTAGATGTTCCGTGCTCCTGCAGTCTGGAGAGCATGGGCCGCCTTGACGAGGGTTCCCGCGGTATCGACCATGTCGTCCAGCAGAATTGCGTCCCTACCGGTAACATCGCCGATAACGTTCATGACCTCCGACTCATTGGGTTTGGAGCGACGTTTATCAATGATGGCCAGATTGCTGCCCAGACGTTTGGCAAATGCCCGCGCCCTTTCCACTCCTCCGGCGTCCGGAGACACCACCGTGCATTCGTTTGTAGGCAGTTCGGCCTTGATGGCCTCCGCCATGATCGGCAAAGCGTAAAGGTGATCGACGGGGATGTCGAAGAATCCCTGAATTTGTCCTGCATGGAGGTCTATGGTGAGGACCCTGTCCGCCCCGGCCGCGGTGATGATGTCTGCCACGAGCTTGGCGGTGATGGGGGCGCGGCTGGCCACTTTACGGTCCTGCCGAGCGTACCCGTAGTACGGCATGACCGCGGTGACTCGGCTCGCCGAAGCCCTCTTGAGGGCATCGATCATGATGAGAAGCTCGATGAGGTTGTCATTAACCGGTCTACAGGTGGATTGGATGACAAAGACATCCATCCCTCTGACGTTTTCCTTGAATTCCACCTGAATCTCGCCGTCGCTGAAGGAGGTGACCATGGCGGCACCAAGGGGGATGCCCATGTACCGCGTGATTGACTCTGCAAGGCGATGATTTGAATTCCCGGAGAATATCTTGAGTCCGACCCTCATGGCAGGTTCCTCTGCAAAAGACCGATCTTTATGTCAAATTGTTGATGATAGCCTCAGGTTGCGCCGGTGTCAATCAAAATCGCTTGTTGATGGAACGGATCCCCAGGCTGACCGCCCCGCTGAGAACGGACAAGCAGACCCAGGGTGACTTGCTCGGCTCCGAGACTGAATAAAGTCGCAGCCGGCCGGAATGGAAGGACGAAGTCTGCACCCTAAATTGTGGAGACTTCGATCTTGGTAGGATAAGTTATCTATGACAGTGGTTCTGTCGGCAGGTTCCCGCCGGAGCCAACAAAAAAATTGTGCGTTGCGTAATGCAACAATCGCCTCTCTCTCAAGTATTAGAGCCCATCGAAAGAAAGCCCCCACCCCATGGCCGGACCGCAAGACTCAAACAAGGGCTCTCATTTCCTCGGCCATCGAGGAGAGGGGCGCTGTTGTTCATCAATTCATCTATCCCGAAAACGCGCGCGGTCAATGAAATCCGCGGCCGCAGAATGGTGTATCCATGAATTCGGGAGTGGTACAGATCACTGCTCGGGCTTTGTTTTCATGGAACGCAACCCATCGTCCGAAATCGTCCTCTTCGGGCAACACTTCTATATTCGGTCGAAGGCCTTGGGCAACCATTCCGTCGTCCACAGCCTTTTTCACGTTGTCAACAAAATCGCTCTTGAAGCTCATGATATAACCTCCGTGGTTTCGGTCGGTTTCTAGCTCACTCAGTACTGATGCAACCAAACCGCATACGATTCTTTTTTTCTATTGCCGTTGCCGGGACGCGGGGCGGAACGGGCTCCCTTTAACGGCTGGACAGAACTTTGAGGCACGAATGACTGCTCTGTGATAGAGTGGGCCCCCGTCGGAAGCGCCGCATGGCGCCGAACGGCCCTCGGCGAACGAAGAATGCTTGGAGGTGCCGAACGTCTCAGCCTACGGCACCCACAGACAAGGATGAACGATTCATGACAGATTGCCGCATTATTTCGGGCAGGCCCATACCCGACGACACGGAAATAGACGGCACCCTTCGTCCGCGCCTGCTGACCGATTACGTCGGTCAAGAAAGAGTGAAAGAGAATCTGGCGGTTTTCATTGAGGCTGCTTCGGCAAGAGACGAGGCTCTCGACCACGTGCTCTTTCATGGCCCTCCCGGTCTGGGAAAGACCACGCTGGCAAACATTATCGCCCGGGAAATGGGAGTTCAGATCAGAGCCACATCGGGACCGGTAGTGGAGAAGCCCGGTGACCTGGCCGCCATTCTCACCAACCTGGAGCCTCGGGACGTCCTCTTTATCGACGAGATCCACCGGCTTTCCCCGGTTGTGGAAGAGATCCTCTATCCGGCCATGGAGGACTTCAAGCTCGACATCATCATCGGCCAGGGCCCCAGTGCCAGAACCATCAAATTGGATCTCGCCCCCTTCACCCTCGTCGGAGCCACCACGCGCAGCGGTCTGCTGACCAACCCCCTGCGTGACCGCTTCGGCATCATCTTCCGCCTGGAGTTCTATTCGGACGAGGAGCTCACGAGGATCGTGATGCGATCCGCGGCAATTCTCGCCGTTGAAATTGACGACGAGGGCGCCATGGAAATAGCTTCCCGGGCCAGATCCACTCCCCGCGTCGCCAATCGGCTGACCCGACGGGTGAGAGATTACGCTCAGGTGAGAGGAAACGGGAAGATCGACCGCCAAACCGCACGCAGGGCCCTGGATATGCTGGATGTGGACGCTTCGGGTCTTGACAATATGGACCGGGCCTTCCTCGAGACCATCATCTTCAAGTTCAACGGCGGTCCGGTGGGCATCGACACCCTAGCGGCGTCCATCGGCGAGGAACGCGATACCCTTGAAGATGTGTACGAGCCGTACCTCGTGAAAGAGGGGTTCGTGGATCGCACCCCTCGAGGGCGCATGGCCACCCGAAAGGCATACGAGCATTTCAAGACGCCGTTGCCCGGAGGACAGGGACGTCTGTTCGAGCTCAAGCAACAGGAACGTTAGACTGTCACGATAGGTGCTATGACCGGTCGGATCAAGGTGCTCGACGAAAGGGTAATCAACCGAATTGCAGCGGGCGAAGTCATCGAACGCCCCGTTTCGGTGGTGAAGGAGCTTATCGAGAACTCGATCGACGCCCACGCATCGGCCATTCGGCTCGATGTGGAGGGAGGCGGCCGAAAGCTCATCCGGATCCGTGACAACGGAAGCGGCATGAGTCGGGACGACGCGTTCCTTGCCCTGGAACGCCACGCCACCTCCAAGCTTGTCTCTGAAAAAGATCTGGTGGGAATTGCCACCATGGGCTTCCGGGGGGAGGCGTTGGCGAGCATCGCTTCGGTCTCTCGGCTACGGCTGGTCACGAGAGACGAACGGGACCAGGAAGGCACGGAAATCCTCATCGAAGGAGGGGTTCTCAAAAAGTCTACCGGCATAGGCACCGCGGTGGGCACGCTCGTCGAAGTCCGCAATCTGTTCTACAACGTCCCCGTTCGTGCCAAGTTCCTCAAGAGCCCCAAGATAGAAGAAGGATACATCGAAGACCTCATCACGAAGCTGGCCCTGGCGTTCCCCTCCATCGGCTTCACTTATTCCGATGAAAAGAAGATCAAACTGGACGCACCCGCGGTCTCGTCAACCTTTGAGCGCATCTACACCCTCTATTCCAGGGATGTGAGGGAGAACCTCGCGGAGGTGGATTACTCCGTGGATGATGCGCGCCTCTACGGCTACGTAGCCAGACCGCCGTACGCTCGATCGTCCATGCGTTCGGTCCTCACCTTCGTCAATGGCAGGGCGGTCCGGGACCGAGTAGTGAACGCGGCTGTCACAAGGGCCTTTTCCAATCTCATGGAGCGGGGCAGGTACCCTCTGGCAATCCTTTTCATCGAAATTCCGCCGAACAAAGTGGACGTCAATGTGCACCCACAGAAGGCGGAAGTCCGCTTTGCCAACCCCAAGATCGTATTCGACCTCATACTGGACGGGGTGCACCAATCGCTCATGGGAGCCCCATTCAGGCCTCCTCCGGACACCCGTGGCCCGGCATTCCCCTCGTCAGCTCACGCGCCCATTTCGCGACACATCCAGGACGAGCGTCCCTCGCCGGAGGGTCCCATTCCATGGCACGACGCCCCTGCCCCGCAGCCTCCGGCGTCCGATCCTCAATCCTTTCGGCCACGAACCGAGGAGGAGCCGACCCTGCAGCCGGAGCCCGAAACAAAACCGGAGCAGGGGCGTTTTTCCTCGTTGGAGGTACTTGGTCGCCTGCCCGGGTCGTTCCTCGTGCTCTACGACGACCGGGACCTCATCGTCATGGATCACCATGCCGCGCACGAACGAGTGATCTTCGAACAGCTCCTCGCGGCGGAAGATCGAGGGGACCCACAGGAGAGCCAGCAGCTCCTCATCCCCAGGATTCTCCAGTACTCATCGGCTGAAGCAAAGGCATTGGCGAGCCATCTCGAACTGCTGCGGGGGGCCGGGTTCACCATCGAGGAATTCGGCGACAGGGACTTCGCCGTAAAGGCGGTGCCGTCATGGTTGGGAAACGCTGACCTGGAGGACCTCTTCTCCGGTCTGGTGGAATTGATGCTCGACACGGGGCTGAGAGGCGATCCCCGCCGTCTCAAGGAGGAGCTCCTCAAAAGCCTCGCCTGCAGGGCCGCGCTCAAAGAATCCGAGCGCATCCGTCCCGAGGAAATACGAGCCTTGCTGCACGACCTCGACCGCCACGGCTCAGTTGAGGTTTGCCCCCACGGACGCCCGTTAGCCGTCCGGTTCCCGTTCAGTGAAATTCGGAGGAAAATGGGAAGGAAATAGAAACCTCGAACGACTCTCAATTCATAATCGTTCCGCACTGCTAGCTCGGAAAAACAAACCGCAAAGGCGCAAACAGATCAAAGGACCACTCACGCGACACCATTCTTCTGCGTCCGCGCCGCCCAGCAGCCGCTACTAATTCGGAGAGCTCCCTCACCGTTCCCTGAAAAGTACCAGCTTCACCGGTCGCGCCAAGTTGACGTACTTCCCGTTCGCCGATTGCCCTCTGTCGGCCATCCCCACATACATCTTGAGATTGTCGGCCAGCATCTTGACGGTGTGGTTCTTCATCCGCACGCAACCGTGGGATTGCCCCGAGCCCACGCTCCACGGGGAGTCGGTGCCGTGAATGCGGTACATCCCCGCGTCCACCATCTTTACGGGTGCAGCGATCAGATCGGTCACCGTGCCGTCGTCGTCCTTGCTCGCGGATTTGACGGGAACCTTGCTGAAGAACGGCATCATGTGGCCGCCGTACACGCTGTGGCTTGGAGTTTGCCCCCAAGCCCACGGACGATCTTGAGGCGGTATCCAGAGAGGTCTGTCGTCGAATATCCTTGCGATGTAGTAAGAGCCGGCCGGCGTCCGGTATTCCGCCGATCCCAATCCCACCTTGCACTTGTACAGGACGTTCTCCTCGCCGTCGGGTCTCCGTGCAACAAGCTCAAGGGTGAACTTCGATATGTTCACCCGAATCTCAAAGTCATTGTATAGTCCGCTGGAGTCTCCCACCAGGCTCCCGGCGGAGGAAAAACCTGCCCAGGAGTCCAGCACCGTTGCACCTTGCCGGGAAGCGGCAGGTACTCCGCGATCCAAGGCAGCCAACCTGGTCAGGCGCTCCTGGAAGCGGTTCAACGACGCTACTCCGGGTCGCAGGGCTTCCTCCCGTGGAAAGAGCTTCCGAAACAGACGCTCCTTGGATGACTCGTCGGCGAAGCTCTCGTGCAATGTCGGCCGAACCGACCACGCGGACTGCGGCGCCGCTCCTTCTTCTCCGTTCAAGGCCTGCCCCGAGAGCAGTTTCTCAATCTGCTCCAGCCTCGGCAACATGGCGTCGGCCGATTTCCGGGGTTGAGCGACACTCACGAGCAGTCGTGGTGCTGCACTGTTTTCGGCTCTCACCTGAGCATGGGCGCCCCACTGAATCGCACCCGCCACAATCATGCATGCCACAAGCCGGAAGCCCACACGCGAAGTCAACGACATACCCTTACTCCTCGGCAATCCCACGTGTCCGAGATTCCTCGGCCAACGCGATTTCTTGAGAAACCACACACTATCATACCGAACGGAGTATTACAGTCAAGAAAAAGGAACTTTTGTGGATAACCGTTTAATTCTCATAAAGAACTATGAGTCGGACAATGAGGATGACGCATGGGCGGGGAAAGCCGACACAGTGCTCGGAATTGAATGCGGTCGGAGGGAATCCGTTAGGCTCAGGAGTCCAATGGGCAGGCGTGGACGCGCTCCGGAGGCAATCCTCGGAGAAATACCCCCTCCTCTCTTCATGCCGGCCGCATATCCATTCGTCACCGGGGCATCATTGCCCAAGCTCCCCCTCGATGGGACCGGCACCGAGCGTTCACTGAATCCGCGGCCTCATTCCCCATCGAGGAACGAGGTCCGAGACGTTGCACAGGGGATGGAGGCGGTCACAACGCTACCTGAGCCTGAAAAGGGGATACGGAAAGGCACTGTAGGTGAATCCGGGCAACGGCGCCAACCTCGACGGACATGCCGTTTGAATATAGCAAGGGACCACAGGCATCACAGGCCGACAGTCCACGGCACAGGGGTTGAGGGCGGGTGGAAATATGCACGGAGGAGCACAAAACTGATTGAGCACCGCCGCATCCCGTTGTAGTCCCCAAGAGAACATCGCCGAACAATCGGACGGGGAAAAGGACAATGCGAAGATTACCGCCGGCAGAGCTATGATGCACAGAATACGTTTCATTGCCATCTCCGAGAAGGTTAAGTTCTTGATCAGTAAATTCCGTCGTATAATAGCATGATAGTGGCCTTTATGTCAATTATCGCATGAGAAAAACATCATCTCCGGCTCCGGCACATCCACTCAATATCCTATACTTACGATGAATATCTGACCAACCAGTTTCAGGTGGAGCGGAAAGAAGGCTCCTCCAGGCGGCGAGAGTCTCAACGCGTGTCGATCCTCGGCATCCGGCAGTTCAGCGTTGCCACAATCCCCGAACGCGGGGAACCGTAATGGTGATTACGTTTGTGGCGTGTGAACGGACCGAGATTATGACGTTCTCGGTTGGACCGAGGTTGGAAATTATCGTCCGCGCCTCCTGAAATCTTTGGTCCGGAATTTGACCTTTCTGCCGATCGCTGCCAAAATCTATTCGAGGAGACCCGATGATCGGTGAAATGGGCTCGGCATCGCACGGATACCCGGAGTTATAACGGAGCGCTTTGATAATTGCGGGAAAGTAGAGAAGTCTTGAGGTCATCAGGAGGCCTACGGCAAGTCTCCCGCGCTCCGCTATCGAGCCTGCCATAAGTCTCAAGCAGACGCCGCTGTTTTTCGAAGGTCAGCGCCGATCTCCGGCGACAATGTTGTCGAAGGCTCGCCGGCCTTCCACTCGAAAGATGCCGCAAATTTCAATGAGCGGCACTATTAGGAGAGACCATGAACAAACCGCCCGGACAAAAATTTGTCGTCCAGCCCAGCCGTCGGGTGCCGCAGCAACAGAAGCAGTTCGAGAAATTGCAGGCCACCGAGCTCTACTGCCCCAGGTGCAAGCGAGCCATGCCGGTGAGAGAGCACCTGCTCCTCGTTCTCCCCGAGGGGGACAAATACGAGTACTTGTGCGCCTATTGCGGTACCAGTGTCGGAGAACGGATAGAAAAAGGGGAACAGCAGCCTCTGCTCATTGTGGGATAGGCCGGATGCTATCCTTCACGCTTGAGCCTCATGATGTAGAGCATACCGGGTAAGCCCAGGACGATTGCCCAGAAGAAGGAGAGGACTCGGAAAACAAGGGTGCCGGCAATGGATCGCGCCGCATCCATGCCGAACATCTGCGGGACCTGGATGACCACCGCGTCGAAAATGCCCAGTGAGCCCGGGGTGAGCGGAACAAGATTGGCGATGTTTCCCATGCTTGTGGTTACCAGGGCTCCCGACGGCGATATCGGAGCTCCCAGGGCCAGGTAAATCAGATAGAAGCTCACTGTTGTGCAGATCGCCATGACAAACAGACACGCGGCCAGGCGGAGCAAAAGGCCCCTGTCCCTGGTGAGCAAGTGCCAGGAATGACCCGCTTCGAACGCCGCTCCCAGGAGACCTCCCCTCTTCCACTTCATGGGTGGAGGAAAGAGGGTCAGATAAAGACAGCCCAGAAACATTCCCGCCACAAGCATCGTGAGAGCCCCGTGCACGAATCCGCGCATCCAGGCCAGGAGGATGAGAACGATAGCGGCAATGGATGTGTTGATGAGAACCAGAAGAATGGCCGACCCCGCGTAAATCGCCGCAAATTGCCGAAAATCGAGGCCATGGGCCTTTTTCAGGTAAACAGCAAGTCCGCCGCTGCCGCCTCTCATAGGGATCAACATGTTGCCGAGAATCATTGCTGCGGACAGGGCTGTTAGTTCTATAATTCCAAGCTCTAACCCGAATTTCCGCAGAAAAAAACGGAATTGATACGCGTTGGCCACATAGGTGAGCATCACCACCAACGCCGCACAGACCGTTTCCGGAACCGAAATCGCCGTGACGAACAGGAAGTCTTGCCGATGGGTGAAGACATAGTGGCCGCACAGGGCCACAAACAAGCCCACCAGGGCGTATCCCAGGGCCGGGCGCTGCCACCCGCCCGATGAATTGCCCTCGTCGCCGATAACTACCTCTGCATTATCCCGGGTTTGATCCACATCACTCCGTCGGCATTACCCCGAGAGGGGCTGGATGAGCTCGACCGGCCCTTACGCCGGAGGGAATGAGTAGAGCGCAGGAGGCCGGCCGCAGACTTCCTGACGACCGAAAGGCTCCCTTTCGTTTCCCTCAAGTTTCAAGGGGCTCCACCATAAGTCCGCTCCGCTTTGGTGCTCCGAGGTGCGGCATCCTCCTGCGCTGGAAAAGGCACAGACTGACCGGGCTCCGGGAGATGCCGCACCTCGATCTCGAATCTCGGTCACTGCAAGGCCGCTGCCGAAACACTACACTAGCTTTTCTCCGGGAGTGCCGTCCAGAGAATCCTTTTCATCCGGATGAGAAAACGTCCGCGAGGCCTTGAGCCAGATCGGGGCCATGAGATCCTTCATCTTCTCAGTCCTGCTTCTGAGCCACTCATTGCTGGGGAATGAGCCGCGGAGGAGACGGCTGCGGAGCTCGTCGTTGAGGGGATGCTGCGGGTACCTTTTCCTGAAGTCGTTGTAAATTGATGAAAATTCGTGGAATAGAGTAGCCATAACGATCTCCTTGGGGTAGGTTTGTAACAGAATGTGTTTTATTTCCAACTATTACGTTATGACCTTTAACTTTCACTTCTGTTCCAAGAAATATCTGATTTTTTTCATTGACTTTTATTTGTACAGAATGTACTACCATACCCCTTCTCCCGAGACCCGGGCGCCCCCGCGTGAAGCAAAAAAAAGGCGGCCTTACGGCCGCCTTTGCTATGGACGGATCGAGATTCAGGTTATTACGAAACCCTGAACTTGTAGACCTCGTTGGTCTCGGGATCGATCACATGAACCGCGCAGGCGATGCAGGGGTCGAAAGAATGGACTGTCCTGAGGATCTCCAAGGGTTTCTTGGGATCTGCCACCGGGGTTCCGATGAGCGCGTTCTCGACAGGTCCTTTCTGACCTTTTGCATCCGTGGGCCCGAGGTTCCATGTGGAGGGGACCACTTGCTGGTAGTTCTTGATCTTGCCTTTCTCGATGTTCACCCAATGTCCCAGCGACCCGCGGGCCACGTCGTTGAGACCGAAGCCCTGGCCGTTGGTGGTCTCGTCGAGCTTGTACGACGTGAAGGTCCTGGTGTCGCCCTTCTTGATGTTCTCGATCAGGTCCATGGTCCACTTCTCGGCTGCCTTGGCGTTCACGAGGCACTTGATGCCGCGGGCCGCGAGACGGCCGAGGGTCGAGAAGAGGGCGTCGGCCTTGAGATCGAGTTTCTTCAGAACCATGTCCACGGTGTCTTTGATCTCTTTGTTGCCGCCCACGTAGGAGACCAGGCACTGGGCCAAGGGGCCCACTTCCATTGCTTTACCGTCATATCTCGGAGCTTTTATCCACGAGTACTTGCCGTCCTTGTCCTTGGTGTTGGGAACGGCACCCTTGAGCGCCGGCCCTGAGAGCGGCTTGGTCTCGCCGACCGACGGATGGAGCGGTTTGTCCCCTTCGTACCAGGAGTGGTAGACTTCCTCAGTGATTTTCTGGGGATCCACTTTGACCAGGGCGAGCTTGCCGTCCATGATCGCGCCCCTGGGGAAGTAGAAGCTTTCCGGCTCCTTGTCGCTCAGCGGGAAGTCGCCGTAGGCGAGGAAGCTCTTGTTGCCTCCGATCGCGCCCCAGTGCTTGTAGAAGCCGGCCACTGCCAACAGGTCGGGGATATAGACCTCTTCGATGAACTTGATCTGCTCCTGGAGCATGAAGAGGTACTGGGAGATCCGGTCTGCGTCGAGCTGAGACACTACGGTCACGCCGCCGGGCAGGTGTCCCTGGAGATGGGGGTTCTTGGCGCCCCAAATAGCGGTCATCTGGGCCGCGTGCACCTGCTGACGCAGGTTGTCCAGGTAGTGGCCCACAGCCATCAGGTTGGCTTCAGCGGGGAGTTTGTAGTCAGGATGGCCCCAATAGGCATTGGCGAAGGGACCGAGCTGGCCGGAATCCACGAAGGCTTTGAGTTTACCCTTGAGTCCTTCGTAGTACTTCTTGCTCTGGGGACGCCCGCTGACGGCCGCCGAGAGGTCCGCAGTCTTCTTCGGGTCCGCACTGAGAGCGGAGACCACGTCTACCCAATCCAGGGCACAGAGCTGATAGAAATGCACGGAGTGATCGTGCATGTTCTGAGCTGCATGGGTGAGATTCCTGACGATCCGTGCATTGGGCGGGATCTTGACTTTCAGAGCGTCTTCCACTGCCCTGACGGAAGCCAATGAGTGAACCAGGGTACACACACCGCATGATCGCTGGGTCAGGAGGTGAGCATCCCGCGGGTCCCGGCCCTGAAGGATTATTTCAAGACCCCTGAAGAGCGTTCCGCTGCTCCAGGCGTCTTTCACCTTGCCGTTCTGGATTTCTACCTCTATGCGCAGGTGACCCTCAATTCTGGGAATAGGGTCAACGACGACTCTTGCCATTGTATCGCTCCTTTTGAAAAGCTTGTCTCGTAGAGTGGTTGAAAAATCTAACCCTTATCCGCCATTATGAGCCGACGTAAAATGGGCTTGATTTATCCCAGAACTGGGGCTCGCTGCATGCGATGCACGGGTGGCCGGCTCCGATCGGCCAGTTGGTACCCTGGTTCCACTTGATCTGGGGGCAGTTGTTGTGGGCTTCAGGCCCCTTGCAACCCACCTTGAACAGGCACCACTCTTTGGCTGCGCCTTCGTCACCGAATTCTTTGACAAACTCTTCGTTCTCGAAATGCCCTCGCCGCGGGCAATTGTCGTGGATGAGGTAGCCGTACGCAAAGAGCGGCCGACCTTTGTCATCCAGGGCGGGGAGTTTACCCAGCAGCAGGTAATGAACCACGGTGGCCACCATGTTGTCTGCATTGGGCGGGCATCCGGCTACATTGATCGTCTTGAGGCCGGTTACCTCGGCTACGCTCTTGGCTTCCGTGGGATTGGGTTTGGCAGCCTGGACGCCGCCGAAGCACGCACAGTTCCCCACGCAGATGGTTGCTAAAGCGTTCTTGCAGACATGGTTGGCTATGTCTATGAAGGTCTTACCGTGCACCTTGCCGTACACGCCCTTGTCTTTGGTGGGGATGCCACCCTCAGCGATACAGATGTATTTGCCTTTGTTCTTCTTAACCGTGTCTTCCAGGATCTGCTCGGCCTGATCGCCGGCCGCTGCCATCACGGTTTCATGATAGGCGAGATCGATGATGTCAAGGATGATGTCTGCCGCCCACGGATAGGTGGTTCTGATGAACGACTCCGTGCAGCCGGTACACTCTGCAAAATGGAGCCAAACTACGGTGGGTCTCTTTTTGGCAACCGCTTCGGCAATGCGCGGTGCAAAGGACATCGGGAGACCCAGGACGGTCGCCATAAGCCCGCAGAACTTCATGAAGTCCCTTCGGGATACGCCCTTTAGTGCCAATCTTTCGGGAACGTCGAAAGACTTGTCCATTATTAACCTCCTTGCATGGACTATGGTTGTCTATCCTCTTCAAACCACGGACTCTTGTACACGGATCACCGTTTCGACAACCCCTCCTTGCTGCCGCCACGGTCATCCGCAGTCGCGTGGTGATCTGCCGATAACAAAAAAGTAGTGTCTCTGCGATATGTTGAGATTAGAACCCGATCCCTCTCCATCCGCATTACATTACTTGAGATAGGTATGAAAATCAAGCCGCTTCCCAACACAATTAAAGCGTAGCATATCTTTTTTGTACGTGTTACAGGAGACGTTCCCCACACATTAGATGCATTTACGGACCGCATCAAGCGTCTCATCTATCTCTTTGTCGCCGTGCGCAGCCCCTACGAACCACGCTTCAAAGGGCGACGGCGCTAGGTAGATGCCACGGTCCAGCATGCGGGCAAAGAAGGTCTTGAACGCCTCCCGGTCCGATTGAAGCGCTTCCTCGTAGCAGGTCACCGGGCCGGGGTGAAAGAAGAGCGAAAGCAACGACCCGACTCGATTGACGGTGTGCGCAATTCCCCTGTCTTTGAGAATCTCAACAATGCCGTCTGCCAGCGCAGCCGATTTGCTCTCCAATTGCCGATACGGTTTGTCTCGCTGCAGAATCCTCAGCGTCGCCAGTCCCGCTGTTACCGCCAGAGGATTTCCCGAAAGCGTTCCTGCCTGGTACACGCCTCCTAACGGGGCCAGTTGCTCCATGATGGACGCAGGGCCCCCGAAGGCCGCAGCCGGGAGACCTCCCCCGATTATTTTTCCGAGACAGGTGAGATCCGGGTTAATGCCGTATAGCTCCTGCGCTCCACCCGGGGCAACTCTGAATCCGGTAATTACTTCGTCGAATATCAACAGGGCGCCGTCCTGGGTGCACAATTCCCGGAGCCCTTCGAGAAATCCTTTCACCGGGGGCACAACGCCCATGTTGCCGGCCACGGGCTCCACGATGACGGCCGCGAGATTTCTCGGATTTCGGTCCACCCAGTTCTTCACGGCTTCGAGATCGTTGTAGGGGAAGACCACCGTCTGTTCCACCAGACCGTCGGGCACGCCCAGGGAATCCGGGATGGAAAAAGTTGCAGCGCCCGATCCCGCACGGGCGAGGAGGCTGTCGCTGTGGCCGTGGTAACATCCGGAAAATTTAGCTATTTTGTCCCGTCCCGTTACCCCCCGGGCCAAGCGGATCGCAGTCATGGTTGCTTCGGTTCCGGAGTTGACCAACCTGACCATTTCAATGGACGGCACCATCTCCACGATGATCCGGGCGATGTCGATCTCTCTCGCCGTGGGCGCACCGAATGAGGTGCCGTTCCTCATGGTTTCCGTCAAGGCCTCAAGTACCTCGGGGTGGGCATGCCCAAGAATGAGAGGACCCCAAGAGGCCACGTAGTCTATGAGCTCGTTTCCATCCTCGTCAACGACCCGGCACCCCGATCCCGAACGAATGAATCTCGGCGGCAACCCCACGGATTTGAAGGCCCGGACGGGTGAATTCACGCCGCCGGGAATGATCTCCACGGCCTTGCTGAAAAGCTCCTCAGATATTTTATTGGTTTTCATTTCGCGTCACCTTGCTCGAACACGAGGGCCGATCACGTACTGTGGATCGGCCCGAATTGCCGGGGAAGAGTTGCCGCTGTTTCCTCAAAATGAGGAAAAGCGTCAAGCTTCCTCGCTTCTCTCCTCGTCGAAATAGGTCATGCTCACCTTCTTGAGCTCCCGATCGCTAAACAATATCTCATAGTCCTGCACCTCCACGCTCTCTGCCATTCTCCGGACGATCTGAAGGCATCCTTCCTCCGACGATGCGTGAACCATGGTGAAGAGCGTGCCTCCTTTGCCCCCGAACGGAGGTCGTTCATAGCAATGCGTAACCTCCGGAAATCCCGCCAAAGCGGCACCCACGTCTTCGATCCGTTGCGGGTCCACTTTCCAGACGATCATGCCGTTGGACCCTATTCCGGCCTCAATATGTCTGATCATGGCCCCAATTCGGCGGATAACCCCCTGTTCCTGCATTCTCTTAATCCGTCGAACAACCTCTTCCTCGGTCAATGCCAAATCATGAGCTATGGAGGCGTACGGCTCCGGAGATTGATCGAGGTCGCCCTGGAGCGCTGCCAGTATTCCCCTGTCTGTGGCGTCAAGCTCTATTCTGGACATGTTTCGCTCTTTCCACCTATAATTGGACCACTATATACTCCGAAGAAAAGCATGAACAGAGAAAACCGTCCCATCTGTGTGGTCTTTCCCCTGGGAATGGAAGCATACCCCTTCCTGCGTCGCGTCGAAGTCCGAAGCCGTCGGACCCGAAACAAGGCCGTGTACAGGAACGTATTCTTCGAGGGTCGCATCTTCAGCGTGGTCAAGTGCGGCGTGGGACCCGACCGGGCCGTCGAGGCAATACGGCATCTCAGTGATAAGCCTGCGGCGATCGTCTGCGCGGGTACGGCCGGTGCTCTGGTGGGGGACTTGAGGACTCACGACATAGTGATCTCGGCCGAGACCGTCTTCGGGGATGCTCCCGACAGTGTCCTCGCGTGGCCGGTCGCCCTGGTGGAGGCTGCCGGTCGGGCCTGCCGCGCGGAGGGGCTTTCTCACAGGCTCTGTCGTTTGGCAACCGTGCGGGAGGCCGTCTTTCATCGTCGGGATCGGGATCAGCTTCATTCCCTCACCGGTGCGGCAGCGGTAGACATGGAGAGTCACGCATTGGGAGAAGAGGCGAGGAGGCAGGGGATTCCTTTCGTAGCCATCCGGGTCATATCCGACGATGTCGATTCCCTCGGTCCCGAGAAGCCTCAAAGACTCGTGACCTCGGTGCGGAGCCCCGGCGACCTCGCCGCCAAGCTCATGGCACGATACCGGACGAGAGTTTTCATGAGAAAATTCCGCAGCGCCATTGAGCTCCTGCACCCCGTTCTGGTGAGATTTATCCGCAACTCAGATCGCTTGCCGACCGGTGACGTGCTCCCGGACTAGAATCTGAAATCGACCCTTATCTTGAAGATCCTCTTGGCGGGAAGCTCGAGGATGTCTATCCCCGTTTTCTCGACGAGCTCTTTGACGATTTTCTCCTTGTGCTCTTCGGATTGGGCGATAAGGGTGAACCAGACGTTGTACTCGTGGCTGCGTTCGTAATTGTGGGTCACCCCCGGGCATGCATTGACCGTCTCCACGAAGAAGTCGAAGCGGTCCGAAGGGACTCTTGCGGCCAGGAGGGTGCTCACGTACCCGATCCGCCTGGAATTGATCGATGCCCCGATCCGTCTGATGATCCCTTCGTCTTTCAATCCTGCGATCCGGCGGAGGACTTCTTCCTCGTCCATACCGATCTTTTCGCCTATTTTTCTATAGGGATGGGGTTCCACAGGAAATCCCACTTGGATTTCATTCAGAAGTTCTCGGTCCCTGGAATCCATGTCAGCTCGTTATCCTTTCTCCGGTCCCGAGTCAGGACCTGCCGGATCGACCATATCCTCTCACCCGATGAATATGCCGCTCCATCGGGGAAGGTCTTCAATGGCCATGCTGCATCCCCTGACCACGGAAGTGAGCGGATCCTCGGCGAGGTACGTCCGCATGCCCGTCATTTTGTGAATGAGCACATCCAGCCCGTCGAGCATGGAGCCGCCCCCGGTGAGTATGATTCCCCGATCCTTGATGTCGGCCAAGAGCGCTGGGGGAGCATTCTCCAATGCATCCCGCACCGCATCCAGTATGGCGTCTACGGGCTCCTCCAGAGCTTCGGCGATTTGGGATGCCTTCAGCTCCACCGTCCGCGGTCCTCCGCTTCCCAGGTCTTTCCCCGTCACTTCCATGCTTTTGTCTTTTCCCTCCACCACGGCACAGCCGATCCTCATTTTGATATCTTCGGCTATTGCCTGAGTTATCCCGAGATGCATGGAGCGTTGGACGTACCGCAGGATGGCCTCGTCCATCTCGTCCCCGGCAACGCGGATCGACTCGCAGTAGGCCGTGGTGCTCAGGGATATGATGGCCACCTCGGTCGTCCCGCCGCCGATATCCACCACCATGTTCCCCCGAGGCCTCTCCACGTCGAGGCCGGCTCCCATGGCTGCCGCCATCGGCTCCTCAACCAGATGGATGTAGCGTGCTCCCACTTCGTAGGCTGAATCTCGCACTGCCCTTCTCTCCACCTGGGTGATGCCCGAGGGCACGCCGATCACCACGCGATGGCGTGCTCTCCAGCCGGACCTGAAAGCCTTGGCCAGAAAGCCTTTGATCATGGCCATGGCCGGGTCGAAATCCGCAATGACGCCGTTCTTGAGGGGGCGAAGGGCGACGATGTAAGGGGGGGTTCGACCGAGAAAATCGCGTGCCTCCCTGCCGATGGCCACCACGCTGTCCGTGCGCGTGTCAATGGCCACCACTGACGGCTCGTTCACCATGAGGCCCTGTCCTTTTACGTACACGAGGGTGTTGGCCGTACCCAGGTCCATGGCCATGTCCACGGACGACCCGCGGGCCAGCCAACCCGCAATTCCCTTTAACGTACCGAAAAGGCCGGAGAATTTGTTCATTTGGTGATGCAGGGACTTTCTCCTCGCCTGTTCCCAATCGCCGGAGCGCCGGAACCGCTCACCGGTCGGCTCAGGTTGCCGCCTTCCGGAAAGAAACCGGCCCCCTTTCTCCTCGCCTATGCCCCGCACCCCCTCAGCGGTTGCATGACGATTCCCATCACTTGGGTTCCGGTTCCAGTTTCACGGTAACTTGCATCGGCTCGACGTTGTCTATCTTAAGCCTTTCGGGTCTTATCACGACGGGTACGGAGATCTTGCCTTTGGCCGCAAGATCGGACACCTTGATGGGATCCGTGGTCACCGATGTGATCTTCTTCAGTTCCTCTTTGATAGCCCGTACCCGTACCTCTTGCGGCGCGATCACGATCTTCACGTTTTCCGGAACAGCCCCTACCAGAAGAGGCATCACGCTGAACTTCCTGATAGACGCTGCCTCAATCTTCAGGTGAAGATCGGAAGGTCTGATCTGGGATATCTTTATCCCCGGAGGAACAAGGAGATTCTTTTCCGTAATCCGAAAGAAATTGAGCCCCGGAACAACTTCGCTCAGATCGACCAGGGCTCTGACCGACCCCTGTTTGATATTGGTCAACCCTGATTCCGACCCCCGGATACGAACGTCGATGCGGTCCATCCACTTGCCCGTGATCTCCATTCCCGGGGGGAGGTCCGTGTACTGGATGGGAACCGAAATGCCCACTTCGGATCGCTGCGGTCCCACCACAACGAACCAGAGAAATACCGAGGCAACCAATGAAAGCACTTTCAGGGGCATGTTCGATCTCAAGCCTTCCAAGAGTCGCCGGCCTATCTGGACTTGCCTGCCGGGACCAAGCACCAGGGCACCCTGGAGCGCCTGCCGAAATTCCATTTTCTTTTTGAACGAGGCTATTTCTTTGCCCACGACGAGCGAGACTTCACCGCGTTCCTCAGAAACGACCACGCACAGTGCGTCCGTACGTTCGGCCAGCCCCAGGGCGGCTCGATGACGCGTCCCGTAGTGCGAGCTGAGATCCTCGTCCCTGGACAGGGGCAGTATGCAACCGGCCTCTTTAATGCGATCCCGACGAACGATCACTGCACCGTCGTGGAGGGGCGAAGTTTTTTGGAAGATCATGGTCAGGGCATCCGCCGATACTTCACAGTCCAGGCGCTTTCCCTTGAGAATCAGGTTGTCCAGCCGGTCCAGGCGCTGAAATACGATGAGCGCCCCCAGGCGCAAGCGTGCCAGCTCGGCCACAGCGGTAACGATCTCATCTATGATGTCCGGCTCTACTTCACTGGGCTGTCGACCGCTGAGGTACCGAATGGGGGAAGCCCGGTCGAGCATCTCCCGGATCTCGGTCTGGAACACAATAACGAGCACCACAATGATGGCCGCCCACAAATACTGGAACAGCAGAGACGTCAGGATGAGGCCGAACCGGCTTGCGACCACGTAGAACAATCCGATACCAAGGAGAGTGGCAAGGATGGAGAACGCGCGGGTACCCTGAAACCAGGAGAGAACAAAGTAGACCAGGCAAGCCAAGATCCCTATGTCCACCATGTTGGTCGCGCTGATCGAATAGATGAGGTCCTTCAAGATTTGAGGCATACCGGTCTCTGCCTGACGTGGAGAAGTCGGCTCTTCGCCGCCTTGAGACATTGGAAGACAGCGAGTCATCCAAACCATATTTGGAGATATTTTGCAAGAAGTCGGTGGTCGCCGGCAACGATTTCCGCCCCGTCCCTCTTTCACGCGAAAAAAGCTTGTTCTTTTTCGACTCTTCAACGCGTTGCACGGCGATTCTATCGGGGGCCTCTCAAGCCCTCCCAGGCCGTTACGGTCCGGAAAAGCGTCTGTTGGAGCGAGCGGCAATCGTCCATCCGTGAATCTCCTGCAATTCCAGATAGTAACAAGCCGAGCCCTCCTTCTGGAAGTCATCGAAAGATATCCACACACCCTGTGGATAAACTGCCCGTAACCCTGTGGATAATTCTTGTACTACCGCAACCGATGAGGCCCCAATGCGATCTGCCTCAAAGTGGAGCAGCCAGGAATAGTTAATTATATCAATAATAAAGCCTAATAGACCGATATTCCAAGTTGCCCGCTCCCCGCCGCCAGGAGAGCCTCCCAAGTTATAAACACCTGTTGATAGATTGGTATCGGCCAGTGCCTTGGAATGGGGAGATTTTTCCAACGCCCCCCCGTTCGCGAACCTGACGACCTCGTATTTTCGGCAGCTTGGGCATGTCTATATATTGTGTCAACGAAAACATAACATACATTATATGGACATTAAATGGAATCGTCCGGTCCGAAGCCGCCGCAGATCCGGTAGACGTTGAGCGGTAACACCGATAACTCGGCCGGCGTATCTTTTTCGCTGCGTGGGTCCGAACCGTGGGTACGCCGTTTCGGGCGGCGTGACGGTCGGTTGGGTTTCCGTTAAAGATTGCTCTCCAAGCCGTATTTTCATTGACATTGACTCCCCGGGTGTGGTCAACTAAACTCATGGCTAATATCCTCGTGTTTGGCAGCCAAGAGTCATTCGACTGGGCGCTGGAAATCATCCGGGAAACGGGAGCATACGTTGATACGCTCGAAGTGCCGGAATTTTGCCGCGGTTTAGCGATTCCGGCGATTGTGGTCTCGGGAGACGTGAGGGTCGTTGCCGGCGAATTGAAGGCTGCCGGCGTTGCCTGTAGCGGTGTGCTTCCTTTCCTCCAGTTCAGGAAAGAGATTCCCCAGGCTCCTCCTCCGGACGAACGGTGGACGGAGATCTTCGGAAACCTCAGGCTTGATGTGTTGAGCCCCAGTTTTACCGCTCCTTCGAAATTCCGTGTGGAAATTGTTTTTCAGCGAGACTTGGCCGGGCTGATTCCCATCCTTGCACGACTCATCCGCGGGGGATCGTTCAGGCCGGATGTACCCGTCCTCGCCTTCGAAGAAGAGCACAGATTGCTCGTCGTCTCTCCCCGGAAACTGGTGGTCTGCCGAGCCGACGATCTGTTGGACATATGGATCATGTTGCGCTGTGCCGTGGAGCTTGTGGCCGCGGGATGGGCCAGAAGGGCTGCGATTGAACCTGAGCGACAGCCTCGCCAGGGCATAGGCGCGATCGAGATCTTCAAACGGCTTCCCGGAACGGATTGCAAGCAATGCGGACTCTCGAGCTGCATGGAATTTGCCGTGAGTCTGCTCGTGGGACGCAGGAGGATCGGCCAGTGCGCCCCCCTGGAGCACCATGGAGCACGCCGACACCGTGAATCACTCGTCTGGCTTCTCGAAACGATCGGAGCCGTGCCGTGCACCGGGCCCGACCGTTCCTTCTCTTACCGGTACCGACCGGCGATTACCGGTCCCCCTGAAGCGCGGGTGTAAGCACCCTTCTCTCCTTCACCTCATCGAGCGTACCGCACTTACCCGACAGATACGCCAAGTCTGCGATCCGGCTTCCGGCCCGTCTTTCAGCAAGGCCCCCCAGCACGGACGTGGCACGCGGCCAGGTGGCCCTCAGCAACCTCTCTCAGGCAAGGCTCCGTCTCCGAGCAGACGGGGATTCGCAGTCGGCAGCGGGGATGGAAACGGCATCCGGAAGGTGGATCGATGGGGCTGGGCACGTCTCCTTCAAGGATGATCCGGGTTCTCTTGATTGCAGGGTCGGGAATGGGCACGGCGCTGAGAAGGGCTTCCGTGTACGGATGGATCGTCCGGTCGTAAATATTCTCTTTGGGACCGATCTCCACTATTTTCCCCAGGTACATCACTGCCACCCGATCCGAAATGTGCTCCACCACGGATAAGTCGTGGGAGACAAAGAGATAGGTGAGACCGTGTTTTTCCTGGAGATCTTCGAGAAGGTTGAGTACTTGGGACCGTATCGACACGTCCAGTGCAGACACCGGCTCGTCCGCGACAATGAGGCTCGGGTTCAGCGCCAGGGCCCGGGCTATGCCTATCCGCTGCCGCTGGCCGCCCGAAAATTCGTGGGGATAGCGCGTCCCGTATTCCGGTCTGAGACCGACCTCTTCCATAAGGGCCGCTGCCTTTTCCGAACGTTCTCGTCTGGTACCTATGCCGTGAATGGTAAGGGGCTCCATGATGATGCTTCGGACCGTTTTTCGTGGGTTCAGCGAAGAATAGGGATCCTGGAAAATGATCTGCATCTTCCTGCGAACCGCCTTCATCTCGCGGGAATCGAGCATGCTTATGTCTCGGCCTTCAAACAGAACACTGCCTGAAGTGGGCCTCTCTAGTCGCAAGATCAGTCTGGCCAGGGTCGACTTTCCGCAGCCGGACTCTCCCACAAGCCCCAGGGTCTCTCCCCGCACAACTCTCAAGTCGACGCCGTCCACCGCATGGACGTACAATTGCTTGCGCTGAAAGAATCCTTTGCGCACGGGAAACAACTTGACCAAGCGGTCCGTTTTGACCAGATCGTCCGAAGACAATAATTCAGGGGTTAATGCCGATGCGGGTAGGTTCACGTAACCACTCTCAGGTGCGACTTTGTGGATGCACGGGGTAATGGGGTCGGATACCGCAGATACTCCGAGGGGGATCAACCGACGGGCGCCTTACGGGCCGGCTCGATTCGGTCGCCACCGGTCCCCTGCCGGACGCTCCGCGGAGATCCTCTCGCCCCGTGCTCCGGCGAGCCAAGCCGCCTCTCACCGGATCATCCTCGGATGTCCGGCGGCACGGTCCTCCACGCAGCGGGCTTGGCCGACCGCTTGTTCCGTGTTATACGGTCCTCATGTCAAAGTCAATCGAGGGGTAAACGTCTGGAATACGCTTACGCTATTCTCGGGTTCCTCCCGAGCCTGCTCTGGTTGCTCTATTTTCATCGGAGAGACCGCCGCCGGCCAAGGTCCTTCCCCGTTGTTTTACGCGTGTTTCTCTACGGGTGTGCGTCCACCATTCCCACGTTCGTGCTCGGGCAGCTCACCGGTGCATCCATTATCAAAGAGACCCTCTTTGAATCCGCTGTGGCGAGCTTCTGTCTCATCGCTCCGTCAGAAGAGTTTTTCAAGCTGCTGGCGGTGTGGCTGGCCGTCTATCGCAGTCCTGATTTCCGGGAATCCGTCGACGGCCTCGTCTACGCGGCCACGGCGGCACTGGGGTTCGCAGCGGTGGAAAACGTCATCTACATCGGGGCCATGGGGCCGAAAATCCTCGTTTCCCGGGCATTGTTCGCGACGCCGGCCCACGTCCTGTTCTCTTGCATGTGGGGGTATTCCCTGGGTCGGGCGCGCTTCCTCCGCAAAGGAGAATTCACTGCCATTCTCAAAGGCTACCTTCTGGCGGCCGGGCTTCACGGCGCGTACAATTTCCTCGTGGCCGTCGATCCGAAGAAGGCTGTCATCTCACTGATACCACTTATGATTTTTATGATTTGGCTCGCCACGCATCGCTTCCGGGAGCTCCGGATCTCTTTTCCCTTCGATCCCATCGGCGAGGGCCCCTTGATATGCTGCCCCGTCTGCGGAGCTTACAACCCTGAAGGAGAAGCCCGATGCTCTCGATGCGGTTTCAACATTCCGGCTGCGGAAATTGACGCCCCCCGCTTCTGCGGCCGTTGCCGGGCCCAACTCGAACCCTGCCGGACCTCTTGCCCCGGTTGCGGTGCGAACACATCCGTGTTGCCCGCCTGTAGCCCCCCTGTCGGCCCACTCAGCAGCCGTTTCGGATTCTGGAGACTCTTCAAAAGTCCTCGCTGGAATGATTAGCACGGGCCGATCCGCTTTGGTAAAATAGACCCTGCGGCGACGGCTCGTTCCCGAGAGCGAGCACCTCCGTGAGCCCGAGACGAGAACCGCGTCGGGACGGGCCGCGGCCTCGGGACCGATGGTCCCATGATGGCTGCCGGCAAAGGGGAAAAGGAGCCCCCCTCGGACGGAATGGAGACACACGTGCACAAGCAGTGCCTCTCCTGCGGCTGGGAAGGCATGGTAAGCAAGTATCACAAGAAGTGCTCAAATTGCGGCGACAAATTGATATAGTTTTTTTGGAGAGTAAGCGACGATATCGGAACTTTTTCTCTTGACAAGAGACAAGTAAAAGAGCGAAAAAGGCGGATTGATAAGCCACATCGGGATCGCGTCCGGGGACCGAAAGATGGATTGGAAAAAAACTCAGCAAGAATCTTCGCTTCCCCTTAGTGTCCGGGGCCCCTATCCCTGCGGCGGATCCTACACCTGTCCTTGTATCTCCTCAGACAGAAGTTTTCTCATCGGAGGGATTGACCTGAGTGGGGAAATCATTGATTTCCTCCTCGTACCATTGAGGCCTGAGCCGTCCGCGTTTTGAGGAAGGCGGCTTCCTCTTTTGTAGGCGGACCCCGCAGGAGCACAGGCTCCACGGGGTGGGAATCCGCCGGTCAAGAAACCCTGTAGAGCGATCTCTCCGGCCCGTGCAGTGAGTGCAGGCTTGGGTTTCCCGGCGGAAGTTCATCTACAGGTATTCCTCGAGAGGCAATAGCCCACTCGATATGGGGGATGACGATGAAAGCTCTGGGTATTCATCTTCTTATCGAGCTCTGTTCTTGCAACACGCAAAAGATAGACAACCTCGATTATTTGGAAAGAATCATGACCCAGGCGGCTGAAGTCGCCGGGGCAACCGTATTGAAAACAGCCTTTCAGGACTTTAGTCCTCAAGGCGTCTCCGGTGTGGTGGTGATTGCCGAATCCCATCTGACCATTCATACGTGGCCGGAATACGGATACGCGGCGGTGGACATCTTCACCTGCGGTACCAAGGTCGATCCCTGGAAGGCCGCCGGATTCCTGAAGCAAGAACTGGAAGCGGGCGAGATGCAATTGAATGAGTTTCAACGTGGCATTCCCCATCCCGCTGAAAGTGCCGGACAGGAGCACAGGTACATTCAAAATGTTGCGTGCGGGAATTCTCACCGTTAGCGATCGCTCGGCTCAGGGAAAGCGACCGGATGCTTCCGGCCCGGGCTTGGCGGAAACTCTCGGGACACATGGCGTAGAGGTTGCCTGGACCGCCGTGTGTCCCGACGAAATCCCGGAAATCAGTCGGGTCCTGGTGCTCTGGGCCGACGAGCACCGGGCGGACCTCATTCTGACTACAGGCGGGACCGGCGTGGCTCCCCGGGACGTCACTCCGGAAGCGACCCTTGCAGTGGTGACCCGGATTGTGCCCGGCATGGCTGAGGCCATGCGTGGCGCAAGCATGAAGAAGACCCCGCACGCGATGATTTCCCGAGCCGTAGCGGGCATCAGAGGAGCCACCCTGATCGTAAACCTCCCCGGCAGCCCCAAAGGGGCGATCGAGAATTTGGAAGCCATTTTGCCTGCCATACCCCATGCAGTTGCCAAGATTCAGGGAGACCCGTCGGATTGTGCGTGACGGCCATTGGTGCGGTCTCTCGAGAACAATCCCATGAAAAGAAGCGGCCCGACCAAACCGGTGTCGGCGGGGAGATTGCTTGACGGCCTCCTCGACGGCCTCGGGCTCAAACGTGGGTTGTCGCGGCATAGCGTCGTGCATCTCTGGCCCAAATTAGTGGACTCCACCATCGCGCGCCACACCAAGTGCGAGAAAGTGATTGACTCCACCCTGTACGTCTCGGTGGATTCCTCGGTGTGGATGAACGAGCTTGCATCACTAAAGGGAGTACTCCTGGAAAAGGTAAACGCATGCCTGGAACCGGGGGCTTCGAAAATCACCGACATCAGATTCCATCAGCGCTCCTGGGCAAGGAGTGCCGAAGAGACACCGGCTTCTCCCACCCCGACCTCCCCTCCCACCGAAGAGAACAAAAGAATGGTTCGCAGGGCTTTGGAACCGGTCAAGGACGAAGAGCTCAAGAAAACCCTTGAACGAATTCTCGAAAAGGATCGTGTGCTGAAGTCACGGAGAACTGCCAAGGACTGACGTTGTGCCGCTCTTTGCTTTACGCTGCACGGTTCAGGTGCGGGTCCGACGATCTTGTGCCGGAGGCACCGCAACGGATGGATCAGGTCCCTTGAACCTGCGTGCGGTTGGTTTGAGCTGTGCCGCGGGCGCCGCTTTCGCTTTCGCTATTCAGTCGTCGGAGTCGGCCCGGGACTCTTCCTCCTTATCGTTGGGATTCCAACCCGGAACGGCTCTCGGTTGCGCCTCTTCGCGAGGCTGATGCCGGCTGGAACGGCTCCCGGCGGACGACCTCTCGGAACGACCCCTTTCCTTTGTCTTCCGTCGGATTGACGATCGATCGGAAACTCTCGCGAGGCCGATCCCGGTTGCTCCTCCGGAAAAGGGGAGCAGCACCCAGATATGATCCTTGTCTCGCTTCCGGATCTGCAGCAGTTGAGTTCCGCGTTCGGGAAACCTCGAATCGTAAATGAGCAGTCCCCGGTCGTTCAGCTCCCACTTCCCTTTGGAAGGCCTGAAGAGGTGCTCCATCTCAATCGTCCCGTCGCGATTGAGCGTCATCAAACCTCGGCCTCGGGATGTTCGAACCTGAGCCTTCTTCGTGTCGGTGATGCCCCAGCGGAAAAACTCTTCCGAATATTGCCATGTTCCCACGAGGAATTCCGCCGACACGCTCTCTTCGATTCCCAGAACCGCCATCGGAGCGATCAGGGTCTTGCCGTCCGGAGTGACCGCGCCTGCCAGCAGCGGAATGAGTGTCAACGCGAAAATCTGTATATTCAACACGGATGGATCTCCTTTGACAAACTCGGAGGGTTTCCACGTTGCGTCCACGGACGAGGGGTCTCGTCGCACTTCCGCAAGGCCGATCCTCCGATAGTGGAGTGCTTCGAGAGTTGCGGGAAAACCAAGTGCAGCTTTTCGTATATACGGTGCCGTTCCTGAGCCCACAGCCTTATACCGAATCGGTAGCGACCGGCAGGGACGCCGGTCGGCACAGGATGAGATGTCGGGGCAAACGGCGATTCTACCCGGGCTCCATGCCCGAAGCCGAAAAAGCTGTTCCACCGCACATTCTCTCGGCAAAGGGATACTATAGACACATGGGGTGCCGCGGTCAACAAGTCGAGGCCCCTCTGCCCGTGTCAGTGAGGGGGGCCGGTATATACGGTTTCATTGGAGCCGAGACCGGGTACCTCTAAAAAACCGGCGTGGAATCGCCGGGGAAAGAGCTTGATATTTGCCGCGCCTGCCTTTACGCTTCATCACAGGGGACGAAAGAGTCGTAAGAGCGAGCCGATTGGGTTGACGTTCAGTCATTCGACCCAAGGAGCGGGTTCGCAGCCGCTGGAGCGGTTGGTTGCAGAGGAGAGCGGGCTGAGGATTTCAGCTCTCCCGCAACGCAGGCCTACGGCACGATCACGCAGGAGATCTCTATGGACAAAATCGGAATAGCGATTGCCGGAGTGGGAAATTGCGCCGGCTCTCTGATCCAGGGAATCCACTACTACCGGGATAGGACTGAAGAGGAAGCGATCGGATTGATGCATTGGGACCTGGGCGGGTACAAACCGTTCGACGTCGAAGTGGCGGCAGCGTTCGACATCGACAAGCGCAAGGTCGGCGCAGACCTGTCGGAAGCCGTCTTCGCACCCCCAAACTGCACAAAAGTCTTCTGCGACACGATTCCACTTTCCGGGGTCCGGGTGCACATGGGGCAAATCCTTGACGGATGCACCCCGGAGATGTTGCGGCACAAAGAAAGCAGAACATTTGTTCTATCGGAAGAGCCGGAAGCTTCTCAGGAGGACGTTGTTCGAATCCTTCGAGAATCCGGTGCGAAGATCTTCGTCAATTATCTGCCCGTGGGCTCTGAACAGGCGGTTCGATTCTACGCTGAATGCGCTCTGGAGGCGGGGCTTGCCTTTGTGAACTGCATGCCCGTGTTCATTGCGAGCGACCCCGAGTGGGCCGACCGTTTCAAGAAGAAAAACCTCCCCGTGATAGGTGACGACATCAAGGCGCAACTGGGAGCCACCATAATCCACCGAACGCTCACGGATCTCTTCAGAAAGCGCGGGGTTAAGCTGGAACGTACCTACCAGCTCAACATCGGCGGAAACACTGACTTTCTCAACATGCTCGATCGCGGTCGGCTGGCATCGAAGAAGCAATCAAAGACCGAAGCCGTGCAGTCCGTGGCGGCGGAAGTCATGGATGAAGACGACATACACATAGGGCCCAGCGACTACGTGCCGTGGCAAAAAGACAACAAGATCTGTTTCCTCAGGATGGAGGGAAAACTGTTCGGCGATGTTCCCATGGAGCTGGAGCTGAGACTCTCGGTGGAAGACTCGCCCAATTCCGCCGGAGTGGTCATAGACGCGATCCGTTGTTGCCGTCTGGCGCTGGACAGGGACATAGGCGGTATCCTGTACGGACCGTCGGCGTACTTCATGAAGCGCCCGCCGCAGCAATATACGGACGATCAAGCCTATCTGATGACGGAAGCATTCATTGAAAACCCGAATCCCTCGGAAAGATGAGCTGCACAAAAGGAATCAATGTGGCGAACGAGCGATCGACGGCAACCGTCCTTGGCGACATGTACGAGCGGCTCTTGGCGAGATTCGGCCCGCGTAACTGGTGGCCGGCCGACTCGCCCTTCGAGGTGTGCGTCGGTGCCGTCCTGACCCAGAATACCGCTTGGAGAAACGTGGTGAAGGCCATCGACAATTTGAAGGACGCCGCGGTTCTCGACCCCTTCTCCATCCACGCGCTGGAGCACCATGAGCTCGCCGGCCTCATCCAACCGGCAGGCTATTACAACGTCAAGGCAAAGCGATTGAGGAACTTCGTGGATCACCTCGTGGATGTGCACAGCGGGGACATCTCCTCGCTTCTTGCCGGTACCGCCGATGCTCTGAGGCTGGAGCTGCTCACCGTCAATGGAATCGGCAAGGAGACTGCCGACAGCATGATTCTCTACGCGGCGGAAAAGCCGGTCTTCGTCGTAGATGCATACACAAAACGGGTGCTGGAGCGGCACGGCCTCATTGAGGAAGGACTTGACTACGATCGCGTTCAGGCCCTGTTCCACGATAATCTCACCGGAACGGCTCATCTGTACAATGATTTCCATGCCCAGTTTGTGGCGGTTGGGCACAATTACTGCAAGAAAAAGCCTCGGTGTGACGAATGTCCTCTGGCGGGGTTCGGCTGATTCAAACGATTGATGACTGAGGAATATCAAAGAGTTGGCGGCAGATCGGTCGGGTCATACCACTCCGCGACTCAACAGGTAATTCGGACGGCATGTCTCTTCCGCTGCGAACGGCACGATCTGACTTCACTTCAGAGACATGCCGTCCGTCTCGTGAAGTCACATACTTAATTGCGAAATGGTATCACTCCTGTACGCTCTCGTGGGCCGGAACCATTTTTCCGTTGCACTTGGGGCACGTGTCGAGCTTTGCAAATTGAATATCCCCGCAGGAACGGCATTGAAAAACATGCATGAATACGGTCTTCGCCAGAGATCTCCTGTCCGCAAGCTCCTCCGGGGTCAGGAGCCCGTGCCAGAGCAGCTTGTTCATGAGATCCAGAATTCCTTTGCCGTTGAGATCGTACTTGGTCATGAGGGAGGCGTCGTCCATTCCCGCTTTGACGTCGCCGAGGACTTCCTTCAACTTGAATTTTCTCCTCTGTCTGCCCGGGCGGACGTTCTCGGTTTGCGGTACGGGAGGCCCCGCCATTCCGTTCTTCCACGACTCAATAGCCTCCTCAATGCCGTCGAAAAAACTCTCCAGATCCTCCCAAGTCCTGGTCCGGCTCTTGTTGAAGGTGGCCTTGACGGTGGTTCGCCCGGCAGCACTCCCGAAACACTCCATGAGGAGATCGTTGCCCGGCACATCGGTGTAACAAATCGTCAACGGACTGTCGGTAGGCGCGGAATTGTACTGGTCCAATTGCTTGTGAAATCCGAAGCAGGCAAGAACGCGATTCAGCCTGAAAAAGACGTGGTCGGAGGTCTTCAGCTTCATCTCCAACCCCCTCGCAAGAGAGACTCTCGGTCGGTCACGGAGTGAGACATGCAGACTTCGCGCCCATCGGGCAGCCGATCGAAGGCGGTGCGCTCGACCTGAAGTCCGAAAGGCGGTTGCGCTCCGATCCTTCTTGTCATGGGCCTCAAGAGGACCGAGCGCGGCTGCGAATTTCACTCCGCAATCATACTCATCCGCATTGTATCAGATTCAAGAAGTTTTTGTACATAGTTTCCGCCTGCTTACCGAATTCAGGCTGCAATTGTTCGTACCTGGCGAGCATAGGAGGAAGCTCCGGAGTAGCTCTGAACCAGTCTTTCAGGATTTCATCAGTAATTTCCAAGTGAAACTGCAGACCGAACGCGTTGCGATACCGAAATGCCTCATTCGCACAGGCCTCCGAGCTTGCGAGCAACTGCCCCCCCTCGGGAACATGGAACATGTCCTCATGCCACTGAAGTACTTCCAGCGTTTCGGGAAGTCCTTGAAACAGAACGTCTTCACGGCCGGCATTCGTGAGAGAGACTCGACACCACCCCACTTCCTTGGCCGCGGCCAAGGCCACCTCGGCTCCGGCAGCTTTGGCAATAAGCTGCGCACCCAGGCATACGCCCAGGACGGGGATATCAGCGTTGATGGCGTTGCGCAGGAACGTCGTCTCTTCGGCCAGGAACGGATACTCCTCTTCCTGGTACACGTTCATGGGTCCGCCCATGGATACGATAGCGTCAAAGCCGTTTGCATTTTCCGGGAGGTGCTCTCCCTCGTACAACAAGACCGGGACCAATTCTACCCCTGCGTTCTCAAGGTATGAGCCCAGGGTGCCCGGCCCCTCTGATCCCAAGTGAATTGTAGCAAGTACTCTCATCGGATGCCGTCCTTCGTCATGGAATTTTCACGAGGGTGATCCTGCGGGGCTTGCATAGCAATTATGCGGTAACCGATCGGGAACCCGGAGCGGGCATGTGCCGCCCGCCGGAAGGTCCCCATCGTCGTGCCGAATCATGCCCCCATGTCATCCCGCGCGAGGCCTCGGGAAGGTTGTGCAGGAAATATCCTTCGCTGTCTTTCTCAGGAATGGTTGTTTGTATATCGGTTCGTTATCGGCAATCGCCTGTCCCGTCCAAAGGCTTTCGGTGTTATTCTGACCCCGGGAGGAGCCTGTCTCCTTTTGTACTCGTTGCGATCCACCAGACGGACCACATCTCTCACCATCCGGGGATCGAATCCCTCTATCTCTGCCGGATCCCTGTCCTCTTCCACATAGGCCCGCAATACAGGATCCAATATCGCGTACGGCGGGAGGGAATCTTCGTCCTTCTGATCCGGCCTCAGCTCCGCCGATGGGGGACGTTCTATGATGCTCAGGGGAATGACTTCCCTTCCGGCCTTCGCGTTGACGTACTCGGAGACCTCGTACACAAGGGTTTTGGGCACATCCTTGACCACGGCAAAACCGCCTGCCATGTCGCCATAGAGCGTGCAGTACCCTACAGCGGTTTCACTCTTGTTGCCCGTGGTGAGGACCAGCCACCCGAACCGGTTCGACAGAGCCATCAGGATGTTCCCCCGGATACGCGCCTGAATGTTCTCGTTCTCTATGCCCGGCTTCCCGTCCCGGAAGGACTCCTGTAAGGCTTCCAGGTAGGCTCCGAAGATCCCCTCTATGGGAACGGTGATCAGCCTGATTCCAAAATTTGAGGCCAAACGACCGGCGTCGGACAATGTGCCGTCAGAGGTGTACCGGGAGGGCATGGTGACTCCCACCACGTGATCCTTACCCAGGGCGTCCACGGCTACGGCCGCGGTGAGAGCTGAATCGATTCCGCCGCTCAAGCCCACCACCACCTTGGAAAAACCATTCTTGCGCACGTAGTCGCCGGTACCCAAAACGAGCGCCTTGTAAATCTCTTCGATGCGACCCGGAGGAGGAGATTTCCTTGGGCCCGCCAAGGGACGCTCCAGCCCTGACGATCCTGCCACAACGGGCATGGGGCCGTGCAGGTTCCAGGGAACTTCGTCCACGGGCGAGCCTCTGCCTTCCACTTCCGTGACGAGCAGATCCTCCTCAAACCTGAGCCCGCTTGCGATCAGTTCGCCGTGGGGGCCGACAACCATGCTCCCTCCGTCGAATACGAGCTCATCCTGGCCTCCTACCATATTGTTGTAAAAGACGACAGCGTTCGTGGCGCCGGCGAACCTCGTTACGATTCCCATTCGAACCGCTTCCTGTTTCCCTGCGTGAAAAGGGGAGCCTGATATGTTCAGTACAAATTCCGCACCGTTTTGTACGGCACATCGTTCCGTCTTGGAGCCCGGAATCCAGATGTCCTCGCAAATGGTCACGGCAATGTGTATCCCTGCCATGCGGAACACCAGGCAGCGCGACCCTGTTTCGAAGTACCTTTTCTCGTCAAAAACTCCGTAATTGGGCAGCTCGATCTTGTGGTATACCCCCAGCACCTTCCCGTCGCCGAGCAGAGCCGCCGCGTTGTAGGCTTTGCCCTCGACCAAGTCGGGAAAGCCGACCACCACTGCCGGACCTCGACAGCGTAGGGCCAAACGCTCAAGCGCGGAACGACAGTCTCGCAGGAAGCCTCCTTTGAGGAGGAGGTCTTCCGGCGGGTAACCGCACAGAGCAAGTTCCGGAAAGGTCACGATATCCGCGCCCACGTCTCTCCCACGATCGATCCATCGGCCTATCTTCTCGACATTGCCTGAAAGATCGCCCACCGTGGGGTTGATTTGGGCCATCGCAATTCTCAGCGCAACCATGAGGACTTCTCCTGAAAAGCCTTACCGTAGGAGGCCAACCGGCCTGATCGACCATTCACACGATTTCACCTTCACACCGGCGAGCTCGGACCGGCCCGTCAGCTCCCGAATACATTCCCGAACGAGATCCCGGGATCTGCGTCATGCGGCGCGGTACCAAGCTCACTTCTTGAAGGCGCATCCGTACCAATGGCCCGAAGGGCCGGAAAAGGCCCCGCCAAAACCATGAGCCGTCGGCAGTCCCGGGGACCCTCGACGGCTGATGGTTGGCGATCGGATTATAAGCTCTTAAGGAGAAGCCTCGCAATACCTCTTGCCAAAGAGACTAAATGTCAAAATAGAGCGCAAACTCATAGGGATGGGGTCTCATACGGATAGGGTTGAGCTCCTTATCCGTCTTGTACTCGATCCACATGTCCAGCGCATCCTGAGTGAACACATCACCTTTGAGCAAGAACTCCTGATCGGCTTCGAGCGCCTTAAGAGCCTCACCCAGGCTTCCCGGAGTGGAAGGAACGTCCTTCAACTCTTCCGGAGACAGCGCGTAGATGTCCTTGTCCAACGGCTCGCCCGGATCCATCTTGTTCTCGATACCGTCCAACGCCGCCATCAACAAGGCGCTGAAAGCCAGGTACCCGTTGCACGAGGGGTCAGGAGTCCTATACTCCACCCGTTTTGCCTTCGGCGACGCACTGTACATGGGGATACGGCAGCATGCTGACCGGTTACGGGATGAATAGGCCAGATTCACCGGCGCCTCAAAACCGGGCACCAGACGTTTGTATGAATTGGTTGTGGGGTTACAGATCGCGCACAGGGCCGGGGCGTGCTTCAGGATACCGCCGATGGCCCACAGTGCCTCCTCGGAGAGGCCTGCGTACTTGTCGCCGGCAAACAGAGGGGTGTCACCCTTCCAAATACTGATGTGGGTGTGCATACCGGAGCCGTTGTCCTCGAAGAGAGGCTTGGGCATGAACGTGACGGTCTTGCAATGGCGTTTGGCCACATTCTTCAGTACGTACTTGAACCACATGAGCTGATCGCCCATCTTGACCAGCGGGGAGAACTTCATGTCGATCTCGCTCTGGCCTGCCGTGGCAACTTCGTGATGCTGAGCCTCAATGGTGATGCCGAGGGACTCGAGGACCAGAACCATCTCGGTCCTGATGTCTTGCAGGGAGTCGCTCGGGGAAACGGGGAAGTAGCCTTCCTTGTGGCGGGGCTTGTACCCGAGGTTCGGGTTCTCTTCCCGGCCGGTGTTCCACCAGCCCTCCACGGAATCGACCTCGTGGAATCCATGGTTGGAGCCGTAGCCGAAGCGAACGTCGTCAAAAATGAAGAACTCTGCCTCGGGGCCGATAAAGGCCGTGTCACCGATCTTGGTGTACTTGAGGTAGGCTTCCGCCTTCTGGGCGATGTTGCGCGGGTCACGGCTGTACCGCTCCTTGGTCACCGGATCCACGATGTTACAGACCAAGGACAGCGTCGGGTGCTCCATGAAGGGGTCCATCACCGCAGTCTTGGGGTCGGGAACCACCAGCATGTCGGAGGCATGGATCGGCTGCCATCCACGGATGGACGATCCGTCGAATCCGAACCCGTCTTCAAAAGAATCCTCCTCAAGCTCGTGAAGCGGCACACTGAAATGCTGCCACATCCCGGGGAAATCCATGAACTTGAGGTCCACCATCAAGGCGTTGTGCTTCTTTGCAAATTCAAGTACTTCCTTTGGCTCCATTCATTGCTCCTTTGTTTTATGAGGTACGGTCTTACTCAGAGTTTCACCGTATTGTTGGACATCGGTATCGGCGGACGACCGCTGCCGGTACCAACCGGAAGGCGAACCGCCGGGCTCTTTCTATGCCTTCCGGCCTCCTCCGGGTTACCCCGGGCTTCCCTGTCCGGCAACGCCTAAAGAGCGTCGCCGTCACGTTCTCCCGTTCTGATGCGAACCACGGTTTCGACAGGCAGGACGAAGATCTTTCCGTCGCCGATGCTCCCGGTACGGGCTGCCGCAATAACCTTTTCTATGACTTGAGGCACCATGTCTGCCGGAACCACCATTTCAATCTTGATTTTCGGCAAGAAATCCACGAGGTATTCCGCCCCTCGGTAGATTTCCTTGTGTCCCTTCTGGCGTCCGAAACCTTTCACTTCCGTTACCGTCATACCGTGGACGCCGACTGAACTGAGCGCTTCCTTTACATCGTCCAACTTAAAGGGCTTGATGATCACTTCTACTTTCTTCATGCACACCTCCTTTTCAGCTTAGGGCCGGCTCGATGAGTCCATGGAGCCGGTCTCCTCAGATTTCGGCTCGGCGAGACGCCTACCCGCGGTAGAAGCTCCTCTACCAATTGTACCCCACCTCACCGTGGACGGAGGTATCCACACCTGCCTCCTCGTGCTCATCGGCAACCCGCAGTCCTGCCACGGCCCTCGTGATCAGCAGCAAGACGACCGATACTACTGCACAATATCCTATCACGGCGACAACGCCAATGAATTGATTCCCCAGCAATGCCGCATTGCCGAAAAACAATCCGTCGGCACCGTCGGGGTTGATGAGCTTGGATGCGAACAGGCCTGTCGCCAAACTTCCCCAAATTCCGCCTACCCCGTGTATGCCGACCACGTCGAGGGAATCGTCATATCCGAGCCGATCTTTCGCCAGCACCGCCAAATAGCAGATCACGCCTGCCACTCCACCGATTATGAGTGCAGAGCCTGTTCCCACGAACCCGCATGCAGGAGTTATGGAGCCCAGTCCCGCCACTGCACCTGAAGCCAAACCCAGAGTGGTCGGCTTCTTTTTCAGCGCCCATTCCGCGAACACCCACGTGAGCGCACCTGTGGCGGCTGCCATGTGAGTCACGAGAAAAGCGTTGCACGCAACCCCGTCTGCTGCAAGCCTGCTGCCGGCATTGAATCCGAACCAGCCGAACCACAGCAAGCCTATGCCCAACAGGGTCAGTGTCAAATTATGAGGTATAAAGGCCCTGGTTCCGTAGCCTCTACGCTTTCCTATCACGAGAGCCGCCACTAAGGCCGCCACCCCGCAGTTGAGATGAACCACCAGTCCTCCGGCGAAGTCCTGGCATCCCAGTTTCTGGAGCCATCCTCCGCCCCAGACCCAGTGGCACACGGGAGCATAAACGAACGTGATCCAAAGCACCATGAAAATGATGAAGGCACTGAACTTCATCCTTTCGGCAAAAGCTCCGGAAATCAACGCCGGAGTTATGATCACGAACATGCCCTGGAAAGCCATGAAGATCGACGACGGAATCGTGGTCCCTTTCTGAACTTCCGCGCCCACTCCATTACCCATGAAGTGGTTCAGGGATCCGATGAAACCTCCTACATCGGTCCCGAAGCTCAGGCTGTACCCGTACACCAACCAAATGACGGAAGCCAATCCCATGAGGAAGAAGCTGTGCATCATCGTTGAAAGCACGTTCTTCGCCCGCGTGAGCCCACCGTAAAAGATGGCCAGCCCCGGCGTCATCAACAAAACCAAGGCGGCACATACCATGACGAAAGCCGTGTCAGCCCCGTTCATACTCTCCACCCCTCCTGTTCCTCTTCCACTTCTGAGTAACGACCGCGAGCAGGAGGGCTGCCGGCTTCGCCTGACCATCTCTCGGTCTCACCTGCAGGCCACCGTTGCACAACGGCAACGTTACATTTTTGGCAGAAGTAGCAATGGTCATGCCAGGGCTGACCGATGAAGGGCAGATCAGGCTTACGTATCAGGAATTACATATATATCTCCCTATTTTCATCAGGGTTGGATTGCCGGAGACTAAGAAAAACGCTACATCGAAGTAGTATCCGCCTGTTAAAAGTTACATTTTTGTAGGCTTTTTGCGCGCCTGTTTCCTCTTAAACCATTGAATGACCTATATTCTCGCCCGCTCCAACGGGGGACGCGCTCTCATCCGAGCGCGCCCTCGCCGAGTCGTACGCTGCCGGCGGCCCTTGCCTCCGGCACACAACAGGTCGCTATGGCCTACACGGCATCCGAGTCTTTCTCTCCGGTTCGTATTCTGACCACCGTGTCAACGGGGGTAACGAAAATCTTACCGTCGCCGATGGTGCCGGTCCTTGCCGCGGCAACCACCTTTTCCAGCACCTGGTCAACCATTTCCTTTACCACGACCATCTCGATCTTGATTTTAGGGAGGAAATCCACCAAGTATTCAGCTCCCCGATAGATCTCCTTATGTCCCTTCTGCCGTCCGAATCCTTTGACCTCGGTAACGGTCATTCCTTGAACGCCGACCGCACTCAACGCCTCTTTCACATCGTCCAATTTGAAGGGCTTGATGATCACTTCGATTTTTTTCATGCTCGTCCCCTTTTCAGCTATCCGGCCTGCTTGCCGGCCGGTTCGACACCAGCTCGCCGGGTTCCGGCCCGGCGAGCTACTGCCGGTCAATATTCATGAGATCTCCCTGCACGTTAAAGCCTAGAGATTGTACCCGGTCTCACCGTGGCAGGATGTATCGACACCGACTACCTCTTCTTCCTCGGTCACTCTCAGTCCCATGATGGCCTTGATGACGTAGAGGATAACGAGGGTGACGACAAACGAGTAGATGAGGGTTGCACCCACGGCCACGATTTGCGTCCAGAGCTGGCCCGGATTTCCGAAGAAGAGGCCGTCGCCGCCGTCGGGGTTGATGAGCTTGGAAGCGAACAGTCCCGTAGCAAGCGCCCCCCATATTCCGCCGACGCAGTGAACGCCGACGACGTCCAGAGAGTCGTCATATCCCAGAGGTCCCTTAGCCAATACCGCCAAGTAGCAAACGACGCCGGCAACCGCACCGAGAATCACCGAGGAGATTGGACCGACAAAACCGGAAGCAGGTGTGATGGCGACCAGTCCTGCAACCGCACCCGACGCTACGCCGAGGGTTGTGGGCTTGCCCTTGATGATCCACTCGGCGATTCCCCATGAGAGGGCCGCGGCCGCTGTGGCCATATGGGTTACCACGAATGCCATGGCCGCACCTTCGCCCGCTGTCAGAGCACTACCAGCATTGAATCCGAACCAGCCGAACCAGAGGAGTCCAGTACCAAGCAGGGTAAGGGTCAGGTTGTGCGGGATCATGGGAGTGGTCCCGTAGCCCTTGCGTTTTCCGATCACAAGTGCACACGCCAAGGCTGCTATTCCCGCATTGATGTGAACGACCGTCCCACCGGCGAAATCGAGGGCGCCCATCTTACCGAGCCAACCGTCCGGGCCCCAGACCCAGTGACACACCGGAGTGTACACAAAGGTGCACCAGAGGATCATGAAGAGTACGAACGAGCTGAACTTCATTCTCTCTGCAAAAGTTCCGGAGATGAGAGCGGGAGTGATGATGGCAAACATGCACTGGAAGATCATGAAGGTCGATCCGGGAATCGTCATGGTCTTCGTGGCGTCGGTCATCTGCGGCATCAGTGCGCCGCCGATGTCGTTAAGGAAAAAGTATTTAGCACCTCCGATGAACCCGCCGAAAGCGTCCGGAGCGAAAGACAGGCTAAATCCGTAAAATAGCCAGATGATGGATGCCAGCCCCATGAGAAAGAAGCTGTGCATCATGGTCGAAAGAACGTTTTTCGACCGCGTCATGCCGCCGTAGAACATGGCCAAACCCGGGGTCATCAAAAGTACTAATGCCGAGGAAGCCAGTACCCATGCGTTGTCCGCAGCGTTCATTTTGTAACCACCTCCCAAATGACTTCTATCTTAAGCCTGATCCGGTCGGGACACGCTTGCCGGGCCGCACACCCTCGAGCTGGTTCCTGCGAAAGTAGACCGTCTCCGAACAGCGGCTTAAGTTCTGCGACATCTTGAGCAATCTGGATGCCAACAAGATGTCGAGAACTGCCGGAGAGATGCAACTTATCGAACTAACTGGTATATATTCTTCTTATCGGAGAGTTGATTCCACTGGGTGAGGTAAGTGGAAACTACGGTACGGTAGGATCGCCCAATACTCGGTTACACTATGGTACGAAAACGTCGGGGATCTATGCCGTGCTTCTGCACTCGCAATCCCATGATTCTCTCGGTGATTCCCAGCGCACGCGCCGCCTTGGCCTTGTTTCCCCGGGAAGCTTTCAGAGCATCGACGATCAGATCGCGTTCCATGTCTTCCAGGGTCCCGTCCAGAGTGCCGGCATGGGTCGTTCCGCTGGCTTCGGCCGTCTGGAGCGTGGGAGGGAGGTGACGCCCGTGAATCACGTGATTCGAGCTCAACAGGACAGCGCGTTCGACGCAGTTTTCCAGTTCCCGAACGTTTCCGGGCCAGTGATACGTCATGAGCATGTCGATCGCCGGTGTGGAGATTCGTCGGATGTTCTTGTGGTTCGCCTTGCTGTATTTCTCCACGAAAAAGTCTGCCAGCAGCGGAATGTCGGTCTTGCGCTCCCGCAACGGCGGGATGTGCACCGGGAACACGTTGAGGCGGTAATAGAGATCCTGCCTGAATTTTCCGTCTTCGATGAGCTGCTCCAGTTCGCGGTTGGTCGCGGCAATAACCCGGACGTCGGTCTTTATGGTAGTGGTGCCGCCGACCCGTTCGAACTCCCGCTCTTGCAGGACGCGCAGGAGCTTGATTTGCGTCGTGGGGGAGAGATCGCCGATCTCGTCAAGGAAGATCGTCCCCCCATGGGCCAGCTCAAACCGACCCTTGCGCGTCGAGACCGCGCCGGTAAACGCGCCCTTCTCGTGCCCGAACAGCTCGCTCTCCACAACGCCTTCCGGAAGGGCTCCGCAGTTGACTTTGATAAACGGCTTGTCCGCCCTGAAGCTGTTATAGTGGATGGCGTGCGCCACGAGCTCCTTTCCCGTCCCGCTCTCCCCTCGTATGAGCACGGTGGTCTCACTCCGGGTGACCTGTGCGATGAGATCGTACACGTTTCGCATCACTTTGGAATTGCCCACGATGTTGGACGGTCGGAATCGCTCCTTCAGTTGCGAGTGGAGACGCCGGTTTTCTTCCAGCAACCGGTGAGCCTCCTCCTGGGCGGCCTGCCGCAGTTTGACGGCTTGAGCTATCATAGAGCTGATTATAGAGAGGAGTCTGACGTCTTCATCCAGCGAAACGCCCTCTTCGAACAGTCGGTCCGCACTGAGGGCCCCGATCACCTCGCTGCCCAGTTTGATCGGCACGCAAATGAAGGAAATGTCTTTCTTGCGCAGCGCCCTGCGCGCTCCGGTGCGGTCCAGAAAGAGGGGGTCCTGAGAGATGTGAGGTACAACTGCGGGCATTCCGGAAGCAATCACTTTGCCCGTAACGCCCTCCCCCGGTCTGTATCGTCCGCGCTCTTTCTGACTTTCGGAAAGGCCGTGGGCCGCCTCGATGAATATCTCTCCCGACGCTCTGTTCAATAATGTGAGTGTGCCGCGTATCATCCCCATGTTGTTGGCAATGGCCTCAAGAACGGGCCGGACGACATCTCGCAGGTCCAGGCTGTGCCCGAGGCGTTGGCTGATCTCGAACAAGAGGAGGAGCTCCTGTACCTCCCTTTTCACCTTCGGTTCGGTTGTACGGTTGTCCATTTGTTCGCCAGTCACCGCTATCCTTTTCCCTGTGGTTTTGAATCTTACCAAAATGTAGGACAAAGTCTCTCTTTTGTCAAAGCCTGTTTTTCGTCGGCAGGCCGGGCCGAGAGTCTGCCGTCCGCGATATTCACCTTTCCGAAGATTCGTTTTCGGAAAGATCGGCGAGAATCTCCGCGCGGGTCGTTGCGGCTTAGTCCCTTTTTTTGAGGTATCACTTGATTTCGAGGCCACAACATCCTAGATAGTAACAATGGTAGTTTTCACCGACATTCCAAAGGGTCCCGAGTCGGCCCCCGGGGAAAGATCTCGTTTCGGGGGGAGGTGGAGCAACGCGTTGCTTGTCGTCGCGGCTGCTCTCCTCGTACTCGTGTGTCGGTCCACGCCTTACGCGATGACGCTCTCCACCGGTCCGCTTCAGGAATACCTGTTTGTGGACGGGAAAAAGCAATACGACCGGGGCAACTTGGAGGGAGCCGCGGCGACGTGGGCCAACATTCTCCCGGACAACCTCTACGGCCCCGTGGCCTACCTGCTTCTCGCCGGGGGGTACGCGAGCTCCGGCAAGCTCGACAAGGCCGAAGCTCAGCTCCGAGACCTCCTCGACAAACATCGAGAGGGCGTGTACAGGGACGTTGCCCGGGAGGCACTCACTGAAGTCCTGTTCAGGGAGAAGAAGGCCGAGGCTGTGGAGCTCTTGAAAAGCCGTCTGGCAAAAGCCGCGGACAAGGACAAGCCCCCCCTGCTGTTGAAATTGGCCCAACTGGAGCGGCATCTCGGCAACAATGCCAAAGCCGCGGAGCACTATCGGAAGCTCTTTCTGGAGCAACCGGCCGGTGTGGAAGGTCTGAAGGCCGGTGAAGACCTGGCTTGGATGGTCGTTCACGGCGCGGTGCCCAAACCTGATTTTTCCTTGGCCGAGCAGACAGCCCGGGCTCGAAGACTCTTTGCCGCCGGGAGATTCGATCTGGCCGCGGAAGCTTACAGAGCACTTCTTACAGCCAAACCGGAAGACGAAGACCTGAGACTGAAGCTTGCCCGGTGCTTCTACAGGAATCGCCGCAACCAGGACGCGATCGTTCTTCTCAAAGAGATTCTCAAAGGAAGGATCTCAGAGCAGAGGCGAATGGACGCGCTCTATCTCCTGAGCCGCGTCTATTGGCGACTTGACCGTGCAAAGGAATTCGAGGCATGTTGCGACGAGATCCTCAAGAAAGGGTCCCCAACCCTCAAGAGAAAGGTTCTATTCGCCCTTGGCGCAAGCAATCTGGAGCAAGGCAAGCTGGCTGCCGCTCAAACGTTCTTCGATCGCGCCTTAAAGATCGCGTCGGACCCCTCGACCAAGGTCGATGTTAAATGGAAATTGGCCTGGATTAAGTACCTGTCCAAAGACTACAAGCACGCAGCAGATCTTTTTCGGGAGACCCGGACCATTTCGCGCAACGGAAGAATAGATCTGGCGTCGCGCTACTGGGAAGCACGCTCGCTGCAAAACCTCAATAATACCAAAGAAGCCGAGGCGCTCTTCAAACAGGCGGTCGCGGCCGCTCCTCTGAATTATTACGGAATCGAAGCTGCGCGAATGCTCAAAACTCTCGGAGTGGAGGTCCCCGCCACCGGCGATAACGGAAAGAAATTCCCCGACACAAACCTCACGCCGGCCCAGAATGCCAATCCACGGATTTCCGCGGCCAACAAGCTCATGGAGATGGGCCTCCACAGGTTTGCTCTCCTCAACATCGAGGCCCTTCCTGGTTCCGTGAAGTCATCCCCCGCGGTTGTCCTGCTCATGGCAAAGGCGGCCTACGGTGCCGAACGCTACAGCGAAGCCCACGACATCCTGGCCAAGAGCTTCGGCTCCTTCATGGAAACGCCTCCGCCGGATGCGCCTCCGGAGTTCGTGGAGATAGCTTTTCCGCGAGTCCATCGTGCGGTCACTGCCGGAGCTTCCAAGAAGCACGAGATAGATCCCAATCTCGTTTGGGCGGTCATCCGGCAGGAGAGCCGTTACGATGCCTCGGCCGTCTCTCCCGCGGGAGCCCTGGGCCTCATGCAGGTCACGCCCAAAGCCGCCGGAGTGGTGAGCAGGCGAGGGAAGATTCCCGCTTCCGCCATTGCTGAGATACTGGACCCTAAACGTAATATTACAATCGGAACCCGCATCCTGGCCAAGAATCTCGAAACGTTCAAGGGTAAGCTCGTGCCGGCCATAGCCTCGTACAACGCGGATATTCGGAAGGTCAGGACGTGGGTAAGCAGAAACGGCAAGATGAAGCAAGACGAGTTCATTGAGAACATTCCCTTTCTGGAGACGCGGAACTACGTTAAGAGAGTGCTGGCCGGATATCGGGCGTATGACCGACTGCACAAGAGGAGCGACCTGGCAGGGCTCTGGTGAGCTGAGGCAAGGCCCGATAGCGGAGTGCAGGAGGCCTTCCATAGGCTTCCCGACGGCCCAAGGGCTCCCTTGGTTTCCTGCCGGTTTCAGAGCGCTCCACTATTGTTTCCGCTATCAACTGAGACATGAGGGACAGGCAATATGACGGATCTTCAAGAAAAAACCGCGGAATCGGTTTTCGACGCGACTCCGTACCTCAAGCTTTTCATCGACAAGGACGGCCGGTGGTTTCAAAACGGGAAGGAGATCATCCACTCGGGGATTTACAAACTCTTCGCCGGTTCCCTTGAGAAGGCTTCCGACGGCGGATATCAGGTCCGGATGGGGCAACAGATATGCCGCGTGGAAGTTGAAGACGCTCCGTTCGTCGTCAAGAGCGTTATTGACGAGAATCAGGGGCCTATCTCCATCGTTCTCAATGACGGGTCGGAAGAGCCCCTCGATCCTCAATCGTTTTGGATCGGCGCGGAAAACGTGCCGTACTGTCGGGTGAAGGGTGGTGTGTTCCCCGCACGCTTTTCGAGACCCGCCTATTACAGACTCGTCGGCCACATCGTTGCCGGCGAGAATGAAAACGAATTCTTCTTTCGGATCGGGGACGAACAGATACCTATACGGAAGTGCACCGACTAGGAGTTCTCTCTTCCATAGAATTCGGTCGGATATTTCTTTGTAGGATGTGGTGAGCGACAACTGTGGATCGGATCGTTCGATCGAAGAAATGAAATGGGGGTCAAGTCTGCTCTTGACTCATACGATCCTCGATCGTCTCCCTTTCGTTTCCCGCTGAAAGCCTCCTGCCCCCTCCGCCTCTTGCTGCACGGGAATTGCACAAATTATCCCTGAAGTCTCCCAAATTTCGCCATCACCGCTGCACCATCCAATGTCATGGTTGCCCTGCCAGGCCCACGCGATGACGTCCGGTATTCCGTGGCCGGGTCGAAGATTCGTCAGAGAGGACACCCATGTTCGTAGGGCACCTTCCGGCAGGTTACCTGTGCACAAGAGCTCTGTGGTCTTTTCACCGGAGGGACGGCCGTGCGGCGCCTCCCTGGAAACCCTATCTCTTGGCCGGCCTGATAGGGAGCGTGATTCCCGATATTGACGTGCTCTATTTCTACCTGATCGACCATCGGCAACACCTCCATCACAGCTATTGGACCCACCTGCCCTGCTATTGGGTCGGCATCGGACTCTTTCTGCTCCTCTTCAGCCTTATCTCAAAACTAAGATGGCTGCTCCCTTCCCTGGAAGCCACGGCGGCAAACATCTTCCTGCACTTATGCCTGGATACTACAGTCGGCAAAGTCCGTTGGCTCTACCCGATCTCAAAGAGGGATTTCTTTTTCGTTGAAATACCCGCGGTCCACGATTGGTGGGTTTGGAATTTCGTCATCCACTGGTCGTTCGTACCCGAGCTCATTCTTGTGGCGGCTGCGGTTTACGTGTACGTGCGATTTCCTGTAACGCACGAAAGCCGCGTCGATCCTGCTTCACCGCATGTTTCCGGTTGCGGTGCAGGCTCATGATGGAGTCGCACCACGACCCACAGGGGGCAATGCTTTGTTAGTAGCGCATCTTGTACCCGGGTATTTGGCCGTAACGCTTTCGCAGAGGAGGTGGAAAAAGGACTGGAGCGGAACGCAGAGGGCCGTCCTCTGGATAGCGGGGCTTACCGCAACGGTCGTTCCCGACCTTGACGTCATCTACAATTGGCTTTTCCGAGGATTTTTCGGTCACACCATACTTTGGACGCACAGCATATTCGTGCATCTGGGAATCGTCATGGTTTGGCTCCTGCTGCGGGGCAATGACAATTGGGCGTACGCACGAACGCTTGTGGGTTTGGTCGCTCTCGGAGGATTATCTCATTTGGCTTTGGACATCGTCTCTCACGGCACGCCTCTCTTCTATCCTTTCACGTGGACTTTGGTCGGCTCGCCGTCACCACGGGTTCTTGCGGGCGGGGTTAGGGGCTACCTCACCGATCCCATATTCCTTCTGGAACCGCTATTGTTCGCGTTGGCGGGCGCATATTGGGTGATCCGTGGGAACCCCGAGCCTCGCGTCATGAGACTTGCTATCTTGGGACTGGCCGTTGCGCTGGTGCTTTTTGCAGGCACATTCATGCTGCTACTGCCGAAGGTGCAGGGTGTCGTTGTGACGTAGGAATGCCCGGTGGCCAGGGATCAAGTCTTCTCTTGCCTCATACCTTGCTCGATCGTCTTCGCTATTCTCCGCAAGCTCCCGTCGTTCGCGATGCTTTGCTCCATGCGACGCGCCGCGCTTCTCACCCTGTTGTAATGCAGCGGCTCAAATGCTCACCATGAGGTAGCCGGCGTCCGGATGGCCCAAGGATCGTTGAAGCGACGGGCCGTGCCACCATCTCCCGCTTAGGACAGGAATAGACTTGAGGCCTTTTCTGCCCTTGAATCCTCTTCCCGGGTATTACGGGTGCGAGGTTATCGTGATGATCGTGATCCGGCCTTTTTCCGGCCCATAACACCAAAAGACCCTATATGCAGCGGGTGTATTTTGCTGGACATAAGCCTCAAAAACTTTTTCCTTTTTGTTGTACGGATTCGACTCGGACTTGAGCTCGTGTGTGTTCAGACTCGGATGCCGGGGATTTTCCAGCAACAGGTCAATGCACTTCTTGACCTGCCTGAAGAGTCCTTCTTGCCTGGAAGACTTGCTTTTCCCCGACTTCTTTCGGGCCTCCAGGGCCGCAACCGCTCTTGACTTCAACTCAGAATAGACCTCGCCGGCCTCTTCGGTCCAGACAGGAGAAAAGGTCATTCCGAATCCTCTATCTCCTCTACCAGTGACTGATCTGCCGTGAGGTCCGGCGGGGTCTTGCTGAACTTGCGAGCCTCGGCTTGACGTAAGCCCCTCAAGACCGATTCCTTGGCTTCTGAATTCTGATAGAGCCAAGCTTCCCGCTCCGGTATGACACGGGCAAGCTCGAGTTTCAGTTCCGTTTCACCGATCTGCTCTACGATAAAGGTCTTGTTGGCAAAATGCTTGCCGAAATTGATTCGGCCCTTTGAATCCGCCGTCTTGGTTATCATGGCCCGACCTCCTCTCCATCAATATTTGCCCATTCTCCCACTAGAGTCAAGTGGGAAAATGGATATATCTTGACAAAGGCATCATTGAGAGGATTCATACCATTTCGCAATTCAACAGGTAACGCGACCGGCATGTCTCTTCCGCTGCGAACGGGCCGGCCTGACTTCGCTTCAGAGACATGCCGGCCGCGTGGTGAAGTCACATTTTTTGATTGCGAAATGGTATTAGAACCGAATCAGGCAGGTCGCCTATCCGTCACGGCGCATCCACAATGAGCGTTACCGGCCCGTCGTTGACCAGCTCCACATCCATCATGGCTCCGAAGACACCTTCCTGCGCCGGGATGCCCTGGGAGCGAACCTCGTCGATGAACGAACGGTACAGAGCGTTGGCTTCTTCCGGTCTGGCCGCGGCCGCGTACGACGGGCGTTTCCCTTTGCGGCAGTCTCCGTACAGAGTGAACTGGGAGACCACGAGCATCTCTCCTCCCATCTGGTCGAGGCTCAGGTTCATCTTGCCCGCTTCGTCGGAGAATATCCTCAGGCCCACCAGTTTCGAGGCCATCCACTTGACCTGCTCGGGTCCGTCGCCCTCGCCCGCGGCAAGAAGCACCAGCATCCCCTGCCCTATCCGGCCGACAATGTTGCCGTCCACGGAGACGCTTGCCAGCCGCACTCTTTGCACCACTGCTCTCATTGGTACCTATTCTTTGTTTATTTGCCTTTTGGAATAGAACATTTCTTGTCGAGAAACTCTTTCCACAGGAGAACGAACGCGGGGACGAAGTCATTGGGCTCACGTTCCATCAGGTCGCTCAGTCCCTCGGGTGTCATGAACTCGCCCCACTCCACCTCGTCGGCATTGGGAATCGGTTTGCTCTCGGTCATCACTGTGAAGAGAACCACGTGCTCGTTGTCGGTCATAGGGCAGGGAGGAACCCGGAGCACCTCGGTCACATCCGCGTCAATGCCCAGCTCCTCCCGAAGCTCGCGAATTGCCGTGGTCTCGTACGACTCTCCCGGATCGACGTGACCCGCAGCGGAGGAGTCGAGCTTGCGAGGATGCCTGTCTTTGGTCGCAGAGCGCCTCTGCACGTAGATTTGGCCGGCCCCATTGAAGACGAAGAGATGGACGGCCCGGTGCATCAGATTCTTTCGGTGGATCTCCGCGCGTGCGGCCCGACCGACCACGTTGTCGTCCGCGTCTACGATCTCCAGAATTTCGTCATCCGTGGAATGTGTCTGTTGCATCCTTAACCCTTGTGGAGCTCGTGGCCCACCTTCTCCTCCACCGATTTCACCTTCCTCCGGATGGAGCCCTGCGACCCTTTTCGGTCGTCGATCTTCACGTTGGTAACCACCCGGTCACATTGAGCGGCCATGTTGTCGTGGCATTTGCGAATAACCTCAAAGATCTTGTCGGCAGGCCCTTCGATCAGTGTGCCCATGGCATGAATCTCGTAGTCGAGGCCGCTCTCCTCGATTATCTTCATGGATTGGGCTACGTATCGGCTCAGACCTTCTCCACCCTTGTCCAGAGGGAAGACGCTCAGTTCCGCCAGCATGTGATCCTCCTTGCGATGAGCGATCGGCAACTTCGGTCAATACCGCCGAAGCGACCGTTGCACCGTTTCATCAAGACCATACCACAGGCGCCGCAACGATGGGACAAGTCGAGGCGGGCAGCCTTTACGACCGCTGTCTCCTGCGCGGCTGGGTTCTCGATGTGACCAATGCCGTGCCGCATTTTCTCGGGTACGGTTACCTGGATTCGACGGTCATGTCATTCCCCGTAGACCCCATCCACGGGGAGAAGTCATCCCTCCCCGTGGACGGGGAGGGCCGGGGAGGGGTCTTTTGATTCGTAACCGATCTTATGAAACACTCTGATTGGCGCCCACCGAATTTCACAGGGTCAGGATCTCCATCGTGGTTTCCGTGCCGGAATCCCATCCGTCCCACAGGTATGCCTGCTCTTTGCCGTCGGCAATCAATCGGAGAGCGTATCTCACCTGTTCTTCGTACAATTCGCAGAACGCGCCGGGCTTGTCCATTCCACCGTTCATTTCATACGCTTCCGCGGGGCACGGGGAACCGCAGAAGTGGCGCACAGCGCAACGAGAGCACGGCGTTATGTCCTCGACCTTTCGACCGGTCACCTTTTTGAAAGCGTCGCCGGCCAGCACCTCCGCAATGTCGTCGTGAAAGAGATTCCCGCCTTTGAATTCGGGCACTCCCACGAATTCACTGCACGGGAACAGATCGCCCTTGGCGCCCACGGCAAAAAAGCAGCGGCCGCCGCCGCAAGGAGAGATATCACACATGAGGCGTCTTGCCAGCGGAGCCACGATACTCACGAGAACGTTTGCGAAATTCGCGATGACCAGTTTTCTGCCCGTCTGTTCGTAAAGCTCGTAGGTTCGGTCCAGAGCCTCAAGGTACAGGGACGCCATTTCCTCGTCTTTGGGTTTGATTTCCCTTGCACCCTGCCTGGTGCACCGCACGGGATTGAGCATTGCAATGGGCACTTCCATGTGATGAAAGAAGTCCACTATCTCGTTGAGATGATGCATGTTGCCCGTGGTAACGGTACAGATAACGTTGTAATTGGGGTACCCGCGCAGCCTTTCCAGCACGTTCACCACCTTGTCGAACACTCCCGAATCGGACCAATTGTGCCTTGTCCGATCCGCCACCTCCGCCATATGACCGTCCAGAGAGAGACCGATGCCGATCTTTCGGGAGGTCAAAAAGTCTATGGCGGCCTCGTCCAGCAGTGAGCCGTTGGTCTGAACGCCAAAGGAGAAATCACCCCTGAATTTATCGATCGCGGCGAACATCCCTTCACGGGCCAGCAAAGGCTCGGAACCGTGGAAGACGATTTGGGCCGGCCTCCCCTCGGGAACGGTGGTGGAAAAGTACTCTTTGAGAATCTCCAGAGCGCGGTCGATCTCGTCCGGAGACATGTCCGTGCCCTCTCGCCGGAGATCCTCCGGAATGTAGCAGTAGGAACAGTTCAGATTGCAGCGCTCCGTGGGGTTGAAGTAAACGGCGGACGGCTTAAGGCCGAATCGCAGGAGTCGCATCTCCTCCAGGAAAGAGGCCCGCTTCGATCGGAATTCTTCCAGGAGAGCGCTACCCGTGAGAGCCTCTCCCACTTTCTCTTTCTTGACCAGCGACCAGAACGCGGAATCCGGGTCCAGCAGACCCACGTACTCCGGGTGGCCAATTTCCACCACTTGGATGGTCGGTCCGTTCCCCGAGTTGACGTGTACACCCCTCGATGAGGCCCAAGTATCGGTTGCGTTGGAAATCATAATGCCTATCACAGCTCCTTTCCGAAAATGATTTGAGTGGGGGCGCCCTTTCACCGGGGCACCCCGCGGGTTGGTCGTTTTACTCGGTTTCAGTGCCCATCAGGATGTAGTGGGACAGTCCCGTGCCATCGGCGCTACAGGTCTTGCGGTACGCTATGACGTCCTTCTTCTCCTTCACGTGTATCACCTCCTTTCAGGCCAAAACTGGAGCGGCCCAAGCGATTCTGTTGGGAATCGCGGCCCCGTTCGTTCTGCTCATGCCCAGAACAAAAAAAACCCGCCTTCGAAAAGGCCGGGTTTACCGTTGCCATGGGCCGTACCCATAATGAAGCGCTCGTCTTCTGGCTCCCGGGTTATCCTCCACCCACCCTTCCCACCCGGTTGAGACCGGGCAGTGGCTCTGTGGGTTTTGTCTCCGGTTACAGCGGCGGGACCGCCACGGATTTACACCGTGTTCCGTAAACGCCTCACGTATGCTTCATTCAACAGCGAAAGGCGTCATGCTGTCAAGGAAAAAACTGCCGCCTGAAGACCGGACCCGGTTGGGCCTTTCTGAGCAATCTGATATAATTTATCCATGGAATTCGAATGGGACAGGAAGAAGGCTGTTGCAAACGATGGGAAACACGGCGTCTCTTTCGAGGAGGCTGCAACGGTCTTCGGAGATCCTTTGGCGATCACTTTCCACGACCCTGACCATTCGTTGGAGGAAGAGCGGCATGTCACTTTCGGCATGTCACGGCCAGGCCGTCTATTAGTGGTTTCTCACGCGGATCGGTCCGGCAATACCAGGATTATCAGCGCACGCCTCATGACGCGCCAAGAGAGGACAATCTATGAAGAAGAGTGAGACTGACGAATTGCGTTCGGAGTATCGCCGCGAGGATTTCGATCGAGGAGTACGAGGCAAGCATTTGGAGTCCTATCTTTCGGGATCTAATTTGGTGTTACTAAGTCCTGATGTGGCCAAGGCCTTTCAATCGGAAAAAGAAGTCAACGATGCTCTTCGCATGCTTATCAATCTAGCCAAGAAGACGTTGAGCCCGGACGAAGCAGCCGACAGATAGATTGTCTCCTCGGGCGGTAATCGCTGCTCAATTGTCTGTGTCGAATTCGGTAGTTCGTCAATATTCCCCGTGCACACTTTACATTTCCCCTTAAAAAGAGTATTATAATGCATATTTACCACACCGGGGTTGGTGATGGGCCAACTGAAACTCAAGAGTCGTGATTTCATAGAAGATGTCCGTGCCGGACTGACGGAAGCCGACTTGATGCAGAAGCACGGACTCACGGAGAGACAGCTCTCCGCTGTCTTCGAAAAATTGCTCGATGCCGGCAAACTCAATAGCGGCGATCTGGAGCATCAACCCCAGTTCGAGGGCACGATGGTGGTGGCTTCGACCTGTGTGGCCTGCGGCGCATTGAAGTTTGTGGACTCAGGCGCTTGCCCTCAATGCGGGATGATCAATCCGGGATCTGCAACGACGGCGACGACCAAGATCGGCGATCCAAGCTCCCTGGTTGAAGGCATTAAATCCCTGGGAAGAGGGCTGGAAGACCCAACAGCGGTTGACTCCGCCGTGGGTGATGCCGTATTCCACCCGGAGGCCAAGCCCTGGGAAGAGCGGCATCGTGACGAATTGCCCACCGACAGCGAGTCCTGGGCCGACCCTGCAACGGAGGAATTGAGTACATCCTCCAAGATGTGGGGCGAGCCTCACGAGGAAGTGCTTCCTTCGGACGAAGAGCTCTGGGCAGGGGGGCCGGACATCGAATTGAGCGGTCTCCCCGAGGCTCGGACAGCTCATGAACCGACGTCGGTGCAAGCCGAACCCGCGCCGCGTTCGGACGCGGCTGTCTCCGAAGAACATGCCGAGGCATCGGTTGGAGCACCCGAAGCGAATCGACCGCCCAAGCACGATCGCTCACTTCAGAACGACGGTGACGCAACAGAGATCCTCACAGCTTTTCATGACCATCCCCTCCCGTCCGGAGCGGGGACCGGCGGGAAGAGGATCATCCGCCTTGCAGCGGCAGTAGCGGTACTGGGGGCGGTTGCAGCGGTGGGCTTCGTGTTCTTTGACGACATTGCCGGACTTCTTCCGGGTGGAGGGCCTCCTCCACCGGTACAAACGGTTCAGGTCAAACGATCTACTCCGCAGAAGCGGACCGTAACGGTGGAGACGCCGAAACAGGCCGTACATCCAAACCCCACTCAGGCCGTTGCCGCAAAGGGTGAGCCGATCGGTGGAAGTAAGGAAGAGACTCAGCCCGCCAAACTGAAGGAGCCCCCGAAAGCACAGCCTGAATCCGTGGACAAACCGACCGTTGCCTCGAAGACTATCCTACCCAAGCCGGCGGAAAAGCTGAAGGAGCCACAACCGAAAACCGGGCCTCCGCCCCCACAGCCCACGGCCGCCAATCAAGGCAAGCCCGAGACTTCCCCAATGGATGCGCCGCAGGAGGTGAAACAGGTGCCGGAGCCTTCACGGGAGCCAAAACCTGTGGCGGCGATTCCCCCTGGTAAGCCGACCGTGGACGCGGCGAAGGGGACCGATCCAGCCTCGGAGCTTATACTCGCGATCGACAACGAAGAAGTGAAGAAAGCAAGATCGCTACTCTCCCATGGGGCCGATCCCAACGCGACCGGCCGAAACGGGGCCACAGCCCTCATCCACGCGGTGGGCACAGGCAACGAGTCTCTCGTGAGGCTCCTCTTGGAACGAGGAGCACTGGTCACGGTCAAAGGTCCAGGAGGCTCCTTGCCGCTGGACGCGGCACTTCGGAATCGAGACGCGAGAATCGCTCGTCTTATCCTCTCCCGGTATCAAGACAAGGGGGTGTCCCAACTCCTCGACGCGTCACGAAAAGGTGACCGGAGCTCGCTCACTTTGCTGCTTGATGCAGGAGCGAACGTCAACGGGACGGGGGAAATGGGCGAGACCCCACTCATGGTTGCCGCAGGTGGGGGGCAAATCGATACCGTGAAATTCTTGCTGGAGAAAGGTGCCGACCCGAGAGTCACCGACAAGAAGGGGGTCAATGCCCTTGGATGGGCCCGATCCCCCGTCTCTTTGGCCGCAGTGCCTTTGCGTGTTCAGCGGGACGTGGTGCAAGTCCTCAAGTCGTACACCGGGAGGTAGAACCCCGCTCGTGCAGGTCCCTCCATCCGGCTGCCCTGAAGGACACGGGCCGGCAGAAAGGCTCGGTCAGGTCAAATCCAGAGCCTGTCTCTCGATCGCTCGTCGGTATCAGTCCCGCCGGCAATCCCTGAGATCTGTTTTCCAGCTTTCCAAGTCCCGGATGATTGTCTTCCCGATGTCGTATTTGTCGAATTTGTGTTTGACGGGGATCGCCGAGTCGTCCAGGAGATCCCTCAGGAGCTGCCCGCAATCCCCGTTGAGGACGTCGCTCTCGCTCGCGACTCGAATATGACTCTCTTTGAGGCTCCTTCCCCTCTGCTCCTGCTCCCCACCACCGTGACTTTCCGGGATGATGAGCGCCTTGGCGCCGGTAAGCAGAACCTCGTTCACGGTATTGTACCCTGCCCTCGAAATGACCAGCTCCGCGTGGCAGAGGAGATCCACGAGGTCGGGAACAAACGGAAGGAATCGCACATCACGTGCGAGTGGGTGATCCCGCAAGGCCTCGGCTGCCGCCGGCTCCACGTAAGGGTCCACCACGACCACAACCTGCCATCGGTCGTCCAACCCAATTTGATCAAACATTTCCAGCATCTTAACCGACAGCTCGAAGACCTGTCGGCTCCGGCCCAAGGAAATAAGGATGGTCCTCTTGTCGGGCAACCCGAACCTTTCCAAACCCTCTACTCGGGAGGGCAGTTCTTCGTGCACTTTATTGGTGATCTTGCCTAAGTATTTGATCTTCTTTTCCAGTTCTGGGTCGCTTCCAAGAAAAGCCTTGTTAATGTCGATGACTTCCCTGTCTTCCAGAACGTACATGTAGTCGTACAGGGCCCCTATGTTGATCGACTCGGACCTGTGCCTCGGATTCTGATACGGAATGCGAAGCAGGGGAATCCATTTCATGATGCCGCGACAGACGTGGGCAAGGGGAAAATCTACCGGTCCGCCCCTGCGCATCCATTTCTTCATGAGAAGAGGGATGAGCTCGCTCATCTGGCCGGTCATGTTGTGTTCTATGATCAGAGCGTCCGGCTGGAAGAAGTTGAACGTAGAAAGGATGATGGTCTGACGAAAGTCGAATATGGCCTCCAGATCGAATCCGGACAGGTAACGGGAATGCATGGGGCTGCCTTTGCTGTCGATGTCCAGTTTTATCGACGGCAGCTTGATGACCTCTATCCCTTCCCGGAAGTAGATCTGTGGTACCGAAGTTCCGGAGATGACAAGAAAATCTATGTCCGGCCTCCACTTTTTCATCCCGGTTATGACGGCAAGGGTGCGGATGGCATGGCCCAGACCGATGGAGTTGTGGGTATATACGAGGATTCTCTTGATATGTTCGGCAGCCATGGTTCGTCTACCTGCTTGGGAATTCACTGTAGTACCGGTCCCCACGCACTTTTCCCTGCCCTCCTTCGGCAAGGAGATTCGCGGGGTCTTCAACTCTGGGGGCATGGAAATCGCGGACGATTCGGGGGTCGGGTCGGAATTCTCGGCATCCCCATCGGGGGAGTGAAGAATCACCGAGGGCGCCCACCGTCCCGACGTCATCCCGTAAGCTTAGCACAATGCTCTCCCATTTCAAGCCGCACTCTTCAAAACGATCGGTCGGTCAGATCACGCATCCCAGGGCGTCGCAACCCGTCAGATTGAGCGAGTGAGCAAAATGGCAGGCCACAAGATGTCCCGGTTCGACTTCCTCCAGGGGGGGCACCACCATGGAGCAGGGCTCCTGAGCGTAGAGGCATCTTGGATGGAACGGGCACCCTGACGGCGCATTTATCGGGTCCGCCGGGTCTCCCTTGAGAATGATCTTTCTCCCGACCATCTCCGGTCTTGTGCTGGGAACATTCGACAACAGCGCCTCGGTATACGGATGGCGAGGTCGTTCGAAAAGCGGCTTTGCCGGTGCGTACTCGACGACTCTCCCGACATACATCAGGACCACCTTCTGACTGAAATGCCGTATCAGGCCGAGGTCATGGGAAATGAACAGATATGCAAGTCCGAGCTTATCTTGGATGTCCAACGAGAGGTTCACTATCTGTGCCTGTACCGAGACGTCCAGGGCCGATGTGGGCTCGTCGGCCACCAGGAGCTTGGGGAAGAGCGCCAAAGCCCGAGCGATGCTGATGCGCTGCCTCTGCCCGCCCGAAAAAGCGTGGGGATACCTGTTGAGGTGCATAACTTTGAGTCCCACCAGTTCGATGAGATCGCGTATTCTCAATTCCAATTCTCGACCACGAGCCACCCTGTTCACCACGAGGGGCTCGGCAAGGATCTCCCGTACGGTCATTCTCGGATTAAGCGAAGCGAAGGGATCCTGGAAAATCATCTGAATGTGTGGACGGAGGGGTTTCATATCCTTCGGGCTGATGGAGGCAAGATCGACCTTGGGTTGCCCATCGGGAGGCTGAAACCAGATATTCCCCCCCGTGGGGCGATACGCGCCCATTATCATGCGTCCCACCGTGGTCTTACCGCAGCCGGACTCACCCACAAGACCCAGCGTTTCGCCGCTCTCGATCCGGAAACTGACGCCGTCAACGGCTTTGACGTGTCCGACCACCTTCCTGAACACCCCTCGGTGGATGGGAAAATGCTTCTTGAGATCGTTCACTTGAAGAATGGATTCTGGTTCAGACACCTATCGTCCTCATTTTCTTATACAAATCCTGGGGCAAGCAACAAAATGCCGTTCCGCCACTTGAGTCAGGTGATAAGGATCGTCACGACAGATCGTGTCGCCTCCGCATTCGTCACATCGACCGAAAAACGGGCAACCGACAATGTTTGAGTGGGGATCCGGCAAAGTTCCGTCGATGGTGGCCAAGTGGCTTCTCACCGGGGTGTCGATGCTGGGAACCGATTTGAGCAACGCCTTGGTATACGGGTGAAGCGGTTCTCTGAAAAGGACCTCCGCCGGAGCGCGCTCCATGACACGCCCGAAATAGACGACGAGGACGTCGTGACTGATCTCCGCTATGACCCCGAGATTGTGCGAGATGAAGAGGCATGCCATGCCGAGCTCGTCTTGAAGTCCCTTGAGCAGCTCGAGTATTTGTGCCTGAATCGTCACATCCAGAGCCGTGGTCGGCTCGTCGGCAATCAGTATCCTCGGTTTGCAGACCAACGCCATCGCAATCATGGCACGCTGCCGCATCCCGCCGGACAATTGATGGGGGTACACACCGATTCTGTGCTCGGGTTGAGGAATGCCCACCTTGCCCAACATCTCCACCGCTCTCTTGTGGGCCTCCTCCTGTGTAACGTCGGAGTGCAGTCGCAGGGCCTCGATGATTTGACTCCCCACCGTATGCACGGGACTGAAGGAGTTCATGGGCTCCTGGAATATCATTGCCACTTCGCGTCCTCGGATGCTTCTCGCCAGCCTGCCCCGGGGATTGATGGAGGCCAAGTCGAGTCGCTCCTCTCCGTTACCGTCGCCATCTTTCCTTTGCAGGAGTATCTTCCCCTCCACGATACGACCCGGATGAGGAACAATGCGCAGGATTGACTGGCCTATGACGCTCTTGCCGCTTCCCGACTCGCCGACTATGCCCAGGGTCTTCCCCTGATCTACGGAAAAAGAGACTCCGTCGACAGCCCTCACCGTGCCTTCGTCCAGGAAGAAATGTACTCTCAGATTTTCTACTTCCAGAGCCGGTACCATTCACGTTACCTCGAATAGGGATCCACTGCGTCTCGGAGTCCGTCACCGACGAAATTAAAAGCGAGCACGATGGCAATGACGAAAATCACCGGAATGAGAAGCCAAGGATACAGAGCAATGGTGGTCACATTCTGGGCCTCTTTGAGCAGCACCCCCAGGCTTGTGATGGGAGGGCGAAGACCGATACCGAGAAAGCTCAGGGCGGTTTCGGCAAGGATCATCCCGGGAATCGCCAATGTCACCGTAACGATGATGTGGCTGGTGAAAGAAGGCAGAAGATGCCTGAAGATGATCCGCATGTGGCCTGCGCCGGCAAAGCGGGCGGCCAGAACGAATTCCTCTTCCCGCAGCGCAATGAGCTTTCCCCGAACCATGCGAGCCAAGTCCGTCCAGCCGATAAGCGAAAGGATGACGGTGATGGCAAAATAGACCTTCATGGCCGGCCAATGTGGCGGCATTGAGGCAGAGAGGCCCATCCAGAGGGGGATGCTCGGAAAACAGCGGATCACTTCGATCACGCGCTGAATGATACCGTCCGCCCAGCCGCCACGGTACCCGGAGATACCCCCAAGGGACAATCCGAGCATGAGACTGAGAAAGACGCCCAGCATGCCGATGGATAGGGAAATCCTACTTCCGTACAGACATCGGGAAAACATGTCCCTGCCCATACGATCGGTGCCGAACAGATGGATGGCTCCGGGTTCGTCCACTCCAAAGAGGTGCAGGTTACTTTCCCAAAGACCCCAGAAGACATAAGACTCTCCTCTCACGAAAAACCGGATGGGATAATGCGTCTCGGGATCTTCCACGTAACGCATCTGCTGGGTCTCCACATCCACATCGAGCGTCCTTGCCCGAACATATGGCCTACACGGATGTCCCGCTGCGTCGAAGAATCTTACGGGAGAAGGTGGCGCATAGATGGCGTCCAGATGCCGCGAGTCCTTGCTGTACGGTGCCAGCACCTCGCAGAACGTGCTCGAAAGGTACAGCCCGACGATCGCGATCAGGCCGACCATGGCGAGGCCGTGCTTTTTGTAGCGCCACCAGACCAACTGACGCGTCGACGCGTTGAGATATTTCTCCTCTCTTTTCAGGTCTTGGTTCATATCCCTTCCCGCGCTCCGAAACGTATCCTCGGGTCCACCCAAGCCAAGAGAATGTCTGAAACGAGAGTTCCCACCACCGTCAAACTGCTCAGAAGCATAATGAACGTTCCCGCAAGTTGCATATCCTGACTGAGGAGTGCAGTCAGCAAGAGGGGACCGGTGGTAGGCAAATTGAGCACCACTGCCGTAATGGCGATCCCCGAGACGAGCTCCGGCAACGTCCAACCAATGGTGCTGACCAGAGGATTTATGGCCACTCTCACCGGATACTTCAGAATGAGCCTTGTCTCCGTCAGTCCTTTGGCGCGGGCCGTGGTCACGTACGGCTTCTTGAGCTCGTCAAGGAGATTGCCCCTGATGATACGAATGAACTTTGCCGTATGTGCGGTCCCGACGATCAACACGGGAATCCAGAGGTGCGACAGGAGATCGAGAAATTTTGCAACGCTCCAGGGAGCATCCGCGTACGCCGGAGAGAAGAGTCCTCCGATGCTCATGCCGAGATACGCGTAGGAAACCCACAACAAAACCAGGGCAAAAAGGAAGTTCGGCGTAGCCAGACCGATGAAGCCGACGATCGTGAGGAAGTAGTCAACCCATGAATATTGGCGTACGGCCGAATAAATGCCGATGGGCAGCGACACCGCCCAGGTGAAGAAGAGGGTACAGACGGAAATAAGTATGGTAAGACCGAGACGCTCCCCTATCAGCTCCGAAACGGGTTTATTCCACTCGAAGGAATGCCCGAAGTCCCCATGTACGAAATTCCACGCCCACTTCAAATATTGGATGTACATGGGCCGATCGAGACCGTAACGTTGCCTCATTTGATCCAGCTCCGCCTGATCCACCGACTCCCCGCTTGCTTTCAGTTGCATTTCATAGGTGGTGAGAAAATCGCCCGGAGGCAACTGAATGATGACGAATGAGATGATCGATATGGCCACCAGAGTGGGGATCATTGTGAAAAGACGTCTTATGATGTATGCCAACATGGTCGATTCCTCGGGGCAATCATCCTGGTGAGCGTTGCGTCATTCGAGGAGCACGTACCCGTCTGATGAGCGGTAACGGATCGCCGATCCTCACCTAACCTTTGCCAAACAAAACAATAAACGCGGACGAGAGCAGACCGCATCTCGGACAGAAAAGGCTCGCGCCGCGCCGTTTGCGATGCGAGCCTCGTTTCAGTCCCCTACTTACCCTTGGTGTAGGAAAATTGTTCCGGGTGAATGGGGCCGGGATTCGGATAAATCCAGCTTTGAAAATCCCTCTTGGGGACATTTATCATGTTCTTGGCCACCACGTAGAAGTCGGGTGGATCGTGAACGAGCCCTATGACCCACAGATTTTTCTCATTCGCCGCAATGATCTTGGCAAAGAGCTCCTTCTTCTTTTCGTCGGATACGGTATTCAGGATCAGGCCGTACGTTTCCATCATCTCCTTGATGGCGGGCGGAGGCTCTTCGCCCTTCTTGCCCCTGCTCTGAAACCACTGTGCATAAAGAGGCGCATTGAGACTCTCCGAGCTGTAGGGGAAGTACCAGCGCGGCTCAAGCAGACATTCCATGCCTCCGTCACCCGGCCACAGGGCAACGTCGTGAGAAGCGGTTTGCGTCCGTTTCCTGAATAACTCCATGGTCTCGGACTTCACTTCGGTATCGATACCGACGCTCTTGAGATTGGACGCTAAGATCTCGGCGGTGTCCACCCAGCTTTGAATGCTCACCATGACGTCAAGAGCCAACTGTATAGGCTGACCGTCCGGCCTGAGTCGCTTCCCGTCGCTTCCTTTTTTCAGGCCCATCTCGTCGAAGAGGGCCTCCGCCTTTTTTGGATCGTAATCCAGATATGCCTTTTCGTACGACGGGCTGTAGAATTGAGACTCTTTGAGGGGTGCGGCTTGTCTTGGGACACCCTTGCCCCGAAACACTATCTTGTTGATCTCCCTGCGATTTATGGCATGAGAAATCGCCTTGCGGAATCTGGCGTCACCAAGGATCTTTTTCATCACGGGATCCTGGTGATTCAAATTGGGAGCCAGGAGCAGGCCCACCGAAGCCGTGGAGCTCTTGGGGACCAGACGATAATTCCCTTGGGCAAGACTGGCCAGCAAGAGAACCGAATTCTGCATACCTCCAAGACGCCTGCCTTGCATGTCGATCTCGCCCGCAATGGCCTTGAGGACGATGGTTTGGGACTCGGCCTGCAGGTCGTGGATTATCTCGTCGATATAGGGGAGCTGGTTGCCTTTGCTGTCTACCTTCCAATAGTAGGGATTGCGCATCATGATAAAACGCTTTGCCGGAGCTGGTACTTTGGTAATCCACGCGCAGATGGAGGGCATCTGGGGATTGACAAAGAGTGCGTGACGAAGACTCGATACGTCGTGAAACAGCTTCACCCATGTGGCAGCGTCGGCTTCCTTCATGAGGTTTTCGAGCTCCACGGGATCGGCATATTTCTTGTGATACTTCTTCAGGAAATGCTTTGGCTTGGTTACAAGCTCCATGGCATGCGGGCAGGCCAACTGCTCCAAAAAGAGTCCGTACGGCTTGGCAAACTCGAAGCGCACGGTATGGTCGTCCACTTTCGTGACCTTCGGAAGAGCTCCGTCCGGAGCAAGCCACTTGGGAATGGAAGGGGTCAGCTCCTTGTTGCCGGCCACGTCTTCCACGTAGAACAGGATGTCATCCGCGGTGAATGGCTCCCCATCGGACCATTTGATACCTTTGACAAGAGTGAAAATGAACACGCGACCTTCATTCTCCACCTTCCATTCGCTCGCAATGTTGGGGAGAATCTTGTACGTGGGGCTCCACCGCACCAACGGATCGTAAAGAAGGCGTCGCGCTCCGACCAGGTCTGAAAGTCCCGTATAGGCTCTTCGCCACGTGCCTCCGTACTCACCGGGCCTGTCAACGGGATTCAACACCGCGGGAGACGGGGGAAGCCGTTTGTCTACCGGGGGAAGCTTTCCGGCTTTGACCTGTTCGGCAAGAGCGGGGGATTCGTTGAACGCCCACGCATCGTCCGCGACCTGCCCTGAAATAAGATGGATCGCCAGTGCACCTGACAACGCCAACAACACACGTCCCGCCCACTTCCGCATGGTTCCTCCTGATCGGTCATCAAAGGATGTCATGTATCGCACCGAGGTTCAAAGATGTGAGAGAAGCCAAATGCCCGCCGACAAGTTTGCGGCAGGGATGCCGTTGCCCATTCGCACAAAGCTGAACACACTCCGCACCTGCCATAAAGTAAGACAGCTTGCCGCCGCGTCAAGGTCCGATATGGAGTCGGTTCACCTCGAAATGCGCGCTCACCGTCCGATCCGTTTTTCGGACCGGCGTTGGCCCGGCCGGCGCAGGATCCCGGTTCTCCGGACAGAGCACGTCGTTCGGTCCCAAGCTCACCGTTCGACTCTCACCTAGTGTAGTATCTCGGAAAGAGCTTTACAATAGGGAAATCGTTCAGTGGTGTCGAATAGTTTTTCCTGCTGAAGAGGAGAAACCACAGCCTTCATGCCGACTCTAATCTAAAAAGGTATCTCGTCTTCCGGCGGCGGAGGATAGTAGGATCGGTCGTCGGATTTGCGGCCTGAGTCCTGAGGCTTTCTCGCCGGTTCCTTCCCCTGCTCCTGTCGTCCTCGAGACTCCTCGGGGCTCCTTCTCTGCCCCTGTCCCGAACCCGTGCCCAGCATTATCATGTCTGTCGCAACAATCTCCACCGTGGTTCGCTTGTTCCCGTCCTGATCCTCCCATTCGCGGCTTTGGATGCGTCCTTCCAGATAGACCTGCTTCCCCTTGCTGAGGTATTCTCCACATATTTCGCCTAACCTGCCCCAGGCCACTACCCGGTGCCATTCGGTGCTTTCCTGATCGTTTCCATCCTGATTTCGCCATCGATAGGACGTAGCAAGCGTAAACGTGGCAACGGCTTTTCCTGAAGAGGTGTACCTGACCTCCGGGTCCCTGCCCAGCCGTCCGAGCAGCATCACTTTGTTCAACGACCTCTCAGCCATGGATTCCTCCCTCTAATCATTCTCAGGTGTGAAAAGAATTGCCGTCACTCTCCCGGAAGGGTTATCCTCTCTGAAAAGGTGACGGGTTGTCAAGGCGAAAGGTCCTCACCGCGAGGCCGCCGGTTTCGGGTCGTCGAAAGGCCGCCGGGCGTCATTGCCGAGAGCCGGGCTGTGAAGCAGGCTCGGGTCTTCAGACTCTCCAACAAGACCGTGCAGTCTCGCTCGGACCGGCGATTACGCATGGGATGTGCCTTGGAAAGGGCAACGAACCGTTGCCGCAGTGTTACCGTTGTAACCTTGCCGGGAGAAAGAGCCCTGACCATACGTCAACGAATCCTCCGGATGCTCAGGGAGGGCGATTACATCGCCAAGGAAATCTCCGGGCGACTGGGAATCAAAGAAAAGGAAGTCTACGAGCACCTTCCCCATGTTGAAAAATCTTTGGGAACGGGACAGAGCTTAATCTGCGAACCGGCGCGGTGTCTCGAATGCGGCTTCGTCTTCAAGAAGCGCAGACGATTCACCTCTCCCGGGAAGTGTCCCGTCTGCCGGAGCGAATCCATTACCGATCCTGTTTACGGAGTTCGGGAAAGAGACTGACGAGTCGAGGCATTTTAGCGGTGAAGCACGGGCGGCCGGCACCGTAGCGCAATTCAACGAAATCCGGATCTTCGGGTTTGATTCACCGGACGAGGGAAGCGCCGTGAACCATGAGGCGTACGACATTCGGGAGCGTTACGACAGGAGGAAGAATCTTCCACCATCCCTGTACGATCCGCTGGGATCGTACAACGCAATGGTGGAGGCAGAAAAGAAATTTGCCCTGATTCGCTGGATCAACAGCTTCAATCTGGCCCCCGTTTGCGAAAAGAGGGTGTTGGAAGTGGGGTGCGGAAACGGCCCCAATCTCCTGCAGCTCATCCTCCTCGGATTCCGACCGGAGAACCTGGTAGGCATAGAGCTCCTCGAGGAGAGAGGTCTTCAAGCCGTTCACAGGCTGCCTGCCGCTACGAAAATCCTCGTGGGCGATGCCTCGGAAATCGATCTCGGGGAAGAACGTTTTGACGTGGTCTGTCAATCCACGGTCTTTACGTCCATACTGGATGACGATTTCCAACAGAATCTTGCCCGAAGAATGTGGCTTTCCGCGGCCGGGGGGGGTGGTGTGCTCTGGTACGACTACGTTTACGATAACCCTTGGAATCCTGACGTGCGAGGGGTTCCGATTTCGAGGATTCGTCAACTCTTTCCTCACGGTCGACTCAAAGTGTGGAGACTGACGCTGGCTCCACCCATCGGACGCCTGGTGAGCAAAGTCTCTCCTCGGCTCTACACGGTCTTCAACGCATTTCCCTTTCTGCGAACGCACGTTCTCTGCTGGATACAGAAGTCCTGAAGAGGACGCCGACTCAATCTCGACGCCATCATAGCCCGTTCAAGCAAGAGCGATATGAGGCGCAAACTTTCAAAAACGAAAGCATCTCCCGGGAAGGCTCTCCCACTTGACCAAGGCTACGAGCTGCCTTAGGTTAAAGATAAGCGGAAGCAAGCTGATCCCGATGGAATTTCAGTCGTTTGCCTTCTTGTCCAAAAGCACCGCAAAGTGGTTCGTCGGTCCCTCCAACGATGGAGAGATATGCAGGCAACCTGAAGGAGGAGTCCATGAGCGATTTCCGTACCGAATCAGACAGCTTGGGCGAGGTTCGCGTGCCCGCTGACAAACTATGGGGAGCGCAGACACAGCGATCCCTGGAGCACTTCAGCATCGGAGACGATCTTATGCCGCGCGAATTGGTCGATGCTTATGCGGTGCTGAAGAAAGCCTCCGCGCTGGCCAATCACAAGGGAGGCCGTCTGACGACGGAGCAACTGGATCTGATCGTCAAGGTTTGCGATGAAATCCTCGCCGGCGGACATCGAGATCAATTCCCTCTCCACGTGTGGATGACCGGGAGCGGCACTCAGTTCAACATGAACTTGAACGAGGTGATCTCCAACCGATGCTGTCGGATTGCGGGCACGCCTGTCGGAAGCAAAGCCCCGATCCATCCCAACGATCACGTTAATATGTCGCAATCCTCCAACGACACGTTTCCCTCGGCAATGTACATTGCAGCGGGAGTGGGCACGGTAAAGAGGCTTATTCCGTCCGTGAAGGCCTTGCGGGATGCCGTCGCGGTTAAGGCCGAGTCGTGGAAGGATATCGTGAAGATCGGGCGAACCCACATGCAGGATGCAACTCCGCTCACCCTGGGGCAGGAGTGGTCAGGTTACGTGGGTATGCTGGACGGGAGCCTGCAGCATATTGAGGCTGGTCTGGCGGGCGTCTACAGTCTCGCCCTCGGCGGTACGGCCGTGGGGACAGGCATCAATGCAGCTCCCGGATTCGGGGAAGACGCAGCAGCGGAGATCGCGCGTCTCACCGGCCTTCCCTTTGTCAGCGCCCCCAATAAATTCACCGTGCAAGGCTCCCATGACGCCCTGGTGCATCTTTCGGGAGCATTGCGCGGCCTTGCGGTCTCCCTCTTCAAGATCGCCAACGATATCCGTCTCCTGAGCTGCGGCCCCCGTTGTGGTTTTCACGAATTAAAAATACCGGAGAACGAACCGGGCTCATCCATTATGCCGGGTAAGGTGAACCCCACCCAGTGCGAGGCCCTCACCATGATCGCCGTACAGGTCATGGCAAATGACGTAGCAGTGGGCTTTGGAGGGGCCTCGGGGTATCTGGAAATGAACGTGTACAAACCCCTCATCATTTCCAATATCATGCAGTCGATCCGCATCCTTGCCGACGGCTGTCGCAACTTCCGCGTATTCCTCGTCGAGGGGACCGAGCCGAATATCAAACAGATCGATCACTTTGTCAGGCAGTCGCTCATGCTGGTCACCGCCCTGTCGCCGGTGATCGGCTACGACAAAGCCTCCGAGATCGCCCATTACGCCGGCGACCACGACCTCACGCTCAAGGAGGCAGGGCTGAAACTAGGCTACATCAGCGCGGAAGATTACGATCGAATTGTCGATCCCAGGAAGATGGTCCATCCTTACGTTGCCGAATGATGTCCCGGCACGACCGGGGCAACGGCGACGGCGCGAATCCATGAAAGAATCCCGGGAGGCGGAACATGACCCAAGCTGACAATTACCGAGGCAAACGCGGCATCGAGATTCTGCGGGACCCGGAGCTCAACAAGTCCACAGCGTTTACCGAGGCCGAACGAGAGGCACTCGGTCTCCTCGGCCTGGTCCCCGAAATAACCGAGGACGAAGACCTGCAGCTCCGTCGGGTGCGGACGCAGCTTGGGCATAAGGTGACCGATCTCGACCGGTACATATATCTCGTCAACCTGCTGGATCACGACGAGACTCTGTTCTATCGCTTGATCATGTCGGACCCGGTTCGTTTTCTGCCCATTGTCTACGATCCCACCATCGGAGAGGCATGCCTCAAGTTCGGGCACATCTTTCGCCAACCCCGCGGCATGTATCTCTCCATTGCCCACAAGGGGCGAGTGAAGGAGATTCTTCGTAACTGGCCGGTCAAGGACGTGAGATTCATTTGCGTTACCGACGGCGGTCGTATTCTCGGACTGGGAGATCTCGGAGCCAACGGCATGGGAATCCCCATCGGAAAACTCCAGCTCTATACGGCGGCAGCCGGCGTGCCTCCCCATGGTCTTCTCCCCATGTACCTCGACGCGGGAACCAATAACGAGGCTCTGCTCAACGATCCGCTCTACCTGGGGTTACGTCGTTCGCGACCTTCGACTGAAGAGCTCTACTCCTTTGTCGATGAGCTCGTCGACGCGGTGGAGGAAGTGTTCCCTCTCTGCTGTTTACATTTTGAGGATTGGACGGGGAGCGACGCTGTTCGCTTACTCGCCCGTTATCGCGACCGGACCTGCTTCTACAACGATGACATTCAGGGAACGGCCGGGATAGCACTGGCAGGACTCATCAACGCCCTGAAAGTCACCGGCGGCAAACTCAAAGACCAGCGCATTCTCTTCCTGGGAGCGGGCTCGGCCGGAATTGGTATCGCAAATTTGATCGCATCGGCAATGGCACTGGAAGGAGGATCTTTCGAAGAAGCGCAGAAACGGATTTCCATGTTTGACGTGAAGGGACTGCTTGAAGAGAGCCGCACGGATCTTTTCGACTTCCAACGACCGTACGCTCATCCCCATGCACCGAGCAAGGACTTTGCGGAGACCATCGAGTCGATCAAACCGACTGCCGTCATCGGTGTGAGCACCGTGGGAAGAGCCTTTACCCGCCAAGTGGTGGAGGCGATGTCGCGTATCAATGAGCGCCCGATCATCTTCGCCCTCTCAAACCCCACCGACCATGCCGAGTGCTCGGCCGAGCAGGCTTATGCTTGGTCGAAGGGCAAGGCCCTCTACGCTGCCGGCGTCCAGTTTCCTCCTGTCCGGTACAAGGATCGAACCTTATTGCCCGCTCAGGCGAACAACTTGTACATTTTCCCGGCCGTCGGCATGGCCATCTACGCCACCCAAGCCAAGCGGGTGACCGATGAAATGTTTATTGAAGCGGCCCGGGCCGTTGCAGATCAGGTGACGGCAAGCGAGCTCGAGCAGGGGCTCCTCTATCCTCCCCAATCGAATATCCTGGAGACTGAGATCAAGACGGCTGCACGTGTTGCCAAGGTGGTGCTCGACAGCGGTCTGGCACGGGTGGAGCGCCCTGCGGATTTCGAATCGTTCATCCGCAGCCACGTGTACAAACCCGAGTACCGGTCCCTCGCCACATGACCGAAGAAGCAGAAAGGAGAGGGATGATTCCGGTACAATCATTCACCGTTGAGGGGCAAGAAATGGGCCGTGCAGACCGGCACGCCTTCAGCGAGATACGTGAAGGGTTACCCCCTCTCATCATTGATCTTGACGGCACGGAACAGCGGCATCTATAATCCTGTCGGCTAAGTTCGTACACCCACGGGAGAGTACGCCGGGATGAGGAAGGGGCGAACTCCGCTTTCTTCCGGACTCATAGAGGCGATGCCTCTTCGGCGCATAATCGGTGGGAGGGTGGGACAGGGATCGCCGGATTACAGACCCGGAAGCCCCGTGTGGTCATAACACACGCGAGAGATTCAGGCCGACAAGCCGGGGCGAAGGCGGCACGTTGGACGGTATGGAGGATTGAGCATGCGGAAATGTCTTCTCGTCTTATTTCTGATTGTCTTGCCGGTCGTGCCGGCCATGGCGCAATACTACGTAGTGCCGGGAGGAGCGATCGGCCTCGACGGGGGCCTTCATTATGTCGTTCCTGCGGGAAGGCCTTTCAACGTCAATGCCACTGAAGCATACGCCTACCCGCCCGGAATTTTCGGGCAATATCAATACGGACCGGCTTATTATGCCTCACCGCTCTACTGGGTACCCTACCCCGCCGTTGAGGTCCCCGTTCCGCGATAGTATTGCGTATCGGTTGTTCCGGAAGATGTGCCGCTCAAGTCAGGAAGCAGACCCACACCCTGCTCGCCTCCGGAGGGCGGCGCCCCCCCACCTGAGGAATGCCTGACGGATGGGCGCTGAAAAAGTGCATTACATGGAAAGCGGTGGGCTCATGGGAGGAGCCTTGTGTTAGGCTTGCGTTCGCAGCCGCGGCAACGGCACACACGGGCCGTCGTTTGAAAGCCGGCCGGCATCCGGCTTGTTCCGCATCGAGGTTGCAACCGCTATTCGTGGCTGTCCTCATCCATCCGACCGGTGTAATCAGCGAGGAACTTCCGGAGGATTACTAGATTTTCCGGGGAAATAGCTCTTATCTCAAATCCCGAGACAAGATCGTTGCCGGACAGGTCCCTTTTCGACCAACGGCATTCAGCCTGGAATTCGAATGGGACTATCTCTCCGAATTCGTCCCCCAAGACAACGATGTTCAGAATCTCGCCCGTCCGGCTCTCTATTCCTCTCGCGGAAAATCCGTGCTCCGAGATGTCATGGAGTGCGAATCTGTTTCGCGTAGATCCTCCCTCGCAAACCGAAACCGACGACGAAGGCTGATACCGTGGTCCTTTACGCAGGTCCAGTACCACGACTTCCTGGGAAATGGCGCTTCGAGCCAGGAGATCGGTCCCCGTGAGCAGCCCTTCCGCCAACAAGGTTTCAACTATCTTCCGGAAAGATCCGCCGGTGAGGTTGTACTTGTTCCTCACTTCCGCTTCGGAAAGTCCGTCCTTCAAATCCTCTGCAATCGACCTGGCTCTTGCGGTGCGCTCCCGATCGACCTGCTTAAAGACTCTCTTAAGCTCCGATGCAGTAAGACCGTATTTCCCGGCAAGCTCCTGGTCACTCATGCCCGATCGCAAATCCGACAGAATCTCTCTTCCGCTTATCTTCCGTACCACGATCTACCCCCCGGCATTTTAAGAAGTGCTCGACGGAGACCGTCTTGTCTCCGATATTTTCATGCGGTCGCTCAAGGGACGATCTCCCAGTCTGCCTGCGAATCGACAAACGCTCTGGTGACCTGACTTTCCGACAGTTGGGTCCTTACCTCCAGTTGATGCTCGGAAAGTAGGTTCATTTCGATCAACTGCCTGAACACGCGGTGAAGCTGTTCCGGCGTGAGCCCGTATCTGGACATCAGATCGTTGTCGTCCATGGCCGACGCAATGTCTTTCAGGAAGGCCTTGGCCTTAATACTTGTCGTGGCCATTGCATCACCTCGTCTCGGTCTATGGCACCCATTTTACAGCGGTTGTTTGAGAAAAAAAAGACATATATGAGGGGGCATGGCCTGTTACTATTTGAAATCAAACATAGATCCGTCCGGGGCTGCGATTAGGTTCAGCGGAATGAAATGCCGAACCTTCGACGCGCTCCGGACATTTAAGAAACGGCACGGGATAGTCTGTCTCCAGCCTGGAGATGTCACGCTTGTTGAAGATCGAAGTCCGACCGGTATCGATTCCGTAACGTTTTCGGCCCCGAGGATTGCTTCCTACTGCATTTCGTGAGCACGGCGCCGTATTGTGTGGCAACCTTTCCGGTCACGTGCGCCGACTGCTCTAGGGGTGCCCCCCGGACCGGGCACAGCATCCGTGCCCCGGAGGGGCGCACTCCGAATAGCCGCAGGTTTCAACCTACGGGACACAAGCCATTATATTCACTAACGAAAACAAACCAAGTGATGGCGTCCAACATGCTTCTTCCTCTACGACCTTTGGCGGACCCTTTCAGGGCACAAATCTTCCGGATAATGAGACCGAACTGCGGACGAGTCGATTACGGAGACTTCCCGGCATATGGGATGCTGTCGGCGCCTGAAGGGACATGCTCGCGAGGTACTCGTTCTTCCGCGACATGGTCTCGAATTGGAATTGACTACGGTTCACCGGAGTCGTACGTTCACTCTGGGACGACGATCCTTCCGGCTTGGCGACCGGACGAGGAGGCTGTGGCCGAAGGACAAACGGCGCGGTCCGCGTGATTATTACGGGAAGGGTCTTTTCGATCCGAATTCGAGAATCGGATACGGCAAGGGAGCTCTCGACCATGATGATACGATTACCCAGTGCCGGTGCGGCTTCTCTCATTTTCGCCGTTGTGCTCTTCTTCTCTGCGGCTTTGCTCGGAAGGGCCGTTGACGACGGCAGCGTCACCAGGAAAGCTGCCGATGAAACGGAGAAGAAAGACGCACAGCTCCGAAAGGCCGATCAACAAGGTCGGAAGTTGAGGAAAGCCATGAAAAAAGCTCTCAAAGATTATAAACAAACTGTTCGGGAGAAGGCTCACAAGATCGGAGAAGGCGGCAAGAGGGTACTGGAAAGCGGTCAAAAGGCAGCCAAGGACGCCGGCCATAAAACCGTCGAAACAGGGAGAAAGGTGGTGGACCCGGCCAAGAAGGCGATTGACGCTGCCGGGAAAAAAGTAAAGGATATCGGCACGAAGCTGAAAAGATCACCAGACGAAACATTGAGCCCGGCGCCGACGGGGAGGCCGGAGACCAAGCCGCAAAACAGCACGCCGAAACCGCAATCCAATGAGTGAGCCCGTGCTCCTCGACACGGCGAGCGGCTCGCGAGCTCGCCATCGTTGTCGCAAGAGTGAAAGGAGGACGGCTGTACAGACGTCGTCCTGCTGCGGACTTGACCATTCCGCCGGAGGGCGATTCCCCTGATGCCCTGATGAAGCAGGCACGGAAGTTAAAGACTTCGGACAATGGAGGGATTGTGGCCATCGAGCACCTCACCAACGAACAGATCAGAACCTGGAGCTTGGAGGAGAAGGACCGATGGTGGCTTGAGAACGTTTACAAGGGGGATATGCCGCAACTGACCGTCCGATCGGCCGTGACCGGGATGGGATTGGGGATCGTCCTGAGTCTCACCAACTTGTATGTGGGGATGATGACCGGTTGGACCCTCGGTGTCGGGATTACCTCGGTGATTCTCGCGTTTTCCCTGTTCAAAATACTGTCCAAGATCGGCATCGGGTCGGAGATAACTCTCCTGGAAAACAACGCGATGCAGTCGATCGCGACCGCCGCCGGGTACATGACCGGTCCCCTGATCTCGTCCATCGCCGCGTACATGATGGTTACGGGGGTGGTCATACCCATGCACCAAGCTATGATTTGGATCATCGTGCTCGCCATTTTGGGCGTGTTGATCGCCTTCCCCCTGAAAAAAAGGTTCATCAACGACGAACAATTGCCTTTTCCCGAAGGACGGGCCGCCGGCGTGGTCATGGACGATCTCCACAACAGCGGGGGACAAGAGGGGGTTTTCAAGTCCAAACTGCTGATGGTGTCGGCCGGTGTCTCGGCGCTGATCGAAGCCTTGAGCGATCAGGCTTTCATGACGTTCGCGGGGCTCAAATCGTTAGCTCTGCCCGATTACCTGGACAGCCCTCTGTACAAGTATTTTGTGCCGAGAATCTTGGGGACTCCCCTGAAGGACCTTACCGTTTCCATCGAAACCTCTCTCGTGATGGTTGCCGCGGGAGGGTTGATGGGAATCAAGACCGGGCTCTCCCTCTTTGTGGGAGCATGCGTCAACTACCTGCTCCTGGTTCCGGTTCTGATCGAGGAAGGCGTCATCGTGGGAACCGGATTCAAAAACATCACCATGTGGTCGCTCTGGGGCGGGGTGGCCATGATGACGACGGCCTCCTTGTTTTCATTCTTCTCCAAGCCCAGGTTGTTGCTGACGTCATTCAACAACGTCTTTGGGTCCAAGGAGAAGAAAAGGGACTTGTTGTCCGGTGTGGAGCTCCCCATGTGGGTGTTTGCCATCGGCATTCCCATCGTGGGGACCGTTACCGTGACCTGCGGACATCTCTTCTTCGGTATCGGCTACTTGATGGGAGCCTTGGCCATCCCTTTGGCGCTGGTCTTCACGCTGATCGCGGTAAACTCCACCGGACTGACGTCCATCACGCCGACAAGTGCTCTGGGAAAGCTGACCCAGCTCACGTACAGCGTGCTGGCGCCCGGGCACGTAACCACCAACATCATGACCGCCGGCATTACCGGAGAAGTGGCATCCAACGCGAGCAATCTTCTCATGGACATAAAGCCGGGCTACATGCTGGGCGGGAAGCCTCGGCACCAGGCCATAGGACATGTCCTGGGCATCTTTGCAGGGGCGGTGACCTCGATTCCGGTCTTTTATCTTATTTTCGGAGGGGACATCTCACTCCTTGCATCGGAAAAGTTTCCCGTGCCGTCCGCTCAAGTGTGGGCGGCCGTTGCCAAAGTCCTGACCCAAGGTTTGGGGATCCTGCATCCCACGGCAAGAGTGGCTATTCTGGTGGGCGGCATACTGGGTATCGTCCTCGAAATAGTCAACAAGCGGACCCGAGGGCACTTCCCTCTATCAGGGGTGGGGATCGGACTGGCCTTTGTTATCCCCTTCAGCTCCTGCATGGCCATGTTCCTGGGGGCTTTGTTCTTCTGGCTCGTCCAAAAGAGGGTCAAAGATCCTCAGTCGCAGTGGTATCGCATCCTTCTGGGCAACCAGGAAACCGTTTGTGCCGGAGCGATCGCGGGCGGAGCACTGATCGGCATACTCCTCGTCGTCCTCAGTGTAACCGCATTCGCGTGAGCTTTTAGCTGTACGATCGGTCTTTCGCACAGACGCCGTACACAGAATGAAGGGCGATTTCCAGGCATGGCGAGTCTTCGGATCGGTGCATCATAATGCGAGGCCCGGGCTGCGGTAATCGGTTCCCGGGTCGTTTCGGAGGCAGTCACTATCGTGGAGCGCAGGAGGCTATCCGTAGGCTTCCTCATGACTCCAAGGCTCTCTTGGCTTCCCGCAATTTTCAAAGCGCTCCACGATAACTCCGCGCTTTGCCGCAGCTCGCCAAGTTCCCCCGAAAAGAGAGAATTACTCCTTCAGTTTGGCCGGATCGCCTGACGGAAGCCCCAACTCCTTGGCACGGAGGACTCGCCGCAGGAGTTTGCCCGACCGGGTCTTGGGGAGCTCTTCAACAAAATCAATTTCGTGGAGCGGAAGGTCCGAGTGGAGGTTGGCCTTCACGAAGGCTCTGATCTCGTGGTTGAGCCTGGCGGACGCGGTAAATCCTTGCTTGATGGTAACGAAGCCTTTGATCGTCACCTTACCGGTATTGGTCACCTTGGATATGGCCGCGGCCTCCCCTACAGCCGGATGGAGTCGCAGGACACCCTCGATTTCGTACGGACCGATGAATTCCGAGCCGGCCTTGATGAGGTCGTCGTTTCTCCCCTGGTGGTAGTAATAGCCGTCTTCGTCCTTGATCACCATGTCCCCGGTAAGAAACCAATCCTTAACGAAGTACTGCTCGTACCGTGCGGGATCTCGCCAGATCGCCTTCATCATGGAAGGCCATCCCGCCTTGAGAGCAAGCTGACCCAGGGTCAGGATGGCCAACTCCTCTCCATTGGGGTCCACGACGGCGGCCTGAATGCCCGGCACCGGTTTACCCATGGACCCGGGCTTGATCTGTTGCGAGGGGAAATTTGCAATGCAGATCATTCCTGTCTCGGTCATCCACCATGTGTCATGGGGAGAATGCTTGAGGTTCTCCCGGATCCAGTAGAAAAGATCCGGAGAGAGGGTGTCACCCACCGAGGCTATGTGCCGCAGTTGTGAAAAGTCATATCGAAGCGGCAAATCTTCCCCGGCCTCTTTCAGCTTCAGAAAGGTATGGGGAGTCGTATACCATACGGTCACGCCATGCCGTTCTAGGGTCCGGTACCAGGTCGAGGCCGAAAAAGGATCTCCCTGCACCACCGAGGCGGCACCGCATAACCAGGGAGCGAAAGCTCCGTACACCGTTCCCGTGACCCAAGCGGGATCCGCGTCGGTCCAGAGGATCGAGTCGGGAGTGAGATCCAGCACCCATCTCGCGGTCATGAGATGCCCCACCACATCCTGGTGCGCATGAACCACCCCTTTGGGCGGTCCCGTGGAACCCGAGCTGTATAGCATGTACAGGGGACTTTCAGGTTCGAGCCAGTTGGTCTCGAATTCCTCGGACATACGTGGCAGCAAGCCGTCCACGACAATTTCCCATGCGAAAAGCCCCGGTGCTTCCCCCGAGGTGAGGAAAACCGCGGGCACTCCCTTCATGGCAGTCTGAGAAAGGCGCTCAACCAGATCGGGGTTGGTGAGCACCCCGCGGGGCTGGGCGTTCTGAAGCCGCCATTCCAGCACCTCAAACCCGAGAGTGGGAAAAACCACGGAGAATATCACCCCCAGGCGGGCACAGGCCAACATGGCAAAATAGGTTTCAGGGCACGGCGGAAGCACAATGAAGAGCCGGTCCCCCTGTTTGAAGCCGTGTCGTGACAACAGGTCGGCCCAACGGCAGGATTGCCGCCGCAGTTCGCCGTAGGTGAACGAGCCGACCTTGCCGGCCTTCTCGAAAACGAGAGCCTGTCTGTCCCGAGCATCCGGGTCCAGTGCCCAGCGGTCAACCGCATCGTGCACGATGTTGATTTCACCGCGGTCGTTCCGGGTGCACGCTCTTTCCTCATTGGCCCAGGAAAAGGCTTTGTACGTTTCGTAATAGGACTTGAGATTGGCCTCGGGGTTTTCGGGTCTGATTCTCGCCTTTATCATGAAGATACCCTGCTCGTGCCTGCCTTGCTATTCAATAGGTCCAAACGCCGAACCGGTTGTGGATCTTTCGCGCCCTGGCAACCAATTCGGCAGCCCGACGCGTGGTCTGAACCGGAATCCTCTCCCTACGTCCTTCGTAGGCGAGCACTCCGATAACTTCCCTTACCGACGCAGCCAAGGCATGGTTGTCGTACCCGCCTTCAAGAGAAAGAAGAATCGGCGCGCCCCTCACCGATTCGCTGAGCTGCAGCACCATCTGGGTCAGCCATCGGTAGGCCTTCTCCGTGAGTCGCGTCCTACCCAGGGGATCCCGGTGATGGGCGTCGAAACCCGCAGCCACAAGAATCAGTTGGGGAGAGAACCTCCTCACCACCGGCGTCAGCACTTCCCGATAGATGTGGACAATGTCCATGTCTTCCATTTCCTTGAACACCGGCAGATTTACGTTGTACCCTGCCCCTTCTCCCTCTCCAGTCTCTTCCCAGTCCCCGGTATGGGGATACCACCCCATGTAATGAGACGAGAGGTACAAGACTCTCTTGTCGCTGTAAAACGCGTCCTGGATGGCATTGCCGTGATGAATGTCCCAGTCGATGATGAGAACCCGCTCAATACCATAGTGCTCGATGGCGTAACGCGCCACGATACCCAGGTTATTGAAAATGCAGAAGCCGCCGGCCCTGTCCGCTAGGGCATGATGACCGGGAGGACGCACCAAGGCAAAACAGACGCGGCACTCGCCGGAAAGTATTTCCCTCAATCCCTCTATGCACCCTCCGGCCGCCAGCCAAGCCGCCAGATAGGTCATTGCACTCACAGGAGTGTCCGGTGCCAAGGTGGTAAAATCGCGGTCGGCCGTGGACATGATCTGCTTGATGTACGCCGGCGTGTGGACAAGCTCCAGGTCTTCCAGGGTCGCCGGTTCGGGCTCGATCTCAACCAGACGGCCGGAAAACTCCTTGTCCAGCATGCGGTAGATGCTGCGGAGGCGGTTGGGGCTCTCCGGATGAACCAGCCCCGGCTTGTGCTCCAGAAATCTGGGATCTCGCACCACGGCCACTTTGAGCGCCAATGCTTAACCTCTCTCCGCATAGGGGAGACCGGGGTTTGCTTCTCATCTCACCCGGTTCCCATGGAGGAGAAAACGGCTCTCTCCTCCCCATTGTCCAGCTCCGATTGCCGGTTTCATCTCAGCAATCCACCATCGGCTCATCGGTCCGGGTCATCCTCCCTCAACCGTCTATGCACGATGAACGGAGCCGCACGTTCCGGTCCGGCAAGCTCAGGCTCGCACTATGTCACGAAAAGTGTTGACGGGCAACGACTTATCCGACGTCCTCCGGTCCGACGCCATTTCTCGATCAGATGGATAGTAAGGACGGCATGTCTGTTCCTCTACGAACGGCCGGACCCTACTTCCGAGACAAGCCGTCCTTACCGTAACCCCACATCTTTGATTGCGAGACGGTCTAGGTTCTATCCCCCTGAAAAGTCACCACTTCAGCCGCTTTTCACAGACTGAGCATCATGGTTCGCTCCCGGTCGCAATCGCCGTAAAACTGGAAGCCCGCCTTTTTGTATACTCGAATGGCTCTGAAATTGTACGCCTCCACGGTCAGCCAAACGGTCTTAAGACCTATCCGGCTCGCCTTTTCCATGGCCAGGGAAGTGAGGATGGACCCGAGGCCGCGATTTCGAAAATCCTCCAGCACAAACACAATGTACTCTGCATCGCCTCGTTCCATGTCGGTGATAAGAACCGCGTGTCCCACCACCCGGCCTTCCACTCGCACAAGAAAATTCTCTCCCCCGTCGAGAAGGGCGCAGACCCAGTTCCGGCAGTCCTCTGCTCCGGCAGGCGGGAGACCCTGAGCGATCGCCTTGGGAGAGAACACCTCGTACATGGATACGATGGCCTCCTGGCTCTCCCTGTCGCACTCCACGGCCTCATAGGGACAGTTCTGCTTATCGAGGCCCTCGACGCGCAGTGAGGTACCCATCTTCCTCATTCATCCCGTTTCAGTCTCATGAGCTGTCGGATTTCAAGCCGCACCACCCGGTCGACGTGCGTTCTCGTAAACTTATTCTGGACGACGGGAACCGCAGCGGTCAACAATTATTCGCCGGCTTACCCCAAGCATTCAGATACGCGCACGCTTTGTCCGGGTCACAATGGCGGCGCAATCCGGCGGATCAATTTCGAACAGCGAGCCTGAAGGCACTAATGCCTTCCTTGGACTTCAATCGATTCACCAATTCGTCGGCCTTTTTTTCCGATGAGAACTTTCCGAGGTAGAGGCGGTAGATCACGCCGGTCCGTGGCCTGGCGACGGGTTTCAGGGAGACCTTAAACCCTCTGGCCTTCCACTTTTCGGCCCACTGTTGGGCAACCGTAGGATGTTTGAACGCCCCCACTTGTACGGTGTACATCCGGGAGTCCTCCCCCGGAGCCGCCAGGATCGCGGGAACAGTACTCCCTGTTTGAGTCGTGATTGCCCGCTCTTCCTGCTTCCTCTTCATTTGAGCGATCTTCTCCGGCACCGTCGCTGAGGCGACGACGTTCTTTTCCCGAGCCGGCAAATTCTGTTCCGATATTCCTTCGTTCTGCAGCTTTTCCTGAGCCGGGGGCTGATCGTCTTGGGCGGTCAATTGCCTGTAGAAGGTCACCACAGGAGGAACGTGTGAAGGATTCTCCTTGGTAGACGACTTGGCAGCGGTCGGAACAACAGGACACGCGAGCGGTTGTTGCGACGATCCCGACGGGTTGAAGGCCTTTCCGGCCACGGAGGGATCGCGTATCAACCTCAGATTGAGGATGCCTAACCCGATCATGATCAGGATTGAAGCGAGCACCATTAAGACGAGCGGACCGTTTTTCGGGGCATCGTTGTCCCGAATTGGGGAAACGGTATGACTCGTCATGACTGCCCGCCCCTCCCGCTTTTGAAGAAGACTGCGAATTCCCTTCATGCGCCTCACATCCTGTCCGGAGCGGAAACTCCCAAGATCCCCAGACCGTCGGCAATCACCCGCCTGACCGCCTCAACGAGGTACAGCCGGGCCTTCTTGACCGTCTCGTCCTCTGTGAGAACCTTGTTGTCGTGATAGTAGGAGTGGAACAACTCGGCGAGCTCCATGAGATAGAAGGTCACCCTGTGGGGTTCAAGCGACTCGGCGGCCTCGGAGAGCATGTCGGGAAAATCGGCCAGATGCTTCATGATGGCCGACTCTTCCGGAAGCGACAACGCGTTGAGGTCGGGATCGGTCATATCCGCGTCGATCGATCTTTCCTCGGCTATGCGAAATATGCTTGCAACCCGGGCGTGCGCGTACTGCACATAGTAGACGGGATTGTCCCGGGACTGTTTCTTCGCCAGGTCCAGATCGAAATCAAGATGGCTGTCGCACCGCTTGGTGAGGAAGAAGAATCGGGCCGCATCAGGACCGACCTCGTCCAAGACCTCCCGCAGCGTGACAAACTCCCCGGATCTCGTCGACATGGAGATCTTTGTCCCTTCCCTGACGAGGTTGACGAACTGAACCAGCAGCACCTTCAGTACGCCGGGATCGTATCCCAGTGCCTCAACCGCGGCGCGAACCCGCGGGACGTACCCATGATGGTCCGAGCCCCAAATGTCCACGAGAAGATCGTAGCCTCTTTGCAACTTGTCCTTATGGTAGGCCGCGTCCGCAGCAAAATAGGTCGGTTCCCCGGTGGCTCGGACGAGCACCCTGTCCTTTTCGTCTTCTTCACCGTCCATGCTGAACCACAGCGCCCCGTCGTGCTCTTCGGCCTTTCCTCGTTTTCGCAGCTCCGACAGCGCGGCGGCGATCTCTCCGCCTTCGTGCAGCTCTCTCTCGCTGAAATAATTGTCGTACGTGACGCCGAAATAGCCGAGATCCTCCCGGATCCCTTCGAGTATCTTGTCGCAGGCGTACCGGGAGGCAAGTGCGACGGCATCTCCCTCGGCCCGTGTGGCCAGCTTGTCGCCCAGAGGGGTCTCCTTAAGCTCCGCGGCCATCTCCACCATGTAGTCCCCACGGTAATGGTCCGCGGGAAAGTCGATCTTCTCCCCCAAGAGCTCCTTGAAACGCAGGTAGAGAGACCGACCCAGAATCTTCATCTGATTGCCGGCATCATTTACGTAGTATTCAGTTTCGACGGCGTAGCCTGTCGCGCGGAGAAGCCGGGCCAGCGTGTCGCCCACTGCCGCCCCGCGACCGTGGCCCACATGAAGCGGACCGGTGGGATTTGCGCTGACGAACTCCAGGAGCACCCGCGGACGCGGACCGCCTTCTCGCGGTCCATACACTCCTGTTTTCCCATGTACGTCGGACAGCACCCCGTGCCAGACCGCAAAGGCCAGGAAGAAATTGATGAACCCCGGACCGGCGATTTCAGCGCGCTCCAGCACCTCCGGCCGGAAAGGCAAACTATCGACGATAATCGAGGCCAACTCTCGAGGCTTCATCCCCGTCGTGCCCGAAAGTACGAGGGCCGTGTTGGTCGCGTAGTCGCCGAAGCGGGAATCCTTGCTCCGAGACACCTCTATTCTCAGTGAACCGATATCGGGAAGGGTTACCGTACCTTTTGCAGCGGCTTGTTCCAGGGCCTCCCTCACGAGACCCCTAATCACTTCTTTCATAAACCATGCACCTCGGAATATTCCAAAACATGCCCCCCGCAGGAAAAATGCTTTGACGGAGCCGCCCGAACCGGCAGTCCGATCTCAACTCTATTCGCCTCAACCGGACCGACTCACCGGCGCCGTCCGGTGCTGCGCCGATCCTTCGCGGGGCCCTGCGCAGACCCGCATCCCTACCAATTCCTCAGAGGTATCGCTCCCGGATGTAATGCCGGTGGTGTGACCTATTCTTCGCCCCGATCCGGTTCCTCTTTCTCGGGGGCCGGCTCTTTAAGGGTGACGTCTCTGGTGAATTCCGGACAGCGTGTTGTAGTGGAGCCGTCCATGGAGAATTTCTTGTTACAGGTTGGTCTCCATGCGCACACGACGCATAAGGTCTTTCCGTTCTCGGTCATTTCAAACCTCTACCAAAATTTAGCTTATCAATTCTACTGGTTACGGTCAAGACCTTTTGCGCTACATACAAAGGAATGTCTAGACATTTACAATAACTTCCTTTATTCACAAAGGAACACTCCCGCATCCCGTCGCTGAGATCGTGCTTACCGTACGAGCAACCGCCGGGCTCCCACCCTCCCACAATAGTCTCAGCTCGGGGTCGATTTCAAGTCCCTGAACGTGTTTCACAAATCGCGCTGGACCCGACATGGGTTTCTTGTTAGTCTCATGCTGAACCAAGGAGGATTGATCCATGGAATTTGTCAATCCGGACGCACTCCGCTTGGTGCCCGGCCAGAGCATTCACGGTATCTTCATAGCGGGTCCCGGTGATGCAGGCGAGGTTGGACTGTTCATCCGCTCTCTCTCGGGAGTAGCTTCGGATGAGAATGCCATCTGGCTCAAGCAGCGGGCAGGTCTGATCAGATTCGACGATGTCTTGCTCGTCTTGACCATGGTCCGGGTCAGCGGCGCCGGTGAGGAGTTGTTTGACGTGTGGTGGAACTACCACTCTTCGGTCGGTCCCGAGCACTTCAAGCGTATGGCCGAGCAGGAGAAATTTACGGTCCACTTTTACGGTGAGGACGGCAAGCGGTTTTCAATTGAGACGGAGAACGGTTTTCGGAAGTTCTTTTCCGATCTTGATAAGATTATTGAGAAGATCTCCCCTTGGACGGAAGTGGAATTCGATCGTGCCTTGAGGGGATTCTGCGCCGAGTCATATCCCAAGGAAAATCTTTGGGAGATGATCGAGTTTCGGCCTGAGACGGATAAGTCGGAGGATGTGTCCGAACCCGGGTTACAGACGTACCCGGGAGTTATCCCGGCAGAGCTCGTTCCCTTTTACACGTACGTGCCCGGCCAAGGACATTGCATAAACATTGTGCCTTCTCTTTTCGAGAAAGAGGCTGCGGAGGAAGACCCCACCCGTTTTCTTCATCCTGCGCCGGTCAAGACCGTGCTCAGGTGCGGCATACGGTGGGTCCAGGGACATCCGGTGGCCCCCATTCCCTTCATACCGGGGCATGGCTTGGCCGTCCCCCCGGACGACGTCGAACTTTGACGATCAACGGCAGCCTTTATTTCGGCCGCTCCGACGTCACATCGCAGCAGCGAAGGCCGACATGCTATCGATGATGAATCTCTTGGAGCCGTTTGAGCTCCCGATGGCAGCGAGCAAGATCTCGGTAGAGCTCGTCGATCTTGGCCGTTGAGGCGGCCGAATCGGACTGCTCGGAGGGCTTGGCCTCGGCGGTCTTGTCCGCTTCGCCTGCCGGCGCTTCCCCCTTCGATTCCTTGAAAGCATCGTTGGTGCCTTTCTTCGCACCTGATTCCAGGGCCCCGATCTCCTCCAGGAGCTTCCGGCACTCGGCCTCTTTCATCACGTCGGGCCTGCACGCTATGACGCACTCCTCGTCTCTGCCCCTCATGTTGAGGAGCTGTGCCCTCAATTGGTTCACTTCACCACGAAGCCCGGAGATTTTTCGGAAATCCTTTCGGGTCACCGCTTGGTCGAGTTCCCGCTCCTTGCGGGCGAGCTCCACCTGTACGTCCGACCGCTGTTTTTGAAGGTCCCGGCACTCGTTACACGTTATGGAAAAAGCCACATCTCCCCCGGAGAGTGCGAGGATTATCAGAGCAGCCAACCACGCCGTTCGAAGTCCCAATGTCCGCATCCCCTTTCGTACAAGCATGAACGCGTTTACCTACGCACGGTCCGGCCCCCTTCGCCGCGAAAACTTGTCACGGGGCACCCACATCCGTCCGCTTTTAGAAAGTCGGCGTCGGTATGTCCGCATCCCTTTGGCGTTTCAGAGGCTTCGTCACATCACGGGCAATGTGTATCCTAGCTCAAAGAAGACCGCGATTTCAAACGGAATTATGCACCAGGGGAGTCCACCCACCGGAGAGACGCACCATGCGGGGGACCCGGACGTCGCGATCGACTCTAAAAAGCCTCACTTTCTTGGTGCGACGAACCGGTTACTCATTTAGAAGCGATGGAGAATGGTAGCGAGCCCCTGGATCATATCCGTTCCCGAATTGGAATTGTGGAGCTCATCCCCCACTCCCCACATATTTCCGTTGGACAGATGCCTCCATTGCACGCCCACCGAGACAACGGCAGCGCCCGGCATGCACTTCTGCAACCCGAATCCCCCCAGGAGGGACCAGTTGAACCGTGAGCCTGAATTACGATAGGTTTCGGAGACATAACTCATTCCCGCACCACTCTCCACGTACGGGTTCATGCCCATGGGGCCCACGGAAAACGTGAATCTTCCCTTTGGCAGCCAGGCCAGCTCGTATCCGTCACGGAAATTGAGCCGCTTGATCTTTTCTATGTCGCCCGGGGTGTAGAAGACATACGACGCAAGAAATGCCATCTGCACCTCGCCCGCTGCCGGCCCCAAATACGTCAGGATCGGGTACTGAGCAACCTTCTTGCTGAATTCCAGCGTTGCATAATCGAGCTCCGTGGATGTTCCGAACGTGCGCCCGTACGCCATCTTCACCAGATAATCGTTTTGGGGGAAGAACATCGATCCCATGGGAGGCGGCAGCGGCGCCTGCGACGGAACAACGGTGTAAGGGGGAGGCATTAATGCCGCCGAGGGACCGTAGCCCGTTGCAGCGGCCAGGGGAGCAAATTCGCCGGCCGTTGCCGATGAGAGGACCGCAAGAACCATGGCACAAGGGATTATGACAAGACATACGTTCGACTTACGAACCAACCCCACGGAATCCTCCTTGAATCGAACAGCAAAAAGAACACTAAATCAAACAGTGTCCCGGTCGCTAGCACAGGGCGGAATCCTTGTCAACCGGAATCAACGGCACCAGATGCCCGCTCGGTCACACGAAGAAATCGGTATCTATTTGAGCGGCTTCCACAGCCATGATGAAAGGTTGAGGCCCCTGTCGTTGATCGCCGAACCGGACACTGGTATAGTGACTCCACACACCGACAATTTCGGGAGGATCGCACCATGAAGTGTCTCAACGGCATTCTGGTCTTGGCCCTGGTGTTTTTGCTTGTCTTGTCCGCGGTCTCTGTAGCGGGAGCCGCTTCACGGAAGGGCAAAGCCGAAAGGTATGCGTACAGTACGTACGATCCCGTTCACAAATGTCAGGTCATCTGCAAGGGCCCCACGCCCTTTCTGGAAGCTCTTGAGTCGGGCCTCGCCTATGCACTGGACATCCCCTTGGCCATGCTGAGCCCCATCACGTGTCCCATTGTCGGCCCGATATTGGACAGGATAGATTCCGGACCCGACAGGACGTACTCCCGGTCCCGCAAACACAAATGAGCGCCGCCTTACTCATACATCCCGTGGACACCCTCACCACAGCTGAAAAGAACCGTATCTATTTCTGCAGGGTGGTGGACTTGGCCGTGGTCGCGGGTCTGCTGACACCGGACCGGGATTCCGAAATAGGCCACTTCGCGTTCTCTCGGCATTACGACGATGGGAGAGAAGCCGATCGGCGACTGCAGCAGGCCCTTCAGGTATTCAAGGCCGAACACCCGGAAGCGGCCTTCCTGCGAGCGGCACAAAAGGACGCTGAGTTTCTGGGAGCGGTTTCCGCTTTTGAACGAGAGCCGGATAGCGAAAAGATCCAAGACCTCATAAGGATCGGAGCGTCGTACGCGATCTGGCCCACCGGGACGTCGTTCGTGCTTACTTACCCTTGGGATCTCGAAGGGAACGGTCATCCGGTAAAATTCAGGGAGGATCTCTCGGAGTTCATGAGACGGAGGATCCTGGGAATGCTGAAAAAGGCCGGCAAGCTGCACAACCCTGACCTGTTCGGGAGCCTAGAAAGCCGCTGAAATAACCAGCCTAACTATTGGATTTCATAAGTTCGGTCGCGCATCCCCACCCTAGCGGTGCCACCAGGGATCTGCTCGCCGGCGAACGCTCTCTGCGTCATTCCTGCGGATGCAGTAATCCCGGCCGTTCCGAATCCTGGGCCCCGGCTTTCGCTTGGGGTGACGACTTCAGACCATTCAGGGTCATCCGGAGATCGGTTGCCTTCCGGAGCCACATTTTCGAAAAGGCGTAATTAGTCACAGTCGTCGAGCGGATCGGGCCACATACCTTCGACCCGGGAAGACGGCAGTCCCAATACACGAGAGGATGCGGCTCCAAGAAGGCTATAGGGGCTCGCAGGACGTGACGCTCATTTAAGGCGGAAGCATGTTTCGCCTTTAATGGTGACGTCCAACTGCATGTCCAGCTCTTTTTGCGTGAGGAGCAACCTGGAAGGAGCGCTCGGCTCAAATTCAAGCGTTCGGGGATTCCAAGCGAAGTGCTGCGGCGAATACTTTTTGCCTTTTTGCGTGTAGACAATAAGGTACCACCCGCCAAACTCCTTTGAAAAGCACGTCTTCATGTGCTTGACGTTCGGTATCTCTTTGGCAAATTTGAGTGCGGACTCTTTAATCTCCTCCCTCTCTCGCGTGTCAACGGAGTCCAGGGATTGGGCCGGGGAGGAAGTGGTCGCTTTGTAGCCCGGAGGAGGCGCGGGCAACAGCTTGTCCAGCTCTTCTGCGGAAGGAGTGGTCGCCTTACCGGATTTTTCCGCGGCCGCGCCGTTCTCTGCTCCGGGCTTGGTTGAAGCAGCGCGCTCCTCACCCTGTTGGGTCCTGGCGGTCTTGAGGAAGGGGACGCATCCGGTGAGCAATACGGCCCCCAGCACGAGGCCCGCAAACAGGATGACCAGAGTAGTTCGCATGAATTCACCCCGTTCCTTTTCTTCTATGAGTGTCGCAGCAGAGAATACCATCAAACAAGCGAAATTACAAGATCATATCGACCTCAACAGCACTCGTTTCCGTTGGCGGGGCAAGCGCGGATCGTGGGGGGGCGGGTAAGTCATTCCGCCACGAAGGGAAAGAACGGACCGTAGCTCAGACCCCCTGTGCGAAACAGGAGGCGACGATACCGCTTCGCGAACCGGGCAGTGCCGTCATCGGCCGGCCGGCGGCCGACTCTCCGCCGGTGGAGGACAGCCGACAGGCGCGAGAAATACCTGTCTTCCGCGTCGGCCGGTCAATTCCCCGCGAACACTCGTGCTATAGTGCCGCTCATTGAAATTCGCGGCATTCTCCGGGTTGAAGGCCAATGAGCTTTCTCCAAGATTGTCGGCGGAGATCGGCGCTGTCCTTCAAAGAGCAGCGGCGTCTGCTTGAGACTTATGGCAGACCGCGATAGCGGAGCGCAGGAGGTTAGCCGAAGGCCTCCTGATGACTTCAAGGCTTCTCTCCGTTTCCCGCAATTTTCAAAGCACTCCGCTATAATATATGGTAAAAACGTCCATGGCCAAATCATCAAGAATCCTTGTCGCCCTGGTGGGGCGACCCAATGTGGGGAAATCGACTCTGTTCAACGTACTCGTGGGGACTCGCAAAGCCATTGTCGAGAATACCCCCGGGTTGACCCGCGATCGTAACTACGCTGACGTGAGCATACGAGGCAAGTCCTTCACGGTTGTTGATACCGGAGGGTTTGAACCCTCCAGCGAAGACGTCATGCTGTCTCAGATGCGGACTCAGACGATGGTCGCCTTAGATCAGGCCGACCTCATCGTCTTCCTCGGCGACGGCAAAGTCGGCGTCACTCCTTCCGACCACGAAGTGGTCCGCATTCTTCAACAAACCGATAAGAAAGTCTTCTACTGCGTCAACAAGATCGATTCCGAGAAGCGGGAAGACTTCTCCGTGGACTTCTTCGACCTCGGCGTGGACCCGTTGTTTCCTATCAGCGCCACGACGGGTTATGGAGTGGGAGATTTTCTCGACGTCCTCCTCCAAGAGATACCGGACGATCCCGACTCCGAGGATACAGAGAAGCAGACCGTTGAGGAACCGACGAAGGTCGCTGTGGTGGGACGGCCCAATGTGGGCAAGTCAACGCTGATTAATCTCTTGCTGGGAGAAGAGCGATTGGTTGCCAACCCCGAGCCGGGAACCACCCGAGACTCCATCGACACCATCGTTCGCCATTATGGGAAGGATTACCTCTTCATCGACACAGCGGGAGTGCGGCGGCGAACCAGAATCGTGGACAAGGTTGAGAAGTTCAGTGTGATCAAGGCCTTTCGGGCCATCGACCGAGCAGACATAGTCATCGTCATGCTGGATGCCGTTGAAGGAGTCACGGACCAGGACGCGAGGATTGTCGGTTACGCATTCGAAAAGGGTCGAGGTGTGATCCTCGCAATGAACAAGTGGGATCTGGTGCCCAAGGACTCCAACACGGCCGCCCAAGTCGCCGAGGCTGTCCGAGCCACCTTGAAGTATATCGACCACGCTCCCGTCACTACGTTGTCGGCACTCAAAGGAACGAGAGCCGTTAAAATTTTCGCCTTGATTGATGCGTTGAACGAACGGTTCACGAAAAGGATCTCAACCGGCGAGCTCAACCGCTTCCTCGAACGGGTGGTGGAGGAGAATCGGCCCGGTATGCACCGCAAGACCAAACCGATCAAAATCTACTATCTCACCCAAATCAAGATCAAGCCGCCCACGTTCATGTTTTTTTGTAATTATCCAGAATCGATACACTTCTCGTATCGACGTTTTCTCGAAAATCGAATCCGTGAAGCGTTTGATTTCGGCGGATCGCCCATTAAGCTGGTGCTAAAGAAACGCGAGGGACGTACTCCCGAGCGCGACCACGGCAGGAGACCTCGCAAGGGCCGATGACATGTGCTGTAGCAGCCAGTCAGAGAATTACCGTGTGAAGGCCTAACGAATAACAGTACGGAAGATCATGACCTCAAGCTCAAACTCTATAGTTCGTTTCGGCGAAATCCAGGAATTGATGAAGTCCTATTACCCCGACGCGGATCTCGATGTGATCCGCGCCGCTTATGTCTACTCCGCGCAGGTTCACCAGGGCCAGATGAGGAGATCCGGGGAACCGTATCTCGTCCATCCCGTGGCCGTTGCCATGATCCTGGCCCAGATGAAGCTGGACGAAGCTTCAGTAGCCACAGGACTCCTCCACGACACCGTTGAGGACACCCTCACTTCCATCGAAGATCTCGAAACGTACTTCGGAAAAGAGGTCGCCACCCTCGTTGACGGTGTTACCAAGATCGGCAAGCTCGAGTTCCAGTCCAAGGAAGAGCGACAGGCAGAGAACTTCAGGAAGATGATTCTCGCCATGAGCAAGGATATCAGAGTCTTGCTCGTCAAGCTGGCCGACCGCCTCCATAACATGCGGACCTTGTCCCCCATGCCGAGAGAGGCCCAAATCCGGATCTCTCAAGAAACCATGGACATCTACTTGCCCCTGGCATCACGTCTGGGCATGCACTGGCTCTGGACGGAGCTGGCCGAGCTCGCTTTCAGGTATATCGACCCGGATCGGTACGAATACCTGCGCAAGCGGCTTGAAGAGACTTTGAAAGAAACTGAGGGATTCAAGAACGAGGTTCTCGGAGTCATCAGAGACAAGCTGTCTCAATACAACATCAAGGGGCTCACCAAGGGACGCAGCAAGGAGATCTACAGTCTCCACCGGAAGATGCAGGCACAGAATCTGGAGTTCGAGCAGGTCCACGATCTGACGGCCTTCCGGATCATTCTGGAGAGCGTCAGCGAGTGCTACGCCGTGCTGGGGCTTATCCACTCCCTTTGGAGGCCCGTTCCGGGAAGATTCAAAGATTACATAGCCATGCCCAAGCGGAACGGGTACCAGTCGCTTCACACGACGGTGATCGGGCCCGAGGGGAGGAGAATAGAGATCCAAATCCGAACCCACGAGATGGACCTCGTGGCAGAGGAAGGCATCGCCGCCCACTGGTCGTACAAAGAGGGCAAGGCCATCGACGCCGAAGATGCCGAAGTGGTCAACTGGCTCCGCCAGATGATGGAATCCCATCAGGATCTGGACGACCCGAGAGAGTTTTTCGAGACGGTCAGAGTGGACCTCTATCCCGACGAGGTTTACGTCTTCACTCCAAAGGGGGAGGTCAAAGCTTTTCCCAAAGGGGCTACGCCGCTGGACTTCGCATACTCGATCCATACCGAGGTGGGACATCGCTGCGTAGGAGCGAGGGTTGACGGGAAGATGGTGCCGCTCAAGTACCAGTTGCGCAACGGCAACACCGTCGAAATCATCACTTCGGTGCACCAGAAACCCAGCAAAGACTGGCTGAAATTTGTGAAGACCGGCCGGGCAAGGACCAAGATTCGCCATTTTGTTCTTGCCGAAGAGCGGGAAAGATCCATTCAGATGGGGAGAGAGGCCACCGAGCGCGAGCTGAAGAAGTGGAGGATTGACCTGTCCCGTGCCGAGCGGGAAAAGGAACTGCTGAAAATAGCTCAGGAATTCAGCTTCAAGGCCGAGGATGACCTCTTCGCTGCCATCGGATACGGACGGCTCTCTCCCAAGGTCATCATCACCAAGTTGATCCCCCCGCAGGACCGGGAGAAGGCAAAAGAGGCCTTCGGTGAAGAAAAGATCGTTCGGCGGGGACGGGCCACCGGAACGAGCGGAGTAAGAATCCAAGGTCTTGCCGATGTGATGGTGAATTTTGCCAAGTGCTGCAATCCTCTTCCCGGAGACCGGATCAAGGGATACATCACCAGAGGCCGGGGAATCACCGTTCACAAGGCCGACTGTGTGAACCTCCAGACCATTGATTCCAAGAGGATCGTGGAAACCAGTTGGGATGAGGAACAGTCGCTTCGTAGAATAGTCAGGCTCGGAGTATGGACCGAAAACAAAATGGGGATGCTTGCCAACATCAGCGGCGTCTTCTCATCCAACGACGCCGACATCGTTGAGGCCAACGTGACCACACGGGAGGGTGAAGGCGCTCACGGGATCTTCCGTGTTTCCGTGAGGAATTTGGAGCATCTCACCACGGTCATGTCCGCGCTCAGGAACCTCAAGGGGGTCCAAAAGGTGGAGCGTCTCGGCGCTCAGTAACCTCCGGCCGGCGGCGCGGCTCCCCCGGAAGTTTCTCACCTCTTATGCCGGTTCTCGATCAAATCCATAACAGGGACGGCATGACTCTTCGGCTACGCACCGCGCAGCCTGACCCCGCTCGGGAGGAGGTCGCACCTCGACTCGTATCCTTGTCACGGTGAAGGCATTGCCGAGAAGCTACACGGGGGGCAATCAAGCGAGCAGCAACGGAGCACGGGCCAAGACGCGGCTATCCTTCGAAGGGTTTTCATCCCCTCCCATGCAAAGGCAAAAGCTAAAGGGCGGTAACCGATACCGCCCTTCGGGTGAAAAACAGCGAGCCGTATGCCTTGCAATCGTTGCCCGGTTTCCCGCGCTCAGTCCGGCTGAGCGTGCCCGTATCCAACGTGGACGTAAACCGGATCCCGGCGGCCGTCCAAAGACAATCGCTACTACGGCGCCTTGGTGATCTTGTTGGATCGAATGCAGCGCGTACACACCTTCATGCGTGTGACGCGGCCCGAGCTTTGGAGAACTCTGACCTTCTGCAGGTTCGGCAACGAGATCTTCTTGGTGCGGTTGTGCGCGTGGCTGACATTGTATCCTCTGAGCGGTCGCTTGCCGCAGATGTCGCACACTCGAGACATTCACTTACTCCTTACACTTCAATCGATACATGATGGTCTGATGGCGGCCCTATCCTACTTTGAGGCCTCGACGAAAACCATCCTCAGTTGAAACAGGGTTTCTTCCAATATCTTTTTCTCTTGGTCCGTGAGATTCCCGCGAGTCTTCTCCTCTATGAGAGCCAGAAGATCGATGGTCTGCCGGGCACCCGCCAAATCCTTTTTCGGCTCATCGGACTCGGAAGCCTTCACGAGGCCGAGCTGAAACAGCACCGTGTTGGCCAGGCTGATCACAAATGTCGTGAAATCCATGGGAGGAGGGGGCTCTTTTCGCTGAGTCTCGGACTCGGTCCGCCTTTCGGCCGACTCAGCGGGTCCTTCCTTCTCCTTCGGCTCTTCACCGGCCGCTTCCGAAGCGGAGGAGGCGGACTCACCGGGCTTCTCTTCACCCTCTTTGGTGAATCTGCGTTTGTCGGTAACCTTGAATTCTTCGTTCTTTTCGCTCTCCTCCATACCGACACGCTCCCTTTCTTTCTCTACAGGCCGTTTCTCGGCCTGAAGGAATTTCGTCGCTCAAAATCCATCACCAGATTCCTGGAAACCTCATCTATGTTTTCCGGGACGACTATCTGAACCGTGACATAGAAATCGCCCCGCGCCCTTTCCCTCGGGTCCCGGAACCCTATGCCCCGGAACCGGAAGCGGGTCCCCGACTGTGTTCCCTCGGGTATCTTCAAGACCAAAGCCCCGTTGGGGCCGGGGAGCTCCACCTTGGCTCCGAGTACTGCCTCCCCGAAGGTGATGGGAAGGTTCGCCAGGATGTCGTTTCCCTCTCGTCGGAAAAAGTCGTGATCGGCCACGGACACGTTCAAGTAAAGGTCTCCGGAAGGGCCTCCTCTGCGACCGGGTGCGCCACGCCCCATCACGCGCACTCTCGAGCCGTCGTGCACACCGGCGGGTATGCCCACATCAATATGGCTGTTCAGCACTCGCACGGTTATAGTTGTCCCATGATAGGCCTGATCGAAGTCCAGGGTCAAATTATATTCGAGATCGCTTCCTCTGGAGGGAGCGCTCCGTCTCGTCGTGCGGGCTCCCGAGGACCGGAAGAGATCCGAAAAGATGTCCTCAAACGATCCGAATCCCGCTCCACCGGCCTGCTGTCCGAACCCGAAGCGAAATCCCGACGCATCGAATCCATTCGCACCGTTCCGTGAGCCGGAGTTTTGGAAACCGAAACGATCGAAGCCGACCTCCAGTCCTGCATGACCGAACCTGTCGTACCTGCGGCGCTTGCCGGCGTCGGAAAGAATCTCGTAAGCCTCGGCGACTTCGCGAAATTGGGAATGTGACGCGGTGCTATTGTGATTCACGTCAGGATGATGCAGGCGAGCCAATCTCCTGTATGCTCGCTTGATCTCTTCCGGCGTCGCGGTTCTGCCGACACCCAGTGTTCTGTACGGGTCAGGTTTGGCCATCGTGATTCTCATGCAACCGGTCGTTCAGACGCCTTCGGACCGGACCGGAGACATACGTTCCGGCACTACTCCGACCCTGACGCCTCTTGAGCCCGGGAAAACGCGGCGTTCTCAGAACAAACCTATCTTCCGAGGCGGCCATCCTTTCGCCGACCTCCGAAGACATTCACCCGCCGGCGGGAGCCCGTCAGCCCAGGCAAACAATAGAGATGGGGCGGTCCGATTCTTCTTCGACCTTGGGCAGGAGGATTTCCAGGACGCCGTCCAGGTATCTCGCCTCGGCTCGTTCCGCATCCACAAGCCCGGGCAGCTCGAAGTTCCGCTCAAACAAACCGTGCACCCGTTCGATGCTGTGGTAAGCAGCTATTGCCGGTTCGGCGCTCATGTGACGTTCGCCGTACAGTCGCAAACGGTTGCCGCGGATCTCTACGTTGATGTGCTCCTTGCCTACGCCCGGAAGTTCCGCCCTGAAGATGTATGCCTCGGGTGTTTCCAGCACGTCCACTACAGGGCACCACGTTGCTCTACGCTTGGAGGCCTGCTCTTCGGCGCTCCACTCCAGCAGACGATTCGCCCTTTCCTGAAAATTCAAAAGATCCCGTAAAGGATCCCAGCGATTAAGTGTCATGCCCCCGACTCCGGGTTATAAAACTGCAATGTCTTCTTATCACCCCTCGTAATTCCTCGACAAAAGACTAAGCCGTTTTGCACGAATAGTCAAGTTCAAACGAGACGGTTACACATAGCCGCAGATCAACGGGGAAGGCACGCCCCGGCTCCTTGTTGTCTTTGCCGATCCGGCAGCGCGTCCCAATCCTGCGGCAGCCTCTCCGTCCGAATTCGTTTCCATTCCCTCTTCGACGGGACACCGGTCGATCCCCTGCAGGTCACCCTTCACATCCCCGCTCATCGAGCGGTTCAGCGCTTGGAAGCCCCAGCCAGGTATCCCTCTTTTTTCAGTTGCTCCACGAGCAGATCCCCCTTGCCCTTGGGGGCGGCTATGGTGTGCACTTGGCTCTTGCCGTCCGATTTCGCGGGAAACGATCCCACGGACGGTCTTATCTTGGGATTCAACTCAAGAATCACCCGGGCCGGTACACCCGTCATTCGGGCTATCTCTGCAAGGGGGAGATCTTTGGCGAGGATGAGACCGGTCACCTGATCGTAGGTATAGGGGGTCGAAGGGCGGAATCTCAGCCCGTATTCCTCCCTGTGCGAGTTGATGATGCCCAAAGCTATCCACCGCACCACCACCTTCTCGGCGTCGTCGGGAAGAGGCAGGTCCCAATAAGAGGTAGCGTTCCACCGCTTCATGGCCTCTTGAACGGTCTTCGTCGAGGTTGCATAAGCGGCCGCAGCCAAGAGCCAGCTTTCCGTACCAAGGTCCTTTCTGACGGACTTGATGGCGGCTGCAAAACACCGTGTGGATAGCTCAACGTCCATCCGGTCGTCATGCCATTTGTCCGAGGCCATTTCCACCCCGGAAGCGGCATCGCAAGGCTTTCCCAGGGACCAGATTCCCACTCCCGCTCCTCTGGTGGACGACGCGCCAAGTCCCCCAACGATGGGCGCAAAAAGGGCAAATTCCTTGGGAATGTGCTGCTTTTCGAAAACTTCCTCGAAGATCCAGGCTTGCCGCTGCTTCTCCGTGAGCCAGAGGGTCAGCACGCTCCGGGCGTCCAGCAGGAGGAAATTGACTTGGGAGAGTATCCGGGTCCTGACGTCACGACGCCGAAGAGGAACGATCTCGCCGGCAAATCGAAAGGGCTTCTCCAGAACCGAGGATGGAAGGGAGTACCGGCTGCACGATTCCTCCGCTCCTTTGATCGGACCTCTTGTTCTTTCAGCAGCGAGGCATTCAGTGCCGACTGCTTCCAGGACGATCACGACCGAAAGTATCGCTATTTTCAGGACTGTCAGATTCATTTCCGTCAACGGACCACTCGATCGTCATCGGAGCTTGTTGCCGATTACAAAGATCCTACCGTAAGCGGAAGCTCATTTCTCCGAAGGCTTCATTTCGGCTTCCAGCTTGCGAAGCTTCTCCTGCACGATCAGGTTGTCGGGGTTGGCCTCCAGTGAATTCTTGTACGCAGTCACTGCACCTTCTCTTTGATTCTCGATAAGGAGAATATCTCCGAGGTGCTCGGCCACGATCGGATCGTTCTTGACCTTGACCACAGCCCTTTGCAAATATTCCAAAGCCTTGTCGTTTTGGCCTCTCTGATGGAGTATCCAGCCAAGGGAATCGAGTATGTATCCATCGTCGGGCTTCAGCTCCAGGGCCTTGCGGACCATCTTTTCGGCCCTGTCAAGGTCTCCGCCGGAGGCGGCCAGGGTGTATCCGATGAAGTTAAGGGCACTTGCATCATCCGGTTTTTCTTTGAGGATACGCTCCATCTCCCGGAGACCACGATTCCGAAACCCTCCCTTTTCCAGGGCGTTACCGAGAGAGTAGCGCATCCGCACATTCGTCGGTTCCATTTCCAGCGCCTTCTCGTAGATTTGACGGGCTTCGGTCAGGCGATTGAGCTCTTCCAGGATAGACCCTTTGATGTACAGAACGTCGGCGTCTTTCATATTCGGGTCTGCCGCCTCGTCGATGTACCGGATGGCTTTGGCATATTCCTTGGTCTTGAGGAACATGAGGGCCAGGACTATCCTTGAGTTGACGAACATCGGTTGACCCTTACGGATCTGATTGAACTCGTTTTCCGCTTCATGAATCTTGCCCTGTTCTTTGAGAACCCTTCCGAGGTGGAAGCGCACCTGATCCCACCCCGGTTTAGTCTGGAGAATCGTATCCAAAATCTGCTTGGCCTTGTCGAACTTCTTCTGTTCCGCAAGAATCAAAGCCATCTTGATCTGAATCCCCAAGTTGGACGGGGCCAGCTTACCAAGTTCCTCAAATACCTTGTATGACTCGGCGAATTTCTTCTGTTTTGCCAGTACCTGGCCGAGATTCAATCGAGCGGTGATGTTGAAGGGGTCGAGCTTCACGGCTTCAGAGAAATGGCTCTCCGCTGCAGCGAGATCCTTTTGCAGAAGGTAGATGGCGCCGAGCTCCACATGGGCTGCAGCGGCACTGTCCGCTCTTGTTTGCAGAAGCTGCTTGAATATGTCGATTGCCTTGTCATATCGGCCATCTTCAACGTAGACCTTGCCCAGGTAGAAGTACCCCTCCCTTTCGCCCGGGAACTCCTCGATCATCTTCTTGAACGTCTTCTCCGCTTCCGAGAAGAGCCGCTGGGAAGCCTGCAACGAGCCGAGGAATACATACAGGTCTCTCTCGTGGGGCTTGAGATCGAGGGCCCGTGCGTAGGCCTCCACTGCTCGGGTATTGTCCCCGGTCACCGTGTACAGTTTGCCCAGGAGCGTGTAGGCTTCCTCGTACTGGGGATCGAAGAGCGTGGCGGCTCGCGCCATGACCATGGCGTCGGCTATCCTGCGATTTCGAGCGAGAATGGATCCAATGCGCGTGTTGAGGTAGGCTGAAGTGGGATCCAATGCGAGGGCTTTTCGGAAATATTCAAGTCCCGACGTCGTGTCCCCCGTCGATTCCAGCTCTTCCGCCATGAGAAAGAAGAGGCCGGGATCCATTGCCAGGTCCGGAATGACGATCGTTTTGGGGTCCGGAATGAAGCTTCGGGACGCCGGCGACGGCGTCGGAACGGAAAAGAGTACCGCTGTCGCCACCACGACCATGAAAGCCAGCAATGATCCTATCTTGTTGTTCATCGTTTGCCCTTGACTACTGTTGCGTCACATTTTTATGGGTGGCTTCCGACTCATTCTCCGGACAACCGCGCTGTACGGAATACATGTCAAACCCGCCTGAGTCGGAGAATAGTTCAAAAGATTCAGGTCCGCCCTTTTGTTGTCGAAACCGTCGGCAGCCTCCGTCGGATCTCCATCAACCGCCCCCGAGATCACGCATCCTCTGCCGCCCGCAATTTCGCTATGGCCTCCGCGTAAGGAGGACGGCCGAAGACGGCGCTTCCCGCCACAAAGACGTCCGCGCCTGCCCGAGCCAGATCGGGCGCGGTGCTCGGGCTGACCCCACCGTCCACTTCAATACGTATGTCGTATCCGGAGCGGTCGATCATTTCCCTGAGAGCCCTCACCTTGGGGAGCATGGTGGGGATGAACGACTGACCGCCAAATCCCGGGTTCACCGTCATGAGCATGACGACGTCCAATTCGGCCAAGACGTGGTACACCGCTTCCAGGCCGGTGGATGGATTGAGGGCCGCCCCCGCCTTCATGCCCAGCTCCCTGATTCTCGTGAGGGTCCGGTGCACATGGTGGGTGGCTTCCGGATGCACATGGAGTACGTCCGCGCCCGCGGATTGAAAATCCTCCAGGTACCGGTCCGGCTCGGAAATCATGAGATGCACGTCCAGCGGAATCGTGGCGACCCTCTTGGCCGCCTCGACGATCATGGGGCCGATGGTAATGTTGGGAACAAAATGGCCGTCCATGACGTCCACGTGGAGCCAATCGGCACCTGCCGCCTCTACCGCGCGGATCTCGTCCCCGAGGTTGGCGAAGTCTGCCGAAAGTATGGATGGAGAAATCAAAATGCTCTTTTTTTCCGCCATATTAATCCTCATCATGCCCGCGTAGGTACGCCCTCACGCAGGGCACGGGCCGGATATCCATAGTACCGAGATCGATCGAACAAGGCCGGCAACCCCGGATCGATGGGCAAGCGTAATCGAGGGCTCAGAAGCCCTTCCGGCGAAAATCCGCCACAGAGGGGCAATCCTGCTGAATTGAACGGACCGGCATCATGCCGATTCCTTCCGAGATGGTCTTCAGACTGAATGCATGACTGCACGGTTCACGGCCGATCGTGGATCCGTTCCGGAGAGCTCGCATTAGACTTCCACCCCGTCGAGACGTTGACCGCATTGGGGGCACCGCCCTTCCCGCACGGCATACGCTCCTATTGTGTACCCCACACGGTCGATGAGCAATGCCGCGCAAGCCGGACAGAATGTCTTTTCGCCGACGTCTCCGGGAACGTTCCCGGTATAAACGTAATGAAGCCCCTCGGCCAGGCCGATGTCCCTTGCCTTCCGCAGGGCGGCCACTTCGGTCGCGGGGAGGGCCATCTCCTTGTACTGCGGATAGAAGCGACTGATATGCCACGGAGTTTCTCTGCCCATCTCGGTGCTGATAAAACGAGCCAATTCCCTGACCTCGGCCGGATCGTCATTCAGCCCTTGTATGAGCAGTGTCGTAACCTCGACCCATATGCCGAGCTGCTTCATGTAACGCAGGGTGTCGAGCACCCCTTTGCGCCGGGCCCTGCAATAATGGGCGTAGAAGTGGTCGTTGAAAGCCTTGAGATCCACGTTGGCCGCATCGATGAGCCCCCTCGAATCGTCGAGCATGTCCCGGCTCATATATCCGTTGGTCACAAAAACGTTGAGAAGACCCAGCTCCCTGGCCTGAACCATCGTATCGCGAGCCAGTTCGTAGTAGATGGTCGGCTCCGTGTACGTGTACGCTATGCTCCTACAGCCGTAACGCTTGGCCGCTGAGGCCAGTTGGGCCGGCGACCGGTCTTGTCCGGCGATTCTGCCTTCGTCCCTGGGCATTTGGGAAATCGAGTAGTTCTGGCAGAACGAGCAACGGAAATTGCATCCCACCGTCGCTATGGAAAAGGACTTGGTCCCCGGAGCGAAGTGGAACAAGGGTTTTTTCTCTATGGGGTCCACATTGGTCGAAACCACCTTGTCGTACACGAGGGTATAGAGGATGCCGCCCTTGTTTTCCCGGACTCGGCAAATTCCCTTCTTACCGTCCTCTATCCTGCACGTGTGGCGGCACAGACGGCACCTCACCGACCCCGAATCCGGACGGTCGTAAAGCAGCGCCTCTTTCATCTTGACCGCTCCCCGAGCATTTGCACCAGACGGGTCCCCAAGTTGTCAAAACTGCCGTTGGACATGATCAGCACGACGTCACCCGGCAGCAAAACCTTCCCAAGATGGTCCAGAATGCCGTCGGTGTCTCCGAAGGCCTCGGCCTCTTTTCCTCTTCTCTTGAGATCCGACGCCAACCGCCGAGAGCTGAACCTGTCCGCGGGCGGAATGTTCTCCACCTTCCTCGGCTCCCTCACGACCACAAGGTCGGCACGGTCGAAGGCAGACACGTAGGCTTCCTGAAAAATCGACCGCTTACTCGTATTGGTCCCCGGTTCGAAAACCGCGACGAGCCTTGCCTCGGGATATCTCGACCGCACGCCCGCGCAGGTTTCTCTCACTGCAGTGGGATGGTGCGCAAAATCGTCGATCACCGCCACCCCGGCGGCTTCGCCCACCATCTCCTGACGTCTCTTCACCCCTCGAAAGGACGACAGCGCAGCCAAAGCACGCTCCGGGGCCACGCCGACACAGTCCGTCGCGGCGACAGCGGCCAAGGCATTCAAAACATTGTGAGAGCCTACCACCGGCAGTGTTCCCGAAGAAATTCCGGAGCCGTGTTTCCGGATCGTCGTCTCGATCCCGTTTCCGGTATCTTTCACGTCCGTCGCTCTCCATTCCAAGCCTTGAGCAAAACCGTACGAAGAGCATTTGGCAGCCGAGCCCCGCGCCAGCTCAAGCACCTTTTCGTCCCCGCCGTATACCACAAGCTTTCCGTCGGCGGGAATCGACCCGACAAAAGATCTGAACTGGTCCTCGATCTGCGTCAAATCCCCGTAGATGTCCGCGTGGTCGAGCTCACAGGACGTAACAACCCCTACATGAGGATAATAATGAAGGAACTTTGCTCTCTTGTCAAAATACGCGGTGTCGTACTCGTCGCCCTCAATGACGAAAAACCGGCCTCCTCCAAGCCTGTGATTGGCCTGAAAATTCTCCGTGACCCCGCCGATCATGAACCCGGGATCGAGGCCTTCCTTGTATAAAATCCATGCGATCATGGAGCTCACGGTGGTCTTGCCGTGCGTCCCGGCCACAACGATCCGAGTAGTATCCCGTGCGAAGTAGGTCTTCACCGCAACAGGCATGGAAGTAAACGCTATACCGCATTTCTCCAGCTCGATCGCCTCCGGATTGTCCCGCCGGATAACGTTGCCCACCACAACCAGGTCAGGACGCGACCTCAGGTTTGCAGGTCGGTATCCTTCCATGACCTCGATTCCCAGCTCCCGGAGCACATCGCTCATTGGCGGATAGATACCGTTGTCCGATCCCGTGACCGTGCACCCCGCACCGAGGAACATTCCGGCCAGGGAAGCCATACCCGTACCACCGATACCTATGAGGTGTACATGGTGCGGGTGCGCAGGCAAACCCGTGTCGCTCACCTTTTCATTACCCCTGTCTCCGTTCATATGTTTCGAGGCACACGTACCTCTGATCGGTGGGTTTTGGGGTCACTGCCGACTAAGATGACACTTCTCTAAGCGCCGTAACCGGTCCCACCCGTACGCGGGCCTGCGGCACGCCGTAGGAGTCGGCGAATTCGATTCCACAGAAGCGTTCCCGACCCATCAGCCTTCCGATGGGGCGTAATAGCACCTCTTCGGCGACACCACCATACCTTTTTTCTTCAAAGAATCGATAATCTTAGACACCTCTTTGGAGTCCAGATCCGCAGCTTTGGCCACGTCGCCGGGTCTCACCGGTTTACCCGCCTTCTTCATCGCGTCGAGTACGAGCTTCTCTTTCTCTTCCATATCTCATTCCCTCCGTACCGGCCGAGCATCAGGTCGCGAAGGCCTGTTCCCGATGAATTGCGCGGCGCCTTGCCGACCCCGCACCACTCTGTTGCTACCCCAAACATCCTGCACAGTCAATGCGTCGTTGCCATCGGAGGGACTGTTTGATAGAAAATCCAAGAAGGAAGCCGAGCCTTGATCCAAGGAGCACCAGCATGCTGCAAAGTTATCCGAAGGAAATCATGTGCAAAGACGGGACACCTGTCGTGTTGCGCCCTCTCGTGCGCGAGGACGAAGAAAAGCTCCGGGAATTCTTCTCGCGTCTTCCCGAGGAGGAGCGATGGTTCCTGCGGGACGACGTTGCCGACCCCGAGATACTGCACCAATGGATGGCGGACCTCGATTATGACCGCGTCCTCCCTATGGTGGCGGTGGTACCGGGGGAAGGCACGATCGTCGGCAACCTCCGGATACACAGACGTCCTGCAGAGTGCCTGAAGCACATTGCACACCTGCGCATCGTCGTTGACCCCGCGTACAGGCACAGAAGGCTGGGCACCTGGATGCTTCTGGACGTGGTGAGGCTTGCCATCCGCGCGGGGATTGAAAAACTGGTGGCGGAATTCGTTTCCGGAGTCGAGGAACCGGCGATGCAGGCTGCCGAGAGGCTGGATTTCTTCAGAGAAGGTGAGCTGCGGGATTACGTCAAGGATCGGGAAGGCGGTTATCGCAATCTCATCATTATGGTAAAGACCCTCAATCGTGATTGGGGCGATTTCTGAGACAGGAGTTTCCGAGATGGGGAACGATTCTCAGGACGCCGGCAGTTGGGGGAGGTTGATTGCCCTCAGAGCCACCCGAGCGGGCCGGTCGAATCGACAACCGCCCCTTACCGGAAGGTTCATCGAGAGGGACTTGACCGGAACGGATCGGAGATGATATCCACAGTGGGCATGTTAGCTGGAGATACGCGTTCAACCGATCATGCCCAGGGAGGGCGGTGGGAAGTGGAAGAGCTGATCCACGCCGCTCTTAAGGCCAAGGAGAACGCTTCCGTCCCTCTCAGCCGATTCCGAGTCGGGGCGGCGGTCCTTACAAGCACCGGCACGATTTACGAAGGGTGTAACACGGAGTGTCTCATTCCGGTGTTGGGTGTTTGTGCGGAGCGCAACGCGATCAATCACGCCCTCATTCACGGAGAAAAGAGCTTTCTCGCAGTCGCTGTGGTGTCCGATCTGAACACCCCTCTCCTCCCCTGCGGAACCTGCCTGCAGTACATCCAGGAGTTCAGCCGCCTGGGAGGCCGAGACATCCTGATCATAGCCGAGGGCCGCGGCGGAGATCGCATCGTCAGCAGCGTGGACGAGCTTCTCAAAGGCGGCTTTTCTCCGGACACTTCGGTAAAAGATATTCAGGAATCCTTCCGTTGGTCCGCGGACGATGACGAGTAGATCGTGCGTTGCCGGCATGAGCCGACCCGGCCTGCCCGGCCGGAGTGACGGAAGGCTCCGGCAACCTTTCCGTTCAAGCATTTTCCGGCGCATTCCGCCGTCCGGGGACAGGGTTTTCCTGCTAAGTAACCCGCCGGGGCGGCGAGCGAAAGCATAAAGCTCCTGAGTCAAGGAGAGGCCATGACGCAAGACGACACATCCGAAGTGAGATTCCTCATGGGAAACGAGGCCATCGGCCGGGGCATCATCGAAGCGGGATGCTCGGTGGCTGCGGCTTACCCGGGCACACCCTCTTCCGAAGTTCTGGAATCTCTGGTTCGCTGGAAGAAGGAACTTGACCATCCCGTCTACCTGGAATGGTCCGTCAATGAAAAGGTTGCCTTTGAGATAGCCTACGGGGCATCTCTTGCCGGGGGAAGGGCAGCGGCCATCATGAAAATGGTCGGGCTCAACGTCGCGTCCGACCCCTTTCTCAGCGCGGCATACCTTGGAGTGCGCGGCGGCTTGGTCGTCGTCGTGGCGGACGACCCCGGGCCTCACTCCAGTCAAACGGAGCAAGACAGCCGCTTTTTCGCCTGGTTCGCAAAGGTGCCGGTACTCGACCCCGGTACCCCTGCGGAAGCCCTGGAAATGGCCGTGCGGGCGTTCGATCTGTCGGAGAAATACCAGGTTCCGGTTCTGTTGCGGCCTTGCCTGCGAGTTTGTCACGCGCGCCAAAACGTGTCTTTGTCTACCCCTCAACCCCTTGCAGATGCCGGGGTGTTTCGAAAGAACTGGCAGCGCTGGGCGGCAATACCGCGCTTCAGGCTCATCCTCCACGGCGAGCTCAACGAGAAGCTGGCCGCTATCGGCCGGGATGAAGCTATGGCACAACCGAGGCTGGTGAACGGCAACGGCGGCAGCGACACAGCGGTGATCACCTCCGGTTCGGTTTCCTCCCACGTCCGGGACGTGACGGCATCCGACAAACGACTCGGCTCGGTGGACGTGTACAAAGTGGATATGCCTTTCCCCTGCAACGCGGAGGCTCTTCAGCAAATCGTGACCGATCACCGGAGTACGCTGGTGATTGAAGAAACCTATCCGGTGCTTGAGCTTCAACTCAGCGACCGTCGCTCGGTGATGGGAAGGTTCTCGGGTCATGTCCCGCCGCAAGGAGAGCTCATCCCCGAGCTGGTAGAGGACCTTGTCCTGGCCGCGGTCGGGGAGCCGGCCTCCCGGCGCGAGACCCCCACGGTTAAATCCAGGCGGCCTTCCTTGTGTCCCGGGTGTCCTCATAGATCCGCCTTCTATATGATTCGGAAGACCTTCGATCAGGCGGTCTACACAGGAGACATCGGTTGCTACACCTTGGGGATTAACTTGGGAGCGGTGGACACCTGCCTGTGCATGGGCGCTTCCGTGGGGATGGCAGGAGGCTTTGGCCGGGTTCCCCTCCCGGACCGGGAGACGAAAGTTGTTGCAACCATTGGTGATTCGACCTTTTACCACGCAGGGGTGCCGGCGCTCATCAACGCGATCCACACGCGAGCCCCGTTCGTGCTCGTGATCATGGACAATAACATTACGGCCATGACAGGAGGCCAACCGACGCCCGCGCACAATTTCCTCGCCGACGGCTCCCCCGGGGTTCCCATAGACATGGAACGTTTGATCAGAGGCTGCGGAATAGACTTTCTCGAAGTGGTGGACCCCTATGATGCGGGCGCCCTGGAAGAGGTGCTCAAGAAGGCAAAGTCCTACACCTTCGAGGACGGCCTGGGGGTAGCGGTAGTGATCACCAGACGTCCGTGCGTGCGGGCTCCGGGAGTCGTCACGCCCTCAGACAGGTTCAGGGTGAACGATCAATGCGACCGGTGTATGACCTGCATTCGCGATCTCGAATGCCCCGCCATTCACCTGGTGCAAAAAGAGAAGAGGATCGAGATCGATTCGGACCTGTGCGCGGGGTGTGGAGTCTGTGTCAAAATCTGTCCTTCTCAGGCCATAGAGCCCATAGGTGCTTGATCATGGTAGAATTGATTCTCTGTGGGAGAGGCGGCCAAGGTATCGTTTTTCTGACGCGTCAGATAGGACAGATAGCCTCGGCCAAAGGAATGAACGTCGTCTCTTCGGAGACTCACGGCATGGCGGTCCGTGGAGGTTCCATCAACAGTCACCTGCGCATCGGATCTTTCTTTTCTCCCTTGATCCGACAAGGGCACGCCGACTTTCTTCTGTCCCTCGACCCGTCGGAGACGTCCAACAATAGGCACTATCTCAAACCTGACGGGGTGGTGGTGGAGAACTCGGCCCTGGCCGAAGAATCGGCCGTGAGGCGAGTGGACGCCACGGGGCTGGCGCGGACACTGGGGCGTGTACAGCTTGAAAACGTCGTCTTGCTGGGTTTCGCTGCCACTTTGGCCGGATTCCCCGTTTCTCCGGAAGAGATTCGCGCGCAGTTGGAAAAAGATCCCAGGGAGGCTGTCCGCAGCATGAATCTCGCAGCGCTCCAGGCAGGGGCGAATGCGACCCGGTAACATGGGGCTTTCCCCTGTTTCCGAAGAAGGTGAGGTGGAGGGGAGGAGGTTCTCCCCCCTTGACCTCGCCCGGCAAAAGCCTTACCCTACGTACGGGCGACTGAAGGAGGCAACGTGGGAATCGAGGAGGCATTACTGGGGCTGGCGGACCGTATTCTTGATTTCGACGAGGCTTCTCTTGCGCAGCTCCAAGAAAAGTATTTGAAGAAGGTGTCCGAGTTCTCTCCCACACGTGACTGGGAGCGTGCCATCGTGGTCTATTTCCTCATCAATTCCGTTCGTGTGAAGAACAAAATTTTCAATGAGAAGGTGAAAGGGGCGAAACCGCCCGATCCACCTAAACCGTCAAGAAGCTTACTAAAAATAGTAAAATAACGCTGTTCTCGGATAAGTGAGGTTGAAAGCTTACCCATCTAGCTGAGATCAGGGAAAATTGCTCGTTGCGGAAACCTATTTTGCCCTTGATTTTCTAACAATAAAAGATATAATGTATCCGGTGGTATTGTGGGCGGTTCCGGGACCCATCCCGGACGGATGGGGTGTTACCGGCCCGAGGCGAGTAATGGCCCGCTGCTCGGCATTGCTTGCCGAAAGGAGAATCGTAATGCGAAAGAGATGGATGGCCCTGTTTGTTTCGGCCCTGGGGGTAGCTCTCGTAGCGGCTCCGGCCTTGGGCCAGGGGTACAACCCCGGGTATAGCGGATCGACATTGGTGCAGGATCCGTCGACGGTTTACGGGCAAGGCCAGACACCGGCCTACGAAGCCTACTGGAATAACTACCTGGACCAACTGCAGCAGAAGGGTGGATATGTAGCCTATACGGGGAATTATCCCAATTCGGCGCCTGTGACCAGTTACTATCCCGCTGCATCGGGAGACGGATCGGCACAGGCTCAAGGGCAAGCTGCCGCGCAGCCGTCCATGTACGACAGTTCGGCACAGCAGAGCTACGGTAACACGGCTCAAGGTTACCAGTACCAACAGCCTGCCGCGCAGCAATACCAGCAGTACCAGCAGCAGGCGCAGCCCCAAGCGACCGGCAAGAGCAAGAAGAAGCGCCGGCTCAGCATGAAAAGCCATAAAGCCGAGCAAGCTCAGTACGAGGCCCAGCAGCAGGCCTATCAGCAGCAGCAACAGGCTTATCAGCAACAGCAGCAAGCCTATCAACAGCCTCAACAGCAACAGGCCTACCAGCAACAGGCCTACCAGCAGCAGGCCGCCCAACAAGAAGGCTACCCTCAACAGGCACAGCAGGCTTATCAGCAACAGCAAGGAGCCCAGGGCCGGCCTCAGGGTTCGTCCGTTGCCTACAGCGGGGATCCGATCGTTCAAGAAGCACAGCGAAAGGCCTACGAGAGGGCCGTAGCGAGGCAGCGCGCTGCGGAGTTGGCGGCTCAGCAGCAAGCTGCAGCTCAGGAGCTCCAGCAGACCCAGAAAATGTACGAGCAGGCACAACAGCGCCTCCAGGCACAAGAGGCTCGACAGCAGGCTCTGCGTGAGGAGTACCGAAAGAAAGCGGCCGCCGATGCCTATGAAGGCCTACGGGCGGCGCAGCGACGCTATTATGAGCTGATGGGCGTTTCAGGGCAAAGCGGTCCTCCTGCGCAGGCTCAGGCACCTGCACCCGCTCAAGGCGTCGTTCAGCCTCAGCAGCAGCCACAGCAGTTCGCGCAGCAGCCACAGCCCCACGCAACCACGGCCTACAATCAAGGTTACGCAGGAGCCCAGCCGGGGTCCCCTGCCGCACCCGGTGTCGCCCAAGCCCCTATAGCATCCCAGCAGCCCGCTCAACAATATCAGGCTCAGGCGCCCACGGCCCAGCCGACGCCCCTCCACGTACAGGGACAGCAGGGACAGGAAAGCGGCGGAGGCTTCTGGTCGGCCGTCAAGGAGATCTTTTCCCCGTCTCAGCCCATCATGCCGGCCAGTCAATCACGATTCGGACAGAAGAAAAACGATATGTTTGGCGAGTGACGCAGACTGAAGACGTATCGAGACGAAAAAGGCCCGACCGTTTTCCGGTCGGGCCTTTCTTGTTCCGTATCTGCTCTTCGATGACGAGCCGACGTTCCCGACCGGATTGAGGTGGGCGGTTCATGTCGGAATTCTTTCCTGTTCAAGATCAAATCGATAACAATGACGGCATGTCTCTTTCGCTACGAACGGCACGACCCTTCTAAGACAAGCCGTCATTGCCGGGAAGTCACATCTTTGGTTGCGATAACGTATATCCGGCAATCGTCGGCATCGCCGCTTATGTCCTCTCGTCGGCTTCTTGCTGGCGGTAGGTCTGCTGGATCATGTCGTTGAGAAAAACCTCCGGGTTTCGAATGGCCTCAATGGGAATCGTGAACTCCGCGGCCCCGGAGCGCTCCATGACCAGCTTGAGACCGTGGTGGTAGTTTTGGAAAATCTTTCTGCACACGATCAAGGCTTCTTCCGAACCGTTGAGAACAAGTCTCACCAATTCCCTCAGGGCATCCTCAGCGAATCGAATTCTCAATCCGTACAGGGTCTCAAATTCCTTTTCAAAGGCGTGAATCTCCTGCTCCACCTGAGTGTAACGTCGGTACATGGTTTCCGGCATGACACCGTGTCTGACGGTGGCGTCCACCACTGCGGCCAATCCTGCCGCATCGAGACTCTTGCCGTACTTGCGTTCAAACTCGGCGCTCCTCGACTCGAGCTCTCGCACCATTTCTTCGCGTTCCCGGTCATCCACCTCATCGAAAATCCGGCAGCGAGCGGGATGCATCTCGTCCTGAAGAATCTCCCGGAGAAAGCCTCGCTGGTCGTCTACCAGCTCTTCGGTGACTGCGAAACGCTGCAGCTCTGAAGAGCCAAAATATTTCGCGGAAAACTGACCGCGATATTCGCGTATTATGAACAGATGTCTGGTGCCATAGAATTATTTTTGCGCGCTCGCGTAGCTTTATAGGAAATTTAGCCGCGGTGGATTATGACCTC
>JBGSJS010000074.1:0-9333 GCA_041741735.1 Desulfomonilaceae bacterium | reverse complement strand
CCGCCGCCGCAGCCTCTACCCCAGCCGCCGCCGCAGCCTCTACCTCCGCCGCCGCAGCGGGCTTCGCTATCATCCGGAGCTGCCAGGCCCGCGGTTCCGGCCAGAATGACCGCTCCAAGAACCAGCTTGGACCATTTGTTCAGAAAGCGTCGTCTGTCCATGTTCTCGTCGGCATTTGTCTCCGCACTCTCCTCTTCAATTTCTCTCTCTTTGCTCTTGAATTCTTCTTCCATAATCTCCTCCCCTCCTTCTTCGGTCATTCAAAAGACTTCAAAAAAGAAGCCCGTTCGTATATTGCAGCACCATATCCGCTAAATGACTCTTCTCTTATTATTTCAGCTTACAAGATGGGTACCTGTCTGTCAATCGACTATTTTGGCCGTCGGGTAATTTTCCTAATCCGGCACGCCTTACTGTCCGTATCTGCCTGACCGTGGCCGTGTTACTCGTTTAGCCCTTGTGCCCTCTACTCTTTACATGAATCGCAATGCCGGTGTTTGAAAATTTATTGCAGATCGCGGGGCACGCGACAAATGGGTTATCCTGCCTCTTCAACCCACCCCGCACCAAATACCACTCCGGCCGGCCCGTTTATTCTAAGGCTTACTGAAAGTGACGGTCCACTCTGTTCCGGTTGCATACTTCTGCCAGTAATTTGCTTGACATGTGATAAGCGGTGCGCACTGCTTGACTCCCGCTCCCGCGCACGGGTAGGTAAAACATGCGTCGCCGGGGTTACAGGTATTGGGAGTCGGCTTTGTCGGGCATTGGACCGCCGCCGTTGTTGCGGGATGCGATTCGTTTTTGATCGTACCGGCAGTCCATTGAGAACAGCAACCGCCGGGCATGACGCATGAGGCGCAGCACTGATCGTTTCCAAGGCCGAATACTCCATAATTGTGACTATTTCCAGTCGCAGCCGCTGCCTGAATCGTTGAGCCGTAGAAAGTGTCCGGGTCTGTTGGTTTTGTCTTAGGCTTCAGGTCCTGGCTTTGCGAATACGGCCCGACGATGGTGACCGGGTAATTGAAGCCGTTCACTAAACTAATATCGGAGCCTTCATGAAAGTCCGGCTTAGCAACGGTACCCCAATTGTTTTGGAGCGTTAATTCAGCCTGGGTTAATTGACAGGTGGGCGCGGTCGTAGAACCCAGCGACATCACAAAATGTACCAACCCTGTATTCGGATTGTCGAACAGCAACTGCAGAGACTGCCCATCATTTACCGAGGCCGAAAGAATGTTGCCATCGACATTCCAGCCGTTTTTCTTCGCCAAGTCCTTTAAATTATAACCTGATGGAGAGAACTTCACATACACTGTTTGTTGTTTCCCGGTGTTGTTTTTGATTGTTACCGTTCGGGTGTGGATTTTTGTATAGTCAGGAGGAGTGCTTTGCAAGCCATGCGTCGTGTGACGATAATTTCTGGCGACCTTGTGAATCAGTCGGTTCATATTCCTCGGACTGGAGAAGATCGGCTCGGGCATGACGAACGGATTCTTTCCCTGGGCCAGATTTTCTACCTGAAAACCGATATTGATGAACGCGCTCACGCTCTGGTACGTGCCGTTTACAGGATCGTATGCCGTTTCGCCTTTGATGGCAACCACCCCGTTCGCGCTCATGAGCTGGCCTCCCGCCTGCCATCCCAAAGCTCCGCTTTCATCGTCAAAGTCATACAGCGTACCAAAGAGGCGCAAGTCCGGACCGCCGTCGAACAATTGATGAGAGTATCCGATCTGGAGATCAAAGTTTCCGGGTCCGTCACGGAACCGGTTGATGAGATCGCCTTCGGCTAGATCTCCGTACCAGTTCAATTTCATATCCAGGGCATCGTTACCGGCAATCAGGAGCGCCGCTTCAAGGCCGGCTCCTCCGGAAGACACCCACCGATCGGCAAACCGGGAAGTGTCATAAAAGCAGTTAAAGCCCAGGAGCGTTCGTCCGAGCAATACGGTCCGATACCCTCCGCCCATGGATGCAAAAACCTGCTCGGCGGCTCTTGGTGTTGAGTTTGTTGACAAGCCCTGCAACTCGGAATGCACCGCGCCGAAAACAACAGCGTTTTCCCGCACCCGTATCGGTAGCAGGTAGTCGATGGTGAAATATCCAAACCGCCAATTCTTGCCGGAGTAGAGCTCATACCCCATCTGAAGGTTGGGAATATCTTTCTTGCGGGACCCCCCGGACAGCATGCTTCCAGGTTTTCCGAGCAGCGGGCTCTGTGTGTTGGCGGACTCAAAAGGGCCGGACGACGTAATGCTGCCGTTTTCTCTTCTGAGGAAAGGAGCGGCACCGTACGGACTCGATGACAATCCCTGTCCCAATGACGGGAGATCCATACTCAGAGCAACAACCAGTGCGACGAGCGTGGCCCACAAGGGATTTCGCATAGTCTTCTCCGGTGAAATTCTGGAATCGGGTACAGCATCCTCTCGCGATCATGACTCAGGGCTCCACAGCCACATCGGTTGTGGCATCCAACTAAGGCTGTGTTTATAGTAGATTAGGCTGAGTGCTTCAAGTAAAAAACCTCAATGATGGAGAGTTTGAAGAGGAGAGGCTCGATTATCGCCTGAAAAGGAAAACGTTTCCATAGCATAAGTGCCACCTCCCTTCAAAGAGTGGTGCGACTTGGTTGCCGGTTGTGCTCACGCAGGCCAAGCAGTCTCCCTGACGTCGGCGAAAAAGTGTTGAAGTCCGAAGATGTGGCCGATTTATGTTGCTTTACCGTCTCGGGTTTAGGAACATGACGTGACGGGGGCTCAGGGTCGTTGACGCCCGTTGGAGGCCGGGAATAACCGTCACTCTTACGGGGAATCTCTCAAATGAGCGACAGACTCACAGAAGTCCGAAAAAGAGAGCGCAGAAGGAGTCGTCTTGAATAAGAACGTCCTGATTCTGGTATTCGTGCTGGCAGCAGCCGCAGCAGTGGGAGCCGGCCTGTTTCTCAAGAAGGGGGATAATACCACGCCTCGGCCGGATACTGCCAAGGCCGCCATTACCGCCGAAAAGCCCAAAGGAATAGGCCCCATCGCAGTCATCCCCAAGGGGACTACCCATTCGTTCTGGAACTCGGTGCTCGCGGGTGCGCAAAAGGCCGCCAAAGAGAACAGTGTGGAGATCTTCTGGACAGGGCCGGATCGCGAGGGCGATCGAGAAAAACAGATCCAAATAGTCGAGGACTTCATCGTGAAGAAGGTGGCCGGCATCGTCCTGGCACCGACCGACGCGGGTGCGCTCGTCCCCGTGGCGGAGCGTGCGGCCGCGGCCAAGATACCGGTGGTCATCATCGATTCGGACATCGACACCGACAAGCGGGTCTCATTCGTTGCCACCGACAACTACGCGGGCGGCGCCCTCGCTGCGAAGCACATGGCGAAGCTCCTCGGCGGCAAGGGCAAGGTGGCCGTCATCAAGTACATGGCGGGCTCCGCGTCTACCACGGCTCGTGAAAAAGGGTTCATGGAAACGCTGAGGAAGGAGTTTCCCGGGATCGAGCTGGTTGAAGACCGCTACGGCATGGATACCGTGGAGACCGCCCTCTCAGCCGCCGAAGACGTGCTCACCCGCCACAAAGAGCTTGATGGCATATTCGCCTGCAACGAGTCCACTTCCCGCGGCGCACTCCGAGCACTGGAGAGCCAGGGACGAGCGGGCACAGTGAAAATGATCGGCTTCGACGCTGCCGACGCACTCCTCAAAGGGCTTGAGACAGGACGCATCGACGCACTGGTCGTGCAGAATCCTCAGGCCATGGGATACAAGGGGGTAAGTACCGTGATTGCGGCGATCAAGGGCGAAAGCGTCCAGCCGAGAATCGACACCGGCGTGGAGCTGGTCACCAAGGATCGTTTGAGCTCACCAGAAATTCGCGCGCTCATCGGAAGAGAAGGTTGATGGCGCTTTGCCGGCTGATAGAATCCGCCCGGTTCGCCCTGGAGATGCAGGGCATCGGTAAGAGCTTCGGCCCGGTCAAGGCTCTGGACGATGTTACTCTGCGCGTCCTACCGGGGACGGTTCACGCCCTTGCAGGCGAAAACGGCGCGGGCAAGTCCACATTGATGAAGATCCTCGCAGGGGTTCATCAGCCCGATACCGGAGCCATCGTCCGAGAGGGCAGGACCTGTTCGTGGAAGCATCCTTCCGACTCCCTCGCGGACGGGGTGGCGATGATCTACCAGGAGCTCAGCCTCGCCTCGGATCTCACCATTGCAGAGAATGTCTGGCTGGGGATCGAGCCCCGCGGCGCTCTGCCCGGCACGTACAGCAAGAAGCGCATGCTCGCGGATACGTGTGCCCTGGCAGAGAGACACGGCTTCGATGTCGATCCGAATCGAAAGGTGGAGACCCTTTCGGCGAGCACCTGCCAGATCGTGGAAGTATTGAAGGCCCTTGCCCGCAACGCGGAGATTCTGGTGATGGACGAGCCGACTTCTTCGTGTGGCCGGCATGAAGTGGCCATACTTCTGGAAATGGTCAAAAAGCTGAGCCGAGCCGGGACCACCATCATCTACATCTCACACAGGCTCGAAGAAGTTGTTGAGATTGCCGAGTACATTACCGTTCTGCGCGACGGGCGAGCCGTGCACACCGGCCCCATGGAAGGGCTTCAGATCTCCGATATCGTCAAACATATGGTAGGCCGCGACCTGGAAGACTATTTCCCCAAAAGGAAGGTCGAAGTCGGCTCCACGGCTCTCAAAGTGTCGGGACTCTCCTCCGGGGCCGTTGAAGACATCAGTTTCGATCTGCGCTGGGGAGAGATCGTCGGCGTTGCCGGGCTGGTGGGTGCCGGTCGCACCGAGCTTGCCCGCGTCCTGTGCGGCCTGGACCCCTCAATTGGCGGCGTTGTGGAGATCGACGGAAAGAACGTGAAAATCGCGACGCCCGCGGACGCTCTCGCCTACGGGGTGATGTACATCACGGAAGATCGAAAGCGCACGGGACTGTGCCTGGAGCTTCCCGCGGCGTGGAACATGACCCTGCCGTGCCTTGTCGAGCTGGGCATGAAACATATCCTGCACCTCGGCCGTGAAAACACAATCGCCGACGAAACGGCCGGGAAGCTCTCGCTCAAATGGCCAGGGCCGGGAGCCCCGGCCGGCGCTCTGTCGGGCGGCAACCAGCAAAAGCTGCTCCTCGGGCGGGCGCTCATCGCCGGGTCACGACTGTGGGTGCTGGACGAGCCCACCCGTGGCATCGACATCGCCGCCAAGGTAGACATCTACGAGCTGATCGGGCGGATGGCCGCGGAGGGGAAGGCGGTTCTCATCATCTCTTCCGATCTGCCCGAGCTTTTCGGTATTACCGATAGAATTCTGGTGATGCGCCGGGGTCGCCTCGTGGCCGACCTCGTCACCTCAGAAACCGCGCCGGAGGCCGTGATGCAGCTCGCCGCCGTGGCCGAAGGTCGCACATGAACAAACTCGTTCGAGAAGTGCTGCCCTTCGGGAGCCTCATTTTGGTCATCGCCATCCTGTCGCTCTGGCAGCCCGACAGCTTTCTCACCCTCGACAACTTCCTGAACGTGCTGCGCCGCTCGTCGGTGTACGGCATCATCGCCGTGGGCATGACGTTCGTCATCATCTCCGGTGGTATCGATCTCTCGGTGGGCTCCCTTCTCGCGTTGTGCGGCATGGCCGCGGCAGGAGCAATGATCGGACTCGGCGGAGAGCACCCTTCCGTGGGGATGATGGTCATGGGGACCGCGGTCGGTCTCCTGGCCGGTGCGGTGGGCGGTTTGATCTCGGGAGCACTGATCACCAAGCTGAAGCTCCAACCGTTCATTGCCACGTTGGGCACCATGAGTCTCTACCGCGGGATAGCGCTGGTCATGTACGACGGGCAGCCGATCAACGTGTCGTCGTACCGGTACCTGGGCGAAGGCACTCTTGTCGGCATACCGATTTCGGTGTTTCTCTTCCTGGCTGTTATCGCTTTGGCTGGAGCCATACTGCAGTTCACGCGGTTCGGTCGCCACACCTATGCCATCGGTTCCAATGTGGAGGCGGCTCACCACGCGGGCGTCAGAGTCGATCGAACGTTGCTCGGCATCTACACTCTGGGAGGCCTGCTCACCGGGCTTGCCGCTATGATCGCCATGAGCCGGACCGTCTCGGCGCAACCCACCGCGGGCGTGGGCGCGGAGCTTGACGTCATCGCTGCGGTGGTCATCGGCGGCGCAAGCCTCTCCGGAGGCCGAGGAACCATCACGGGAACCATCGTAGGCACGTTGCTCATCAGCTTCTTACGGAACGGATGTACCCTCGTGGGTGTCTCGACCAACGCTCAGTTAATAGTCATCGGCGTGGTGATCGTCCTTGCCGTAGCGGTGGATCAGTTCACCCGCGGGAAGGCGGGCGAGGCTGCCTGAGTCAACCCAGATCTACCGCTTGATCAGAATCTCAAGCTGGGGCGATCCCCAGCACGCAAACCAAACGAATTAAGTATGGTGTCCCCAGAATTCACCAAAGGACGGAGGGATTAGGAGCAGCATGGCACCTCTACAATGCACGGCAATTACCGGCGAACGCGGGGACCTTGTCCTCGACTCAGCGTGCGTGCGAAAGGGAACACAGGTGCTTGTGTCCGAGAAGGCCCCCCTCAGTCCCCCCGTCAACGGGGGGAAGCTGCGTGTCGCCTCAGACCTGGCCGTTTGTGACGTGAAACGGCGAGTGGAGTCCATTGAGGCGATAACCGAGACGTGCGGGAGTATGATGAGCTTCGGCGGAGGTGGAGGCCCCAAATGGTGGAGGAGTCACGAAAAGGCATGATACCTCTACTGTTCATACCAATGACCAGGGACCCCGGGGACCTTGCCCTCGACTCAGCGTGCGTGCGAAAGGGAACACTGGTGCTTGTGTCCGAGAAGGCCCCCCTCAGTCCCCCCGTCAACGGGGGGAAGCTGCGTGTCGCCTCAGACCTGGCCGTTTGTGACGTGAAACCGCGAGTGGAGTCCATTGAGGCGACAACCGAGACGTGCGGGAGTATGATGAGCTTCGGCGGGGGATCGACATCTCCCCCTCGGTTGACGGCAGCGATGCGATCTTCTTCGTTTGCTCTGCAACCCATCGAGACTCTTCGGCCGGGAGACCGTGTGCTTGGTCACGATGGGTTTCCTCACCCAATTCTACGTGTTATCGGTCGTGGATATCGGGGAGTTATGATCGGATTGCGGACCGCTTCACATACAGCGACTCTCTGGATGACGGCCGATCACTATGTGCTGTGCGCAAAGCGGACGACCGATTACGGTGCCGGAAGGTCCTGGAAACACGTACCGGCACAGCATTTCGATCGAGCAAGGGACATGCGGCGAGAGATGACATCGGCGGAAAGGGTCCTCTGGAAGGCTCTGCGGGTGAATCGGTCGGAGGCCAAATTCCGAAGGCAGCATCCCCTGGGTCCCTATATTGCCGATTTTTACTCGTGGTCGACCGGGTTGGTTCTCGAGGTGGACGGGAATTCGCATTTCAACGACGAAGCGGAGGCATATGACCGGGAGCGCACCAAGTATATGGAAGGCCTTGGGCTGACGGTGTTGCGCTTCACGAACCTTCAGGTGCTCAGGGAATTACCGGCGGTTTTGGAGACCGTCTCTTATGCTCTGAAATCGGTGAAGCCTTCCGGCCTGCATCACCTCGAATGGCGGAGAGCCGATTCCCTGCGACGGGGAGATGTGGTCTACTGCCCGGCTATGGTTTCCGACTCCTTGAAAACAGGCACGGCGCGACTTCCCCCCGTTGACGGGGGGATTGAGGGGGGTAATTCTTCCGCTGCCGGGAGGGCGGATGCGAGCCCCGGCTTTGACGCAGCCATCGAGCGGGGCACTCTCACTCTAGTCTCCACGGAAATCAGTGAGCTTGTCACTGAGCATACCAATGAAACGGTCTACGACCTCGAAGTTGACGGTACTCACTCTTTCGTAACCGAGGTATGCGTCGTTCACAATTGCGGCGGCGGAACCAGGGTTTGCGGCAAGGGATCAAGTCCGTTCTTGACCCAAATGTGGCTTCACGATATAGCCGGTACACTGAACGGCCGTCATCCATTCAATATTCCGGGGCCTTGAACCGGAATGGCCTGCTTGTGGCCGGCTTGGTAATCGTCCCCGGCGTGGCGGTGGACCAGTTCACCCGCGGCAAAGCGGGCGACGCTGCATGAGTGATATTTGACCTGATGCCGGAGATCCGCCAGCTTGGTCAGGATCGCATCTTCGGGCGGTTCCCAGCACTCAAAGCCAAACGAATTAAGTATGGTGTCCCCAGAATTCCCATAATGGACCCCGAAAGAGGGGGGCAAATCACACAGGAAAGAGCCGTGCGGCGGATTCTTCCCCTAATGCTAGCTCTGCTTGTCTAGTTCTTCAATAACATCCGCAGTACGATCTGCCGCTTCTTGCACGATGTCCAATTCTTCTGATATTCCTTGTGGCAAAGCCTTACTTAGCGCTCGTGCACCACTGCCAATCTGCCGGAGGGAAAACTTGTCACGCCATTTCTGGCATCGCGTGAAGAACATCAAACCCCACTTGCGCTTTGTGGTAGTCTCCAAGGTTTCTTTCAATAGCTGGATATCGGTTTCTAACGCTTGAACTCGGTTCTCAAATTCTTCCTGCTCTAGGGCCTGTTCAGCCAATTGTTGTGAAAATTCGTCCTTTAGGCGGTCGAGCGCGTCTCTAAGCTCAGCTATCTCGTCGTCCGATGCTGGTTCGTCGGGAAGGGCAGCTAGCCGCTTCTCGATTTCTTCCAAAGCCATCGAGTGATGTTGCAACTGTTTCAGGACTGGAGTTGATACCACATCTTCATAGACTCTATTTTGCCACGAATGAAGCTCAGCCATGAGTCGTGATCTTCCTACAGCGATTACATCTTCTTCCGTAGATTCGTATCCGGGCCTTAAATTACAGGAATACTGATATCCGAGCTCATCTCCCCTGATGGTAGTTCTACATCTTAAGGATTGCAAATGAGAATGCGTAAGAATCATTGTGGCGATATTGAACGGACAGTCCGGCCCTACCATCCCGGTACCCTTGCTCAGTGACGCGGAAATCGTGCAGGTCGAAAACCTGATGTGAGCCTAAAGCTTCGTAGCCATCTTTCACCAGACCTGATCGGACATTCTTCATCGAGTCACTCCCCCTCGCGTTGCGAACGTGATAGTTACTTGCTGAGTTACATCCCCATGGCCCACATTCCGCGTATGGTAGTGGGCAAATTCGGGTCTATTTGCTCGTCTGGGCTTTGATAGGCTATTTGTGACGGCCCGAGCCAGTGATGTGCGGCGTCCGGCAGGGTATTTCTTGCCGAGGTCTGCCGTCGTGGCCAA
>JBGSJS010000073.1:0-21323 GCA_041741735.1 Desulfomonilaceae bacterium | reverse complement strand
GACAGTTGCGAGCTGCCGGGAGAAAGTGGGGACAGTTTGGGGACACTTCCCATTCTGACCCTGGTTACGAAAACCGTAACCTCTTGTAATCTTTGGCAGTCCCAACCGGTTTCGAACCGGTGTCTCCGCCGTGAGAGGGCGGTGTCCTAGGCCTCTAGACGATGGGACCTCTTTATGTCTTTCTACCATCTGGCATGAACGTTGTCAAGCAGCGTCCCGCCCCATACAGGGCCGTGTCATAGTGGGACTTAACGTAATGAGATCGGAAGTATAAACGACTTTTCCTGAACATCGGGTTCCGAATGGCCTATGAAGGGGTTATGAAACATGATGCTCATCCACTGCCGTCGGATGTCAGGGAAGTGGTCAAGGGCGTTGAAGTACGTCCGGTGAGTGCCGCCGAGCAACCGCTCTGGGATCGGCTGATGCGACGGCATCACTATCTCGGGTTCCAGGGGATGATAGGTGAGTCGCTGCGCTATGCGGCGCTTTACCAAGACCGTTGGCTTGCCCTGCTGGGATGGTCGAGTGCAGCGCTCAAGTGCGGTGTTCGAGATCGGTGGATCGGGTGGACGCCGGCCCTCAAGATTCAACGACTCCCTCTGCTTGCCAATAACTGCCGCTTCCTCATCCTGCCCGGCGTGCGCGTACCTCATCCGGCCTCACGCATCCTTGCCCTGAACCTCAAGCGCCTGTCCCATGATTGGCACCTCTCTCACGGACATCCCATCCGGATCGCCGAGACCTTTGTCGATCCGGAGCTGTATCGAGGCACCTGTTACCGAGCGGCCGGCTGGGCATTTCTTGGTCACACCCGAGGCTTGCCAACGACCACGACGTATACACCCATCACGGCCGCATCAAAGCCGTCTTTGTCAGACCCCTTGGGAAAGACGCTCTCCGGAAGCTCGCCGACCCAGGCATCGAAACACTCCTCAAAGCCAGGCTCATTGCCATGAAACTCTCTGAAAAAGACGCCTATCTGCTTCACAAAGCCGTGCTCACCGTCCCGGACTCCCGCATGCCTCGAGGCATCCGTCACCACAGGCCGGCTTGAATCGATCATGGGAGCCGGCGTCGCCGTGGCGGTTGACGGCAAGACCCTCGAGGGGGCCCGCAGTGCGGATGGGAGGCAGATGCACCTTCTCGCAGCATTTCTCCATCAAGAAGCGACCGTGGTGGCCCAGCACAGGTCCCCTCTACCACCAATGAAATCACCGTGGTCAAACAACTGCTTGATCCCGTTCCCATGGAGGGGACCGTCGTCACGCTCGATGCCCTGCATACCCAACACGAAACGGCCCGATACCCGGTCGAGGAAAAAAAAAGCAGACTACCTGTTCACGGTCAAGGATAACCAGCCAACCCTCAAAACCCACATCGAAGATCTGCATCTCAACGACGCCCCACCTCACGATCAGACCGCCGACAAAGGCCACGGACGTGTAGAAGTCCGTTCGATCCGGATCAGCAAAGAGCTGAACGATTACGTGGAATTCCCGTATGTGCGTCAGGTCTTTTGCATCCGTCGGGAAGTAACGCATCTCCGGAAAAACAAGGACACCTCGGAAACGGTCTACGGTATTACCAGTCTGTCTCCCACCCAGGCTTCCCCCCAACGAATCCCGGCACCCAATCGAGGCCAATTGAGCATCGAAAACAGGCTCCACTGGGTCCGAGATGTGACATTCGACGAAGACCGATCTCAGATCAGAACCGGCACCGGTCCACGAGTCATGGCGTCCCTGAGGAATCTCGTCATCAGCATACTGCGCAGATGTGGCGCGACCAACATCGCAAAAACGCTACGATCCTTTGCTTTTAGGACCCATCACTCAGGCTGATCGGTCGGTAGACAAAGCCAAGCAGGCAACAGCCCGCATACCGGTGACTCCGATGACACCTCGGGCGTCCTTTTGTCCGGAATACCTCCAGAACCGGCCTCCAGACACAAAAATACTCCTCGCCCCCCAACCGGATGTCATCCCCCCTGCAATCCCCCGTCACTCCGCACTACTCTCCTCCAATACCCGCTGCAAGATAGAAGACTTTGACGGAACCGTGCCGCCCCACAATCCACGGTCTCATTTTTCAGCGGTTCGAGGCGATCGGCGCTGCTCGTGAAACCTCTGGCGATCGCAAGCATGTGCAAATAGTCCATCCAGCCACTACCGAGATCGTTCCCCAGCTCCTGTTCGATCCGGTTGCAATCGGTTTCAAGAAGACCCCCCTCCGGAATGGGTAGTCTATCCCTGTGAGGTCGAGACCGAGGGCGCGCATCTCTTCCTCACAGTAATTCGGCCTTTTTACAACGAGGCCTCTTTCTTTCATCCCCAAAGCCGTAAGGGAGCACCGTGGGATTCAAAGACGTTCAAGGAGGCGTCGTATGCGGCAGTCATCAGGACAATCTGGTGGACACCTTCGGCGATCAGTCTCCACCATGCATAGGCTATGTCTTCCTCGGTGACCGCCACACTGACCTCGGCGACTCCTAGAGACCTGGAGACCTCGGTGAGATTCCCCTCTTCCGGCAGAGGAACTTCATCTTTTCCTTGTGTGACGTAAAGAATCACTCCTCGTTTCATTGGACAACTCCTTTGAAGAAACCGGGATGCCGGGAAGCAACAGACTTCCGGGCGATTACAGGTTTTACGGTTGTAATGGGAGATCGATCGGTGCCGGACCACGTCATAATTTCGGCATAAAAAAATCCTTAGAGCCTTCGGCCCTAAGGACTGCACCCTGGTTTACTTGGTCCTTTGGCGGTTTACCCGGTATTACCACGTACCGATCAACCTCGGCTCATCAGACAGGTCTTCTGACTTACGGATCGCTCTACTCTCCGCACCTTCCCGTTTCGTTTGTGGGAAACAGTGGCTTCAGCGGATTTCGTCCCCGTTCACAGCGGCGGGACCGTTCCCGATTCTCACGGGATTCCCTATTAAACCTTGCGGTATCTGACGCCGATATTCGATTGTTTCTCTTTGATACAACAGTTGACGTCCGGTGTCAATGCCACAATTCACTCGGTAGCCCCGCCCTTCGACCTGACTGCGACGCCTCAGACAATGGGATGAAGGGTGTAAGGACGTGTGGCGTGCTTGTCCTTCCGGACCGGACCGAAAGGGTATCCTCGGTTGGGACGAGGGATTCGTGGATGCGTGCTTCGTCCCGGCAAAAAGAGAGGAGCAGGAGTCGGCCTTGGAGACTTTTCCCGGGGCACGAGTGACCAAGGAGGCTCTGCGTGACCGAACGGAGGAGATTACTCACGTGGAGGCGATCGGGAACATATTCGACCTTCTCAAGGAGCCCTTAGAACCTGGGGGCTGAGGCCATGGGGATCACTTTCAGACCAAGGCCGATCTCACTTGCTTTTCTGATCGTGCGGCGGCACAATGTAAATAAGACAAGCCCCGGGACGGATTGCGCTCAATGGATTCTTTTTCATCGTTGTACCGGGCCACTAAGATTCGGGAGTAAAAACCGGTGGTCGAAATCAAGGACTTGTTCCAGGAAATATTAAAGAGAGCGGACGAGGCCAAGTCGCATGGTATTAAGCCCAGGTTGTCCAGATCCAAGACCGAGTATTTCATCACGATACCTCAGGGCTACAAGACCCGGCTCTACAAAATAATAATCATACAGCAGACCGAGGGCGTCACGATCCAGACGTATGATCGAGGCAGAATGCAATATAATGAGAAATTGCCGGAGGCAACCATGGAAGATGTCCTGAAGATGTTGCCGCTGGATTTTCTGGTAATCAGCGCCAGGGATGACGCTCACGAGAACAAGAACAGGCGAGCAAGGCAGCGAGATTGAATATGCCTCCGACCGAAATTGCAGCGAAGAGATCGTGAGGAGCTGCTTCGCGGGTTTTTACTCCCCGGTCGAGCGGGATGTTTCTCATATGACCAGTGAGGTAGGCGCATTGAGATAGGTCGTAGGCTTGAAAGTCTTATTGCACTGTCCGACCGACCGGCCAAAATGACCATGGCGGTACGCGGTCTTGAAGACCGTGTCTCAGAGGCAAATACCTTCTATCAGCACGAGTGCGAGTTACTGGGAAAATGCGACGTCGTGGTGGCTGAAAAGATTAAAGGATTCGCCGGTTTCCCGTTCGGTCTTCCTGATGTGTACAAGAAGTATGAGGCCGGCCGTAGGCTTGCCGGTGAAGCGAAGGCTCCTCTTCGCATCCCATAACGTTCAAAGCGCTCTTCTCTATTATTGTCCTTGACCGAAAGGCGTTGGCTCGGGTATGCTCCGGTAGAGGAAGAATATGTTGTTTCCGGTAGTTAACTTCTGTTGACTGTAACACGGGGTCCACAGCGTCTATGTAGGGTGGCTTTCCGGCTTGAGAGGCCCGTACCTCGTACGGTTTTCGGGCCGAAGAATACTGAGCAGTCAAGGCCGTCGTTTGATTTCTGCCCGATTTAGCGAAAAGAAGGCCAATGCAGGAACCAATGTGCCCCTTACACGCACAATGTAGATGCCCACTTAAGGCAACCGCCTCAAAGGCCGATACACGAGCAGTTTGACCCCCCTGCTTCTCAGGGACTACGCGAGAGGTCTTCGGAAGCATCACCATGCTTGATCGAAAATATTTCCTGTTAATAGTCTGTGTCGTCGCGATAGCGCCGCATGTGTGTCGATTGGCCGAGATGCCGCCCACTGCCTTTCACGATGATGTGTACTACTATTTCCAGATCGCCCGGAATGTCGCGGCAGGTCATGGAGCCACCTTTGACGGGTACAATCCTACCAACGGCTTCCATCCCCTCTGGATGGGCGTGTGCACGCTGGCCGCCCTTGTTTCTCAGGAGCCCTACACCTGTTATTACCTCATTTTGAGCATCAACCTTGTCATCGTTCTCCTGTTTTCGGTGCAGGTCTTTCGGATGTTTGTCGGTTACCTGGGGGACTGGTTCTCGGGTTTTGCCGTCGTACTGATCAACTGGAATCTTTACACCAGCCTGAACCTTTTTAACGGCCTGGAGACCGCCCTCTACCTGTTGCTCCTCTTTCTCGCAGTGGACCGAATCCCGAGAACAGACTGGTCCGACAGGAAGGATTTGATGATTCTGGGGGCACTGTTCGGACTTGCTTTCCTGGCGCGGACATCTTTCATACTCTTCGCGCCGGTTCTCTTCCTGTACCTGATCCTTACCGGTAGACTTGGTGATTTCAGGAGCATCGCCAAAATTGCGGCGTACATCTCCCTGCCGATGCTGGTCCTCTGTGCTCCCTACCTCTTGTGGAATTACTCGTTGACCGGGCATTTCCAGCAGATCAGCGGCTTGGTGAAGGATCTCTATGTCTCGCCTCTTTCATGGAAGCAGATCGTCGTCGCGGATCTGTCCCAGGTGCCCAGACCGATCCTTCTGCGTCCGTTATGGCTCAATGTGCTCATGGTCGTGTGGCCGTGCCTCTTTCTCCTGATGCTGCTCAGATCCCGTCCCCTGCCGCGATTTCTGGGCGATGGAAGGCTCTATCTCCTCGGAGCCCTTTCGATCGTGGTAGTCATCTACTATATGTACAGTTACTCCGAATTTATAGCCGCGTGGCATTTCATGGTTCCCTGGGTGACTGTTCAGATCCTCTTTGTGCATTTTCTCCGGGCATCGTACGATTTCATGGGGCAATGGTCGGGCGGGAGAGTCGCCCTGGCAGCCCTGGTTGTCGCAATGGCCGTTAATCAGAGTCTTCAGATACCGATCTTTGTGTACAGGAGCTTGAAGGTTCATCCTTACTATCTCACCACCACTGATTACGGCAAAGAGCTGGCCGACTGGATAGCTCACAACGTGCCCAAAAATGCACGGGTCGGTGTATTCAATGCCGGATACCTGGGCTTCTTTTCAGGCCGCACCATCGTCAATCTCGACGGCCTGGCCAACGGCGTCGAGCTCTACCGCTATCTCAAAGACGGACGAGGGGCATGGAAATACGCGGTTGACAAGAAGCTCGATTATATAGCCGATTACTACTACGGCCCGCCCGTCCCGGATCCGGACGTTGCACCAAAACTGAAGCTGGTCCACCGCGTGGGACCCACCAAGATCATGTTGAGAGGTAAGCCGACCTATATTGACGGGTATGTGTGGAAAGTAGATCATAATTGACATCCGGATGCGATGGACTGAAACAACGACCGTGCCTGCCTCACGTTTTCATAAGCCGACAACCGTAAACGAACGACCGGGGGCCGCGCTGGCTCTCCTCGGACAGATCCGAGCGTGGTCCTCAGACCGGAGAGGGGGTGCAGGCCGGCTTTGGTGGCTGGTAAAGCCAACTCCTTGACCCCCGGTTCTGAAGCGTGCTAGCGTTCTCGGTAGGCACTGGTTCGGTTGGTAATCGACCGATTCTACTTTCATGTGTCTCACGGATTCGGAGGAAATGATATGGAAGACGATCCGAAAAAGAATGAATCCGCTACGAACAAGGGAGTGACACGCCGCGGTTTTTTGGCCTCGGTCGGTGTCGGCGCTGTCGCTGTAGCCGCGGGAGGAAAAGTGTCAGCCCAGCCGCCTGCGGAGATCCTCAAAGCCCACGATGTCACCAAAGTTACACTTTCAATTAACGGTCAGACCCACAAAATTCTGGTGGAGCCTCGTTGGTCGCTGCTCTTCGTGCTACGTGAAAAATTGGGACTCAGCGGCACCAAAGTCGGATGCGAACGAGGGGAATGCGGCGCGTGCACCGTTCTTATAGACAATCAGCCGCGATATGCATGCATGACGCTCGCGGTGGAGGCTGAAGGTTCCGAGATCACTACTCTGGAGGGGCTCCTCGACGGTGAGAAGCTCGGTCCCGTTCAACAGGCCTTTGTGGAGCACGATGCCTTCCAATGCGGTTATTGCACGTCCGGACAAATCATGGCGGCTGAAGGTCTCTTACGGCACGACCCCAACCCGTCTGCGGAGCACATCCGGGAAGGAGTGAGCGGCAACCTTTGTCGCTGCGGCGCTTATCCCCATATTTTCAAGGCCGTAGGCCGTGCCGCGGAGCTCAAGGGCGGCGGGGGAGGCAAGTCATGAAGGGAAAAAACGAACAAATATACTACGAGTCGGGCCTACCGGTCCCTGAGACGCCGGAGCCGGGACATCAGCCCAAACCGTGGGGCAAGACCCATGTAGTCGGAAAGCCGCTGCCCCGGATAGATGCGTACCAACGGGTCAGTGGAGCCGCCGTCTATCCATCGGACGTAACCTTTCCCGACATGCTGTACGGTGCAATACTCAGGTGTCCCCATCCTCATGCACGGGTGGAGAGTGTGGACACCTCCGACGCGGAGCGGATGCCCGGCGTGTTTGCAGTCATCACCGGCAAGACGCCCGAGGCAAACGTTAAGTGGCCCTACCAGAATGGGGTGAAGACCAAACTATTTGACCCGATCTGTAGATTCGAGGGCGAGGCCGTTGCCGCAGTGGCTGCGGATACGCCATATCGTGCATGGGATGCGGTCCGGGCAATTAGAGTGTCCTATCGCGTTCTCCCTTTCGTATCGGATGAGAAGAAGGCTCTGGAGGCCGGAGCCCCCGCGATTCACGGCAAAGACAACCGCGTCGGCAAGCCCGAGGTCTATCAACGGGGGGACCTGAAAAAAGGTTTCTCCGAAGCGGATGTGGTCCTCGAGGAGAGCTATCGCACCGAATGCGAGCTCCACACTCCAATGGAGCTCCACGGTTGTGTTGCAAAATGGGACGGAGACCTGCTGACCATATGGGAATCGAGCCAAGGGGTATATGCCGTGCAGTCAACTATCGCCGAGGTGCTCGGTATGCCCCTGGCCAAAGTGAGAGTGATCGGCCATTACATGGGCGGCGGATTCGGGTCGAAGCTCGAGGCGGGAAAGTACACGGCCATTGCTTCTTTACTGGCATCCAGGACGGGCCGCCCCGTTAAGCTCTTCCTCACCCGCGAAGAAACCTATCTCACTGTGGGAAATCGACCGCCGGGATACATGAAACTGAAAGCGGGGGTGAAGAAGGACGGCACCCTGACCGCATTCGAATTTGAGAGCGTGGTAACCGGCGGAGCCTACCCGGCCCGAGGCACCGGATTGGTGGATTGGGTGGTGCGGGAGCTTTACACATGCCCCAATGTCCGCACCCAGCGCATCGACACCTTTACCAACACCGGTGTGGCAAGGCCCTTCCGGGCTCCGGGACATCCTCAAGGGGCCTGGGCCCTGGAACAGATGATGGACGCCCTGGCCGAGAAGATCGGGATGGACCCGGTGGAGCTTCGATTGAAGAACATCCCCTCGTTCAGTCAGGCACAGCCCGGCAATCCCCCGTACACCACTACAGGTCTGAAACAATGCCTGCAGAAAGGGGCTGAGGCATTTGGATGGAAGACCAAGCCCAAAGTCAAGTCCTCATCCGGCGAGACCGGCCACATCCGCACCGGAGTCGGCATGGCCGCGGGTGTCTGGTTTGTGGGAGGCGGCAGCCCCCCTTCAACGATTATCGTGAAGCTCTTTTCCGACGGAAGCGTCAATCTCAACATGGGCGCGAGCGACCTGGGCACAGGAACTAAGACCGTCATGGCAATGGTGGTCTGCGAGGAGCTCGGGGTGAAGCTGGACAAGATCCAGATCGAGAACGCAGACACGGGAACAACGCAATTTGCGACGCCCAGCGGCGGCAGCAAGACCGTCCCCACCGAATCCCCCGCTGTTCGAGCCGCGGCCGTTGACGTCAAGCAACAGCTTCTCAAGATGGCAGCAGCGGACCTCAAGACCGACGCCTCCAAACTTGCCATCGTTGACGGAGATGTGATTGTTAGCGGCAACCCCGCAAAAAAAATCAAAATCACCAAGATCTCTGCTTTCAAAAACAGGGGGGTTCTCATAGGCGTCGGTTATCGCGGACCCAATCCCCCGAACCGGGCCATCAATCCGTTTGCAGCTCAATTCTGTGAAGTCAAAGTTAACACCAAGACCGGTGAAGTGGAGGTTGTTCGCTTTGTGGCAGCCCATGACAGCGGCCGGGTGATGAATCTCCTCACCTATGAGAACCAGGTTTTCGGCGGCATTACCATGGGGATAGGATTCGCGTTGACCGAGGCACGCGTTCTCGATGCCGGCCAGACCGGCAAGATGTGTAATCGCAACTGGCATGACTATAAGCTGCCCACCGCCCTGGACGTCCCCGCGGACATGACCGCCGTGCCCATCGACATGCCCGATGACGAGGCAAACTCCACCGGCGCCAAAGGTCTCGGCGAGCCTGTGACCATCCCCACGGCAGCCGCCATAGCCAATGCGATATACAACGCGACGGGAGTACGATTCACCGCCACGCCCATCACGCCGATCAGCATCTGCCGGCTCGCGGCAGAGCAGGGCAGGAAAGGATAAGCCATGCTGCCTCAGTTCTCATATGTTCGGGCGAGCTCGCTGAGAGAAGCGGTAAAGCATCTCTCCAACCAGGGAGCAAGGCTCCACGCCGGGGGTACCGACCTTTTGGGATGTCTCCGGGAAGGAATCTTTCAAGCCGACACGGTGGTGAGCATCAGCCGACTCGATAAGCTTCGCGGAATCAATGAAACGCTGGATGGAGGCCTCCGCATCGGCTCCTTGACCACGGTTTCCGAAGTGGCGAAAAGCGATGTCGTCAGTGACCGTTTCCCGGGCCTCTCGCAAGCAGCCTCTCAGGTTGCCAGCCCCCAACTGCGTAATCAAGGAACCGTGGGAGGCAACATTTGTCAGAAGCCGCGTTGCTGGTACTACCGCGGGGAGCTCCATTGCCTGCGAAAAGGGGGTGACATGTGTTACGCTCTGGCAGGGGAAAATCAATATCACTGCATTTTCGGCTCCGACAACAAGTGCTGTATTGTCTATCCGTCGGATATGGCCCCGGTCCTCGTGGCATTGGACGCGGAGGCGAGGATTTCCGGACCCGGAGGCGACCGGGTCGTCCCCATGGGGAAATTCTATGTCCTTCCCGGAGACAACGTGGAAAAGGAGACCGTCCTGGAGCCCGGGGAAATCGTCACCGAGGTCCTGCTCCCCAGGGCGTCCAAGAATCTTCGGAGCTCTTACAGAAAAGTCAGGGCACGGCGGACATGGGATTTCGCCCTGGCAGGAGTGGCACTTGCCATCCTCTTCGAGGGAGACAAGGTCAAAGGGGCGAGAGTAGTCCTCAGCGGTGCGGCTCCCATTCCCTGGCGTGCCAAGGAGGTGGAGGAGATCATTACCGGACAACGGCTGGATGCCAAGACCATAGCGAAAGCCTCGGGGGCTTCGGTGAAGAATGCCGAGCCCCTGGAGCACAACGGTTACAAGATCCCGCTCTTCATAGGTCTCCTCGAGGAGCAGCTCGCCGCGATTGCAAAAACATGAGGAGACAACACGTCAAGCGGAAACGTGATCAGACGGGTCTTTCCGCGTTTCCGGCGTGACTTGAGCGGCTGGGGTCCCATTGAAGGGCCCTTGCCGCCTGTTCGAGGGAAAGCACATTAAGCGGGGGGTTTGGTTCTCCACGGAGCCCTACCGAGCTCCCATATTATCGAAGCCAGCTATTCTCCATTGGCTCTCTCTTCGATTTTCGGGGTCTACTATTGATCAAGCTTTGATAGCTCTAAGGAGAAGATTGATCATCAGTTCCGTACTTGCGATGGTGGGCTGTTTTTTGGAGAGCATCATCCGACCGAGGGCCTCGTGCTCGAATGCCCCCTGCACGAGATGCAGGTAGTAGCCGATTTCAAAATCCCTCCGGAAATGGCCGCTCTTTTGCCCTGCTTCCACAGTAGATCGTATCAGTTTCCAGAAACGCCGGGTGCTCATATATTCTTGAGATTCATAAAATTTCGGATTCCTATACAATTCCAATATGAGAACACGGGTCTCCCATTCGCGGATCTGAAAATCCAAAGCCCACCTTCGCAGCAGGTACAAGAGTTGTTCATAGGGATTCAATGACCCGGAGAAGACGCTTTCCAGTTCATCCGCCAATTCTATGAACCAGGTGCCCAGAACCGAGAGAAGCAGTTGTTCTTTGCTCTTGAAATATTGATAAACAGAAGCTTCTGCTATCCCCGCTTTGCCTGCTATTTCGGAGATAGTGGCGCCTCCGTAACCTTTCTTTCCGAATACTTCGGCCGCCACTTTCATTATGGAGCGCCGCCTGAGCTCACCTCTGCTTGGCTCAAAGCCATTTTCATTCCCCACCGGTTGCTCTCGCTTCCATATTGCGGCCTTTATCAGCGAGCACAGAGCATCCGCAGCTACGGTGGGATCATAGGAATCGTCGAAAAAAAGCCATCGCAAGACAATACTGTCGATCGCACCGAAAATCATCTCCAGCACAAGAATGACCTCTATCTCAGGGTTCACCTCTTCGTCCCGTATGCCCTCTCTAATGGCCTCGATTGCGAAGGCACTGTATTTCCGAATCATTTCGTACGCGGGAGATTGGTAGAATGCCGGTAATGTCCTCAGCTCACGGAGCAAAATTGCCGTATAATCCTTATTGATGGAGAGATCTCTGAGCTGATGCCACAACAACTTCCTGATCTTGGGCTCGGCACCTTTCATTCCTTGCAGATGCTCGGTGATGCCCGCCAGTGTCTCTTTGAGATGTCTTTCGGGAATGGTAACGATCAAATTTTCTTTGGTCTTGAAATATTGGAAGATAGAAGCCTCATGTACCCCGCAATCACTGGAAATATCTGCTATGGTCGTATCGTGAAACCCGCGGCCGGCAAAGATGCGCTCAGCGGATTCTATGATAAGCCGGCGCTTTTTGTTCGCAGAAGGGCTTCTTCGTTTCGGATCCGGCGACTTTTTGCCAGTACTTCCGGGCAATCCGGTAGAATCCATCAATAAACTCCGCGGACCGGGCTACAATGATCACTATATCTTTTCCTAAAACCGAATACCACCCATATTATAAAGAGTCAAGAACTTTCAGGCCCCTCTATTCCGAGGTGTCGGTCCTGCAGAGAGCGGCAGTTGGCAGCCCCAACCTGCTCTGAGGGTTCGACCCCTCAACCCCGTGTAATCGTCTCTTTTCACGGTGAGATCCCTGCATCCGGAAGTCTCCCGAACCCTTGTTCGTAACAACTACCATCAGATGCATCATGCCCTCCCTTCCCGGTCGATACCGACTCATCCCCGACGGTTCCATTCCGGCGTTGACGGGCTCCGGGCATAGTCAGCGGAGACTCAGGTCTCCTTAGGGCAGCTTTCTGCCGCAAAGATCGCGCCCCTCATGTGCCGGCGACCTCCGGTAGGGGTGTCCGCTGTCACCTGTCCGTCTTATCAACTTTGTTCATTGGTACGAATTTTGCGCTGTTCTTTTCACCGTGCGACCTTCACCGTGGAACCGGAGAGCCGCTCCTCTGCGCAAGTCACGGATCCCTGCAACTTGTGGGACAAGAACCAATTAATTTCATTGACTATTGTGGCCGTGTTTAGTATCGATCTTTCCCTGTGGGCGCCCTCTCAGAGAAGCACCGTTGCGGTCATGTGACGTTCCTGGGCGGACAGTCGGAATCGGGACCGCTCTTGCTACTATCCTATGGATTTCACGACACATTATTCTGTTAATGAATTCCTGCCCTCGGTGGAGATTTTTTTGCGGTAACCGGTGAAAACTCTTGACAGAGTTTTTATATAAGTTATATTCGTACTAGTAAGGGAACCGAGTCTCGATCAACATAGTCCTCCATGCTGAACAAAGCCCCAGGCGGTTCCCGCAGGCTCTTGGGCATGGAGACCCCGAGACCGTTCGGCAAGGGCAGGCTAGCGTCAACAAGAAGGATGTAGCCCCGGTGGATGTTCGGATTAGGCACATGAAAATGGAAAGCGTCGAAATCGTTGCACGGATCGACGGCTTGTGCAGGGGTGCGCTCCAACCGGGATATCTGTTGGAAAAACACGAGTCAGCGCCTAGGGGGGCAGGAATTACTACTTTTTTGGGTACGGAAACCCGGACGAGCACGTTGCAGGACCATTGTAAGAGGTGAGAACATGAGGTACGCAGAAACAGGGTACAATTTGGAGATCGATCTAACCCGGCGAAACATCGAGAGGGTGGAGACCGACCTGAGAGACACCGAGCTTTACCTGGGGGGCCTCGGCACGAGTGCCAAGATATTGTGGGACAGGGTTCCCCCCGAAGTGGATCCCTTCTCCCCGGAAAATCTCTTGATATTCAGCGCCGGTCTACTCTGTGGAACGCCTGCCACCGGCTGTAACCGTACCATCGTGTCGACCGTTTCGCCTCAGACCCACCTGATGGCCTTCTCAATGATGGGGGGGTTTTGGGCGCCGGAACTGAAATATGCAGGTTACGACAAGGTAATCTTCCGCGGCAAATCCCCCGACCTGGTCTACCTGTGGATAAACAATGACAAGGTGGAAATACGTGACGCTTCCCATCTGAAGGGAAAAGGCGCTGTTGAGACGGCAGAGCTCATCAAACGGGAATTGAAGGAGCCGAGGGCTCAAGTGGCCGCTATCGGCATGGCAGGTGAGAACAGGGTTTTTTTTGCCTCCATCGAGCAGGGGAGGTCCAGCGCCAGCCGGCTCGGCATAGGCGCTGTCATGGGAGACAAGGGGCTCAAGGCCATCGTCGTGCGTGGAACCAAGGACCTCAATGTCGCTCGGCCGGCCGAGTTTATGGGGCTGTGCAACGAGGTCATGAAGTATATCAAGTTTCGCAACGAAAACCCGATTCCGGGCGTCATGCCCATTCTCGCGGGGCTCGGGTCCCCCCAGGAGATGAAAGTCCACGACGAGAAATGGCACACCGAGAATTTTATGTGGGGCAACTCACGCGTCCGCAGGAAGGATTTCTGGAATCAGGAAATTGCAAGCCAGTGGGCCCAGACCTTGGACAGCATGAGGACGCGGTTGATCAGTTGCTACAACTGCCCCATGACATGCGGCGCGACCATTTCCCCTCCGGGCCTGCCGACCTATATGATGAAATGCTTCTCCAAGCTCACCTACACCATGGCAGCCTTCTCCGACCTGGAGTTCGGGCTGGGCATAGCCCAAAGCGCCACAGAGTACGGAGTGGACGGATTCTCGGCCCCGCAAGTCATGGCCTTTGCTCTGGAGCTGTTGGAAAACGGCATACTGACCGACGATGATTTCCCCGGCATGCCGGGGGACAACGAGGGGAGATTTCGCTGGTTACTCGACAGGATAGTGCGACGGGAAGGAATTGGAGATGTTTTGGCCAATGGGACGTATTGGGCGGCCAAGCAGATCGGCAAGGGCGCGGATGCTTATGCCCACAATAATATTAAGAAACACGAGCAACTTCCCCTCAAGCTGTCAATGCTGAATCCGATTTACTTCCTTATGTATGCTACCGGTGAGAAGATCAATATCACCCAGATCGAAGGCCAGTTCCCCCAGGCTCCTTTTCCCACCATGGAAGCGAGAGAAGAGTTTGTAAAGGATTGGTTCCAGGTTCCTGACGAAAAATTCAAGCAGATTCTCCTGGACTGGGAACCGCGCGGGGAAAAGTCCATGCCCTTTTATCCTACCGTTGATATGTGCTGTGACATTGTCGACTGGCAGGAGAGGATGCACTACATAGACGACGCCCTCGGGATGTGTGCCGGCTTATCGTCGTTCCCCCTGAAACCTCCGTATCATATTCATAATTATCCGAAATTTATCTCGGCCGGTACCGGGATCGACATGGATGAAGAAAGGCTGACACAAGCAGCCAAACGATACAGGACTTTGGTGCGAGCCTTCAACATAAGGCGGGGCATGAGAAGGAAGGACGAGAAGCCTCCCAAAAACCATTGGAAGAAGAGATTTCCCGAGCTGGAGAAGGAGCTCCTGGACGCGTATTACAAACTCAAGGGTTGGAACAATCAGGGTATTCCCACCAAGGAGGCTCTGCATGAATTGGGTTTGGATTACGTTGCCGAAGACTTCGAACAGAGAGGGATTTATGCAGAGAGCGAAGCTGCTTCTGCAGGCGACGACCTGGATGAAACGGAATCCAGAACGGAGGCATTGTAATCGTCATGGCTGAGAAAAAGAAGAAAGTCGTTAAAACCATAAAGGTTGACGTTGATAAATGTAATGGCTGCCGGGCCTGTGAGGTAGCCTGCTCGTCATTCCACGCCGCCCCCAAATATAGCAGCAATAACCCCGCCAGGTCGCGCATCAGGGTGATCCGTGAGCCCCTGAAAGACGTGTATGTTCCCGTGTACGCCGGCGAGTATACACCGGCCGAATGTGCCGGTAGAGACCAATACACCATCGACGGAAAACAATACGAAGAATGTGCATTCTGTAGAGCTTCCTGCCCGTCCAGGGACATTTTCAAAGAACCCGATTCCGGCCTGCCTCTCAAATGCGACATGTGCGAAAGCGACCCGGACCTCGAAGAGCCCTTGTGCGTCCAGTGGTGCCTTGTGGATGCCCTGACGTACGAAGAAAGGGAAGAGGAAGTCGATGAGGGGCTGGAGCAGGCTGAGCTGCAGACGGGCCTCGAGGCATTGGTAAACAAATACGGGTTGGACCAGATGATGGACACCGTTGCCCGAATGACTCAATCAAAGAAAGAATAGCACAGTCTAGGAATTCCAACAGGGATTTTGCTACATATAACGGAAGAGGCGAGGAAATCGTGGAGATTGTAACCCCCTTCAAAGAGATCGTGGATGAGATAAAGGCGAGCGGCGGAGACGCGTTCAAGAGATGCTTTCAATGCGGATTGTGCGACACGGTTTGCCCCTGGAACAGAGTGCGGAGCTTCAGCATGCGCAAGCTGGTCCGGGAAGCTACATTCGGCCTGACCGAGATCGAAAGTGAAGATATCTGGCGTTGCACAACCTGCGGAAGATGCCCTCAACAGTGCCCCAGGGACGTAAGGCAGATAGACTCCGGGGTTGCCTTGCGGAGGCTTGCCACGGAATATCAGGTCTTTCCGCCTTCCGTCAAGCCTGTGCGCACGGCAAGCGCAAGCCTCGTCGGCGAAGGTAACCCACTGAGTGAGGAGCGGAAGAGCCGGGCAAAATGGGCGGAAGGTCTCTCGGTGAAAGAGTTCGTCGAGGGAACGGAATTCCTCTATTTCCCCGGTTGTTACCTCTGCTATGACCCGAGATTGAAGAAGGTGGCCAGAGCCACGGCAACCATCCTTAACAAGGCCGGCGTGGATTTCGGCATTCTGGGTGAAAAGGAGAACTGCTGCGGTGAAAGCATCCGCAAAACCGGGGAAGAGGAGTTGTTCAAGCGCTTGGCCAGGGACAACATCAAGGCCTTTGTGGAAAATGTGGTGAGAAAGATCCTCGTCTCATCGCCCCACTGCTTGCATACTTTCAAGAACGAGTATCCCGACTTCATGGTCACCTTCGAGGTGATTCATCTCTCCGAATTTCTGTTCCAGCTTATCCAAGAAGGAAAGCTCCGGCTGGATAACACGTTTGCGAAAAAGGTAGCCTATCACGACCCGTGCTATCTGGGTCGGCACAACGGCATATACGATCAGCCGCGAGAAGTCCTCAAGAGCGTGTCCGGCTTAGAGCTCCTGGAGTTGGCCGACTCACGGGTGGACAGTCTCTGTTGCGGTGGAGGAGGTGGCAGGATCTGGATGGAGACCCCCAAGGGTGAAAGATTCTGTGACATCCGACTGGATCAGGCCATGGATGTGGGAGCGGATGTGCTGGCAACGGCCTGCCCGTACTGCATCTCCAATTTTGAGGATAGCCGGTTGACTCTGGATGCCATTGAAAAAATCGAGGTCAAGGACATCACGGAAATCATCCAGGAAGCCCTGTAGAGTATTTTGAGAAACGCAATCTCGAAACAAACGAACTTCCTCGGTTCCGGTCCGGCCGGCAACGGTCGCAGGAACCGTAAGACCTGATAAGGAAATGGACCAAATGGAAACAGAACAACTCGAACAGATCGGCAAGAGTGTCGCGGGCAAGAACTTCGGAGACGTCATGGTTGTCGGTGGCGGCGTCAGCGGTATTCAAGCTTCTCTCGATCTCGCCACGGCCGGGTTCAAGGTTTACCTGGTTGAGAAGGCGCCGAGCATCGGCGGCCACATGGCACAGCTTGACAAGACATTTCCTACGAACGACTGTTCCATGTGAATTCTCTCACCCAAGCTGGTCGAGGTCGGCCGGCACCCCAACATCGAGGTTCTCACCTACACCGAGGTCAACAGTGTAGAAGGCGAGATAGGCAGATTCACCGTAACCCTGACGAAGAAGCCGAGATACATTATCGAGGAGAAATGCACCGGCTGCACGACATGTGTGGAATACTGCCCGATTGAATACCCGGACCCGTTCAATCAGGAAATATCCAAGAACAAAGCGGTACACGTGTACTTCTCTCAAGCAATTCCGCTTGTCTCCTATATTGACGAAAGCTGCATCTATCTCAAAGAGAAGAAATGCCGTATCTGCGAAGGCGTATGTCAGGCCGACGCCATAGATTTTCAGCAACTGCCCGAGAAGACGGAAATCAAGGTGGGAGCCATTATCCTGTCTCCCGGCATTGAGCCGTTCGACCCCAAGGTAAAGGCAGAGTACGGCTACGGCAAGCTCACCAACGTGGTCACCAGTATGGATTTCGAGCGCCTCTTATCGGCAACCGGGCCGTTCGAGGGTGAGATTCTGCGGGGCTCGGACCAGAAGCATCCCCATAAGATCGCGTGGATTCAATGTGTCGGCTCCAGACGCGTCACACCGGGCGACAACAGTTATTGCTCGGGGGTATGTTGTACGTATACCCAGAAACAGGTGATCCTGACCAAAGATCATGACGCAGGGGCTGAGTGCACGATATTTCACAATGATATTCGTTCATTCGGCAAAGATTTCGAGCGATACTTCCAACGGACGGAAGAGCTCCCCGGGATTCGCTTCATAAGAAGCTACCCGTCGATCGTGGGGGAGGACCCGGAAACCAAGAATGTAAAGATCAAATATGCTACCAATGAGGACGGCGTCAAAGAAGAAGAATTCGATATGGTGGTATTGTCCGTCGGTTTGAATCCCCCTGTCGATCGCGAAGAGATTGCGCGCAAATTTGGAATCGAGCTTAATTCACACGGATTCTGCAAAATTGTCTCTACCAATCCCATGGAGACCTCCAGGCCCGGGATTTACATAAGCGGGGCTTTTCAAGGCCCCACTGATATCCCCGAATCGGTCTTCAGCGCCAGCGGAGCCGGCTCGCAGATCGGCGAGCTTCTCGACTACAGGCGGGGCAATCTAGCCGAGGACAGGATTTATCCGCAGGAAAAAGACGTCTCCGAGGAGGAGCCCAGGATAGGAGTCTTTGTTTGTCATTGTGGGGCCAATATCGGGAGAGTCGTCGATGTTCCCGATACGGTCGAGTACTGCAAGACGCTGCCCAATGTCGTCCATGCTCAGGAACAGCTTTTTTCCTGTGCTACGAATTCAGCCAAACAAATAACCGACATCACGAAGGAAAAGGGCCTCAATCGCGTGGTGGTCGCGGCCTGCTCCCCCAGGACTCTTGAGCCGTTGTTTCGGGACACCGTCAGGGAGGCAGGAATAAATCAATATTATTTCGAGATGGCCAATATCAGGGAGCACAACTCCTGGGTTCACTCCAAAGAAAAGGAAGCTGCAACACAGAAGGCCAAGGATATCACCCGCATGTCGGTGGCCCGGGCTTGCCATTTGGAGCCGTTGCAGGAATTTGACCTACCGGTAAACAAGGCCGCACTGGTGGTCGGAGGAGGCGTGGCCGGCATGAATTGCGCCCTCTCCATTGCCAACCAGGGACATGAGGTGCACCTGGTGGAAAAGAGCTCGGAGCTTGGAGGAATGGCTCGAAAGATTCATTCCACGCTGGACGGGCTGGATGTTCAGGAGTACCTGAGCGATCTCATAACCAAGGTATATCAGCATCGCTTGATACACGTGTACCATGACGCGACGATCACGGATGCGACTGGTTACGTCGGGAGTTTCGTGACCGGTGTCAAGTCGGACCGTGGAGTCACGGAGATCAAGCACGGTGCGGCAGTTCTTGCCATAGGTGCGGAAGTCTACAAGCCCTCCGAATACCTCTACGGAGAGGATGACAGGGTGGTGACGCACCTTGAGCTGGAAGAGCTCATCTCCGCCGCGGACGAAAAGATAACGAGCGCCAAAAGTCTCGTGATGATTCAATGCGTGGGCTGCAGGAACGAGGAAAGAAACTATTGCAGCCGGTTATGCTGCAGTGAGTCCGTCAAGAATGCATTGAAGCTCAAAGAGCTGAATCCCGAGATGGACATTTACGTCCTCTTCCGGGATATGAGAACCTACGGCTTCAACGAGGATTATTACCGGGAGGCTTCAAACAAAGACATAAAGTTCATCCGTTTCGAGCCGCAGGACCCGCCTGAGGTGGAAGCCGGCGAGGCGGAGGACGGACGGCCTGTTCTCAAAGTTGTCGTCACCGATTTTGTTTTGGGCAAAAAGCTCGTCTTGGATGCCGATATGATTGCCTTAGCTGCCGCAGTAGTTCCCGCCGAGGCGACCAAGGAAGTTGCCGGCTTGTTCAAGGTTACGTTGAGCCCTGACGGGTTCTTTAAGGAAGCCCATGTCAAACTGCGGCCTGTGGAATTCGGCACGGATGGCGTGTATCTCTGCGGGCTGGCTCATTACCCCAAGTTCATACAAGAGACGATTAACCAGAGTTATGGTGCTGCAGGACGCGTGTTGACGCTGCTGTCACATGACGTCGTGGTGGCGTCCGGCTCCGTGTGCCGGGTGGATGAAAGCAAGTGTATGGGATGCGGGGCCTGTGTCTCGGCCTGTGCGTATGGTGCCCTTGAGCTTCGCGAGTCAAAGAAGCAGATGAAGGCGATTATCAATCCTGTCCTCTGCAAAGGGGACGGTCTCTGCAACGCGAAGTGCCCGACCGGTGCCATTCAACTGAAGCACTTTACCGATGACGAGCTTATGAGCGAGGTTGATGCGGCATTTCATGAGGAAGAGGCTCTACAGCCGATGGATGCTGCGGTTGGGGATGTGTAGGAACGCATGAATAAAACCGGGTTTACCGGGTTGGAGGAGAGAACCTATGAGTGCGGCACGTAAATTCAAACCCCGGGTGTTGGGGTTTGTATGCCACTGGTGAGCTTACGGCGCAGCCGACTTAGCTGGAGTTTCCAGAAGTCAATATACAACTGAGATGAGACTTATCCGCGTCATGTGCTCCGGACGGGTCGATCTGGCACATGTATTCCGTGCGTTCGCCAACGGAGCGGATGGGGTGTTCCTTGGTGCATGTCACTTGAATGAGTGTAACTATATCACTCACGGAAATTACCATGCCTTAAGCATGGTGAACCTGGCCAAGAGGTTGTTGGAGCACATAGGGCTGAGCCCGGACAGGATGAAGATCGAATTCATGTCCGGTAGCGAGTCCAACCTCTTTGTCGAGGGCGTAAACGGTTTTGTCAAGCAGGTGAACGGGCTGGGGCCGCTGGGTGACGGCGAGGGGATAGACCTGAGTGAGGCAAGATCCAAAATTGCTGAAGTCACAAAGTTGGTTCCGTACATCAAGATAGTGCTGCAGGACAAGCTGGCGTCACGGCTCAATACCGTGGAGGAATACGCGCAGCTTTTCACCCGTGACGAGATAGACAGGTTGTTTCGTGAAGTGGTCTCGTACTATATCGAACCTACCAAGTGCCAGGCATGTTCCACGTGCCTGAGGAGATGCCCTGCAGACGCTATTATAGGTGCCAAGAATCAGATCCATGTAATCGATCAGGAGAAATGCATAAAGTGCGGGACGTGCTTTGCAGCATGCCCGTCAAAATTTGCCGCAGTGACGAAGATTTGCGGCGATCCGGTGCCTCCTCCGATTCCTGAAACGGAGAGAACGGTGGTCAGAAAGAGTAAGAGCGCAAGTGCATGAGGCGATTTCTTCTCCCTCCTCGAACCGCCGGCCCTACCCGCCTGTCTCTGCCCTGTAATTGACCGGTTGCTCTCTGCTCACGTTCCGCATATGCAGGACAGAGTTGAGAGCAATGAGCCGTCCGTAACTGTAATATAGCTCCAAAAAGAAACCGAGGGTCAACGTGGAAAATCCGAGCTCGGTGCTGCTTCAGCCGACGGCCGGCTTGGTTATGACCGGCGCGGCCGAGGAAAAGGACCTGAACATATTGCATGGAGTCATCATGGCACTTGCCGGTTCCCCTTGCCCATCCAAGCCTGTAGCCCACATTCCGCGTATGGTAGTGGGCAAATTCGGGTCTATTTGCTCGTCTGGGCTTTGATAGGCTATTTGTGACGGCCCGAGCCAGTGATGTGCGGCGTCCGGCAGGGTATTTCTTGCCGAGGTCTGCCGTCGTGGCCAA
>JBGSJS010000072.1:0-26793 GCA_041741735.1 Desulfomonilaceae bacterium | reverse complement strand
GACTGGTCGTTCACCTCCTGTTGCTCTCCACCCCGCCTCACGGCGACGCAGTTACAGTCGGTTACAGGTTGTAGCGTAGACCTGGAGAGGACTTTCACCTCTCTGATTCAGTACGCTCGCAGGCGCACTAGCCGTCGGTTTCTACCGACGGAAACGATGATCAGAAAATAGGTCGGGACCCTGAAGGGGTCCACCAACGATCTTTCACAGAGAAGCATGTTGGACATCCTCTCTAGGGTCGTTTTCGTTTGTGAATTTAGGCGTTTGTCCCGTAGGTTGAAACCTACGGCTATTCAGAGTGCGCCCCTTCGGGGCGCTGTTGCTGCGCTCGGTCCGGGGGGTCACCTCTAGAGCAGTCGACCCACGTGACCGGAGAGGTTTCCGCACAATACGGTTCCGCAAGGCAATTCATTTCAGGATGATCTCGAATGATCCCAAGCCGTCACCCCGAGCGAAAGCCGGGGTCCGGAATTTATAGCGGCGCTGGGATTAGCCTCCTCAAGAATGACGGAGCGAGAGCTCCTCTACGGGGTAATGAGGTAGGAGTGGCCCCGGGGGAGGTTATTCCCGGGGCCGGTGGAAGAGAGGAGCAATAGATTCTGGGGTTGGCACTATCTTCACCCTCTTCATAGCAAACCCCGTGCCGAATGTGCCGGACAACTCCAAGTGCACTGCCGATGCGCTTGGCGCTGCGGCACCGGGTTCCTCCTCACTCAGCATGTCGGACATTTTGGTAGGATTAGGACCAAAAACATACCGTTCGGAGTGGTTTGATCGGAGGAGCTTTCGAGCTTCTCAAACGGGGTCGGTTTTAAATGGTGTGCAGGTGGGGCTCATAGGGTTTGGGGCGAGACGTTTCCCGTAATCTCCATGTTCTCGATCATTCCTCTTCCTCGTCCTCTCTCTTCAATTCCAAAAACTTCTCGTACGCTTCGCGCTTGGAGAGGCCGAATCGGAGACGCGCTTCATCGGCCAGGGGTTTTCCGGTCAGCCCTTCTTCCAGGAGCGATCTCACCGCACTCTCCGTGTCGATCTCCGGATCGGTTTGTTTCCCTCCCTCCACAACAACGACAATCTCCCCTTTCACTGCATCCCGGGAGCTCAATTCGGCACAGATCTCTTCCGCCGTGCCCGTAATAACTTCCTCGTGCATCTTGGTCAGCTCGCGAGCCAACACCACGGAACGTGTGCCGAGAATGCCCGCCGCGGCTTCCATGGTAGCCGCAATTCTCGTGGGGGTGTCGAAAAAGACGCACGGACGATTCTCGAGGAGGATCGCCCTCAGAAAAGCGACCCTTTGGGAATGTTTTCGCGGCGCAAACCCGAGGTACACGAACGCGGAACAGTCCATCCCCGAGACGGAAAGCGCTGCGGTAACGGACGAAGGACCGGGCACGGCAACGACGTGAAATCCGGCTTCTCGTACCGCCTTGACCAGACGATGTCCCGGGTCGGAAATGGCCGGAGCTCCCGCATCGCTGATGAGCGCGACGTTGCTTCCCCTTGCCAGACGGTCAAGAATCGCCTGTGTTTTGCGGCTCTCGCTGAACCGATGGATGCTCATGAGCTCGCCGACGATACCCCACCTCCGGAGGAGAATTCTACTTGTCCGGGTGTCTTCGCAGGCGATGAGGTCTGCCGCCTTCAGGACATCCAGAGCGCGTACGGTGATGTCCCTGAGATTTCCTATGGGTGTTGCTACCACGGAGAGCACTCCAAAGGATTTCTCAGACAAAGTCGATTCCCGGGTGGGCGACAACTCCTGTTCTTCGGGGACCGTCGCCTCCCTTTCTTTTCCTTCATCGGTCCGCCGTGGACGGGGGCCACGCCGGGAGCGGACTCCATCGCCTGAATCTCTCCTCTTCATTCGGTAACGCTTTCTTCCGGTTTATCCGTATAGAGGGGCGATTTCTTGTACGCCTCCAGTGCGGAATGCATGAGGACCTTCAGCACCGCGGTGACCGGAATGGCCACCAGCATGCCGACGAATCCGAAGAGCTGAGCTCCTGCAAGCAGCGCAAGAATGTAAAGGACCGGATTGAGCCCGATGGCCTCACCCACGATTCGCGGGGTCAGTACGTATCCTTCGAGGGTTTGTATGATCGCAATGGACAGGACAATGTAGAACGGGTGGGCGAGGTCCCCGAACTTGGCCAAAGCCATGAGCACTCCCATCACCAGGCCGAAGGCAGTTCCCACGTAAGGAACGATCCAAAGCAGACCCGATAGGATGCCGAGAACCACCGCAAGGTCGATACCGACGATGAGAAAACCTATACTGTAGAGCACCCCGAGGATACAGGCGATGGTCAACTGGCCCCTCACGAATCCCGCCAATACGAGATCGATTTCCCGGAGCTTTGCCAGGACCGCTTCCCTAGCGTATGCGGGGATGAGGTCTACGATGCCGGATCTGACGTGCTCAAAGGATACTATGAGATAGAATGCGAGTACCGGTATCAGCACGAGGTGGAGAAGGGCCGAGAGGATGCCGAGGGTGCTCCTGAAGACGGACGAAAAGACCGTGGAAACGATCCGAGCAGCCGGATCGGCCAACTTGGGAACCAGTTCTCGCACTTTGGCAATGATTACCGGGGTCACCTCACTCCAATCCTGAGGGAGCTTCACCTCGAAACGGTCCAATGCCCGAACCAACAGGTCGCCGAGCGCTGCCAGGTATGCGGGTGCCTTACGGGAAAATGTCGCAATCTCACCGGTGATGGCGGGAACAACGATCAGCAACAGGCCTATGAAGAACGAGAGTCCCAGCAGGAGTATCAGGAGGGCTGAGACGGACCTGCTCAGTCCTAGATCGCAGAGTCGATTCACGAGAGGGTCCAGTATGTAGGCCAAAAAGAACGCCACCAGGACCAAGGTGGTGATCGATTCCAAGGCCTTCATGAACCAAATCAGGATGAGGATGAAGATCGCAGCGGCCGCGATACGAATCAGCGTTTTTCGGGATTGGGGAGACACGGCTACCTCCTCACGGCGGGATCGAGTCGGATTGACCTGTTGGAAAAGACTCTATCCGAAAAGACGTGGCAGGGGAAATCATCCTTGCGGGAAATTATATGTGCGGTCCGGCGAAACTCCGCCTTCTCACGAATGGGGGCTGAGGAATTCAGCCGCTTGTCGTCGAAGGGAACGAAATGCATCTGCATTTCCTACGATCCGGATCCTCTCCCCGCAACCGACACGAACGCTACTATACAGATGCCCAGGCAGCACCATGCAAAGACATCGCCGAATCTCGTGTAAAACGTTCCCACCCGAGGGTCGGCGGGGATTCTCGCCACCAGTATCCCGGACTTGCTCAACGGTAGGCTCCCCATCATTCTGCCCGCGGGATCGAAGGCGGTTGTGATGCCGGTGTTTGCCGCACGAACCAACCAGATTCGGTTCTCGACACTTCGCATACCCGCCATGACCAGATGTTGGTACGGCGCTGCGGTCTCGCCGAACCAGCCGTCGTTGGTAATGTTTACGAGGAGCTTCGCCCCATTCTTGAGCGCCGTACGGGCAAGTTCCGGAAAGATTGCCTCATAGCATATAAGCACGCTGAACGGAGGGCATCCTTCTGCCGACATGACGGTCATCTCATGCCCCGGCGAGTAGTCCTCTTCCCGAGCAGCCAGCCCGGTACCGAGCGGCAAGAGCCAGGTGAGGGGCATGTATTCGCCGAAGGGAACAAGATGTATCTTGTCGTAGCGGTAGCGGAGCATGCCCCTCTCTACAAGAAACGCACTGTTATAGAAGTGCTGTTTTCCTCCCTCAATCTTGAGAGAGGGCGCCCCCACCAGCATGGGCACTCCCACTGCTTGGGATATTTCGGTGACCTGCCTCCATTCAAGATCGGGTCCTCCCAGAAGAACCGGAACGCTGGTCTCAGGCCAGATCAGCAAACGAGCGCCTTCCTTAACGGCCTGTTGGGCCAGGTTTTCATAAGTGGAAAAGGTCAGTCGGCGAGCAGCTCGCTCCCATTTGATCTCTTGAGGAATGTTGCCCTGGAGCATCCCTACGGCCACGCTTCCTTTGTCCGCCTTATACGGAGGAAACGCGGCCAATCGGTTATGCCCGTACCACACGGCTGCAAGCACGCTTGCGGTACAGATGACCGGCAGCTTCCATTTGAAGCTCTCGCGATCGATAACGGTCCGGATGACGATCCAGATAGACGCGTTTACGAGCAGGACAAGAAAAGAAATGCCATACACCCCGGTCAGCTCTGCTATCTGAACGATCGTGGACCGTTGCCACTGGGAATAGCCGACCAGATCCCATGGAAACCCCGTGAAGAGATGTGCCCGTGCGAATTCGAGCCCAACCCAGAGGAATGGTGCGACAATTGCCGCATCGATGCCCCTCTTGGCGAAGACATGCAAAAGTAGCCCGAATACGGCGGGAAAGAGCGCAAGGGTGACAACCATACCGAGAAAAACCGCGGCCGCGGCGGGAATTGAAAAATGGCCGTGCACGATGAGGGTACGATAGATCCAGGAGACGTCCAAGAGAAAGAAGGTCGCTCCGAACACGGCTCCCAGTAATGCAATCCACGCGGTGCGAACCTCACCCCGAAGCGCCCAGAAAAGAGGCACAAAGGCAACCCAGGCGATGAAGCTCAACTCAGCAGGGGGAAAGGCCAGAGACAGGAGCACCCCCCCTCCTGCCGCCGCGCCCAGGCGAGCCGTCACGCGATGGGTTCGATGGTCTTGCACGAGTCGTCTTGAGTGTCGGACGCAGTAGTCAGAACGAGAAGGCTGGTGATGCGCTTCTGATCTCCGGCTTGAATAAGGATGCGGAGTCCCTCGTAAAAGAGCTCTTCACCATTGAGAGGCACTCTTCCCAACAGATGGATGATGAAACCTCCTATGGTGTCGTATCCTCCTCTGGGAACGGTTACCCCGAAACGTTCTTCGAAATCGTCAAGGTTCGCCAATGCATTCACCGCCACCGAACCGTCTTCCTGGGGGATAAAAACCTCTTCTTCCGTGTCGTGCTCGTCACGGATTTCCCCGATTATCTCCTCGATAATGTCCTCAATGGTGACGATTCCCGCGGTCCCGCCGTACTCGTCAACGATCACGGCGAGATGAGATTTCTTCATCCGTAGCTCGTTGAGGAGATCCTTGATCCGCTTGGTCTCCGGAACGAAGAACGGCTCCCTGGATAAGCCGGCCAGATCGAAATCTCCTTGACCGTCCAACCACAACGGGAGGAGATCCTTGGCATTAACGACGCCTACGATATGATCGATGTTCTCATGGAATACCGGTATTCTGGAATGGCCTGATTCGATAATGGTATTAAGTAGTTGCTCTATCGTGCAGTCTTCGGAGACAGCCACGACATGGATACGGGGAATCATTATTTCTCGAGCGACGGTCTGCTTGAGGTCGAATATGCCCTCGATCATATCCCCTTCATCATGATCGATGAGGCCGGCCTCTTCACTTTCATCTATGACTTGTTGAATCTCTGCGGGGCCGGGCTCCCGGCCCATTTTTCTCTTGAGCCATCGAAGCAGCAGTCCTTCTCTCTCAGGCTGAGTGTCTTCCAAAGAAACGCACACCCCCTTTTCGGGTAGGCGGTAACATCAATTCCGGCTCTGTCCGTGCGGAACCTCTCCCCACGCGGAACCGGCACCATCGTAGTACCACATAGCAACCCCAAGACCGACTGTCAAGGTATTCCGATGGAGCAAAAGGGCTCTGACTACTCGGCGAAAACACCGTGTACGATTGATTGTGGGGTAGTCACTTTGGAGTCGTAGGCATGCGTTGGTACCGGTTCAATCGGCCCCGTCGGCAGGTGGTCGGAAGGCTCGGGTGGTGCGGGAAGGGCGAATGTGTCGAGACCGATCTTTTTTTTGTGCCGAGCGTAATCGAATGGATAGTATCGCCGGATTGTAATTCTTGCTCGACATCGGGTTTTCTGTTATACATTTGGGGCTCTCGAATAAGAGCTACTTCTGCCGCCGAGGTCCGAATGATAGAGGAATTGAGCAACTTTCACGTGAGAACGCGAGTACTTTTTGGATGCGGGGGTATTTCAGGACTCGGAGAGCTTGCCGGCGAGATGGGCGGCAAACGTTTTCTCCTCGTGGCCGACCCTGCATTGGAGAGTCCCGGCATGTTGGAAGAGGCACGCAACAGCCTTATGAGATTCGGCCTCTCCGGTGAAGTTTTCCTGAAGGTGGAACCCGAGCCCTATTTGGACAATGCCGATGAAGCCGCGGCTCTAGGACGCGAAATGGAGGCGGACATCGTCATCGGTATGGGCGGCGGTTCGGCAATGGACTCGGCCAAAGCGGCCGCTATCCTGATAACCGTCGGCGGAAAAGCGGAAGACTTCGTGGGGCTGAACAAAGTCGAAGTTCCGGGCTTGGCCACGATCATGGTGCCCACCACTGCGGGAACCGGTGCGGAGGTGACGTTCACGGCGGTCTTCACCAATCGTCTGACCAAGGCCAAGGGCGGCATCAACAGCCCTTACATGTTTCCGGACGCAGCGCTTCTGGACCCCGAGCTCACGCTCTCTCTACCTCCGGACGTAACCGCGGCAACGGGGATGGATGCGTTGACCCATGCGATCGAGTCCGTGACGGGACGGGCGGCTACGGTGTTTACGGAAGCTCTGGCATTTTCAGCGGTCCGATTGATAGGCGGCAATCTCAGACGTGCCGTCTTTCAGGGCAACGACCTGCAGGCACGAGAGAACATGTTGATGGGCAGCATTTTGGGCGGCATGGCCCTGGCCGACGCCGGAGTGGGAGCAGCTCACGCCCTGGCCTATCCGCTGGGCGGTAATTACCGGATTCCTCACGGTCTGGCCAACGCCATGCTGATCCCGCATGTGATGGAGTTCAACAGACCCGCTGCCGAACGTGCCATGAGTCTTATCGCCGAGAGCATGGGCGAACGGGTGTCCGGTGCGTCCCTCGCCGAGTCCGCAGTAGCGGCCGTTGAAGCCGTGGGAAGTCTCTGTAGCGACATCGGAATACCGAGCTCATTGTCTCACGTAGGGGTACCCCCGGCGGACATCCCCATCTTGATAGAGGCGGCGTTGAAGGTCACCCGTCCGGTGGAAAACAACCCGAGGTTTCTTGGGGAAACTGAGGCCGGAACTATTTACGAGAGGGCCTTCGGCGAGGCAGGCCGGCGGTGAGACACTCTGCTTTGCGGAGACCTCGCTCCCTGACGCCGAAGGATGACAATGAGATGAGCACGGCCGGAAGACGCTCTGAAGTGCGGAGATGAGTCGGAACGTGTTCGGAGGAGGAATATATGCCCGGATATGAATGGATCGGCGAAACCGAAAAAGAACAGGTGAATGAGGTCCTCGACACAGGTATCCTCTTCCGCTACGAATTCCCCAAAGCTCGCAAAGGAGTTTACAAGGTAAAGGAATTCGAGGATAAATTTGCGCAATACACCGGTGCGGTTTACGCCCATGCAGTCACATCCGGCTCGACTGCTCTGAAGGTTGCACTTGCCTCACTCGGGGTCGGTCCCGGGGACGAGGTGATCACTCAGGGATTCACCTTTGTCGCCACATTCGAAGCCATCATTGAAGCAGGTGCGGTTCCGGTTCCGGCGGAGATCGATGAAACGCTGAATTTGGATCCCGAGGATTTCGAGAAAAAGATCACCGACAAGACCAAGGCCGTCATCCCGGTACACATGCTCGGATCGCCGGCCCGGATACAGCAAATCATCGATATTGCACGCAAGCATGGCCTCATGGTGATCGAAGACACGGCCCAAGCCCTCGGTGCAGCCGTCGGAGGAAAGAAATTAGGGACGTGGGGGGATATGGGCACGTTCTCCTTCGATTTCTACAAGACCATCACTACGGGCGAAGGCGGCATGGTCATCAGTAACGACAGGGACCTGTACCTGAGGGCCTCGGAATATGCGGATCACGGCCACGATCACAACCCGGAGGTGGGCCGCGCCCTCGAGGGGAGAAACTTCCTCGGTTTCAACTACCGCATGAACGAACTGCAGGGAGCCATCGGGTTGGCCCAGTTGAGCAAGCTCGACGACATGATATCCCGCCAATACGAGAATCAAACCCTCATACGGGAGGCTCTTGAAAGCTTCGACGGAGTCACGATGAGGGCGCTGCCGGAGAACGGCAAGGACAGTTTCTCCCATATTTGCTTCTTCCTCCCGAACGCGGAAAAGGCCGTGGCGTTTCACAAAAGCATCACGGAAAAAGACGTGAGTGCCATCTACTTCGCGAACAACTTCTGGCATTTTCTCCCCAATTGGGAGCATCTCATTGGGAAGAAGACACCGTGGCCGGGGCCGCATCCTTTTGGTGGCCCGCTTTACGGTCGGGAAATTACCTATTCCAAAGGCATGCTCCCTGCAAGCACGGCCATTTTGGAGAGGCTTGTAACCATCCCGGTTTCACTGCAGATGGATGAAGACAGGATACAGAAAATCGTGATGGATCTCCAGGCGTCAGCGGAGGAGTTCCTCTAGAGGCCATCAGACCGGTGGTCGGGAGGAGTCGGAGCACTGACAGGGCACGGCTCGCCCCAATTCGAGACCGGCGCAATCCAGGGGATCGTCTACACCGGGCATGTAGTTTCCCGGTGTTTGAATTCATGAGGCCATGAGAGCCGTATTCGAGGGGCAGGAGTGAAGAACCAGCGTCCACCCGGCGAGCGGGACGTGATCGACATCGTCGGATTTATTCCTGCTCGAGCGGAATCGACCCGCTTTCCCGGTAAACCGCTTGCCGACATTCTGGGAAAGCCGATGATCATGCACGTCCTCGACCGTGCAAGGATGTCACCGACCCTGGACGACGTCTATGTGGCAACCGACTCCGAGGAGATTGCCGAAACGGTGGTCAGTCTGGGCGGCAAGGCACTTATGACGTCCACGGATCACCAGTCCGGTACCGACCGTATTGCGCAGGCGGCACGGGAGATCGGGCTCAGAAAGGGAGATATAGCAGTCAACATACAAGGCGACCAACCGCTTTTTGACCCCGTCATGGTGGAAGAGGTCGTGGAGCCTCTCCTCCGGGATCCGTCGATTCCCATGAGCACACTCATTTACCGCATCGTGCGGGACGAGGAGATCACCCACCCCAATGCCGTCAAGACGGTGCTGGACCGTGAGGGATTCGCGCTCTATTTTTCCAGAGCGACGATCCCCTTTTACCGGGATGCCGAGATGGACCCCGTGTACTACAAGCACCACGGCATCTATGCGTACCGGAATGATTTTCTCCAACGATTCGTTGAGTTGCCCCACGGAATACTGGAGCGCACGGAACGATTGGAACAGCTTCGCGCTCTGGAACATGGTTTTCGCATTAAGGTAGTGCTCACCGACAAGGACTCCATTGAGGTGGACACCGTGGAGGATTTGGAGCGGGTGCGCAGCACCTTGGGAAGATTCGTTTGACAAAAGAACGCAATATGACGATATTTCACTCTGGATAGGGGAGAGGGGCGCTACCCGCGCGGCGCACTGTCGGACAATACCTCCCGAAAAATGAGGCACGTGCCCGAACAAGAGAAGGAGAATAAACACACGTGAGCAGAGACGACAACGTCAAGGTAGAAGGAACCGTGGTGAAGGTCCACTCAGGTGGAATGTACCAGGTTGAAACGGACGACGGCCGAAGCATACGTACCAAACTGTCCGGAAGAATGTCCCGATTCAGAATCAAAGTGCTGCTCGGCGATCGTGTTACTGTGGCACTATCCCCCTACGATCTCACCCACGGTTTGATCGTCTATCGCGGCAAGTGACGGTACGAGACGATCGGAGCTCAATCCCCCCGACCCGGCCCAGGAAATTTCCGGCGAGACCTCGAACCGTACTTACAGAAGGCCGGACACCTCCTTTTCACTCCCCCTCATCGGCTTTGCGGTAGTTGCCGAGCGCAGCCGCCCGACGGCGAGGAGCGTCTGTTTCTCGGTGAAGCCGCACGAGAGATGCCCGGGCGTAAGAACCATGATATCCCACTTGCCGACGGGGACGGCCCGAGGTAATGATTGAGGCGGAACCCTCGCCGCAGGCCGACTATCCTGCCGGGGACGCAATCATGACGAAAGGGTAATATCATGGAAATTCAATTCCTCGGGACCGGGAGTGCGTGGAGTCTGCCTGAACATTCGTGCCGTTGCGCAATTTGCACCAGAATGACCGAACTGGGGGAGGAACGGACGAGGACCTCTTTTGTCGTGAGGAGTCGGGAGGAAACGGTCCTTGTGGATTGCGGTCCCGACTTGCGCGTGCAGATGAGGCGTAATCAACTGGAGCGCCCGGATCTGATTCTCGTCACCCACGAGCACGGAGACCATTATCTGGGCATGGACGATCTCCTGGCTTTCAGGCGCTCGGTGCCGAAAGCCGCCTGGCAGCCTATTCCGGTCTACGCCACCGAGCAATCGTGGCAGGAGATGGAGATACGGTTCGGATATCTCCTCGGCTCACTTGTGGAAAAGCGGCCGGCCGTTCCGGGTGCCGCCTTGAACGGCCCCAAAATGAGGATAACTCCGTTCAAGACGTTTCACGGGCCATTTGCAAAGGGTTCGGTTGGCTACGTGATGGAGACGACGGAGCCGGAGTCGCCTTTCAGGCTCGTGTACACCTCCGATTTCATGAGTCTGGAAGCAGAGCCGGACCTCCTCTTCGAACCCGATGTGCTTGTCATACAAGTCCACTGGCTCAACGAGCCCGTCGAGAATCGACCGTACCACATGAGCTTCCAAAACGCTCTGGATTACATCAAACGTTGGAAGCCGAAGAAGGCCGCCTACCTGGTGCACATTTCGGACGCCGACAAAGTGCCGGGCGACCCTTGCAACGATTTCCTCAAGAAGTACGACGCGGCCGCACCATTAGCGGACCCGCATTCCCAGGTCCCATATCCGGTGCCCCGATGTCAGTCCGAGTGGCAGGCCGTCGTGGACCGCATCGGTTTCGATCATGGGATTCCCACTCCGATAATAGTGGCTCGCGACGGTTTACGGGTAGTCGCCGACTGACGCGCTCCCGCGTGCAGGAATAGCACCGGCCGGCGTGGCTGCCGCCGAAAATGTACCGTTCGGCAGGGTGCATTGAAACTGGGTGGCTGACACGGCTCCTTGCCTCGTGATAAAATCGTTGCCTGAAGAAAGTCAGGAAATTACCGTGAGGTGAGCATGCAGGAAGATCTCAAAGCCAAAACCGCTCGAATCGCCAAAACGTACTTCGAAGGGTATCCGGATGAACGGCCCTTCGATTTGTGGAGATCCTTCGATAAAGACCTTGCCAAGGATTTGTCCAAATTCATTACCGGCCAGATGTACGCACGAGAGCGCATACCTCACACTACACGACAATTGGCTACCGTTGCCGCCTTGACCGTCCTGGAGAGAACCGAGGAGCTCAAGCTACACATCTACGGAGCTCTCAACGTGGGATGTCCCCCCCAAGACGTGGCTGAAGTAATTTTTCAGTCGGGAATCTACGGCGGTATGCCCGTGGTCAATCAGGCGCTGAAAGTACTCAGAGAGGTACTCAAGGAAAGAGGCCAATGGCCCTTGGAGCACGCGGAAGACTAGGGCAGGGGATCCGTTGTCTCTCAACCGAAATGCCGGCCGGGTTCGGTCCGGGCCGGCGAGCCCCACACCTCGAGGATGATCGGCAGGGCTCCGGCCCCCTGGGCCGAACGTTTCGCAGCTTGGGGTCAGTCGTCGAGGGTAAACTCGAATTCATCACCCACCGACTCCAAGTCGAGCTCTGCTTCAGATTCCTTGTTCGCAGCGGCTGCGGTCTTGTACATTCCCGAGCCACCGGTGAAGAGCTCGTCGAAGTCTATTTCCGGGGGCACGAAGTTGACGCCCAGCTTGCTCCGTGTGACCCCAAGATCTTTGTTGCAGGCCGGGCAAGTGAGATTGTAGTCGAAACTCATATATCCGCATTTGTCACACTTCACAGTACACCTCCGGGAGCGCGCTTCTATCTCAAGCATCTGGAATCACAATATCATGAACTACTTGATTAATCAAGCTTTACCAGACGGACGGAGGTCGTCATTCTCTTTGCGGAATTTCAGTGTCCTGCTCGTCGTATTGACCTTCGTAGTCGGTCTTGCGGCCTGTGCCAGCGTGCCCCACACAGGGCGACGTCAGTTCAACATGGTGTCGGACCGTCAATTGGATTCACTTGCCGTCAAGGCCTTTCAGGAGGTCTCCAGCAAGGAGAGCGCAAGCTCCGATAACCGGCTTGTGGGAATAGTCCATCGGGTTGCGGATAGAGTGAGCAAAGCCGCGGAAGAGATCGACAAGCCCGGTTTTACATGGAAGGAACTGGTGGTTGACAAGGACGTGCCCAATGCCTTCTGCCTACCGGGCGGCCGAATAGTAGTCTATTCCGGTATCGTGCCGTACGCTCGAAACGAGGCGGGGCTGGCCGCCATAATCGCACACGAGGTGGCCCACGCCGTGGCCCGACACGGCGGGGAGCGGTTGAGTCAGCAAATGGCCCTGAAGGGGGCACTTGCCATGGGGGGGGAATTGCTGAAGGACAAGAAAGACGGGACCCTGGACTCCAAATCTCGTCTGCTCCTCAGCGCCTTGGGAATGGGCGGTACTCTGGGGGTGATCCTCCCTTACAGCCGCATTCACGAATTCGAGGCTGACCGCATAGGGCTCATTTACATGGCTAAAGCGGGATACGACCCTTCCGAAGCCGTCAAATTGTGGGAACGCATGTCCAAGATCAAGAAGCCTCCCATACCTGTATGGCTGTCAACCCACCCCGCGGACGAAGATCGTATTCGCAAACTGAAGGAATTCCTGCCGGACGCGATGAAGTACTACGCCGAGGCCAAGACGAAATATGGTACCGGCAACCCATTGTGACAAGAGCGAGGAGAGCTGCCGAGGGCGGGCCGGATGCCCTTGATGCTCATCAGGGGAGGACGGGAAGAGGGAATGGAAACCAGAGCAGGAGAAATCAGGGCTTTTATTGCAGTGGAGCTCCCGGAAGCGGTCAAGGAGTACCTCTCAACGCTGTCCGACGAGCTCAAGCGTGCGAGAGGAGACGTGAAATGGGTCAGGCCGGAGAGCATCCATTTGACGTTGAAGTTCCTGGGGACGGTTCGACTCGAACTGGTTCCGGCGCTTGAAGCGGCAGCGGCGCCAGTCTTCTCCCGGGAGCAATCGTTTGGCCTTCGGGCTGGAGGCCTCGGCGCGTTCCCCAATCTGGGGCGCCCGCGTGTGATCTGGGCAGGCCTGGAGGACCGGTCGGGAAGTCTGGGACCTCTCGCCGCGAGTGTGGAGTCCGCTGTGGAGCCTTTGGGGTTCCCTCGCGAAAAGAGATCCTTCAATCCGCATCTCACGCTCGGACGGGTTCGATCCGATGCCGGAAAGAGGGACCTGGCGGAGGCGGTCAGACATCGCATGGACTCTGTGGGCCCGTCCTTTACCGTAGATCACGCGGCACTCTTCCAAAGCATTCTGAAGCCGACGGGTGCCGAATACCGGGTCGTCAGGCGATTCGACTTTTCTCCGGGTGCTGTCGACGAGAATCGGAACGATTGAGTTGTGCAATGGGGTGCCCCGTGCTCAACGGTGCCGGCCCCGGCCTGCATGAGCAACGTCCCGGGACCGCCAGAAAGCCAAGCATCACCTGAGCCATCGGTTGTAGCAATTGACATTTATTGACCTTTTCGTGTAAACTGAAGAAGATCAAACGTCTTACAGGGAGCGATCTTCACGTGACTATCCGCGCTTGTGCGGCAATATTCATTGTTTTGGTGTCTCTCGCGGCCGTCCGGCTGGACGCGCAGGATACGGGAGCCACCCGAACAACCGATCCGGCCGGCAAGACCCTGCAATCCGGGGTTGAATCCGCCGCCCCCCAGGCTGCCAAGGCGCCGGAGCCCGACCCGGCATCTCGGGTCGACTACTGGGCTCCTCCTGCAGAGGAAGCCCCGCTATGCCCTCCCGACGATCCCTGTTTGCCCCGCTTGTACAAGGATTGGCGTGAATTTGCCGAGGATAACCGGTCGTCTCAACGGGAAGGCGGATTCATAGGGGCCAGGATAACCATCGACAGGGCTAATTTCATATTGACGTTGGAGGGTATCGCTAGAGACGGCCGAGAAGACGCCGTGTACCGGACCCACGTGGGATTGGGTGACTTCAACACGCCGACACCGGCAGGCCGATTCATCATTAATCACCTGTACTGTTACCCCGACGTCGTCTTCTTCACCGTGGACTCCCAACAGATTCCCTTCTTGTACAAAGGCTTTTTCGCACCTATCCTCAAATGTGACAGAACAGGTCATTGCAGAAGATACCGAGAATTGGGCATACACGGATTCGACGCGTCCGCGCTCCCCAACCTCCCCAAAGACGCTCGGGTCATCCGCTACGGGGCAGTCTCAAACGGCTGTATCAGGGTTCCCGACCCGTGCAGACTGAAAAAGGAGCTGATTCGTTTGGTGGGAATAGGAGCACTGCGGAAGAACGAAAGAGGATGCTACCACTGGCTCAAAAGACCTGTTGAGGTCGTCATCGAAGGAGATTATCCGGGCACGCAAGACGATGAACCATTGACTCTCGTCTCCATATTCGAACAAGGAGTTTCCCAAGTCCAGAACGGGTTAAAGGACCTCATTTCCGTCTTCGGACCGTGAGATCTGCCCCGTGAGGTCTTTCCGGTTCGTCTCGCACCCTTCCTCCACACGTACTACCGGACCACGCTACCCTCAGGTGATGCCCATCCAGCGGAGGAAGAATATGCTTGCTATGACAAATATGCCTAATGCCAATCTGCCCAGAGTCTCTCCCATGTGCGGCCCCTGAATCTGTTTGCGGCTCCGAAAGTGATGACCCGGACCGATGCCGCCCGACCCTCACCCGAAACCAATCTATCACGGAGCCTGAAGACGTGACAAGCACGGAGAGCGAGAACACCCATTATATCATTTCGCGATCAAACCGATACCATGGACAACATGTCTCTTCCGCTACGAACGGCGCTACCTGACTTTGCTGCAGAGACAAGCCGTCTGCACAGTGAAGTCACATTCTTGATTGCGAAATCATATAAGAATCTCGGTTAAGAGCTCTCCACGGAGTGAGCCCACGTACGGGGAGGTTTGGAGAGAGAGAAGAGTCTCGTCCTCCATAATGAAGAAGGAACAACGCATCTTATAGAAGCCTCTGATTCACCCGAGGGGCAGCCACGGGCGGCACTCCCCAAGATTTTTATCTTTCGTTGTAGCTTCTCAGCTATGAGAGTTGGTATTGCCGGGCCCGGACGCGCCGACAGCGGCCGTTGGATCGACCGCCGTCGGACTGGAGCAAAAGATTTGGGCCAATAAATAAGCCCTATTATTCAAATGACCTCACTGCCCTGGATGGGGGGGTTATGGGGGAGGGAGGGTGTCCATCCCGGACCGAGGTCAAAAATGAGACGCAGCGGCTTTCGCCGTATTGCGTGCTCACAGTTGGGGAATATAGGAGAATCCCCGTTGAAAGTCAAGAAAATACTTTAAGAAATCAAATTAACATTCTGATTTAACATAATAAATATAGACAATATATGTAAAATTTACCGCGACTGAGGCCTCAGATCTCTCCCCCTCCACTGCCATCCTGTCACTCTAACTTGCTGAAATAAAATGCACATCCTGACTTCTCCACCGCCCCTGGCGATCCGTGTCCAACAGGCCCTCTTGCCGAGTGAACGAAAATTTTTTGCACAGCTTTTTCCTGCGTCCTTTCGTCTCTGTTACGCATCCGGCCGATTTGCGAAAGCCTAAGTAGCGGATCGAGACGGCGAAACCGGCCTTTCCGTTTGAATCCGGAAGGGAAGGGCCTTACAATGATTCTATAAAGCCTGTCCCCGGCCGGATACCATGTTTCGGCCGAGACCGCCGGTATGCGCGTGAAGTCGGATAAGGGGAAACCACCCGTTCCGACACTGTGGACGGCACACGAAAGCACGAGAGCGCCGGGCCGGCTTCTTATCCCGAATCGCTGGATGAGCTGCTCGGCCGGGTTGCGAGAAGTCCGCTCCTCCCGGCGCGATTGTGAGAGGTAGCAATTTGGATCATACCCTTGCCCGGAGAGAAACCCGGGATCTCGTGGAACGTTGCAACCGCGGGGAGAGGCAAGCGTGGGCGGAGCTCCACGGGAGGTACGTCGGGTTGATCACGGCCTCGGTGGGCCGAGGCAATCCCGGCGCGCCGCACGAGGTCGAGGATGTGGTTCAAGAGGTTTTTCTTAATCTTGTCAAGGCACTACAGCGTTATGACCCTGCGCGGCCGCTTGAGGTGTACATACTTGAAATAGCGCGGCGCGTCAGAATCAGTCGTTTCAGACAGTTTTCCGCGCAGAAGCGGGGGGGCTTCTCCAAAGAGCCCCGTCCTTTGGACGCGCACGACGGCGGGGATGAAGGAGGCTACATATCCGTGGCCTCACCGGAAGACGATCAGGAGAGCGCGCTTATGAAGGCCCAGGAGACCCGCATGCTGCGAAAAGCCCTTGCTGCACTGTCCGAGAGTTGCCGCAAGCTGCTGGGGCTCAGGTACGATCGGGGACTCTCCTACAAGGAGATCTCGGCGGTCTTGGGCGAAAAGGAGGCGAGCCTTCGGGTCAAGGCTCAGAGATGCCTGTCGGGCCTCTCTAAGCAATATTCGTCGGTCTCCATACAGGAGGCGGCCACATGACCGAACCCCGGGAAAAATGTCCTGGAGGTCTCGATCCGGAGCTCCTTCTGGCATACTTGGAGGGAGGTCTGGAGCGATCCGTACGAAGGGAAGTTGAGGAGCACCTCAAAGGCTGCTCCTTCTGCTCAAAGGAGCTGGAGCTCATGGGCAGGATGGGTTCCCTGTTGTCTTCCCATCCGGAGGTGTTTCATCCGGATGAGGAGGAGCTGTACAGACTTGTGGCCGTGGGCGAGGACCGGGACGGGCTGATTGCAGGACATCTGGAAACGTGTGCTGATTGCAGGGAAGAAGCGGAGATGCTCCGGGAGAACCTTTCCCAAGAGAAGGAGGCATTCCGCTCGGAGGCGACCCTGCCGGCGTACCTTGCCGCAGAGCTCGATCGCTTTTACCCCACGGAATCCTCACACCGGCGAACATGGGCCGGCCTGCCGGCCGCGTTGGGCCAATGGCTTACCGATCTTTTTCGGAGGCCCATCCTGGCGATGGGAACTGCTGCTGCACTACTCCTTGTTGCCGTGCTGGTGATCCCCATGTGGAGGACGTTCAAGAGCGTTCCACACCCTGCACAGCAGAGTGAGACGCTGGGGAGCCTTCAACATATGGAGGGAAGGGTAGTACCCGCGGAGGGAAAGAGGAAACGGAAGGTCGAAATCCCCTACATGGGGTCGGTCGCTCCCTCGCCGGAGGCGGAGGGCGCGAAGAAAACCGCTCCTCACCAGGCGGCAACTCCCGTCAGGAGCTTTGTCGCACCTCCAGCTCCACTCCCCTCATCCTCAGTCCCTTCGGCCAAGGGTAGGGTTGGCGACGAATCAACGGACCGATTGCAGGAACGAGTGGGGGGTGCATCGCGCGACGCATTGTCTGCGGCCCCGGAACCCAAAACGCACATGACCGAGAGGGCGAGGAAATCGCCGGCGAGAGAGGAGAATCTCGAAAAGGATCAACAGGGGCGCACTAAACCGGGAAAGGCCGTTCCGAGCTCCGCTCTACCGTCTGCACCGGGGGACAAGGAGGCTGCCGAACCGGTGGAGGGGAAGGTGGAAGCCGCGGCTCGGCCGCTCCCCAATGTCAATGTGCCTCGCCAAGACCGGGTACTCTCTGCGTCTGTTCCCGACGGCCAAGAAGCGCCGAGCAAGCCGCGCGTACGCGTGACCGTGTCGATCGTGGACCCGCAGGGGAGGGCGATTCCCGGCGTCCGATTCATGCCGCCTCGAGAAATGGAAAGCCGTTACACGTTCTTGAGTGAAGAAAGCCGCGGGAAGCTACCCGAAGAGAAACCCTCTACAACGACGGCCGGGACATCGGCTTTCATTCGCCCGGGACGCAGCGATGCGGACGGCGGTCTCCTTATACGGGTCCGGGTAACCGAATCGGGTAGTTTGTATGACCTCAAAGCGGATCTGATGACTGCGGGGTCCGATAGGGTGACGAAGCGCATTGAGGCCCTCGGAGTCGTTAGAGAGGATTTGGACGGCAAAATCAGCTCTCTGGTCTCGTCACTCCTCGAGTAGCGCTTCGCGGCAGGAGCACGCGGTTTCACATAGCCACCGACTCAGTGAACGAAAGGACCAGGGCTATCACACTCAATCCGATGAGCAGAATCACCGCGGCCCAGCAGATGAGATTCATCACCGGTCCGTTGGTATGCTCCCTCATGACCGAGCTGTCGTTGATCAGGAATAACATGATGATCAGGATCGCGGGCAGCACGATTCCGTTGAGAACCTGGGAGACGAACATTATGGAGATCAGCGGCAGTCGAGGGGCAAGGATGATGAGCCCGGAGAAGAAGATGGTGAAACAGTAAAGTCCGTAGAACTGTGGAGCTTCAGAGAACTTCTTGTCGAGGCTCGATTCCCACCCGAACGCCTCGCATACGGTATAGGCCGTGGAGAGCGGCAGAATAGCCGCAGCGAACATGGACGCGTTGAACAGGCCGAATGCAAAGAGCCACGTGGAGTAGTCTCCCGCGAGCGGACGGAGCGCTCGAGCTGCTTCAGCCGCTTCCTCGATCCTGATCCCCTCCTTGTGAAGCGTTGCCGCACACGTCAGAATGATGAAAAAGGCCACGATGCTCACGCCGATGGACCCGATGATCACGTCCCACCGGACCACATTGAGATCTTTGGCACTCAGGCCTTTGTCCACCACCGAAGACTGAAGGTAAAACTGCATCCAGGGAGCTATGGTGGTCCCTACCAAACCCACGAGCATTATGATGAAAGGGGTTTCCATCTTTATGGTGGGAGTACCGACCGCCTTTACCACGGCAACCCAATCGGGATGAACGAGAAAGCCGGCTACCACATAGGCGACATAGAAGATGCAGGCTACGAGGAAGACTTTTTCCACCCGACTGTACGTGCCCTTGACCGCGAGCCACATGAGGAAAAAGATGCTGAGAGGTATGGAAAAATACCTGGGTATTCCGAATATTTCCAAGGAAGCGGCTATTCCGGCAAACTCGGCGAGGGTGTTGCCCAAATTGGTGACAATGAGAACAATCATGACATAGAAGGTCACCTTGACGCCGAAGCGCTCGCGGATCAGATCCGACAGACCCTTACCGGAGACCACGCCCATTCGGGCTCCCATCTCCTGGATGATCACGAGAACGAACGTTATGGGAATAAGGGACCAGAGCATGCTGAGGCCGAAGTTTGCCCCGGCAAGGGAGTAGGTGGTTATTCCGCCGGCGTCGTTGTCAACGTTGGACGTGATGATTCCCGGCCCCAAGAGCACGAGAACACCCCAGAGGCCTATCAGACGAAGCTTGAGACGTCCTCCTGATGTATTGGGGCGTGAGGCTGTTTTTTCTGTACTCACCTTCGATTCTCCGGTAAGAGCTACACATTACCGACCGACTCGTCCGGGGAAGAAGAGAAAGCTTCCGGATTCCCGGGTCCTCGGTGAACTCGAAAAAGACCTATCCTCTTTACCTTCCCAGGTGAGGAGCGAGGATCTCGAGTAGGGCTTTGAACCTGATAACTCCCTTGATGTGCTGCTCGTCGTCAACTACAGGGATGGCCCTGAATCCGTATTTTCCGAACACGTCGGCGAGGTCTTCCGCCTCCTCGTCGAGCTTGGCAGTAATTACCCGAGTGGTCATGATCCTGTTGAGCGGAGTGAAAATCTCATTGGAGAGCAGTTCCCGCAAGTTGGTCACTCCCAGAAGCTTTCCGTGCTCATCCACCACATAGATGTAGTAGATCACGTCCACGTCGCCGGCATTTTGCCGTATGTGGGCCAATGCGTCCACGATGGTCTTATCGGCTCCAAGAGCCATAAACTGGGTCGTCATAAGGCCGCCGGCCTCATCCTCATCGTGGACCAGCAGGCCTTTGACCTTTTCTTCGTATTCGTCGTCCAGCTCCTGAAAGATGCCGTCCACCGTGTCCTTGGGCAAATCTGCGATCAGGTCGGCAGCGTCGTCAGGGGACATTTCTTCAATAATGTCGGCGGCCTTCTCAAACTCCAGGCCTCTCATGATGGAAACCTGGACCTTGGGATCCATCTCCTCAAAGACGTCGGCCAGGATTTCCTCGTTCAAGGATTCCACAAGTGCGGCCCGCTCGTGCACATCCATATCTTCAATGATGTCGGCGAGATCCGCAGGATGGAGATCGGAGAGGCGGCTTTGCGGGATCTGAAGTCTCAGACGGTCCGGATCGGCCAGGGGCTGTACGTAGTGCCAGGCAATGAAGGATTCCTTGGGCTCATAATCGAAGAACCACTTGCTGAACCGCACCACGGCGTTTTCAAACCCCAGGCGTCGCAGCAAACCCCGAAGCCCCACATCCACCTGAACCAGCAACAGCCTGCCGTCCGTTCTCAAAAACTGGAGGTCGTTGACACGCTCAACTTTGGCTCCGTGAACGTCGACAATCTGTTTGTCCAGCAGGAATTCACGCAACAAGACCCTGGACGATTCGTCCGGGCGTCCTGGAAAAAGATCAGGGGCAGGAGCATCGGGTTTCAGCACGACTCGGGAGGGAAGCACGGATGCAACGGAGCTCCACGGAACAGACCAACGCTCTCTAGACCACCGCCGACGGTAGATCAGCGTGACGACCTCAGGCTCGGGTCTGTCCAAATCGAGCAGAAAATCGGAGGTTACTCCGACCACGTTCTCGTTGGGTCCTGCAACGACCCTCGTCGAGAGGAGACTGCTCAAATAGAGTTGTTGGTAACTAGGTGCCTGCAACCTGGACCTCCCAGGGCCCGATGACCGCGCTGTGATTGGTCCGAGTGTGCTCGTTAAGATCTGAACGGCATCTTCCCGGGGCCGCTTAAGGAAATCCACTGCGCTGGCGATTATATCCTCAAAGGAGTTCCTTTGAAAGCAGAAGTGAGGCATAATACCGTCAAGCGCAAAAAAAACGCCTGGAGACACCAATGCCCATCAGAAGACAGCTTGAGGTCATGCTCGCCGATGCTCCCGGGGAACTGGCCAAGTTCACCGCTATCCTTACGGAGGCACACGTCAACATTGAAGCCATGAGCATCCAGGACGCCAACGAATACCTTTTGGCGCTGTACGAGGTGCGAGGGCAAACCGGCCGAAGAGTGGCTCCGCGTGATTATTACGAGGCCATCCTCAAGGAGTCTGCGAAATACTCCATGATCCGACTCATTACGGACAATCCTGCTTTAGCAGTTGAAGCTCTCGGAAAAGGCGGCTACCAGGTGAAAGTTCACGAAGTGATCGGCCTGGTGTTGGACAACCAGCCGGGAATACTCAACAAAGTGTCCAAGAAATTCGGCGATGCCGGGATAAATATTGCCTACACGTATGGTTCGGGCTTTTCCGACAGCGATGCGGCGCTCTTCATATTCAGTGTCTCCGACTTGGCGAAAGCCGTTGAGGTTTTCCCCGACGGCAATCCGTGATCGATCGGAAAACGGCGCCAATACGGACACTTTAAGATAGATCCACACCGTCCATACGATTGAGAGGAAAGGACGGGCGATGGTACGTCCGCGATAAAGCGCGGGGTTTGCGTCTCGAAAGTGAAGAAGATTGACGGACGGAGAGATGATTCGGGGAACTGATGGGATTGCGGCAGCCCATGGCGGCGACCCCGACGCATGCGGCATGCCACTGAATCTCTACACGAGCAAGCGCTTTGCACCGGTTCGATTCGCCGGCGACGAACAACAGACCGATGAGCCGCCGGAAGCCTCCGGGCCTCTCCACGAGGTTCGAATCATCGACAACGATTACAATACGTACCAAGAGGTTATGGAGATAACCATGGTCGCTCTCGGCCTCGACGAGGAGCAAGCCTTCGCCGTGGCCTGGGAAGTCGATCACTGCGGTTCCTGCGTGGTGGCAGTGGCGTCCCGTGATGAGGCTGAAGGCATAGCGGATATGATCCGTGTAATTGGAATTGAGGTCCAGGTGAACCCCGTGAGTGCGTGGACAGGTTAATGCCGTTGGTTGCCGTAATGTCCGATAAGATATATTATGTTAACTTGTACGTCCGCCCATCGTGCGAACCGCAATCCCGGGACCTCAACAGCCGGAGAATGGTTTGACACGGTTGGCCCTCGCCCCTATGATTCATCCCTATGAGTAAAGTCGCCGGTCCCCCAAACGAAGAGCCGTTACTCAGTCTGGCGGTCATCACTCGAAACGAGGCCGACCGCATAGGTAGAATGCTGCGGAGCGCGGAAGTCGCCGATGAGATTATCGTCGTGGATTCGGGCAGCACGGACGAAACTGTCGAAATCTGCAGGAGCAAGGGGGCGCGGGTCATTCACCACGAGTGGATGGGATATGCGAAGCAGAAGCAATTCGCCATGGAGATGGCCGGAGGTGAGTGGATACTGAGCCTGGACGGGGATGAGGCCCTGTCGGAGAAATCCGCCACCGAAATCCTCGTTGCCATAAGAAACGCCGGCCCTGAGGTGAATGGTTTCTCGATTCCCAGACTGAGCAGGTATCTCAACAGGTGGATACGTCACGGAGGGTGGTTTCCGGACAGAAAGATTCGCCTGGTCAGAAGAGGATGCGCCCGTTGGGTCGGGGACGGCCTTCATGAGAGGCTGGAGGTGGAAGGCAACGTGGAGCGGCTCCGCCATCCTCTGCTCCACTACGTGTACCGCGATATCGCCGACCAGGTGAAGACCATTAATCGCTTCTCCACGTTGACCGCCGACGATCACAAGGGCTCGGGCTCACGGGGATATCTTCTCTTCGGATTGCTTCATGCTTTCGGTAAATTCCTCGAATGTGCCGTCTGGAAGGGAGGCCTTCTTGATGGAATTCCGGGCCTCATTATTGCCGTGAACAGCTCTTTCTACGTCTTTCTCAAACACGCTAAGGCCTGGGAGAAAGGGCTGGCCAAGGGCAAGAAGCAAGAGAAACGCTCCGATCGGCAATGAGATGAGTCACTCCTTCAGCCATTCCCATTCAGTAACAACCAAGGTAGTGATCGAGCAGTGAACATCGCTCTGGCCATAGAGAATTTCAGTCCTCACGGCGGCGGTGCAGAGTCCTACGCTGTGGACCTGGCCCGTACCCTCGTGTCGGAAGGCTGGGAAGTGCACCTTTTCGGTCACTCCTGGGACGGAGAACCCGAGCAAGCCCATTTCCACGCCATACCAAGACTCCCCCGATGGGTGCCGCCTTCCGTGAGAATAGTGGATTTCGCTCTGCGGCACCGACGAATGGTCGCCGGCAACAACTTCGATGTTGTCCTCGGATTCGGCAACACCGTGAAAATGAACGTTTACCAGAGCCACGGAGGTGTCCATGCTATCAGCAACCTGAGAAAGCTGGACGCAGTTCGGAATCCCCTCCTCAGATTTATCAAGCGCCTGGCACTCCTGGTGACTCCCAAGTATCACGCCCGGGCCTGGATAGAGTCCGCACCGTTCCGGTCGCCCCGTCGCCCTGTAGTCGTGGCCATTTCCGACATGGTCAGAGACGACATGGCCGCATACTTTCACCTGGACAGGGAAGATATCCGTTTGGTGTACAACGGCATCAACCAGGCCCGATTTTCAGCTCCAAAGAGCCCGGAGTCCTCTCTCCGGGAAAAGCTCGGGTTTCAAAAAGAGGTGCTGTTCCTTTTCATGGCCTATGATTTCAAGAAGAAGGGGGTCGATTACCTCGTCGAAGCGGCTGGAAGACTGAAAGAGCGTGCGGGAGAGGCACGGTTCGGAGTTGTCATTGTGGGGCGCCCCCCCTCCCCCGAGCTGAACCGTCAGGTGGATCGCCTCGGATTGCAGAGAACAGTGGTGTTTCCCGGTCCGACAAAGGAGCCGGAGACATTCTACCAAGCTTGCGACGTCTTTGTGCTCCCCACGTTTTACGATGCCTGCTCGCTGGTGGTATTCGAAGCCATGGCCGCGGGCCTCCCGGCCATGACTACCCGGAGCAACGGGGCCGCGGGAATCATCCATGACGGGGTTGACGGTGTAATCCTCAATGATCCAAGGGATGTTGAAGAAATGTCGGAGGCTATGGAACGGTTCCTGGATGCCGGGCTACTCCTCACCGCAGGAGAAGCCGCAAGGAGCACGGCAGCCCGGTACACCCTGGAGAGGAATCACCGGGCCATGCTGGACATATTTCAGGAAGTTGCACGGAATTCAGCGGCTTCGTTGTGATGGGGAGTGCACCCCTGAGGGTCTGGGTCGCGGACAGTCCGCCCTTTCTGCCCCCACGACCTACCGGGGTTTATTTCATGCCATCCCCGCGCACAATGACTACTACGGTCTTCAGGAGAATGAAGAGGTCCAGAAAGAAGCTCTGGTGTTTCAGGTAGTGCAGATCGTACTCGATCCGCTTGGCCAGTGAGGGATCTCCACGGCTCATCACCTGCTGATATCCCGTGATGCCCGGCTTGGCCTTGAGACGTCGTCGTTGGGACGGGGTGTATTTCAACACGAGCTCCACGCGCTCCGGTCGAGGACCGATGGTGCTCATGGTACCTCCGAGCACGTTGAGCAACTGAGGAATCTCGTCCAGGCTCGTTCGCCTCAGGAACTTTCCGATAGACGTGACCCGGGGGTCCTTGCGTATGTTGAATACCGGTTCCTCAATGGCGTTGAAGTCCACCAGCTCCTTGAGCCTCGAATCCGCGTCCTGGACCATGGAACGGAACTTGTACATGGAAAACGACCGGCCGTGGAGCCCTACCCTCTCCTGTGTGTAAAGAACCGGGCCTTTGCTGGTAGCCTTGATGAGCACTGCAATGATCAGCCAGAGAGGCAGGCCGACCACCATCACCGTCAGGGCCATGGCGATGTCCATGATCCGCTTCACGAGGCCGTACACGGGATGGAGGGCAGAATCCCTCAACCGAACCAACGGCACCCCGGAAAAGGTTCCCAATTCTCTCCTCTCCACCGCTACATCCAGGAAATCCGGAACCATGTAGAACGAGACGCCCTTCTCTTCACAGAAGTTCAGTGTCTTGACCAACGCGTTTCGGTGTGAGGTGTTATCGTGATCCAGTCCTTGCCCTTGGGTTACCACAATCAACTGGTCGAACGGTGCACTATCGTAGACGGTTTCGAGGTCGTTGACCGTCCCCAGAACGGGAATCTCCGCCGGGCAGTTGACCGGTCTCGACGGCGAGACGCCCCAATCCAGCCGGCCGATTACCCGTGTGCACCTGTTCTGCTCGCCAAGGCGCTTCAACAAGGCGGCTGCGTACCTGTTCCAGCCCATGAGGAGAACACTGTAGACAGTAACGCTCCCGTTGCTCAAGCTACGGCCGACAAGCTGGAAAGAAAAACGCACCAGTATCATAAGGCCGCATGCCAGGACAAACCCCATGACATAGACGATTCGAGAGAGGAGAAGGTGCCGGAACATAAATGAAATAACCATCAAGAATACCAACGAATAGAACCCGCTGACGACGACCAGCCGCACCTGAAACGCAAAGCCCGTCGAAAAATGCAGGTCGTTCCCGTAGCTTCGATCGCGCGCCAAGAGGAAAATCCACAGCGATGTGGCCAACAGCGCTGCCTTCAAATACGGAAGAAGCTCCGGCACGATCCGGAATGGCGGAACGATCGTCAAGGCAACGAAATCTTGATGGAATCGAATGAAATAAGAACCGACGAAGGACCCCAGACAGATGAGCACGTCAAGGGCAAAGAGGAGGCTCCCTTGCTTCCTCCACAAGCGGGCAAACGTGCCATGTTCGCTCGTGCACACTGCAGGACTTACCACAGGCGAGGTACTACCCCGGACAATGCGATCGACGGTACAAAATCGGGCCATGCCGACGCGCCCCTCACTATTTTACACACGGTCACTTTCCCCGGAGCCGTTTCGGCCCGAGAATGACGCCCCCTGACGCATAACCTGAAACGCGAGGTGCATCCGGTCCGAACTTCTAACATCGTCAACCGGTTATGTCCAGCCTTTTTGGGCACGGACGCCCCCCTGCCCTGCCCCCCGGGAAGTCGGGTTCCTACTTCCCGGGGGGGGCCGGCATCCGGAAACCGTCTTTGGCGTAGTCAGCGGTAACATCGATGGAAATCCCGCCTCTTGGATTCATCAGGCCCCGGACTCTTGCCCACCGCGGCTCGCAGGCCGCCACGATCTCCTCGAGTATGCGGTTGGTAATTTCCTCGTGAAACATCCCCGTGTTACGAAACGAAAAGAGATACAGTTTGAGCGACTTGGATTCAAGGCACCTCTTGTCCGGTATGTATGTGATCTTTATTTTTGCAAAATCCGGCTGGCCCGTCACCGGGCAAAGACTCGTGAATTCCGGGCAATCGAGCTCTATCAGATAGTCCCGATGGGGATATTTATTGGGGAAGCTCTCCAGTTTCGCCCTGTCGGGGCTACCCTCATAGGAAGTCCGCCCCTCGCTCAGCAACGTGAGATTCTCGCCATCATCTTTGCTCATGAACGGAAACCGTCCTCTCAGAAACGGCCATGCCTCGACCGCCTGCGGAAGAATTCGGAGGGGCGGCCTTGCCCTGGCTGCCGGGTGCCGTCCTCGTGTATAATGCGAGACTTCCGGAGATGGGCTGTGAGTCCGACTCTCCCGACCTTGGCCTGCGGGATCGAACGTGTCAGGAAGCGATATCACCATAGGGGGGTACCTCCCCGGC
>JBGSJS010000071.1:0-18386 GCA_041741735.1 Desulfomonilaceae bacterium | reverse complement strand
GTATTTCTCATGCGCTCTTTGGATGATGATCTCGATGTCGCGCTCGGTCATCGCCTCACGTATGTCCCAATTGACGATATACCGGTTGCAGCCGTCCAGTTGGCTGCAAAGGTAATAGAAGATACCGCATATGTTCAGGTATGACACGTCCACGTGCCAGTGCTCGTGTGGAGCGAGCGGTTGAACGAATCCTGTGCCCTTCTGCGAGGGCTTGCCGTTCCAGCGCCGAAGAAGTCCTGCGCCGTGGAGGACTCGGTACACACTGGACGGGCTCACCGCCACGATGTCCGCATCCATCATCATGTACGTCAATCGCCGATACCCCTCGTCCGGGTGGTCCTTGAAATAGGCGACGATTGCGGCCCGCTCCCAGCTTTCGAGCCGGAAGTCCCGAGGAACCCAAGCGTTATGCTCGTTGACCATGCCGTATCGTTGCCGCCACTGGTAGAACTTGCCGCTGCCGATACCAACCCACCCCACCAGGCGAGTGGCCGGAAGGGAAGTCCGGTCGGACCAGTATCGAACGTAATCCACCACCTCATCGCGCTTGTCTGGTTCCACCCAAGACCTGTTCAGCTTTCCCCAAGACTTTTTTTTAGCGCTACGTGAGACTCCATAATCTCTGCGATCACCTCGTCCTTGTGGGCAATCTTGACCTTGAGCGCTTTATTTTCCTTCTCCAGACGCCGTTCCTTGCCGTCCTTGCCTCGCTCGAAGGCGGCAGCGCCGTTCTCGAAGAACTCCTTCTGCCACTTGTAAAACAACGTCGGGTGAAGACCCTGCTCGTCGCACAGATCCGAGACCGGAACCTTGTCAACCAGATGACGCCTGAGAATCCGCACCTTGTCCTCGGCTGAAAAACTCCTCCTCTTTCTGGTCACGGCCAATTCCTCCCTCACGGTCATCTGCTAACCGATTATGGGGAATTGTCCAATTCCGACTGAAGCAAAACACCGAAACTTGATCGCACCCTCGGCACTGAGCTGGAAACACTTGCGGAAATCTTTGGGCTCTTCGCCGTCGAGAGGGTGCAGTTCATGCACGGGGCAGTCGATCACGAAGTGCTGGTCAGGGAATAGTTTATAACGTTCCCGCAAGAACTGGAGCGTGAAATCGAGGTAGCGCCAACTCCTCAGCTCACGCGGGTCCAGGTTGCCGCTCCGCAGATTGCTGTATTCAGGCTCCGGATCAGCGAAGACATTGGGCTGGTCCTCCGGCTCGAAGATGAGGAATTCCCGCCAATATCCTGTAGGACCTGCATCATCCATTTCTTCCGTTCTCGGGGATCCTCGGGGATATCCATCTTAACTCTACTCCGGCCTGTCTTGGATCAGTCTACCATGGCCGAGGAGCGTTGGGTGGGGAAAACAGGAAAAATGGGGTTTACTTCGGATACGTATCCGAAGTCGACCGAAGGCTGGTCCTCATTCAGGTTTGTTCGTCGCTCATAGTGCAGCACTCGATTCAGGGGTCTCCGGCCGGCGACTTGCACGTGAGATTCGATCTGAGACTAATCCAATGGATTCCGAGTGTCGCACGCTGTTCGGGCAGGGGTTGATTTAGCAAATCTTGAAGGAATTTGACGGGGAGGTCAGGCCTAGCTGTTTAATGTCAGCATCTTAGAATATCACAGGACGCCCGGGGAATTCGGATGGGCCGATCGGAGGCTGATGAAGTGGACGAAGGCAGTCCCTATCAAGAAATTCATTGACTCCCAGAGTTGGCTTACCTACGCGTGCTGAACGCTCCCCCCTCTTCTCCCGTACACATCTAATGGCCCATCTTAAGCTTTCCACATCCTCGCAATTCCAGGTTTCTCATCGTTTCAGAACCCCGAACGTCTGCCTTGGTAGCGAGACCGAAGCGCACTTCATTCATGTCTTCAATCGTGGAACGGAACACCGGCACACGGGGGAAACTTGTTTCCCAACAACCGCTATCATCACCTCCTGACGGTAAAGCGACTAAGCAGCTTGAACAAATCATTTCTGATCGCATTGTACTCTTGACACTGTTTCGAGCAAAGAATTCAGGAATTGTACGTGTATCATGTCAGGAATCAGAGCCACAACCGGCTGACCAAACGCGCTGGTCGATTAATCAGCTACCATATTGTCTAATATGCTGTTCAGCGATTTTGACCACCCACTGGTGAGCAAAAATAAGTTCCTTTCAGGAATCTTTTTTGTTGACAATCAGGAAACACGGAGATATCCTCAATTTTAGGGCGTTCATCAGATCCCAATGAAGTCCTGACGTGAAATCCGAGGAAGGGTTTCCGGGAACCACCCGCACCAGTATCGCCCGACCTTTCACGGATCAACCTGTCCCGAACATGGGCTCCACAGTTCCAAAAGGCTAAAGCAATGACACCTTTCAACTCATTACCAAGGAGTCTTTCATGGGAAAAACCATTGTCATAGTTGGAACGGTTGATACCAAAGGAGAGCAGTTGCGATACCTGAAGGATCGGATCGAGAGCAGGGGGCATCGGGCGACCATCATGGATATCAGCATGGGAGGAAAGCCCTCTTTCGAGGCTGACATCGGGCCGGACGAAATCGCCCGACTCGCGGGAATGGACCATGCGGCCATGATAACGTCGAAAGACAGGCTTGCCGTGACTAATGCCATGACCGAGGGAGCCGGATCGAAGGCCTTGGAGCTGCTTTCGCAAGGCTTGTTGGACGGAATCGTGGCACTTGGCGGAACCACCATTGCCTTTCTCGGTTCTCGGATAATGGCGAGACTTCCGTTCGGTCTGCCAAAGCTGATAGCCACCCCTGCGGCAATGCCGGTATATGTGGGCCGGTGGTTTGGAGCCTCCGACCTTGCGGTCATGCAATTGATCATGGAAGTGGCCGGCATGAATGACATAGTGACCAATTGCATCGCTCAAGTGGCCGGCTCCGTTTGTGGATTGGTGGAGGAGTCGGCCCATTACACTACATTGAAGCTTCCTTATCCGTCCGTCGCAATAACTCAGATAGGGTTTTCGGATCAATGTGCCAAAAACGTGGAGCGTCTTCTCCTGGAACGTGGCTACCACGTGTATCCTTTTCATGCCCAAGGCGTCAGCGACCGTGCCATGGACAGGCTCATCTCACAGGGACTGTTCGACGGAGTCGTTGAAATAGTGCCGGCCGGTCTTGTCGAGGAAAAATTCAAGGGGAACCGAGCGGCGGGAATGGAAAGGTTGGATGCCGCGCTCGAAAGAGGAATCCCACAAGTGTGGGCCCCGTGCTGCCTGAACTTGACGGGAGCCGGGCCGACTCGGACCAATAGGCAAAAGTACGTCGCCTCAGGCAAGGTGCTGGAGATAGACGAAATAAGGGCTATGGCAAGATTTCCGATGGACGAGCTGCTCGAGGGAGCACGAATGTACGCCGAAAAGATGAGTCGTGCCAAGGGACCTCTAAAGTTCGTGGTACCTCTAAGAGGATGGTCCTCTATAGATAGGGAAGGAAGCCTACTTTACGATCCCGACGCAGACCGACTTTTCGTGGAAGAGATGAAAAGACATCTCGTCAACGGCGTAGACATTCAGGAGATCGACTGCAACTTGGAAGACCTTCCCACAGCCGAGGTTCTGGTGGATAGCCTGGATCAATTTATCAAGGAGTCGAAGAGATGAACGATGAGTTTCTGAATAAAGTCATTGAGACGATGAATAGCAGCGATCTACGCAGGCTTCAAGAAGAAAAGGCTTTGCGCCAGTTGGACTATGTTTGGCAAAAGTCGCCCTTTTACCGTGAAAAATTCAAAGCCCACGGGATCGATAAAGGTGATATAAAGTGCTTAACGGACTTCGCTAAACTCCCTTTCACGGAAAAAGACGAGCTTCGTGAAAGCCAGGAGAAACATCCCCCTCTGGGACTTCATTGTGCTGCGCCCATTGAGGATGTAATCCGAATCCATTCCTCGTCGGGAACCACGGGAATTCCCACATTTGTCGGAATAACCGGGCACGACCACAAGGTTTGGACCGACATTACGGCACGTTCGCTTTTCGCTGAAGGAATCCGGCGTACCGATACGGTCATCCAAGCGGCAGGACTCACGTTTTTTGTCGGCGGGCTCCCGGTCAAGGACGCCATGGAACATATTGGCGCAGCATTCGTACCCATCGGCACAGGTGCGTCAGACAGAGTCGTGATGACCACGCAACGTCTTGGTGCCAACGTTCTTCACTGTACCCCGTCGTATGCATTGTACTTGGCCGAACACGTCAGAAAAAAATACAACATGAGTCCCGCTCAACTCGGTTACAAAAAACTCGTGGTAGGAGCCGAACCTGGCGGAGGGATTCCCGCTGTAAGGAAACAACTTGAAGAAGCGTATCAGTGTCGTGTCACTGAAGGGCTGGGCAACTCAGACGCAGCGCCCATCGTTTTTGGGGAATGCCCGGAGCAGCAGGGCATGCACTTTTGTGCTCAGGAATACATCTATTGCGAACTGATCGATCCTGATTCCGGCGAATCGGTGGAGATGACCGATGGGGCCCAAGGAGAGCTCGTCTACACCCTGATCGACCGGGAATGTTGCCCGGTAATAAGATTCAGGACTCGCGACAGGATCACGGTCTTTACCGATCCCTGCAAGTGCGGGCGCACCAGCTTCCGCGTGAAATGCGTCGGTCGAACCGACGACATGCTTATTGTGCTGGGAGTCAATGTATTCCCATCCGCGGTTAAGGATGTGCTTGCCTCCTTCAGGCCTAAAACTACAGGAGAAATACTCATTCTGTTGGACGCTCCCGGTCCCAAGGTCGAGCCGCCGATGAGAATTCAGGCTGAATACGCTGATGGGGCTCATAATCTCGCCGGCTTAAAGAAGGAGTTGGAAGGAACCTTGCGAGATAAGCTGCTCGTTCGGGCCGATATTGAGCTGGTTCCCGAGGGAACCCTTCCCCGTTACGACATGAAGGCCAAGCTCATCAGGAAGACCTATGAAGAACAGTGAGATAAAATTCATCGACACCACGTTGAGGGACGGCAACCAAAGTCTCTGGGATGCCACCGGGCTCAAGACCGAAACCATTCTCAAGCTCGCTCCATTGGTGGATCAAGTCGGATTCAAGGCGGTGGATTTCACCAGTAGCATCCACATGGGGGTGGCCGTCCGTTATCACAAAGAGAACCCGTGGGAGAAAATCCGGCTCGCTGCACGGGCAATGCCCCATACCCCGCTCAGTTTTGGGACTACCGGCCGCCGTTTTATAGGATTTAAGCGTTCTCCCGACTCTGTGATGGCTCTGGTCATGGAAAGAATGGCGGCCAACGGCATCCGACGAGTATGGTTGATAGATGCGGCCCACGAAATGACCGTCATAAACAACAATGCACGAATGGCGAAGGCCGCAGGAATTGATGACTTCGTTGTCGCCCTGTCTTACACTATCAGTCCCGTTCACACCGATGAGTACTATGCTGCCAAAGCTGATGAAATAGCCAGGAATCCTGATGTGGACACGATATACCTCAAGGACCAAGGGGGATTGTTGACCCCCGAACGGGTCCAAACCTTGATCCCGGCAATACAGCCAAACCTTCACGGCAAGCCGTTCGAGATTCATTCGCACTGCACAACCGGCTTGGCGCTCCAGGTTTATCGGGAGGCCGTGCGATTGGGAGTTGATACCGTGCACACCGCCATACCTCCTCTGGCGGATGGCACTTCGCAGCCCTCAATATTCGATGTCCTGGAAAGTCTTCGTTCTGATGGCCACCAAACCCATGTAAGAGACAATACCCTCCAGGAAATTTCCAAGATCCTGCATGACCTTGCCCGCAATGAGAGTCGATCACCTGGGGCGCCTCAATCCTATGATCCATCTTATTACGAGCATCAGGTCCCCGGGGGCATGGTGAGCACGCTGAAGCGTCAACTTGCCGAAGCAGGGATGACCGATCGGCTCGCCGAGGTCATGATCGAGATAGTCCGAGTACGTAAGGATCTCGGCTATCCGATAATGGTAACGCCACTGTCTCAGTTTGTGGCCACGCAGGCCACCATGAACGTCGTCTCCGGTGAGCGCTACAAAATGGTTCCCGATGGTGTCATTGAATATGTCCTCGGCTATTTCGGCGAGTCTCCGGCCCCAATTGACGGAGAGGTGAAGGAAAAAGTACACGGTTTGTCTAAAGCGAAAAAGATGTTGGACCATGAGTTCCCACAACCTTCCGTCGAAGAGCTTCGCTGCCAATTGGGGCTGGGAAGACACGTTTCGGATGATGAATTCCTCCTGAGGTTCGCCCTGAGTGAGAGCGACGTCGATGCCGTGACGCAGGACAAGCAGGAAACTGTTTAGGGACACTTGAGGGAAGATTCGGGTGAGCGTGAAATCTCCGGGAATCAAACGCCGCGGCGAGGCGGATTTGAATGTGCCTGAAACATGCCGGTTGGCCGCCCATTGAGTCCGTTCTCTCGGCCCCAGCTGCTCTAACGGTAAAAAAGGCTGAAATGATGAAAAGATTGCAAGATAGAGTGGCAATTGTCACCGGTGGTGCCAGGGGGCTGGGTAAGGAGTTTTCTTTGGCCGTAGCAGCCGAAGGTGCTGCCGTCGTGGTTGCGGACATCTTGGAGGAGGCCGCTGCGGAAACGGCTTTGGAGATCGAAAACAAAGGCGGATCTGCCATCGCCCTTAAGACTGACGTCACCTCTGAGGAGGAAACGGAAGCCATGGCTCGGGAAACGATTCGGCACTTCGGTAGAATCGACGTCCTGGTCAACAACGCGGCCTTGGTCTACGGCGTAGGCCGTAAGCTTTTCTCTGAGATTTCCGTCCCGGAATGGGATCGGATGATGAGCGTAAGTCTCAAAGGTTCTTTCCTGTGTGCCAGGGCGGTGTTTCCTCAAATGAAGAAGCAGAATAAGGGCAAAATCATAAATATTTCTTCGGAAACAGCTTTCACCGGTTCCAAGGGCTTCCTCCACTATGTCACCTCGAAAGGTGGGCTCATAAGTTTTACCAGAGGCCTTGCAGCCGAGATTGGGCAGTTCGGCATCTGTGTCAATGCGATAGCACCGGGTTTCACCGACACGGAGGCTGCACGGACCATTACTGACGACATAGGCAAATACGACGTAACTCGAACTCCGCTGCGTCGGTTAGCGGTTCCCGAGGATCTTGTGGGGGCACTCACGTTTCTCGCTTCGAACGATAGCGATTTCATTACGGGGCAGACCCTTGTGGTAGACGGGGGACGCTACATGCATTAGAAAACGGAGACCGGAAATGAACCTCCATTGCAAAATCTTGAAAAAGGAGCGGCAGATGGGTTCAGAGAGACTACTCTTCTGGTTTGAAGAAATGGGAGAGGAGCACAACGACATCGTAGGTAAGAAATGTGCGAATTTGGGTCGAATGACCCGGATGGGTATGGAGGTTCCTCCGGGTTTTGCCATATCGATCGAAATGTATCGGACATTCATTCGAGAAACGGGCGCAGCAGAGGAAATGTCACGATACCTCGAGGGGTTCAGCGAGCTCAAGGGGCAAGGCATAGGCGTTTTCGAAGAAATCAGCCAAACTATCCAGAGCATGATCGAGACCCGCGCCATGCCGGAAGGGGTGAGGCGGCCTATAAGTACTTACTATGATGAACTTTGTCAAAAGGTGGGGATTCCCGATGTGGCCGTGTCAGTCAGATCGGCAGGGACCGAAAGCCGACCGGGAATGTTCGAGACGTATCTCAATGTAAAGGGCAAAGACGATCTCTTCGAAAAGATAAGAAAAGTTTGGGCAAGCTCCTACACAACCAGAGCCGTGGCGTTTCGCGTCAATAAAGGTCTTCCGGTGCTCGGAGACGAGCTGGGCATTGCTGTTCCCAAAATGGTCAATGCTCGATCCTCAGGCATCTGTTTCACAGTAGATCCCGTTACCGGCGATGACTCCAAAATCATTCTCGAAGCCAACTGGGGTTTGGGAGAGGGCGTTGTGAGTGGAGCTGAGAGTGTTGACGGGTTTATAGTCGACAAGCAAAGCTTCGAAATCGTTGCCCGGCAAGTGGGCAGAAAAACCACATGCGTCGTCAACTCGGAAAAGGGAGCCGCCTGGGTTGACGTTCCGGAAAAGATGCAAAGTGTTGCCTGCATAAGTGATGAAGAAGTAATCGAAATAGCGAAGATAGCCGGATCGGTAGAGACAAGGCTGGGGTGCGCCCAGGATACTGAATGGGCTATCGATAGCGATCTCCCTTTTCCAAAAAACATCTTCTGGCTTCAGACGCGACCGGCGAAAGTCCAGGCTGAAGCTTCCCTATCAATAACCGATCAGATCGTCAACATGATCGTCAAGAGATTTTGAACGGTCCCGATGTGCCAGGCAGCGGAGAAATACGGTCCATGAAAGGATAAGGAACAGTCCAATGGCAAACAGATGTATTTTGGTATGCGGTGAGACCAGAGATGGCATTCTCGATGAGAGAACCCTGGAAATGATCGGTGCCGGGAGAGAACTTGCCGGAAAATTGGGGGTAGAAATCGCAGTCGCATTGCTGGGCGATGACCTTGACGGCATAGCAGAAGAGATCAGTTTCTTCGGTGCGGACAAGATTTACAAGGTTGTGAGCCCATCACTGGGAACATTCGCCCCCGATCTTTGGATTCGGGCTCTCGAGGAGCTGTGCAAACAGATAGACCCCCAGATAGTACTCATGCTTCACTCAACGACCTGGATGGATGTCGGTCCCAGGTTGGCTTTCAGACTCGGATCCGAGACCACGACAGATTGCGTGGGCCTGGAGATTGATGAGAAAGACGGCCTTCTGCTCAAGACCAAGCCAGTCTTTGGAGGAAATGCCCTAGCCGTTTTCAAATGCGAGAAGTTGCCGCAGTTCGTCACAGTGCGGAGAAACGTCATGAAGCCCGCCGCCAGGCTTGCCGCTCAAGGGGAAATAGTAGACTTCCCGGTCAATCTCGATCCTTCCATGCTCAGGGTTGAGTCAATAAAAACTGTGAAGGAACAGGCCGTTTCCTTGGAAAAAGCGAATGTGATCGTCGCAGGTGGGAGAGGAATCGGGGGCCCTGAGGGGTTCAAGGAGCTTGAGGATCTGGCCGAATCGTTGAAGCAATCTTTTGATGAAGTGATGGTTGGATGCAGCAGACCTGTAGTCGATTCAGGCTGGGTCCCTGCCGACCGCCAGATAGGGCTTTCCGGGGCCATGGTTCAGCCCGACTTGTACATTGCAGTGGGCATATCCGGAGCCATTCAGCACTTGGTCGGCATGGCGCGATCGAGAACGATTGTGGCCGTAAACACTGACATAAACAGTAGCATATTCGCTGTAGCCGACTATGGCGTGGTTGATGATTACAAACGGGTCATACCATCACTCAAAGACAGATGGGAGGAACTGTGCCGTGACGGGGATAAAGATACTTGTCTGTGCAAAGCAAATACCTGATCCGGAAGCCCCTATGGGGAGCGCCAAGATCGACTTCGAAAACAAACGGATGGATGTGTCGGCCCTCCGTCAGGTCATCAACCCGTATGACGAGAATGCTATCGAGGCGGCTCTCAAGATCAAAGAAGAATCCGGCGGCGAAGTGACCGTTTTGAGCCTCGGCCACAATCTCGACTCTTCTTTGCTGAGGAAAGCCCTGGCCGTTGGTGCCGATAGATTGATCCTCGTCGAAGACCCGCGATTCGAAGACATTGATACCAATTCCATTGCCCAGGCTCTGTCTGCGGCGATCGCCAGGATAGGGGAGTTCGACCTTGTGCTCACGGGCAGGCAGGCCGGAGATTGGGATTCCGGGCATACCGGAACAGTCCTGGGAGAGATGCTCGGGATTCCCACCATTAATCTGGCTCGTAGCGTCAAGACCGAAAATGGTCATGTGAACGTGCTGAAGATCGTCCCGGGGGGGTACGAAGAAGTGAGGGCAGCATTGCCTGCACTGGTGACAGTGAGCAACGAGGTCGGCGGACTTCGATACCCGAGCATGAAGATGATACTGCTCAGCCGCCGACGGCCCGTAGAGACCTGGAAAGGCGGGGACCTGCAGGTGACTTGGGACGACATCAATGGAAGGACGATCACGGAGCTCTTGGCGCCTCCGGATCTCAGCAGGAAATGCCGATTCATGGAAGGTGATGCGCCTGAGGAAAAGGGTCGGAATTTAGCCACAATCCTGAAAAGAGAGTTTGGCTAAACGACTGCCCTGAGGTTACCCGACGAAAATAACGAGATCAATTTCATTCTGAGAGACTCCGGATCGAATTCGGTGAGACACTGAAGAAGGAGGCAGACAATGTACAAGAAGTCTTACGACGCTGTGATCATCGGCGGTGGACATCACGGAACCATTATTGCGACCTATTTGGCAAAGGCAGGACTGAGTGTGGGAGTATTCGAGCGTACAGACCGACTCGGCGGTGGTGCCGTGACCGAGATCGGGCCGGTCCCCGGCTTCAAACAGGATTTCTGCGCCCACTTCACACGATTCTACGGGCATCCCGGTTTTCACGACTTCAAGCTGTACGATGAAGGGCTCCACTACGTGGCACCTGAAACAGGTACAGGGATTTTGTTCGAAGACGGAACCCACTTCGTCGGATACCCGGCCTGGATATTGACGGATCCCAAAGAAGGAACTGTGGAGTTTTCCGAAGAGAACGTGAAAAAAACCTACGATCAAATAGCTCGGTTCTCCAAGGTGGACGCTGAAACATATCTCGATCTCACCAACAAGTGCAAGGATAAGTGGGGACCGGCATTCGCCAAACAGCGCTACTCCGCACCCATGCCTTGGGGCGCCCCGGGTCCTCTCGAGAAACTGTGCGATGATCCGGATAGCGGTTTGGAACACGTCATGAAATTCATGACCGTGAAGCAGCTTGCACGGTATTTCTTTGAAAGTCCCGAGCTCAGAATTCTCTTCATGCGTAATGCCATTACCACCTATGCGGTTCAGATGGATGATGTAATGGGACTGGCAGGTCTTTTTGCCACATTAACCATATGCCTCTCCTGGTCTCCGCCGTCCATTGCGGTGGGTGGGACCCAGGCAATCACAGACGCCCTCGTGTCTGCGGGAAATAAGATGGGGGCGGAATACTATACCAATCTTGAGGCCGAAAAAATTCTCACGGCAAATGGGACCGCCCGAGGGATCAAACTCAAGAATGGGGACGAAATAGTAGCCAACCGGCTGGTGGTTGCAGACGTGGGTGTTCCTCAGCTCGTATTCGGTCTGCTCGACGGAGCCTTCGCGACTGAAAAGACCAGGCGACTGCTCAATGCGACCCTGTATGACCGATCTCAGATTCTATGGGGTCACCTAGCATTAAACGAGCTTCCCAATTACACACAGGCAAAGTCGGAGCCCGATCTCAATCGTACCTATCGGCTGTATCTGGCTCCCAAAGACCTGGAATACTTCGAGGACAAGTACTGGCATGAAATTTGTCTCATGGGGTTTCCGTCGCAGCTGAATTTGCTGGTTACGCCGGACAGCATCTGGGATCCCTCGCGAGCAGCCGAAGGGAAACAGAATCTCTGGATAGAGGAAGCCTCCTGCCCGTTGCGGTATTTCAGTTACAAAGAATGGCGCGACCTGCGCGACGAATTTGTCAACAACCACATGATTCCTCATTGGCAGAAGTTCGCTCCCAATATGACGACGGACAATATCATGGGGACCCGCATATATACACCGATGGACCTGTTTGAAACACATCCGGATATGATTGAAGGGAGCTTTACCCGACAAGCTCACATCGGTTCTCAAAGTGAATCTTTCAGAGGTTTACCGGAATTGGCGGACTACCGGACCCCGGTCAAGAACCTGTACGCCTGTGAATCAGGTCTCCAGGGAGGAATGGGAATCGCCAGAGGCTCCAGCTACCAAGCGTACAGGGCCATCGCACAGGATTTGGGGCTGCCCCGCGTTTGGGAGAAATCGGGCTACTGATCTGGAACCGTGGACATAGGCTTTGCCGCCCCACGGCGGCATACCACCGGATCAAAGGGGGTCTTCGCCTGCACAGTGAAGACCGAGGTAAGGGGATGGCTCATTTGTCTATTGAGATGGACGAAAGGAGTAGGAACATGGCAGAAGAAGGGCCTGCGAGGGTAAAACTGTGGGACGAATTGCCGGGGTATGACCTCATAGAGGAGGTTGACCTGCCGGAGATGCACTCATGGTTCCTTGATGGAACGCACAGCGTTCCTGCCTGGACCCCGCTTTTTGGCTACTACTGGATAAGGTATTGTTCCCACGGGCTGAAAGCCTGTGCTTCTCATTTCAGCATACCGACCTGTAAGGGCTGGGAAATGAGGTACAGGGACGGCGGCTCATACAACGCCTTCATCATTGTTCGGGACCAGAAAGAGATTGAAGAGCGCCAGGCCGGGTTTCGCGTCGCACTTCGTCCATGGATCGAAGACTTTGACGGACTGTGGGCAAGAGGCAAAAGCGAGCTCCTTCAGATGTACGATAAACTCAAGCAATTGCACGTGGACACGGCTTCAAACCTGCAACTCTACTGGCACAACTATGACTTGGTGTCAATGTACCGGAGGATGTGGGAAATCCATTTCGAGGGCATGTATTCTTCGATGTTTGCGTGGCTGTTGCTCGAGGGACTGTGTAAAGAGCGATTCGGTATGAAAGATCAGGACGCGGAGTTCCAAGACATGCTGCGCGGCTTCGACAACAAAGCCTATGAAATGGATAGAAAGCTCTGGGAGTTTGGGCAACTCGCCAAAGACATGGGCGTTGCGGACATCTTTGAGAATAGCTCGTCCGGCAGTTGCGTGCCGAAGCTCCAGGAGTCGGCAAAGGGTAGGGAATGGCTCAAGGAATTCACGACTTACCTGGAGACGGACGATGTCGGCGGATGGCGGATGCGGAGGATGAATGACCTCACGGAGCCCTACTGGCTCGAGGACCCGGAGACCCCTATTAGTGTGATAAGGAATCACTTGAAGAAGGGCACTGATGACGTACAGGGAAAAGTCTGCGGCGAATTGACCCGAAAGAGGGAGGAAGCCATTGCAAGCTTTCTCCAGAAGGTGCCTTTGGCGGAAAGACCCACATTCAAGGGCCTCATCGATTTGGCCGGCAAGGCGGGGTCATACAGCGAGGAGCACGATCTGTATTGTGAGCTCATATCGCACTCACTGATGCGGCGGGGCTATTTGGCCATGGGCAGACGGCTTGCCGCTGCCGGCACGATTGATGAGCCCGTGGATATCTTCATGCTTAATCCTGATGAGATCGACAGAGTCATGATGGTGCCGGAGCACCACGACCTGCGTTTCGTCACAGGTAGACGAAGGGCCGCCTGGGAAGAGTGGCAGAAGAGACCAAATCCGCCCGTTATAACGGATCGAGCAGGCCTGGAAGAAGCCGTAGTCAATGATCTCCTGCCTTCGGGGGATCCCATCGCCATAAAGCTGGTAGTGGGAGAGCTACCGGAACCTAAACCGGAGCTGGGGGCTGATTTGTTCGGAATTTGCGGCTGCCCCGGAGAGGCGGAAGGAAAGGCACGTCTCGTCGTGACTTACGAAGATTTGAAAGAAGTTCAGCCTGGAGAGATTATCGTTTGTCCCGGGACAAATCCAGCCTGGACACCAGTATTCGGGATAGTCAGTGCTGTTATTACCGACCGTGGGGGAACACTCTCACACGCAGCCATAGTCGGCCGGGAATATGCAGTCCCGACTATCGTCAACACTTTCGAGGCCACGGCCAAGATCAAGACCGGTCAGCGGCTGCGCGTGAACGCACGGGACGGTGCCATCTATTTTTTAGACAAATAGGTTAAGGTGCAGTAAAGAAGTTCTTTCCATCAGTCGTACAATCAGGATGGAAGGAAATGAAATTTGAAAGCTGCAACGTGGAGGTAATTGAGAGATGGGCAATGAAAGTCCTTTGAATGGCAAGGTTATCTTGGCGGTTGACGACGAACCGGATGTTCTTGACACGGTCGCAGAAACGTTGGACATGAGCGAGGTGCACAAGGCCGAGAATTTTGACACTGCTCTTGATTACCTTCAGAACAACTCTTATGATCTCGTCATCCTGGATATCATGGGTGTCAACGGATTTGAGCTTCTCAAGCATTCCGTCGCGCGGGGCTTCCTGACTGTGATGCTTACGGCGCATGCCGTCACGATGGAGGCATTAAGAGAATCCGAGAAAAGGGGTGCCGCTGCCTTCCTTCCTAAGGAGTACATGGGGGATCTGGTAGAAGTGCTCGGAGACATGATTCAGGGTAAAAGAACACGTTTCTGGTGGCAGAAGTCAATTGATAGGACTCGGGCACGCTCCCTAAGAGAATCGGAATCCAACTGGCAAGAGAAGGACACATTGTTCCGTGAGTTTGAAGAATCACTGAAGAAAAAGGAATGAAGCCATGCTTCCACGATAAAGGCTCCGGGAAGCATGGACGAAAACCGAGTGGACGATTCACTCACGGACCAGCGTCGTCGATCCCTGCCGAGACATTCTGTTTTGTCTGTGGAAATCCGTGAGTCGAAAGGATGAAAAGGTGAACTGCGTGCAGACTTTTGACGTCATTGTGGTCGGGGGCGGACCCGGTGGCTCGGTGGCCGCCAAACGATGTGCTGAGGCTGGCTTTGGTACTCTACTTGTCGAGAAGAAAGAACTGCCTCGCGACAAGGTCTGCACCGGAATGGTGATGGGCGCTTGGGCCCACGACATCATCCAACAGGACTTCGGGGACATCCCGGAGACGGTCCTGGTCGACCCGCCGGTGCTCGCAGGACACAGATTGCATGTTTCTGGAGCGGAACCGCTGAATCTGGCATGGCCTACGCCTTTAACGTGGAGGAGGGATCTGGATCACTGGATGGTTCAATCGGCCAGGAAGTCAGGAGTGACCGTTCGGGAAGGATCGCGTGTTGTGCGGGTGGTTGCGGAGAAGGATGTGGTGCGTATTACCATCCGACAGCGTGATGTTACCGAAGAACTCCAAGCGCGCTTTGTCATTGGTGCCGATGGAGGCGTTTCGGTTGTGCGGAAATCCCTTTTTCCTGAACTTAAGATTCGGTATTCCGCGCCGATCCGAGAATGCTACCGGGGGTCATTGGATCTCGAAAAGAACCTTATCCACTGGTTTTTCCCAAAAGGGCGGCAGCGGCCACGGTTCAACGTCAATCACAAGAACGACGTGTTTCTCATTGAAGGCAGCGGAATCAAGGAATTGCGTCGGGAAATCGATGAGACACTCGGCAAGTACGGCTTCCGTCCCGGCATCAAACCGGCTTGGAAAGACGGATGCGCAATAGCAGTTCTTCATGAACAACTCCGGTCAAAGACATTTGTTCCCGCCCAAGGGAATATCCTTCTCACCGGGGACGCTGCCGGACTGATTTTCCCCATCACCTTTGAAGGTATCGGCTCAGCCCTGAAGAGCGGTATCCTGGCCGCCGAGTCTGTTGCGAAGAGCGCGAAAACCCGGAAACCAGCAGCAGACTTCTATCTCCCGGGTCTCGAGCCCATAGTGGCGAAAATCAATTACTTGTGCGACATCCAAAAAGAGCTGGGATCTGCATCCGTCGCCGATCCTCAGCGTATGGCAACAGCCCTATTGTCGGCGTACCGGGAGACGCTCGTCATCCAAAACGGGTAACGCACTAACTCCGGCACGGAAGTCGTTTCGATTGTGGAATCAACTTGCATTATCGGTTCGAACACGAACCGAAAGTGTTTCCCGGAGCAGGCAATGAAAATTACTCCCGATTGCATTGTGTGCAACCTCAATACCGGGCTCATGGCCATTCGTGAGGTGACCACCGACGAAGGTCTTATGAGGGAGCTCACCGTCGAGATCATGAAGCTTCCCGCCATGCGCGGGCTTGACTGGAGTATTACAGGCTCACAACTGGTCGAACAGATCTTCAAGACGATCACCACGGCCTCGGGCAACCCCGACCCATTCAGAGGATGGAAAGACCAACACAACGAGAAGTGCCTCACGTTGTACCCACTCCTCCGCAACATCGTGACCGAGTCGGAAGACCCGCTGTTCACGGCAGTAAACCTGGCAATCATGGGAAATTCGATTGACCCGATGGGACGGGAAAACCCCCATGACATCGAGCAGGCAATACGGGACAGCCTCACCAAGACAGTTCCCAGGAGCAGTTTCACAGACCTGAAAGAAAAGCTGAGGCACGGCGGACTGGTTCTCTATTTGGGCGACAATTGCGGAGAGATCGTCTACGACAAGCTACTCATAGAAACTATCAAGAGTCATTACGATACTGAAGTGGTATTTGTAGTCCGGAGTGTGCCCACGCTCAATGATGCCACACTGAAGGAGGCAATGTTCGTCGGAATGCACGAGGCGGCCGACCTGGTGGAAAACGGTATTGACGGTCCCCTCCCTGGAACCATTCTTTCACGCTGTTCCGAGGAACTGCAAAATCTGTGGGCGTCTGCGGACCTCGTGATGTCGAAAGGAGGAGGTAACTTCGACAGTTTGGATGAGGAGCAGAACCTTACAGCACCACTCTATTACATGCTCATGAGCAAATGTATTCCTTACCGCGATTATTTCAATATTCCTCTCCATTATCCCATACTGGCCAGGGCTGCTGCGAGGTAACAGAACGGAAATCCCTCGGTCTTCTTCCCTGGGGCTACATTGTGCCGATCTTGTTCGCCGTGCACCGACAGTTGACTCGTGAACGGCTGGAGAGAGAATCCGCCTCTCCCTGTTGGGGAAGGTTGACAAACAGGAAACTCTCGGGCTATTATAGTTTATACCGCACGAACGGAGGTACAGGGGCCGGAGTGAACGGGAGGACTACCGGTGCATCAGGGCCTGCGGCACTATCGGGATGGGATGCTCGGAGAATGATACGCATGCTTCTCTCCAGGAACCCCTCGTACGTCCAGCGGAGGTCTTGTATACCAAGACCATTCCCTCGGTTGAAGGGAGCTACCGATCCCACAAAGAGTGCGAGGCCACGGCAAGTGGTGATCGACGGCAATCCGAGTATAACGTCCATGAAGGACGACAAGGAAGGTTCATTTGGAGTGTAGCGTATGAGCGAAGAATTGATCGCAAAAAATATCAGGATGCTGAGAACACAACAAAAAATTACACTACAACAGCTTTCCGATATGACCGGTCTTACACGTGGGTACCTGTCAAAGCTCGAGCGGTCCAAGAAAGCACCACCGTATTCAACTCTCAACAAAGTGGCGAGGGCGTTGGGAATCGACGTGGGTTATCTCATAAACGAAAATGGAGAAACCCCGGAAGATCCCCGCATAGTGTTTGTGAAGAACAATCAAGGCAAGATAGTCGAGAGTAGCGGCTCCTTGTACGGATACACGTACCAGACCCTTGCCGCAGGTAAACCGGGCAAGAACATGCAGCCTTATATAATAGAGCCTGCGTTCGATGAGAAGGGCATGTTTCAGCATGAAGGCGAGGAGTTTCTCTACGTTTTGGAAGGGACGCATGAGTTCATCTACGATGGAAAAAAATTCCTGATGGAAAAGGGTGACAGCGTGTATTTCGACTCGGGCATGCCGCACACGGGCCGCAGCTTGGGCAAGAAGAAAGCAAAGTTGTTAGCCGTTATGTTCTCCTATAAACGGATCTAACGGTCAGTGGTCGGAATAGATTGTTGTCGTGTCACCGCCGTTCAGTTCGTTCAGCCAGTCAAACACACGTTTGTGTTCGGTCTCTGGGTAGCCGGTGATGTTCGGCTCGATGGAAAAAGAGCGAGACCATTCGTTGTCATCCCATGAGGAAATTGAAGGAAGCATTGGACGCAGCAACTGATCTCGTAGAAGTCGAGGCAAAATCGGGATCCCAACTCAAATCGAGCTTTGACAAATATTCCGGAACAAATCATTCAGGAGATATCATGAGAGCGGCCGAGTATCTCAATGAACGAATGGAGACCATCCATCCGGATGAGTTGCGTAGCCTGCAACAAGACAAATTTCTGCGGCAGCTGGATTACGCGTTCGAGAAATCCCCTTTTTACAGACAGAAGTTTGGAGAGTTCGGAATTCAGCGTCACAATATCAAGGACTTGGAAGACCTTGCGAAGCTGCCGTTCACGCACGTAGAAGAGCTACAGCGCCCCGATGAGGGCGATCCATCGCAGGAATTTCGCCACGACGTCACTCTTGCTGGGGAAGTTGATCTGACAGGAGGTTATCGGCGCCCAGGAGGAATTCCCACGTTTGCAGCCAGAACTGAGAGCCATCGGCAGGTGTGGAACGCTGTGACGGCCCGATCCCTATTGTACTGGTTCAGCGTGAATTGGACAAATCCGATTTGCGTTTAAGCTACTCCCGGCACTCTATGCTCCGAGAGATTTGCCACGTGAAGAGACCCTGGGGCTCCGCCCCAGACCCCGGAGTTTTCTGAGGCATCAGGGGTC
>JBGSJS010000070.1:0-23851 GCA_041741735.1 Desulfomonilaceae bacterium | reverse complement strand
GTTTTCCTTAACCGCAGCCCATGCAGCGGCCTGTCAATCCGCTCGGCGGTGACCCACCGACCGGAGAGCCGTGTGCGGGAGATCCGCCTGCACGGTTCGGAGGGGGGAGCGCCGGGTAACCGAGCGTTCCTACCCCTATTTATTGGTCTGCCCTTTCAGGGCAGGGATTTCATGCGCCTCGTATGGGGAGCACTCTGAGTGGTCATCGGCGTCAACGCATGGAGTGGAATACGCAACCATTACTGCACCATCGAGTACTGCGCCAAGAGGGTCGTGTCTATTGGGGCTCGGGCTCGTCATCCTCGAAGCCGAAGGGCATGAGCTTGAGTCCGTACAAATAGCACTCGAGCAGGGAGGGGTTGCTGAGCAGCAGATTGTGGATGAAGAGGGCTAACCAGCGTGCCTGAGCCTCATCGGTGGTTCCGAGGATCTCCTGCTGGGCGATGTGAACGGCCTCGTGCCACAGGGTGCTCAATCTCAGGAGGGGATCCAGGCCCTTGTCGAGGTGAATCGCCCCGTCGCGGTAGGCTGCCAAGCCCATGACGCCTTCGGAGACGTGAAGGGGACCGAGGTCGAGGATATCGTAGACACGACCGAAGATGATGAGCTCGTCCGGAGTTTGCATGAATTGCCTCCTGAGTGGCGCTGATGCGGGAAAAGGAGCGACCAGCCGCTCCTGTGGGCGGTCCCGTTCGGTTGTGACGGTTGATTTCAGCACGGGAGGAAGCTCAAAGGGCAGAGAGCGCCTGCTCAACGATGTGGCCCTCCTCCCATTCGCCCCAGTAAAAGGGCTCCATCTCTCCGTACCGCTCCGACCATTGGTGCCACTGTCCCTGGGCACACCAATGAGTGTCGGGCTCGGCAATGTCCAGGATTTCCGGATCGAGGCGGCATTGCCCCCCTTGGTGTTTGATGCACGACTTGCAGACCATGTCCGATCTCTTCACGGCACTCTCCTTTCTTCGGCGAACATTGTTCACGATTGCACTAATACAAGCCTTCGGCAGCGAGCTGGTCGCCTTGACCGCTCAGCAGAAGCGAACGCCGCCAATCGGGTTCTTCCATCATGCGGTCCGGATTGACGAGTCGGTCTCTCATCAGCCCTCGCTCTTTCCCCGGCCGATACTTCGGGAGCAGTGAGGCCTTGCCCGAATCCGCGCCTTCCTGGATCCGTCCGACCTCCTCATCCGAGAGTGCGTGAGGGCAAGGCTCGGGCAAAAAGCACCGCACATAGTCCGCGTTGACCGTGCGCCTGGGAGACGCTGTGCCTTGAAAGTGAACGACGTAGCGTTCGGTTCTCAATTGATACGCAAGGCAAGCGTCCGCGGTCATGGAGCAGCCCCATCGACACTGCACGATCCGGCCCCGGTTGTTGCACTGCCATTGTTCCACCGAGGAAACGAGGGAGCTCATTGTGAGACCTCCGCGACTGTAGGGCGTCTCTCGTGCCAATCGTAAGGGATGTCCAGGTGCACCCTGAGCTTGCGCATGGGCGCGAGCAGTCCGAATTCCATGGCGTCGAAGAGCCGCTTGGCCTCGGGGTCTTCCAGCGTTTCCACGTGAGACCTGACTACGGAGAGCTGCTCGTGGAGCTTGTTGAACGCGTTGGACATGAGCTTGCGGGAAACGGTGTGGTCCATGACTCCCTCCTTTTAGTAAATTCCGCAACACGACGGGTTGATGGGGCAGTCCACCCGTGAGCTTCTCGGCCGTTACTTCGGGTAACGGGTGCAGACGATGGTTACCCACTGGGTTAATATTCTGAATCATCGGCTCTTGGCTCCTGGAAGGAGCAGGTGTTTAAGAGCCGGTTGCTTGAAAGGGGGAACAGATGTTCTCTCTTAGTCAATGGGACCATAATTAACCTGGATTGTCAATCGTAAAAACGAAAACAAAACGAAATTGGCTCCCGGAGTGCCAATCATGCCCCAAAGCCAACCCATCTCGGCAGCGGGTAAGCCGCGACAGACCACGAGGAGCGGGAGTCACTTCCTTTGCCGCTCACCGCCTGAAGTCAGGCGCATGGTATCGACGGGACAAAAGGCTTGACAGCCGCATTTCGATGGGCGATATTAAAGTTGACCGATCGACCAGTCAACTCAAGGCGGCACATGTCTCAAGGACAGAACCCAAAACAGCACCCGCACACACGCGAAATCATCCTTCAGGCCGCGGAAGACGTCTTCACGGAACGGGGCTTCTCCGATGCTTCCATGAGTCGTATCGCAAAACGGGCAAATGTAACCAAGAGCCTCATCCACCATCACTTCGGGACAAAGGAAAACCTGTGGCTGGAAGTCAAGATGAAGCGCTTCGACGACTACTTTGCCGTGCAGCGTCAACAACTCGAAACAGCCGGGGCGTCTCCGGACAATCTCCGTCAAGCCGTACTCAACCTCTTCAATGTGCTGAGGAACGATCCCGCCGTGGTGCGACTCATCGCATGGCATCTTCTGGACAAGACCGAAATGGACCGGCATGGAGAAGAACAGGACCTTACCGCACTCGGAATGGCCAGAATTGTCGAAGCCCAACAATCAGGCGCCATAAGAAAAGACCTGGACCCGGGATATCTGCTCGTTTCATTCTTCTGCCTTGTCTTCCACTGGTTCCTGGCCAAACACGAGTATTTGAAGTGGATAGGGACAGATCCAACCTGCGCTGAAGCGGATGATGCATATTTGGAAACCATGTTGAAGATCTTTTTTGAAGGGGTTCAGCCGCGATGAATCGAGGCTGAGGAGCCGTGAGGGGGCCCGATGGGACGGGAGGACCTCACAGGGATTATGTCTTCATTTCGCTCGGAGATTGACCGGTCGGCCGGTTAACACCCGGCCCTCACCACTAGATCCGTATCATTCGGATGGAGGAAACGCGCCATGAGAACCTCGCTCAAGATCCTCATACCCGTCGCAATCGCAGGAGTCACCGCCGCGGCAGCCGTGACGTGCTGGTCAATCACCTCCCGGCATAACGTTCACGTCCGCCCGGCTCCGCGTTACGTGGAGGTTGCCCGTGTCGAGCAGTCCGGACACGTCAAAGAAATCCGCCTGTCGGGGGTGACGAGAGCCGTACAACGGGCCAAGCTTGCCTTCACTCTGGGCGAGAGGGTGGTATCCCGACCCGCGGAGGTAGGGGATCATGTGAAACACGGGCAAGTCCTGGCGCGCCTCGACGACACGAAGATCGTCAACGGACTTGCGGAGGCTGAGGCCTCCCTCCGTGAAGTCGAAGCTCGTATCAGCCAGGTCAAACGGGATTACACGCGCATAGAGCGTCTTGTTTCCCGTGATGCCAGCGCTGCGGTCGAGCTGGAGAAGATTGTCGAGAGCAGAGCCGTGCTCCTCGCGACAAAGGCCGCTGTGGAGGCAAGGGTCGCCGAGGCGCGGCGCATGCTGAAGGAAACCGTTCTGAAGGCTCCCTTTTCGGCTACTGTGACGGAGGTCCTTGTCGAACCGGGAGAATTCGCCATGCCCGGAGCCTCGGTGGTGGTCCTGAGTGGAGACGGCGAGGTCGAGATAGAGGTTGAGGTTCCCGAGTCCATTATTGGCGGGCTGTCCCTCGACCAATCGGTCCGGGTGGACCTGCCTCTCGCGGGCCGCTCCGACCTGGTCGGAACCGTCACCCACATAGGCCGCACTGCATTGGGACCCGGACGTTTGTTTCCCGTGCTGGCAGCACTGCGACCCGGATCTCCCGCGACTCCGGGCATGACCGCGGAGGTCATCGTCGGTATGCCATCCAGGCAGGTTTTGACGGTGCCTTTGGCCGCGGTGATCAATCCGGGGGGCCAACAGCCCAAGCTGTTGAAGGTCGAGAAGGGTAGGGTGCACCGTGTACCGGTGCAAGTGGGCGACATTTTCGGCGACAGAGTGGTAGTGACGGGAAATGTCAGGCCTCCGGATCTCGTCGTGTCCGGCGGCCATCATGGAGTGCTGGACGGAGACACGGTCGAGGTGATGACGCATGAAGATCTCTGAGGGCATACTCGGACAGCGCAAATTGATCTTGAGCTCGGTGATTCTCGCTGCACTGCTCGGAATAGCATCCATGGTGAGCATGCCCCGGCAGGAAGATCCGCGGATTCCCGATCATTGGGGCCTGGTCATCACTTCCTTTCCGGGGGCTGACGCCGAGAAGGTTGAGCGGCTCGTCGTCGATCCCATAGAAGAGCATCTGGCCGAGGTGGAAGAGGTAAAGCTCGTCAAATCCACCATCAGAGCGGGGGTAGCCATCACGTCCATCGAGCTGCGCTTCCCCCTGGATGATGTGACGAAAGCCTGGGACGAGGTCCGACGAGCCCTGGAGAAGGCCGAGAGGCAATTCCCGGAATCCGCGGGTAAGCCTGTTCTGGACGATCGCCTTCAAGATCATGAATCAGTGGTCTTGGCGGTGACGGGATCGGGAGATCCACTGGTACTACTTGACACGGCAAAAGCCCTCAAGAAAGAGCTCCTTGCATTGCCCTCAGTAGCCCGTGTCAAGCTGATCGCCGATCCGGGAGAGCAGGTCACCATCGAGTTTGACGATTCACGTCTGAAGCGCCTCGGCCTCGATCCGCTCTCGCTGAAGAGCCAGTTGGCTTCCCGGAATCTCACCGTCCCGGGTGGGTCGGTGAGACTGGGAGGGAAAAAGGTCGTCATCAGGCTCAACGACGAGTTCGAGTCCGTGGAAGATCTCGCGTCCACGCCGGTGGTGCTGCCGTCAGGTGCGGGAATACCTCTTCGCCGGCTCGCCAAGGTCCGGCGGGGTCCCGCTGAGCCCGCTACGGCACGCATGCGGTACAACGGTGAGTCTGCCGTGGGATTGGGGATTGTTCCCCAGAAGGGGCTTAACACCGTTGCATTCGGCGACGCCGTTCAGAAGAAGCTCGACGAGCTCAAAGCGCTTCACCGAGACATTCGGATCGAAACCGTGACGTTTCAACCGGCCCGAGTGCGGGCAAGACTTGTTGACCTCGGTTCATCGCTTCTCCTCTCCGTGCTGACTGTTGGAGGCGTGCTTTTGTTATTCATGGGGGTGCGACTGGGCCTCGTTGTTGCCTCCATAGTGCCCCTGGTGGCCTTTGCCACTCTGGCGATTTACGATTGGGGCGGAGGGATTCTCCAGCAGATATCCATTGCCGCTTTCGTAATCTCATTGGGCATGCTGGTCGACAACGCAATCGTCGTATCCGAAAGCGTCCAACGGCACCTTGACGAAGGCTGGGCCCCCGACAAGGCTGCCGTGGAATCGGTGAAGGAGCTTGCGTTGCCTCTTGCCGCGGCCACGGGGACCACTTTGGCGGCGTTCTTGCCGATGCTTCTGGCAAAGAGCATTACCGGAACATTTACGCGGGCGTTGCCGGTTATCATCATGCTCACCCTGACCGTGAGCTACGTCTTCGCTGTGATGGTGACCCCCATCCTTTCGGCGATGTTCCTTCGGAAGACAGCCAATAACAGCGAGTCGCGGTTCTCCAGGTTGGGAATGTTCCTCGGGGCTGTTGCGCTGCAACGATCCGGGACCGTGCTCGTGACGGCCCTGATTGTGGTGACGGTTTCACTGACGGCATTCAAATTTATCGACCGTCGGTTCTTTCCTTACTCGGACAGAAATCAGCTCATTGTGGAAATGAAGCTTCCGGAAGGTGCTCATTTGGAGGCCATCGACTCCGCTGCCGGGCGTATGGAGTCCGAGCTTGCCCAGCGCCGGGATGTGGTCTCGGTGGCCGGCTTCATCGGTCGAAGCACGCCACAGTTCTACTACAATCTCCCACGGTTGCCCGAGGCGCCTCATCTCGCACAGATTGTCGTGACCACGGAAGATCTCGCATCTGTGGAACGAGTCCTGAAATGGGTGAGGGGATTCGCCAGAACCCAGCTCCCCGAGGTTGAAGTCATCGGCAGACGGCTACAACAAGGGCCGCCCCTGGACGCTCCCTTTGAGGTGAGACTCCTCGGATGGAAACTCGACGATCTCGGAACCGCTGCCGACATGGTGCTGGCATCTATGAAATCAATCAACGAGGCTGTTGACGTTCGCCAAGACATGGGACTCGGCGTGCCTACCATCCGGTTCCGCATTGACGACGCCTCGGCAGCCCGCCACGGCCTCTCCCGATCCGATGTGGCGTTGGCCGTCCAGGGCCGAACCCGCGGGATCGAAATTGGAAAATACAGAGCCGGTGAAGATCCGGTGCCTATACTGATTCGATCCGAGGCAGGCGAAAACTATGGAGCCGACGAGCTCAGTTCCATTCATGTTGCCCGAGCGGGAGGCAAACCGGTGCCATTGGCTCAAGTTGCCACATCCCAGGCGGAATGGCTCCCCGCTGTTATCCATCACCGCAACAGGAAACGGGTGATTACGGTGTCTGCCCAAATTGAGGAGGGAGCCACGTACAGCCGGATTCTCAACGCGTTTCAGCCGGAGGTTGCGGCCATGAGTTTGCCCAAGGGGATTCGGCTCGAGTACGGCGGCGAAGCTGAGTCGTCCAACGAAGCCAACGTCGCTCTGTTGGCGGCGTTGCCCCTGGGTGCGGTGGTTCTGCTCGTTGTCCTCATGGTGGAGTTCAGCTCATTTCGCCGCGTCGGCATCATACTGGTGACCATTCCGCTGGCTGCCGCGGGCGTGTTGCCGGGCCTGCTCATTTCGGGGCAGCCATTCGGTTTTCAGTCTCTGTTGGGCGTCTTTGCTCTTGCCGGGGTAGTGGTGAACAATGCCATCGTTCTCGTGGATCGCATAGACGGTCAACGGCATCTTGGAGCCGGCATCCCGGATGCTATCCAAGAGGCGGTGGCCACCAGGACTAGGCCGATCCTTCTCACCACAGCCACAACCGTGCTGGGGCTGCTGCCGCTGGCGTTTTCCTCATCCAGTCTCTGGCCTCCGCTCGCGTGGGCCATGATTTCAGGTCTTACCGCTTCGACGGGACTGACCCTCTTGGTGGTGCCTTCGTTGTACAAGCTTCTCTTTGGGAGAGAGAAAGCTGATTTTATTGAAAAAGCCGGTGCGATTGGATAGAATTGCCGGCAGAAAAGAATATGTGTAGGTAATTCTATCCAAGAGTCGTTTCGAATGGAAACTAATTCCGACAAGCTGGAACAAGTGCGGATGGGGTGAGTCCTCGAACCCCATCGGTCGAGGCAAGACGGTCACTGATGGGGTTCACTTCGTTCACCCCATCCTACACGGGCTGCTCCACACAAGACGAAACTCAAAACCCTTCAACCCCGAGTCTTCCACTCGACGCACGAACGCATCGGTCACATACGGATAGGATAGCGGCTTTTGAGGAAGCTTGAAGATATTCACTCCTGTCAATTTGTTTTCTTTGAACGAATAGCGATCGATATCCAGAATTCCCCCGTCGTCGAATCTTACTAGCCGGCTGCCATCCTCATCCAATGCGTCAACCAGTTGCGTTACATTAAACAGAAAGTAATCTTCCTCTTCACAGGTTATGGGGAGAAGCTCCCCTCCGTTCTCTAAGAGTTCGGCCAAAATCTCAACAGCCCTCGGGCTGAACACGGGGATGTGGCTACTCAAACCCGGCGTATCTCCTTTGGGCAGTTTGTACGGGGCAAATCTGAACTCTTCTTTGCCGGTCCAGGTCCCCTTCAGAGGGCTCCCATCAAATTGTTGATTAAACTCCACAATATTGTCTGAGTTTACGTAGTAGATCCCTTTATACTTGTCCACATCTGCATCAAGAATATAAACACGCATTGTTTACCTCCTATTTTATAACAGCACCTTTGGATAATTGGTGTCCAATATACTGAAGGATTGCGACGGCTTGATCTCTAGTCTTAGCTTCACGCAAAGAGTTGTAAACCCATCTATAGTACTTCTTTGTGTGGAGTCCCGGATGATAAGAGCCAGGACCGATTCCCGGCTTTCCGGGCAGCCAGACTCCATTTTCGATGCTGTTGATCCCAATCTTGAATTTTTCGAGAATCCTTCTTGCCTCCTCGGCGCCCTCATATCGTCCCTCATTAACGGGGACGATATGATGCGCGTGATGCCCCGGCGGTCGGGGTTTGCCCGCTCTCTCAAGGTTCCGTGCGAGCTTTCGAGAAGAATTGGCCAGCCCAAGATCGATGCCGAACAAATGCTCCAAATCCTGAAGTGAGTTGTCCGCACCAAGCGCGACCGCTTCCCAAAAGTTGAGCGATTCGTCATCATCTTTCTTGCCTGGGCCGGGACCCCCGTCTCCCGATCGAGGCGGCGGCGGGTCTTCTCGGGCAATCCGCTGATAATGCCTTCCTTTTTCTCCTTCCGTGCCGAAATTGCGTTTTATTGACCTCAGCAGATCCGCGACGGGGCCGTCCTATTACGGCAGCATCTTGTCCACGTACGCGTCGACGGCTTCCGGCGCGACCTTCGACGATTCTTTCCCCCTATTCTTATGAGCGCCGGACTCTGCCTCTTTCCGGCTCGAGCTGAGCTCAGGGTGGGTGGCAAACCACCACCGCCGTTGCTCCTCGGTCTGAAGCATCATACACACCTTTCATTGAACGGAAGTAGAGTTCTTGCACGAGGAGACGCTACACCGTGCACCAGTGCGTAGGACGGGGTGAGTCCTCGAACCCCATCGGTCGGGTAAGACGGCCGGCGATGGGGTTCACTCCGTTCACCCCGTCCTGCGAGGGGTAAATCGCTGTCTATTTCTTTGAGATGCTTATCGAGTAGCTGCGGTCCCAGGGCTTGAGATAGCCCATCTCGACGCCGAGGCGCTCGGCCTGTGCTTCGTCGGCGAATGTCCAGCCTGCGCCGGTCTTACCGGCAAGCTCAACTTGGGCAGCTTTGTTGAGATACTGAGTCCAGCGTGTGTTCCGGTCCATTTTGTCGTCCAGTGCACGTTGGCGATCCTCCACGGCCCAGGTGTCTCGGTTTTGCTGCATGGCCATGGCCCGTTTGGTCTGTTCGAGCTGGAGCGCACGCCCGGGCTCCTGCCTGTCCCAGTCAACGTCTCCCTTCCAATCTCCGTGCATGGTGTCGCCCAGGCGATTTTGCCAGTCGGATTGGCTCGACAGGTATTGGTGCTGGAGACCGAGCATGCTCTGGAGGTTGCGCAGGTTATCGTTGTACCGATCGTACTGGGCGCCCTTGACGTACTTGTTGTAATTCATGGCGTCCGTGAATCGGTCGGAGTACCCGGCTGCCAGCGTGCCCATGGCCTGATGGTGGAGAGCGGAATCGAGAGCCGGCCCTCCCACCACGTTCATACCGCCTCGCTTAATCCCTGCCCCCGCGGCCTGCCGTACGTATTCGTCGAGGGTCTTGCGCTGGCCGCCGAGGACGTTCTCCATGTACGAAGCAACTTCCGGGTCGTCCGCGCGGGCAACATTGGTTCCCCAGGACCCGTACGAAGCCCCGTACGATGCCCCGGACGTACCCTGAGGACCGGAGGAGCTCATGCGGTCGATGAGACTGCCGATGGTGCTCGTGGTCGCCGAGAAAGGATTGTCGCCGTAAGCATCACGATAATTGAAATCGGTGTAGTAGTTGCCTGCCGCAGGCATGGTCTCCTCCTTTATGGTAGTTGGCGAGATTGGTTATAGATTGGAGCGTATAGTCGAGCGCGAGAGGCCTGCCGCAGGCCGGCTTAGCGTCCGTCACCAGATAGCCCTGTCATGCAGCGGCCTTTCGGTCCATGGGTTGAAACCCATGGCTATTCATGGTGCGCCCCTTCAGGGCGACGCAATCCTGGCCCTGAAGGGGCCGACCAACAATAGTCGTAGGCTTTAGCCTACGGAAAGCGGCTTGACCGCTGAAGAACCGTGGACGGCGTCTATCTCAGCTCCATCTCTCCGCAGTCGGGATTTTCGCATTTCCAGATCGCACGATACCCGCACGCATAGTCCTCACTCGCGGGACAGAGGGTCTTCCATATCGACCAGCGGCCGCCGCACTCGGGGCAGCGGGCGGTGATCACCGGGACACCTCCGAGTCGTCCTATGACGGATGCCAGGTACTGGAGAAATCCTATGTAACTGTCGAGGGATGCTCCCTCAGCGTCCATGTTCACCTCACTAGTTGGGACAGCATTGGGCGCCGGAGCCGCTGAACACCCATGCCCCGTTTTGAATGTCAATGGTGCAGCAGATGCCGCTCACGCTCGCCACGTGCGATCGGAATTCCGTGCCGCTCAGCCCGTTGTCCGCGTAAACACAGCAGGTCGGACCTCCGGAGAGGCCTCCGCAGCCGCCGGCCCCGCTCGCTGCCATGGATTGTGCGCCGCTTATGCCGGAGATACAGTCCTGAAGGGTGCTGTAGTAATCAGCGAAAGGATGGGAAAAGTCTCCGGAATGACCGTCACAGAAAAGGTCGGCCCGGCCGATACGGTAATAGAAGCCCTGCGGCGGTTCGGGCCGGTAGAATTGCTCGCACCGGAAAACCCGTCCGACGAGGATGTTGAACGCTCCGGTCGCAAGCGGGCGTCGCACGTCGTAGGTCGCGTACTGAACCTCTCCGCAGCCGTTGTCGAATCCCACTGAAACCCAACCGTTTCCGCAGCACCCCGAGCACGAGTGCGTGCCGCTGAAAAGGAGGTATGAATCCAGAGCCCGCGACAGGTAACCGGCTCCCCGGGTGAGATTGCCCACGGCATTGGTGATACAGTACGTGTCCAGGATCTCCAGGTCCGCATCGGGAGCCCACGCACAAGCGTCCGTCCCGCTGAAGGCGTACGATTGGTGCTCGTGGAGGGTAGCTCCCGAAGGAGGAAGTATGGTCGAGTGGGCGATCCGGGAGTTGACGGTGGTGATCCCCGAGGCACTCCTCCCGCAACCGTCGGTCCCCTGCCAGCTCACATATCCTCCGCAGCAGGCCGAATTGGCGTTGGAGCCGACCGCCGAAGGATCGCGGGTCACGTACCGATTGGAGCTGTTTGAGTGATATTGGGTGGCGTTATACCAGGGTACTGCCGTGGCACCGCCGATGCCGTGAAAGGTGCCCGTGAGGCTCCCGCCGCTGCACGCTGCGTCGCCGCTCACCGAGGAGGCCACATACACGAAATTGGTCCAGTCCGCGGTGACGTTCCCGGGAACGTGCAGCGTCATGTACGGGGCTGGGAACGAACCATTCGCTCCGCAGCAGTCGCATCCGCAACCTCCCGGATTGTCGAGCCCGGCCTGGAGCGAATATGAGATGGTATATCCGCCGCAAAAGACTTCGGTGAGGGTGCCTGTTCCCGAGCAGTTGTCGTACCATTGATCCGCCACCGATCGGTACGGAACATAGTCAAGGATGAGGACCTCTCCCGCCTCCATGCCGAGAGATCGAAACTCCCCGTACCTGCCCGCGAGCGAACCGCCGCCCTGAATGTCCGCCAGATCCCGACACGCGGAAGGGCACTGAATTCTGATCCGTCTGATCTTGCCTTCCGACGAGGCGCAGAGGGAGCTTGCGCTCTCAACATGTACTTCGAGCACCGTGCATCCCATCGCGGTAACCTGTGAGCTGCAATCCTTGGGGGTCATGGGTTTGGAGGCCTCGGCGTACTGCGGCTTACTGGCGAAGTTCATGACCGGTTCGTCGCAGCAGGTGGTGGTGGCCGCGTCGAAGTGGGTGCGCTCGACCATGTTTTCGAACTGGAAAAGGTACCCGCGCTGCGAGTGCAGGCACTGGTACTCAGGGAGTTTGTACGGACGGGTTCCGGCCTTCTGGGCTTCGGAGAAGCTGAGGTCCTGGTAGATATGGTACGCGGTGTACATCCCCGAGCCCATTAGAGAGCACCCCATTCCCTAATGACCGAGGCTCCGATCTGGAGGCCGTACACGTCGGTAACGTCGGAGAAGGATATCCGAAACTTGAAGAACCGGCCTCGTATGTTGTCCGATTCCTGCTCCTGAGCGAAGAGTCGGGTTCCGGGATTGGTGAGATCCTGAAAAGTGACCGTCGCGGGCGAAGAATCGTCCCCGTCGCTGTAAACACTTACGGTAATCCGCTCGCCGGATGTCTTGCCATACACGGTGAGTATGCGAAGGAGCTTCCGGAACTCGGGGGCTCCGAAATGGAGCCAACCGGTTTCCACCCAGGCTTGAATGGTTTGGCCCAGGTCGGTGGTCTCTTCGGGTCCGAACAGCCTGAGCACCCGGCCGTGATGGTCGCCCCCGTACAGTCCCATTTGGCCGAGTTTCCCCGGTGCGTTGGCGTTGTAATGGTACGCCGTTGCTATGGAGCCCAGAGCGATGGTGAAGGGAGGCAGCCACGTTCGCAGGGTCAGATCGTAGACGATCAATCGGTTACAGGAGGATTGGCTTGTTCCTTCCGTGATCATCGGGACGGACCATATCACCCAGTTGCGCTCCGGCCAGTAAACCCCGCAAGATTTGTACAACTCGTTGAGGTCCAGTCTCGGGTTGTCCACGGCCGGGTCCCACCAGGAGACGTCCCCGTTGATCTGATAGACTTTCAAACCGGCAAAATACCAGGCTCCGGCCTGGTTGATGTAGTAGAGCCCCATCAAATTCTTCATGTCGGCCTCGGTGTGAGGCGCCCGTACCACCACTCGGTTGTTGATGGGGGCTTGCCCCGCGGCTTCGGCTCTCTCCACGGAAAAGGTTTGCGGATTGTAACCGTTGAGCAGGTACCAGTCGTCGGTCTTCGCAATGAATCCCTGATTGAAAGCTTCCACCGCGGCCACCGTCTCTCCCTGACCGCCGATGCGAAGTGACGATGAGTCGGTGCCCGCGAAGCCGTACTCTTCAAGGGCCCGGGACATGTCGATCTGGTCCGGAGCATCGGTACGATTGCACAGCACCATGCGGTCGCGAACCGTTACCGCGAAGCGGTGCTTCTTCAAAGGGGTCATAACCGGCCAGATCTTTGCTTCGCTGATGTAGGTCTTGGCTGTGAGCGGAGCGGCGACCTGGAGCTTCACCCAGTATCCGTGGGGATACTGGGGGCTGATAGGCCGGTTCTGTTTCCACTGTTCCGGCGTGATCCACGAGAGCCGGCCTTTCTTCCCGAGAGTAGTTCCGGCCGGTTCCTGGGTGCCGTCGTTGAATCCCGATAAGGAGGACCATCCGGAGCCGTTCCAATAGTATCCGGCTAATACGGCCGCGCTTTCGTTGTGGTAATCGTTGTGAGGCGTCAGCTCGACCGCATTGAAGGCCGTCAGGTACCCAAGATAGACGGCGTCCGCGGTATCCATGCCGGCAGGACTCTCGAGACCGCCGTCGTTCAGTCGGGCAAAGGTGGGATACGTGTCGTCGCTCACCTCCACGGTGAAATCCTTGGTGGAGCTTTCAGACGCGTCGTAGTATAGAAATCCGAGGAGAATGTCGGGCTGCCCTTCGCCGATGACCTGCAGGTTCTGGCAGGGAGCTTGAAAGAGGATTCTTCGGACACGGGTTTGGCTTGATGTGCCGTTTGTCCAGCGGAATCTGTACCAGTAGCCCGGGACGTTGTTCTCCACGTGGTAATCTGCCGCAAAGACCCCGCCGCTATGAACGACCGTTCCGCATCCGCTGAGCCCGCCTGTATTGTCTACCCACCCAAAACCCGAATTCCACGTGCCGTTGTGACCTTCTACGATCATGGAGCCCGACTGCGTATTCCCGTCTTCCATCTCGAAGAGGAAACCGTTGACCCCGGACATGTCGGTACAAACCGCCATCCATCCGGAGGCGGCATCGAGACCGCCGAGGTTGCCGTACGTGTCGGGGTCCTTGTCGCAAACTTCCGTAGTAATATCGTGCCAGTTGACGCCTGAATCGTACGTGACCAGTGCCGCCTTGGGAACCGCCCAGTCGTCTCCCGTTTCCTCCATGCATCCGGCGAAAACCAGAGGAGGCTTGTTTCTCCCTTCGGTTATCACGGCTCGGTCGTTGAGAACCGCTACAGAGACAACTTCCGCACCGCTTCCCAAAGCGTAGACCTGGGTGAACTCAGCATTTGCGGAGGGGAGTCGCGTGTTCGAAGCCAACAACAGGTCTCCCGATTCCGATCCGATTTGGACCAAGAGGTAGCTGGTCTCGTTGGTGGGAAAGCGGACTTGGCGGACAAGCTTCACGTCCGCGTCTGGAAGTGTGTAACTACCGGATTCCATGACGATTACCAGGACGTCGAAGCTCTCTTCAGGATCCGGAGTCTCGCCGCCGAGGAGAAGCATCGAGCCGTCTCGGGAGTTGTACACCGCGGCCGAGGATCGACGTCCCTCGTAATTCTCGAATGGGCCTACGATGGGTATAAAGGTGTTGGAATTGGGTTGGTACGCCCAGAGGTCGGCACAGTAAGCGCACATCTCATAAATGTTCCCTCCGAAAATGAGCATGCACTCCATTCGGTCGTCCCAAACCGCCATGTGGCTATGGCGGAAAAAAGGCCAATTGGTAACTCCGTCCGCAAATTCGGGACGTTCCAGCTCGGACCACGTGAGATTGGAGAAATCGAATCTCCAAAGGTCGTCGGAGCACGGGCTGATCCTCGGTATTCCCCCGAAAATCAACATGCTCCCGTTGGTGGGGTCAACCACGGCGGTGTGGCGGTATAAGCATCCGGGCGACTCGGAGCAGTTGTTCTCCGTGATCGTAGACCAGGTATCGGTTGCAATGGTGTAGCGGTAGAGGGCGTTGGTGCTTTCGCCATCGTATCCTCCGAAAACGTACACGCAGCCTTCATAGTACGCGGCCGACAGATCGCCCACCATGTTTCCGGTGCCGAGTGTATCGGGGACGCGGGTCAAGCGGCTCCAGGTGTTTGCCCCGACATCGTACTTCCACGATGCCTTTTCTCCGTCCGTATAGCCGCCGAAGACCAGCATTGACCGGTGTACCGGATCGTACACCGCTGCATGACCCCACATTTCCGGGGGCAGATCGCCTTGCGGAGCAAGCTCGCTCCACTGTCCGGTGGTGCAATCGAGACACCGGAGATCTCCGTAAACGGCATCCTCGTCTCTTCCGCCGAATATCAGGACAGCATTGTCGATAGGATCGTACACTGCGGTCAACTGATAGCGCCGGGTGAGGTCGGGAACAACGGTTCGTCCGGACACAGCGGAGCCGGTGATGGAGTAGCGGCCCTCGACTATCGAGGCCGACGTGCTGAATCCTCTCCTGGTCGTGAGCCCATTACCGATCAGGTCAACGTTCTCTCCCGACATGAGAGCATTCAGCGGGTAGACCAGAGGGTTTTGCCGTTTGTCGCGGATTCCGCCGGTCCAATCGAAGAGGTTGATCACCTGGTAGGGATCTTGGGACGTGGAAGTCATGAGAAAGCCTTTCTCAGCGTAGCCGGCAGGAGCGACCGATTTAAGAGCTCAATTTCCGAAGTTCGGCGATGAATCAAGGCCCCACCCCGGTCCTCCGTGTTGACGGCTTACCCTAGGGCATATGCGACTCCGACGGGTCGCATGCGATTCAGGGGAAAGGTGCGCTGTAAGGCCTGCGTAGGGGCGATCCTTGTGATCGCCCTCTTCTTTTGCCAATACACCCGGAAGGGCGAACACAAGATTCGCCCCTAAGGAAAGGGCGAAACGCAAGGCCTAACACCCGTCGAATTGCCTGTGAGTAACCACACTTGGGATTCTCGGAGAGAGCCCGAGCCGACCCGTAGGCCTCGTAACAATCCTGGGTCTCCGTCGCCTTCTCCCGGTCCTTTCAGACCCGCCCCGCCGCTACCGGCCGGGTCGTACGGAGAGCATGGGAGGATCGCCTTCACCGAGCAGGCTCCTCTTTTCCGCTTCGTACAACTGTGAGTACTCGGCGAATTTGGTGTCCGCACCCGGTGCGTGTCGGTCTCTGAGAAACGCCTGCTTGAGCACGAAATAGACGAAGACCATGTCGTGGGCCCGCGGAATTTGCGGATTCGGGTTGATATCGGAGCAGGTCAAGTCCTCGGGGAGGTACGAATGGTACACGCAGAACCCCGATTGCAGGCCGGCTCCAGGTGGAGGCCAGACGTGAAGATTGCCGTTCTGCACGACGTAGTGCTCCGGTATTCCGGGTCCGGCTGAAGCGGCCTGAAGCTCTTCGAGCTCCCGGAAGCTGCCGAGAGGGTGCATGGCGGTTCTTCTGCCGCTGAACCGGAGCTGGTGAAGATCTTGATAGCGTGGAATTTCCGAGAGCAGATCGATCGTGCTCGCCCCCGCGATGCATCGAATCCAGGTCTCCTCCCGCCAATACCCGTCTTGAGCGAGGTCCTGCTGACAGCGGTTGATGGATCGGAGGATGAAACTGTCCGGAAGGAATCCACCGGTGCTCTCGTTGAAGAGATCTCTGACCGTGTCGAATATGTTCCCCACCCTGCCTGTGCAATCCGAAACCGACAGATCGTCCACCCGCACCGTTATCGTCAGATCCCACATTCTGACGGCAGCGGGGTCTTCGTCGGCCGAGGCCGGGGTTCTCGCCAGCGTGAACGAGAGGAGATCTCCTGCCTGAAACGATACCCCATTCAGGCGACCCGGACTCTCGGAACCGGATACGGCAAACGTGCGAGTGGTCAATCGGCTCGGACCGGCAGACGAGAGATACTCCGCCGTAAAGGTCTCCGCTCCTGTTTGTTCGTCGGTCGCGTTTTCACCGGGCCTCAGCAGCCGGGTTCTCACTTCCCAGCGATGCCTTTTGGACGGTGTGGCCGACGACTCCTGGAGGCGCAGGAAGAAGTTGTTCTCCGCAATGTACGTTTCAGGAATGACGACTGAGAACCGTGCCTCGTCACCGATTTCCCACTCGGTGAACGGAGCGAGAGAGAGGGGATCGTAACCGTTCGACGGGACGGCACCGAAAGACGGCATCAATGCCTCTATGGGTAGTACGGCCATGTTTGCCTCTTGATCGAAGTGGAAGCGTGTTGAGCGTTGCCTTTCCTGAGACCGTACCGGGTACGGCGTGCTCCTCGATGCCGGCGAAGGTTGTTGCGTGGCGGGCCGGGACTCACATAAGCTTTGACTCCCCGGCGTCGATCGAGGCGCTGCACCGTTCCCGGCACAGGATAGTTAGGGTCCGTAGACCCAGACCACATTGGACGGCAGCGCAGGGTCGTCGTCCACGTGTATGAAGTCCTTTCCGATGCCGATCCTGTTGAAAATGGGCAATGCTGCGGCAAGGAAGGCAAATCTGAACACATTGTCGGGACAGCGAACATCAGCCGCGTGGCTGGTCCCATCTCTCGGGACATGAGACGACAGGGGCTTGCCGCCCACCTTTCTGTTGTGCCGCTCGCATCGGGTACCGGAGACGATCGTCACCGGCATGCCGATGAGATCCCGGATTTTGTCCAGCTTGGCCACCAGATCCAAAGAAACGACCACGGGATGGTCGCACAATCCCTCGCAGCGGCAGGTAAATTCCCGGGGGGTGAAATGGCTCACATCTGCCCAGGACGTCGGGGCTTTTTGCCCCACGGCCTGCGCACCGGTAGTTTCTCCGGTCTCGGCACGAGATTTTCTCGGCTTTCCTTTCGGTGATGCCATGAGACGACCTCTCTGCTACGATCGATCGGTGGTGAGAGAGACGGGCTCGTTGGTGATCAGTCTGAGCACCACATTGACCACAGCCAGAGAGACTGTGGAGATCTCGGCCCACCTTCCGGGGTCGAAGCCCACCGCCACCACGAGCGACCCTGCCAGGGCAATGAGGTTGGTCCATATCGTTTTCGAGGTCCACCACGGCTTTACGCTTTCCATGTTCAATCTCCTATGGTCAGTCTGCGAACCTTTGACAGGTTCCGGAGAAGGGGGCCCGTAAGGTCCCGGAGCACGACACCCCGCTTGCTGCTCGCGTGCGTCACTCCCGGCATGCCCTCGGGGCGCCGCAGGAGGACTCCCACGTGGCCGTACGGCCTGTCCTGCCTGAACGTCCAGAAGGGGAGATCGCATTCGTCAGCTTCCGTAAAATCGATGTCGCGGCCGATCCATCCGCCGAGCCCCATTGCCATCCGCTGGGAAGTTGTGCGGGTCACGCCCGTAATGCCGGCCCATTTTGCCGCGAGAAAGAGGTACCCAGAGCAGTCGATCCCCTTTCCCAAGTCAGTCGATCCTCCCCATGTGTATTTCGGATGTTTCGAGATGATGAAGGAGAGCTGTTGTTTGAACGACTTTTTATAGGCCTCTGAAAGTCCGAATGATTCAGGTCCAGCACAGAATTGCGCCAATGACCAGAACAACAGCACCCATAACACAACCGGCAGCTTTCGGATCATCGCCAACGGCCCTCATCCAGTCTCCGGGAGTTACGTAATCGACGGCCACCATCAGCCCTGTCAGCACCGGGACTGCAATGAGAACCGCGGCCAATCTGATGGTCACATACCGTATCAAGGCGTAAGGGTCGTCTCCCGTAACGGAAGACTGGTAGCTCAGTGCCAGCAAGCCGGCCAATCCCGCTCCGGATACCGCGGACAGGACGGCCGTACGGAGAATCTCTCGTTTCATGGTTATTTACCTATGAGATAGCCCAGGAACACGCCGACCGTTGAGAGTGCCGTGGCGAAAGCCACGATCATTTGCCAGGTGACGTGCCGGGATTGGAGGGAGTCCTTCTCGTGTTCTTCGGCTCCGTTTTTTAGCGTCTGTTTGCGTTCGACCTCTCTCAATCGGCCGCTCATGTCGCTCATTTCCACACCGCATCGTCTTGCACACTCAAGACGATCTTCCTTCAGCTCTTCGACAGCCTTTTGGATATAGCTGAGAATGGTGTCAATGTGATTGAACCTTTCCTCCAGCCATTTCTGCCGGGAGTCCCATTCTTCGGTCATCAGCCTTCCTCGGGATACGGCAAGGAATATCGTATCGCCTGCTTTGCCGCAATCCAGTCACTCCAGGCCTGAGTTGCGTCTTGGCCCGATTTCTCCAGATCGAGTGCGTCCCAATGGAGGGCATCCGTCTCGGCGCCGAATCTCTCCGCCCTCAAAGCACGAATGCGGTCACGCTCCTCCTTTGCATGAGTTGCCAGGAATGCATCGATTTGATCCTGGGTGAGCTGCACTTCTTCGGGTTCTTCCCAGGGCTGGAGCGGGCGGTTGACGTAGGCCTTGACCGCGCCGTCCTTGTACACGTATTTCAGCATTGCAGTCCTCCACCGAAGTAGGCTTCTCGGTTATCGACCTCGGAACCGTAGTACTGCACAGTGCAGGATGCCCCCTTTCCTCTGAGGAGGGGATAGGAAAAATGAATCCCGGGGGTTACGGTGACGGTAAGGTTCGAGTTGAGGAGGGCGTGATTGGTTACCCCCTGGACCGTGGAAGCCTCGGGCGCAGGAAGCTTACGGTCAATGCCGACGGACGGAAGGGCATAGTTGCCGGCCGTTGCCAGCCGACAGCACGCGGTGAGAGTAAGGTCTGAAAGGCCGCATGCAAGGAATTCTATTCTCCAACTGTCAGTTCCCTCATCGTACTCTCTCCAATGTGTCCCGACGATCGTCTGAGCAAATACTTCACAATAGGGGTTGGGCTTCCCGAGATTTCTCTTCATCCCGGGATAGGAGATCAGGCATCGGTCCTTCACGTCGACGGGTCCGTACTCCCCGGGTTGGCATTGGACGGGATAGACGTCCCCAATCCAACGGAATCCGGGCGCCCCCGCTTTGTGGACCATCCCGTCCGTGGTCTCTTTGGGGTCTTTTGTTGCTGAAAGCTGAAGGAGGCCGCCCGAACGGCTCAGCCACACGTGGTATCCAAACTCGGGGTCGGGAGAATCGTGAGCCGACAGATCGAGAAGGAGGCCTTCCTCCGGTATGGTTGTCAGCCCGCTGTCCGGGATGAATACCTTATCGCCGAAGGAGGTTGCTCCGTAGCAGAGTTGTGGAACCGGCTTCATTCCGTCTGCCGACGGATCTGCGGGATTGACGATCATGTTCCACAACGCGGGAAGTGAGTCCTGTTGACACTGACTCCACGTCACCCCGCCGTCCGTAGAGTACTTGGAGATCATGCCGTCCGGATGTGCGCTGCCCGTGACGGTGTTGCTTCGGCGTGTAGAAACAGAGTAGTCTTTCGATTCCTCGCCGGTTTCGGTTATCCAGTACTTTTCACCCGGAAATAAGACATACGGCGTGCCTGCCTGGAGAATATTCCAGTTGGCTCCTTCACCACTTTCAAGGGTACCGAGTGTTGCGAGAAGGTCGCCGGGCGCGTCTGATTGTTGTGCTGCAAAGAGTTGTATCTCCTGGATATGTGTAATCCATGTGGCCGTCGCCGTGCTCACCGTTCCTGTCAGCTTGAACAGGTGGTGGCGGTACCCGGTTGCCGTCAGTGCCGTGACCTCCAGTGCGGCACCTTGGCCTGGGTCCGAGTGTCCGTTTGTGGAAACGATTGTCTCCCAATCACCCGTGGCCTGTGGGTTCGGGTTCGCCATGTTCGATCCGTAATGCGTCCATGAAGACGGTGATCCCCTGTAAGCGATTGACGATGTGGCCCTGGGATAGAACCGCACCTTGTTGCACGCGAGGGAATTTCCCTCCCCCAGATCGAGGGTCAGATAGATTGGATATCCGGAACCGGCATGAATGTTGAAATATGCACCGGAAAACGTCTCCGGCACATAGGTTGCCGGGATGACTATCTCGTCGGCCGTGCTCGCTGCGTCAACGGTGTAGATGACCGCGCTGTAGTTTGTCGAAGAGACGATTCTGATACGGTCGCCCGCCGAACAGGCATGCCCGCTGCACGGTATTCCGACCTTACCGTCCCCTTTATCGACCGCAGGACCACTGTCGATATTGACGGTGGTGGCCAACCCCGTCCATCCGGTCGTGCTTGAGTCGGTTACAAGGTCTCCATTGAATGCCAGAAAGGCGTAGGCCGATCCGAAGCAGTTGTTTCCAAACTTGTCCGTGGCGGCTGCCACATATGGACTCGGAGCATTGTTGGCGGTCATCGTCGGGGCCACGTTGTTTGTGGAACCGTTCAACGCACCGTTGGGCTCAAGTTTGAAGCTGTTGGCCCGGATCTCAAAAGTTCCGGTGCCGGGGGTTATGACCGATTTGACCCTTCGGGCGATTCCACGGACCTGATATTTCACTTCCGGGACTATCAAGCTTGCGATGGCATGTTGAGAGCTCGTCAGAGGTACAGCCCGATCCGATCCCGTCTGATAGTACGCGGGACAAACGACCATGCGGCCGTCGGCAATGCCTTGCATGATGCCGACCTCTCCCAGGCCGAATCGCCCTGCCACACCGATCCATCGGGTTGCTCCTCCGAGTATCGTGTCGAGGACAAACAGGTGATCCACTTGGTATGAGGCGCCGTTTTCCTCGAAGCGATAGAAGGTCTCCGTCTCGACGACCTGGATGAGGCAATCCACCAGGCTGAAGGAATTCTCCGCTTCCGTCACCGTGGCATAGCGGATGACCCCGGCGGGACAGTTTTCCGGGACTCCGGGCGCTGCAGTCGAGAAGGGACTCACCGAGCCAGAGGTGTCAATCCGTACGGCCCCCAGGTAAAGGAAGGGTGTCCCGGCGGGAGGAATCAGTTGCAACCAGTCCTTCGGCGCGAGAAACGGGTCTCCGGAGACATGGTCTCCGTCTATTACGACCTGAGCGGGCGCACCGCTCAGGGTTTCCTCCACGGTGAGAGGATCGGCTCCGATGGTGCGATCGTTTGCCTTTACCAACCGGTAACCGTTCCACGCATGGTCCGAGAGCACGAATCCGTTTTCCGAAGAGACGCCACCGTTGTGGGACGCGGGAGTCAGGGTCGTCTTTCCTGAAAAGGTCGTGCCGTAATCCACCGTGTGGATGCGAACGAACGGCAGCACGAGAACGTCGCTCCCGGTATCACCCAAGAGGAGCACGCTGTACCACGACTCGTTCACTTTGGCGCCGTCGATGATACCCGGCGAGGAGCCGGAAACATAGGTGGCGTCTACCTGAATCGAAAGGTTGGCGTCGATATCCCAATGCCGGGCAATGTGCTCCGTATCCTGGTACTGACCGTTCCACCGGTGACCGGCCTGGTAGTATCTCCCTTTGGGAATGATTATCTCGTTGTCATCCTTGTAAAGCAGGGAAGGGGGTACGTAATCCGGAGTGACCGCGGTGACGGCTATACCGGACGCAGCCACGGCGATGCCGCTCCCGCTCTCCGCCACGGCCCTCGCATAGACGGCTATGCCCGATCCTCCGTCGGCCATCCCCGAAATTTCGGACCAGGATGGGATCTGATCGCTTACCAATCCCGAGACCTCGGCAAGAATGCCGTCACTCCCGGAGCCGTCCCCCGACACGGGGGTGAGCTTGATGCCGGAGACTCCGCTCAAGTGCAGCGTGTCCGCCGATGTATCGGCATCCAGAACCGTCCCGTCCACATTGACGAATTTGAACGCTTCGTTGGCGGCGGGAATCAATTGCGTGCCGTCATAGACCCATGTTTCACCGGATGCGAGAGACCCGCTCAACGGTTTGCTTTTGATGTGCGTTGCGTCACCGACTACATACGTCATGTGGCATCCTCTTGATACGGCACCGTGGCTTGAACGTGGGAGAGAAGATCAATGGTCACGCTGCGGTCTGTCGAGCCTCGGCGTCCCCGATCGGGATTCGGCCTTCCAGAAGGGACTTCATTGCCTCTATGACCGCTTCCACCGCGATTCCGGACATGCAGGGGTGTCCCTGGATGGGGCAGATTTCCTTGTCCATGGCCCATTGATCGCCGCCGACGCAGGGCCTGTCTCGTACCACTCGACCGACCGAAAGATCTGTCCGATGCCCTTCACCCTCTCGCCTTTGCGTTTCCAATCCGGGGCATTTTCCTCGAAGGTTGACGATGGCGGCCCTGACGTACCCGAAATGCTCGGGTTTTGAGCGGCCCCACAAAACGACGGAGGGAACTCCGAGAGCCGCTGCCGCATGATGTGCCATGGTATCGACGCTGACGAGCAGCGCGGCTCCGGCAATACACGCGAAGGTTTCGCGAAGGGGTTTGCTGCAAAAATCGACGTCAACACTCTCCACGAGGGGTTCGTTTTCGGAGCCCCGGATCTGAACGACTTCAAGTCCGTTTTGTTTGGCCCAGGCGACTACCTGTGGCCAACGGTCGATCGGCCAGTTCTTGTTGCCGCTGGGGCCGTACAAATCGACTGTCTTTGCCGTGGACCACGGTGCGATGACCAGGTAAGGGGTGACGGGAAGCTCGGAGGACACGCAATCCGGTTCGGATTCGGCCGGCCAAGAGAAACGGGGGCACGGGTCCTCAGGCGCGGGAAGGTCGAACATCCTGCAGTATGCCTCAGAGAGATGCCCTTTCCAGCCGTTGGCGCTCGCCCATGTATAAACCGATTGCTCCAGCCGCACGGTTCTTTGGGCGTCGAGGGGATTGGCTGCCGGCTCGTCTACGTCGGGATTCCCCTCCAAGACTGCAGAGGCCCAGGGAGCGTACACGGCCAAGTTGCGGTCCGGATTCATCCTTTTCAGCACGTGGATCATGGGAGTGGCCATGAATCCGTCACCGATGCCGTGGCCAAGGCAGAGATGTATGCCCGGTTTCATGGTCTTTCGCTGCGCCATGAACTTCCGATGATCTTCGAGATACACGTCGGGTGACCGGCTCCGGGCTCCGCCGGTCACACCCCTGAGGTGCCACGCGACCGCTCCGGGGTCCACGAGGAGCCTGGCTCCTTCCACATGCAGACGCCAGGTCACCTGGGTTTCGTCACGATGCCGGCGGTAGAGCCGTGTCTCGAAGCCGCCGATCTTCTCCAGCCACTCCCGGCCGAACAGGATGTTGGCCGTGAGGTGCTCCACGGGAATGGGGTCCTCAAGCTCGTGGCGGTACCATTGAACCTGGATTTTGCGAGCCAAGCGAGAAAAGAGGTCTGATTTCGGCAGACTTCGCTGTACATTTCGACCTGATTCTGGTAGATTAGTGTTGCTTGATGAGGCGCCAACCAGCCGGAAACGGGAGGGACTTGGGAAGT
>JBGSJS010000069.1:0-2162 GCA_041741735.1 Desulfomonilaceae bacterium | reverse complement strand
CTCATAGTCGAGGGCGCTGGTGGCCTCGTCGAAGATCAGGATACGAGGATTGGTCATAAGGGCTCGGGCAATGGCAATGCGCTGACGCTGACCTCCCGACAAGGTATCCCCGTGCTCTCCGACCATGGTGTCGTACGCTTCGGGAAGCTCCAGAATAAACTCATGGGCTCCGGCAAGCTTTGCCGACTGAATCACTCGCTCCATCGGAGCGCCGGGATCGGCAAGGGCTATATTCTCCCTGATGGTTCGGTTGAAGAGGATATTCTCCTGCAATACGGCTCCGATCTGTCGTCTCAGCGAAGCGGAATCCGCCAATGCCAGGTCGAGACCGTCGATGAGGACCCGACCCCGCTCGGGGACGAAGAGGCGTTGCACGAGCTTGGTGAGGGTGCTCTTCCCCGACCCGGATCGTCCCACAATACCGATGATCTCTCCTGCCTGGATATCGAGGCTTATCCCTCGGAGCACCTCGGGACGGTCCTGAGCGTACCGAAACACCACATTGTCGAAGACGATTCCTCCCTTGAGCGGCGGCAGAGTGCTCTTGGCATTGGAGGCTTCGGTGCGGGCATTGAGGATGTCGCCGAGCCGTTGCATGGAGATGCCGGTCTGCTGGAAGTCGGTCCAGAGCTGAGCCAGACGCATCACCGGCTGTGAGACCTGTCCGGCAAGCATGTTGAAGGCGATGAGCTGTCCCACGGTCATGTCGCCGTCAATGACGAGCCTTGCACCGAGCCACATGGTCGCCACGGTAACGAGTTTGCTGATGAGCGTCACCCCGTTGTGGGCGAAGGTGCCGATGGTGGTGGTACGGAAGCTCGACGACACGTACGCTGCGAGCTGCTGATCCCACCGGCGGGTGAGCTGCGGCTCCACCGCCATTGCCTTGACCGTGCCGATGCCGGAAAGGGCTTCTACCAAGAAGGAGTGATTTTCCGTACCCCGATTGAACTTTTCATTCAGAAGAGATCTGAGCACCGGGGTGAAGCCTGCCGAGAGAAGGACGTAGCAGGGAATCGAGATAATCACGAGGTTCCCGGGGCGCTGAGCCGACGAGAGTCCAAAAGAATAGGAGATATGCGCCACCAACGCTCGCATAACTGAAGAGTCTACTTAGAGACAAAACTGTTCCTGACCACCAACAAGGATCAACTTGTGGCGGACCCCACATCCGATGCCCTGAGTGCATCTCCCCTTAGACCAGAGAACTACACACACCTCTTTCCAAAATACGTCAAATCTCATTGTGACGGTTGTTTGAAGGGGTACATCCAGTAGTACACGACGAACTCGTGGAGTCGCATGATGCCAAACAGATGAGCCCCTTGACACTATCGGCGATCAGCGTAACATGGATGTGAAATTACTGGCAAACAACCTAGGAGCCTGTCGCGCGACAGGCTCCTAGCTGCGGTCGCTCTTTGCCTTGATCCGCGAACCAACAATCCTCTGTATAATATTCTTACGCCGTTATGACCTCTCCCCTTGCCGCGAAAAGAAAAAAACCCCCATCTCTCCCTTTCCTTCCGTCCGCCAATCCCCCGACCTGCGGAAGGACAAAGAAGAAAGGGCCCAGATCTCCGAGAAGCGAGGCTCAGGAGGCCGCCCGTACACTTCGTGACAACCGAAAGGCTCCACCTGGTAGCCGCCGGCTTTGAAGGCGCTCTATTGGATCACGTCCCACCACCCCCACGCGCCCCTGTGCGAATGGAATTGAGAATCGATTTGTTAGCAGGTGTGCCGCTCTTTCCAGAAGAGCCGCTTTGTTCAGCGCCGCCGACCCCACGATCCGGGAGGTTTTGGGAGCCTCGGGCTATACGGACCATAGCCTACCCACCAATCCCGGATTCTGTCAAGTAAGAAATTTGGTCCCGGATCAACAATTAACGGGTCCCAAACGAATCCTTAATGATCTCCCGTAAGTTAGCGGAAGTAAGCTACCCATGGGACGGCAATGAACTCAAGAAAGTGCTTTAGTATGCGAGAGCTCCTGAGGGAAGGGTCAAATTCACTCTCGACCCGTCGGAGACTTTGCTCGATTGCCTCCGCTCTCGTCCTCAAATGGTTGTCATTCGCTATCCATGGCTACATGCGACAAACTACCTTGCCCACGCCGGGGTAATGTGCATCCCGAACTGTTGTAACATGTAACGACTCTGTCA
>JBGSJS010000068.1:0-27587 GCA_041741735.1 Desulfomonilaceae bacterium | reverse complement strand
GTTTTCCTTAACCGCAGCCCATGCAGCGGCCTGTCAATCCGCTCGGCGGTGACCCACCGACCGGAGAGCCGTGTGCGGGAGATCCGCCTGCACGGTTCGGAGGGGGGAGCGCCGGGTAACCGAGCGTTCCTACCCCTATTTGTTGGTCTGCCCTTTCAGGGCAAGCATCTCGCTCGCCTCAAGACCGCGTTGCCGACTCCGGAGGTCTCGACGCTTATCGGTTGGGCATCCTTCCGATAACCGGTTGGAGAAGAATGCGCAACCGTATTCAGAAAATGGTGTACTGAGCCGGAATAAGCGTTCATGATCAAACGGTTGCCCCGTCATTCCTGTGGAGGCAGGAATCCAGGCTCTTTCCGAAAACTCTGGACCCCGGCTTTCGCTCGGGGTGACGATCTGGGACCATTCGCAGGAACCTGAAATCGACTGCCTTCGCGCACCATAAGTGCTAGACAAAGTATTTGTGGGCCAAGTGAGGCTTGTTCAGTGGGCGATCCTAAAACCTGTTGAAACCCCTTCCCAAAAAGATGTTATTATTTCCCCGAAATCCGCGTCGTAAAGGAGAACACATGGCCGGCACCAAGATAGGCATTTTCTGGCCCGGGGATTATCGCTCGCTCCCCAACGACCTGGCTCGGCCCAACGCCGAGGAGGCCACGATCCAACTGGAGCGGTCCCTGAAGAAACTCGGTCGCACGAGCTATCGAATCGAAGGTTTTCTCACCCGACCACACGAGGCCATCGAGAAGCTCGGCCCGGTGGACGACCCTCTCGTCGGTGTCTGCGTGCACTGGTGCTACGGGCCGCATACCACCGACGGCGTGGTCGGCAAGGAGAGCCCGCTGCTCCTGGCGAGCAATTTCTCGGGGCAATGGCCGGGCCTCGTAGGCCTACTCAACACGGGGGCCTGCCTTGAGAGCCTGGGACGCAAGTTCTCTCGCGTCTGGACCGATGCCAAAGATTGGACCGCAGACGACGCGTTTATGGCTCGCCTGGACGAATGGTGCACCACGGGTCGCATCGGGTACGCCACCGAAGAGATCGGCTATTCGGTTCCCATCTCCAAAGAGGCACATGCTCGTGCGAGGTTCGTGGCCGAAGAGATCAAGAAACGAAGGATTCTGGCCCTGATGCTCGGGGACACGTCCATGGGGATGATCAACGGCTACTTCGGCCCCCGGCGGCTTGCTCCCCTCGGATTCTCGGAGCACAAGGTCGATCAGGCCTGGATCATCGACCGGGGCCGGTCTATCTCCGATGACCGACTCGACCGGGCCCTGGCATTCGTGAAGCAAAGCGGCGTGCAATTCCACTGGGACGAAGACGGGGCGGCCGATTTCGACGAGAACGCCACGCGGGAACAGTTGAGGGACTATCTGACCGTCCTCGACCTGGTCGCGGAATTCAAGGCCGACTGCGTTGGGTGGCAGTATCAGCTCGGTCTGGTTCCGCTGCGGCCGCCGTCGGATTTCGCGGAAGGGCTGCTCAATTCCGTTTGCCGGCCGGAGAGCAACGGCGACGTGATCGTCACCTCCACCGAGGGAGATCAGGGCAACCTCATTCCCATGGAGCTGATGAAGCGGTTGCTCAAGACCAAGGGGCTGCATCAGGGCGTGATGTTCCACGATGTGCGATGGGGCGCCGAATATCAGGGCCGATTCCTGTGGGTGCTGCTCAACTCGGGCTCATGCGGAGGGTACGCCATGAGCGGCGATCCCGACACGCTCAAGGGAGTCCACTCGTACCGGCAACCGGCCGAGTACTTCTCCATTCCGGGCGGCACATTCGCCGGCGAAGCGCGGCCTGGTAACATCACGTGGGCAAGGGCCTATCTCAAAGACGACGAGATGTGGATGGACGTCGGGCGGGGAGAAGTGGTCACATTGCCGGAGCAGATCCGAGAGCAGTGGTGGCGCGGAACCACGCGTGAGTGGCCGTTCATGGCGGCCGACCTCGGCATCTCGCAAGAAACCCTCATGGCGCACTATCTCAGTAATCACATCGCGGTTGCGTACGGCGACATCCTCGAGGAAATGGCCGATCTCTCGCAAACGCTCGGCTTCAGAGTTCGCTATCTGGGAAGGAGCGCATGACATGACGCAGGACCGCCGCTGCTACATCGGCATCGACGTGGGGACCGGGGGTGCGCGGGCGGGAGTGTTCGACGCCGACGGCAGGATGCTGGGACAGGGCACGCATCCCATCAAGATGTGGAAGCCGCAGGCCGATTTCGTGGAGCAATCGTCGGACGACATATGGAGCGCCTGTGCGGCCGCGGTGCGTCAAGCAGTCATGGAGGCCGACATCGACGCAACGAGCGTGCGCGGGATCGGCTTCGATGCAACCTGCTCCCTGGTGGCCCTGGACGAGGCCGATCGGCCCGTGTCGGTGAGCCCGACCGGTAACGACGAACAGAACGTCATTGTCTGGATGGACCACAGGGCCCTGGAGCAGACGGCACGCATCAACCACGGGGGCCATGCGGTGCTGCGCTATGTGGGCGGGATCATCTCCCCTGAGATGGAGTCGCCCAAGCTCGGTTGGCTCAGGGAGAATCTCCCGGACTGTTGGAAGCGGACCCGTCGTTTTTTCGATCTGGCCGATTTTCTTACCTATCGCGCTACCGGCGACGAAACCCGCTCGCTCTGCACCACCGTGTGCAAGTGGACCTATCAGGGGCACTCGGAGCCGACCGTACCCGGAAGCGTGGGGAGTTGGGACGACACCTACTGGCGGTCCATCGGGCTGGGAGAAGTGGCCTCGGAAGGGTACCGCCGCATCGGCACTCGTATCCGGCCCATGGGCGAGCCCATCGCGCAGGGACTAACCCAAAGTGCCGCGGCCGATTTCGGTCTGACCCCGGGAACTCCGGTGGCAGTGTCGATCATCGACGCACATGCAGGCGGCGTCGGCATGCTGGGCGCGCGTCTCGTCGAAGGCGGTGAGGTTGAGCTCGAAAAGCGGCTGGCACTCATCGGCGGCACATCGAGTTGCCACATGGCGGTCTCCAAAGAACCTCGATTCGTCAGCGGAGTCTGGGGACCGTTCTATTCAGCGATGGTCCCCGGGTTATGGCTTACCGAGGGAGGTCAATCAGCCACCGGCGCGCTCATCGACCACATCATCTTCAGTCATGTTCGGGGCCGTGAGCTGGAGTTGGATGCAAAACGACGCGGGATCACCGTTTACGAAATCCTCGCGGAAGTTCTCGATAAGCTCGCGGTCGGCACCGAGTTTCCCGCCAAACTCACCGGGGATCTCCACGTGTTGCCGGATTTCCACGGCAACCGCTCCCCCAGGGCCGATCCGAACGCACGCGGGATGATCTCGGGGTTGAGGCTCAGTGCCGGCATCGAAGACCTCTCCTTGATCTATTTGGCTACAGTCCAGGCAGTGGCACACGGAACCCGCCACATTCTGGATGCCATGACCGAGAGCGGGTACGAGATCGAGACCGTGCTCACCACCGGCGGGGGTGCCAAAAATCCGATTTTCCTGCGGGAGCACGCTGACATCACCGGGCGAAAGATCGTCCTCCCCAAAGAGCCCGAGGCAGTGCTCCTCGGATCGGCCATGCTCGGCGCTGTAGCCGCCGGGGACTGTGCCACGGTGACCGAAGCGATGACCAACATGAGCGCCGCGGACAGGGTTATCGAACCGAGCCCGGGAGCCGTGGCGAGCTACCACGACGCCAAGCACGCTGTTTTCCTCCGTATGTACGAAGATCAGGTGCATTACAAGGCGCTGATGAACCGAAAATCGTAGGCGAATCCGACGATCTCTCTGACAGGTTCCCGGATATACTCCAAAAAGCCTTCGAGCTCCGTCTCGAGCCGCAGATCCTTGAGCATCTCACGCCACGCCTGCAGGAAGCCGATTAATGGCTTCGCATACTCTTACAAGGTTTTTTCCTGCATACTTGTTATGGGCGCAGAACGCGCTGTGGTGATCTTTGATGGAGCGCCATGTTGATAGGCTTCCTTCACAAAAGCGATCGTGAAATGGGATCGCCGGGCAGCGGCCGGGGTATCGGAGAAGCTATCGTTTTTCTTATCGCGGTACCACGGTCCCGGGTCGGCCACAAAGAACCGTGCGATCTGGACGTGACGCACGAGCCACAAGATCACCAAGCAGAAAGCCCAATAAGCAAGCAGCGGCGCCCGGCCCACCGAGTGTTCGGACCAGCACCCGGGATCGGCCTCTCGCGCTCCACCATCGGGTGAGCCACAAAGCTCAGGAGGGCGTCGTTGATCCCAAAGCAACCGACCCGACCCATGGGAATGACCCGAAAGAGGCCTCATTGGCATTCAACTCGAAGACTGCCGCCAATTTCGATGAGCGGCTTACAACCTCATGGATTCTGCCCCTGTTCATGACGCGGTACCAGACTTCCGGATATTGAATGCGCAATGGCCGTACCGTATACCGCCTTATTACCATGCCCCACCTAAGCCAAGAGCAGACTTGACCCTTTTTTGACCCCTTTTTCTTTTTCAACATTCGAGGTGAGGTACACCGTGGGTTGCGGATAAGCCGGATGCTTGCTCACCTGCCGGTAATCTTGTATATTGCAGGTCGTCGTTTGACCGGACAAACGGTTTCCTGTGACTGATGAAAGGAGTCTAATTATTGGCCCTGAGCTCTCCCCAGGGTGACTTTTCATACGGGCGGGTGGAGGTCGTGCAGGGGATTCTCCTCGGATGGTTTCCCGCATTTGTGGCCTTTGTCCTCATTCCGTTCGATCTGTACTTACCCAATCAGGAAGACTTCGGCTTCAACATCGGTCTCCTTTTTCCATTTCTTCTGGTCTCGCTTCTTTGGATGCTTGTCTTGGCCGCACTTATGCTCACCGTGCAGCGTTGCCGCATCAGACTCCCTGTTGCGCTCTTCTATTCGGGGGTGTTTCTGGCTCTGACGGATCTCTTGTTTCCGGTCCGGGCACACGTGGGGTTCACGGTAAATCGAGCCATGTGGGTTCGTGAGGTAGCAGTTCCGGTCGGCATTGAGGTGATCGTAGCGGTGGGGCTTGCGATCTGTTATAGGGCGCTTGCATTCAAGCCGGTCCGAACGGTTGGCTCGGTGTTCGTCGCGATACTCTTGGTTCTTCAGACCTTCACTTTGTCCGGCAGGATATCTCCGGATTCCGTTGTCGCCATGGGCGGGAGGCTGGTCTACGAGTATAGCGCAAGACCGCAAAGGACTTCCGGCAGCTCTCTCGGCCCCAATGTCTATCATCTCGTATTCGACGGATTCGGAAGTGCCGTATTTGACGAGGCGGTCACCAGCGACGTCCTCGAGGACCTCGACGGCTTCACGTTCTTTCGAAAAGCGCGAGCCAACTACATTTGGACCAATTACTCGATGGCGAGTTACCTGACGGGAACTTTCTACCGTGCAGGCGACCTCGAGAGATGGCTCAATCTACGCAGAAACGAAGGAGCTCTACTCAAGCTGGCAAACGCGGGATATTACCTGACCCAGTACGTTCCCGTCCGTTACTACATGCATAACAAAACATCACATTTGGTCGACCTGGTGGATGTGGCCTCTATTCACCGAATGTCGGAAAGCATACAGGGATTCCCGGACTTTCTGGATCTTTGGCTCGATCGAGTAATTCCGCGCGGCATCGGTGTGATGGCAGGTTTGTTCCGGAGCTCAGGCCGGTCGGAGAAGTCATTGCACCGGGACTCCCTGCCGAAATGGACGCGAAGTAATCAGGATGAGCTCGCTCGGTTCCTGGCCGGCCGGACTAACCAAAACCTGGAGCGCAAAGAGTGGATACGCAAAATCTACCAGTCTCGGCCTTTGATGGCGCGGCTCCTGGCCGAGGAGAGCAGCCTGCCCGGCCGGGGTCAGTACGTCCATCTCCATACCTATATTACTCATGAGCCTCACGATGTGCTGGACGGAAACTGCCGGCTGTGCGGTGGTATGAAGCCACGCGACCAAGCTCGCTGTGCTTTGAGGTTCGTGAAGAAATTCACGGATAAACTCAAAGCACTGGGCCGTTATCACGGATCTGTTATTATTATACAGGCCGATCACGGTTCAAGTATCGTCGGACCGTCCGACCCTTCTCTGCGCATGCCTGCGTCAATCCTGGACGAGATGGTCTCGGCCGACGGATTGCCCGGCAGCCTCCTGTACAACAGGACATTCCCCTTGTTGTTGATCAAACCTCCCGACACCTCCGGGCATCCCATGAGAATATCCGATGCCCCTGTTCAGCTTGCAGACATACCCGCTACGCTCTGCAAATTTCTGGGCCTGAAAGAGGGAGAGGGTGTAGGAAAGTCGGTGTTCTCAATTGGTGAGTCGGAAGAGAGAGAGATACACATGTATTTCGGTTTCGCGTGGGTGGACAAACATGGAAAAGTCCAATGGGCCGGGAAGCAGCACGGGCCGGGAAAAGCATTTCATGTGTCGTTCACCTCGGGCAAAGGATACAAGAGGTATCCTCGCATTCCCTTTCAGTGGGATTGACATGCCTCCTATTCCAATGCGGCGGCCTACATGATCTCCTTTCCTGATATGAAGAGAGCCCCGACCGTACCTGCCAAAAGGGCCAATGCTATGTATCCGTTGAGATTGAAGAATGCGAAGTCCAGTCGTGAGAGATCGTCTTCTTTGACAAGAAGATTCTCGTACGTGAGGAGCATCGCGGTAACAATGACGGCTATCCAGTACGGCCACGAAAGCCCCATAATAATCCCCACGGCCGCAAAAGCGAGGATCGTCAGTGCGTGGTTGATCTTGGCCATAAAGAGGGCCGTCCTCACGCCGAAACGTGACGGCACGGAATAGAGCCCTTCCCGGCGATCCACCTCCACGTCCTGACACGCGTAGATGAGGTCGAATCCGGCAATCCAAACGGTCACGGCAAACCAGAGCAGCACCGCGGGCGGGTCGAGAGTGCCTCGAACGGCAGCCCATCCCCCGCCGGCGGCAATCCCGTCGGTAAAGCCCAGAATCCAATGGCAAGCCCAGGTGAATCGCTTGGCGTAATGATAGCCGCACAAGAATACCAGTGCCAACGGAGAAAGGAAGAAGACAAACCGATTGAGCTGCCATGCGGCAAGCTCGAATACGGCGAGGGACACCACTATCCCCGCGACCACGGCTCGGGTGTCGAGGAGTCCTCTGGGAAGAGCCCTGTCGGCCGTTCGAGGGTTTCGTGCGTCGATGTCCCGATCCACAAGCCGGTTGAGAGACATGGCTAGGGTCCGGGCGGCTGCCATGGCCAGGGTCACCCAGAAAATCACCGCCAATGAAGGCAATCCCCGTTGAGCCAGGAACATGCCGAGGTATGCGAAGGGGAGCGCAAACACGGTGTGCTCGAACTTGATCATTTCCATGAAAACCGACAGACGTTTCAGCTTCACAGACCCAACTCCGCCCACTTGGCCCTCACCTTATCCTTAATGTCTTCGCTCATGCGGACTACTTCCGGCCACTCCCGGGGGTACCCGTCCTGTCTCGTTTTCGCGGTGGCGTCGATTCCGATCTTGGCGCCGAGGCATTGCACACTGCTCGCATGGTCAAGATGATCCACCGGCCCGTTGTTGAAGATCACGTCCCGCTCCCAGTCGACGTTGCCCAATGTCTGCCAGGCCACCTCATACAAGTTGTGCACATCCACCCAGGAATCCACCACCACGATGGCTTTGGAGAGCATCAGGAGGCCGAGACCCCAAATCCCGGACATGACCTTTCGAGCGTGACCCGGGTATCGCTTCTTGATCTTCACGATGACGAGGTTGTGGAAGACGCCCGCGGGCGGCATGTGGTAGTCGAGCACTTCCGGCAGGAAGAGCCTCAAGAGCGGCAAGAAAAGACGTTCAGTGGCCTTCCCCATGTGCACGTCCTCCATGGGAGGGACACCCACGATGGTCGTGGGATAGATCGGGGTCTGACGATGGGTTATTGCCGTGACTCTGAAGACGGGAAACTCTTCCGCGGGGGTGTAGTAGCCCGTGTGATCTCCGAACGGTCCCTCCTCGACCCACTCGTTGAGGTCCACATACCCCTCGATCACCGCTTCCGCATGTGCGGGCACTTCAAGGGGTTGACTGACGCATTTGACAAACTCAACCGGCTTATTGCGCAGCCAGCCGGCGAGCATGTACTCGTCAACGTCGGGCGGGAGCGGCGCCGAGGCCGCCCAGATGCTCGCAGGGTCTCCCCCGAGGACCACTGCGGCCGGCATCCGGTCCTGTCCCGCGTCACGGGCCTTGCGCTCGTGCTCGGCTCCACCCTTGTGCAATTGCCAATGCATGGCCAGTCTGTCGGCGGAGAGAACCTGAAGTCTGTACATGCCCACGTTGCGGGACCCGGTAACCGGGTCTCGGGTCACCACCTGCATAAGGGTGATGAACCGACCGGCATCCTTCGGCCAACACGTAAGAACCGGAAACACATTGACGTCCGGATTCTCGGTTACGATCACCTCCTGACAGGGGCCCGTACGCACCGTGGTCGGTCCGAGGCCTACGGATTTGAGCACCCCGACAAGGTCCATCCCCCGTGAAAGGAGAGCCCGCAGCCCCGGTGGAGCCTTGAAATCAATCAGTCGGGCGATCTTGCGCCCCAGCTCATCCAGATCGGCCACTCCCAAAGCCGCGGCCATCCGGGATTCTGAACCGAAGAGGTTTGCGGCCACGGGAGTAGTGAATCCTTCGACATTTTCGAAGAGGAGGGCCTTGTTCCTGTCCTCGGGGCCCTTTACCACCCGATCGGCTATTTCCGTGATCTCGAGATCCCGACTCACCGGGGTTTTGATTCTCACCAATTCCCCCGCGGTCTCAAGATATGCAATGAATTCGGAAAGATTCTTAAACGACATATCCATCCAACACCTTTCGCCTCACCGTGCCACGAGCCGTGGGACAGAACCTCCGACAGATCGGCTCCTCGGCTTTCCGGCATCGATGATGTCCCGGCCCGGACTCACTTGAACAGTTTCTCCGCTATTTCGTGCCCCGAGGTGAGCACGATCGCGATGAACGTGACGACCAACATAACAAAACCGAGCTCGGGGAAAGAGCTCCAATAGGCCTTGTACCGGCGCGCAACGAGAAACTTGGCCACGACCAAAGGCACCAGGGCCGTGCCGAGCACCGCGTGGCAGACTTGGGCGGCATTGAAACTGCCGAAGTGCGCTGCCCGCGGGAACATGTAAATGAAGAAACCGATGACCCCAAGAGCGAAGACGCGGCCGAGCCAACGGTGGAGCGAGCGAAAGCCGGCCGGGGCCCCTTTCCTCCCCAGGACCTCGAACATGATCACCGCATTCGCCGTCCCGATGAGGAAAAGGACAATTCCCAAAGTTACGCTGAGCGACCCGATTGAGACCATGACCCATCACCCCTTTCCCGAGGACGAAAGCAACCTGTCCTCACCAATGCAGTTATAAGCTCTCCTCCGGAAATGCCTGACGCCGACTTTCCCGGACTCGCCGTGCAAGGGAAACCGCCCGAGCCCCACGCTTGTCGGTCCCCGCCATCCTATGCTCTGCCAATGCCGAGGATCGAAAGGGACAATCCCCGCCGCCACGGCACATGCCGATGCGCCACCAGGATCTGTTTCCGAGGATTATTGCCGGAGGCATAGGGGCAGGTCAAGTGGGTTCGGCCTACGACCCGGGTTTATCCCTCGATACGGGAGAGAATCCGCGCTCCGTGTCGCCCCGCCGGGGGGCTCGAAGCGAAACGATAGCCCCCCCTACAGCTTCGGTTCGGATGAACCCCGTGACTCTCCACGTTGCCCCATGAATGTGGGGGATTGTCGGACGCGAGCCATTGACACAATGAATAGCGTGAGAAAGCGCATAATTAAATGGAGACACCAGGTACACCGATGGGAAACAAATAGAAGATGTTGACATAACGGAAGAAGTTTGAGACAACTAAAAACATTTAATAGGGCGTTGGATCGCGTCAAGAACGTAGACACCGCCTTTCCTTTGTAATATTCGAATTTTACTTGTTCGATGGCCGGACTTGGTGACGTGCTTGGGCCCCAACCGGTCTCCGAGGCGGCAATCGCGGGGCAGCTCACGGCCTACAGGCGGATAACCCCTTGCATTGTAAGACCTTTACTGTAAGGTACGATTTTTGCTTAAAACGAAGCGGAAGCGTCCCGCCGATCGCCCGGCCATGGGCGGCGGAGGTTCGAACGAGAGCTCCGGACAAACCGGAAGCTCGTTTCATGGGAGACTCGACGGGATGATGCGTCATTCCGGCTGGTCGAACATGGTCTACACCAGAAACCTTGTTTGAGGTGACGAAAATGTCCGGGAATATTTTGCGCCGACGTCCTGCCATTCTCTTTGCGATGCTCCTCGTTGCACTGCTTCTCACCACGACAATCCCGTGTCGTGCCACTGAGAGCGGAAAGCCGCAGCCTCCGCAGGTGGTTCCCGAGTCCACCGTGGGGTATGAGATAGACGGGCCCAGGTTGGTGATTTCCATCAAGCCCGGCGAGCAGTTGGTTCTTCATTCGTCTCCGAAAAACCTCGGCATAAATCTTAAAGACAAGACTGTGGTGGTCAAGGACGCCAACTTCAACGTGGTGCCCTTTGACACCATAGCATTGAAAGATCAAGTCACCGTTTGGCGCAAAGACGACAAGGTATACATTCAGATCGCTCCGAAACCTACAACGGAGCCGGTCCCGCAGTGATGGGTCCGGTTTGCCGGCCGAGAGCCACTACTACCCGATGATAAGCGGAAGAGTCGGGCAGTGGGTGAGCCGACCGTGCAAACGAACAGGACCGTCACGAATGGAGCGGTGGTGGACTCGATCGGGCTCGCGGGTTCGGTGAGAGCTTCGGATCGAACCGCAGAAGAGAATTCGCCGGAAACATGCAATCAAGGTGTGAGGGAATGCCATGAAAAGGAATGTCGCCGTCTCGTTGTTCGTAATCTTCGCAGCACTTGTCCTGCTGTTTCCGGCGGATGAGGCCCGTTCGCAATACAACCCGTGTTTCGCACCGGCCACCGTGGGGTTCGGCACGAGGCCCAACGTAATGATCGTCATGGACTTTTCCGGAAGTATGCAGTCGGATGCGTACACCGGAGGGAACAGCTTCAGTTATTACGTCGGTACCGGTCAGACGTTTGTGTCGCACGTCCACACTCCCACCAATAATCTCAACACCGAATATCGACCTCAGTTTTCATACTTCGGTAATTTCGACAGCGACATCTACTACATTTACGACGATTCGACAGAGACCAATCCGTTCTTCTATCCGAGCCCCAATCCTCCGGTGCTGTGGCAGAATCTTTATGGCAATAATGCGAGCACCGAGAACGCGGACGGAAGCGTCACCTTCACCACCCAAAATGCTCACGGGTTTGCGGTAGGAGACATCGTCGCCTTCAAGGGTCTCACCGCCCATACCGACATGAACGTTAAGGACGGCGGCGGCGGGTACCGTGTTGATGCGGTTTCCGGGAACACGTTCACCGTCAAACAGACGTGGATAGATGACGCCTGGGGGGACTTGACGCTCGTAGGCCTGCCTGACCGGGGTCTCGATCCTGCCGATCCAACTACCGTATACGGTCAGGTCGTTAAACGAGTGCTCGGTCAGGCGAGCGCGGTCGACAACGCAAACGGGTTTAGTAAATGTACGGGCACGAGCTGTCCCGGTTTGAGCGGCAACGTGCTCAACTTTATAGCGGTCACTAGAATCGACGCAGCTATGACGGCTCTCATCGGAGGCAAGGCAAATTGCGGCCCCACCGACACCTACTGCTACCTGAGATTTATCGGGGCCTTGCGAGCCAATCGAGCGAACAGCAGCTTGCAGGCCATGAGTTACGTGAGGCCGGGCGATGTGAAGGGAGAAGCGGGTGCGACCCAGACCGACCCGGACAATTCCCAGTACGGCCGCTTTGTGGACAAAGACATGTTCCTGTCGATTTGGGGATACAAAACCGGAGAGATCCGATGGACGGGAGACACCGCCACGGACTCGCCTCTTTCTGTGAAGTGGGGCGACAGAAAGGCCGAATATTGGACGTTCACCGTTCCTGCCAACGTGGGCAACTCCAGCAGGTCGATCAGAATTGTTATTACGGCAACGGGATTCACGCCGTCCGCAAGATTGTACAACGGCTCCACACCGTCAGGAGGTTATTCCTGGAGTGATGGAGGATCGAATCCGTTGACGGTGAGCGCAACACTCGCCCCCGGTACTTACTGCCTGGAAGTGACGTCTTACCCCGCGATAGCGGGTCCGGGAGCGGCCGGTAGTTACACCTACCAGCTTTCTCCGGTGCAAGGCTATCTCGCTGCGCTCCCCTGGCCCAGCGCTTCTTCAGCTCATTACGGGGCCGATGCCTCTGAGATGGGCTCACTCCAAACCGCGGCTCTCCGGGTGAGAGTGCCTCTGGCTGACCGAGTAGGGGTTATTCAGAAATCGTACAAAGACGTCCGGTACGGATTCATGTACTATCGGGGTGACGGCAACAACGGCTACATTCCGGGTGACGACGGGAACGGTTACCAGGGCCGCATCCTCGTAGGTTGCGACATCCGTTCGTCGCAGGATGAAGACGAGCAGCACAAACTGTGGAATCTTATCAACGCAATCCAGGGTGGGGTCTCGTCGTACCCGCAGATTCAGACTGACTGGCTGGATTCCGCTTTAAAGTTCTACCAGGTTTTCCCCTACAACGGCACCCCCACCGGCGCTGGCATGGAACAGGCCTATCAGTATTTCTATCACAACAACGCGAGCTCAGGCGGTATGGCCTCGCGCAACTCGGCATTCAACCCACAAGACCGTGATCCCTATTACGACTCAGGAACGCGTGTTCCCTGCCGGAAGAGCTTTTCTCTTCTCATCTCCGATGGAGAGTATACATCAGGGTACGACCCCCTGCCCGCCATCAGCAAGGCGAGACGTGGAACAGGCGGAACAGGCGACATCAGATCCGACCTGGTAGGACAGCAATTCGTCAAAACCTTCTCAGTGTACGCTTTCAACACGGGCTCCAGCGCGGTAGGCGGCCAGAACGCGATGAAATGGGGCGGTATGTACGGCGGTTTTGACCAAGTCACAGCGTGCGGCACCCCCGATTACTGGCCGTGGCCGCGTACCAGCCTGCAGTCAAGTCCCTCGGCAACGACCTTTGCCGTTCCCGGTTGCACGGACAAGACTCCCCCCGACCTGCCCGATCCCTGCTGCCGTGAGTGGGATTCCAAAGGAGACGGCATTCCCGATGCCTACTACGAAGCCAGCAACGGCGCATTGCTCGTGAAGTCCCTTCTGAAGGCCCTTGCAGCCATGTCCAGCGCCACATCCTCGGCAGGCGCACCGGCCGCGGTTTCCCAAACCTCCGGTTCGGGAGACCTTCTCATCCGGGGGGTTTTTGAGGCCCTGGATGCAGACCAGGTAACCTTTCTCTGGAGAGGTCATCTCGAGGTCTTTTACCCCATCCCTCTCAAAGACACTTCAACGCCCCTGAGCCTCGAGACCGTCGAGGGCTTGAAAGCGAAGGTGGAAGCGGCGGCATCACTGCTTGCCACCGACGCGGAAAAGGACGCTCTGAGGGCCAAGTATGCGTGTTTGTACTCCTCGGGATCGGTGTCGGGCGATCCGGTATGTTACACTACGGATTTCCTCGCATACGAAGTGGAGAGCGGCACCGGATGTCCGAAGCCGCCGTCCCTGTGTAACGGAATGGTGTCGGCCCTTGCCGCAGTGAGCCAGCTTCAGTTCCATCCCATTGAGAAGCACTGCTGGGATGCTGCAGAAAAGTTGCAGAATGCCTACGGTGCACGAAATATCTTTACCGCATATGACAGGAACAGCGACGGCAAGATAGCCGGAAGAGGCAACCCGGGAGAAGGCGCAAACATAGTGTATCCGGCCTCCAGTTCCGGGACCACCAATATGAAACTCCTGGGGGACACCACGGGAGACCTTATTCCGTTTTATGCCGATGCATCCACCAGTGCCGTAAGCGATCCGATCGTCCAGATCCTCTACCCCTTGTTCAACTTTGACTCTACGGATCCGAACACCGATACGATTCCCGAGAAGCAGGCAGAGGCCGTGAAGCTGATCAGATGGGTGAGGGGTGAAGAGATCTCCGGATATAGGGACCGCGGGAACTGGGTGCTGGGAGACATTGTCTACTCGAGCCCGGTGGCAGTGGGAATTCCCTCTATCGGGGCAGTCAGCCCCAGGGACCCGGACGTGGTTGGATTCTACGAGTACAGAAACAAGGTCGCCGGCAGTTTTGACGCCTCCGGGAATAGAACCGGCACCCCGCGAAACCAGATGGTATACGTGGGAGCCAATGACGGTATGGTTCACGCGTTCATTCTCGGGGTGTGGGACTCCACTGAACAGCGCTACATCAACAACCCCGACGATCCGGTGACAAATTCCCATCCTGAGCTCGGTAGGGAGCTTTGGGCCTATGTCCCCAGCACTATTCTCTCCGAGCTCAAGGCCCTCAAGGACACCAAGTACGGTGCCGGCGGCTGCACCCACCGGGCTATGGTGGACCTTTCCCCCCGGGCATGGGACGTGTACATTCACGGTGATGTCCCCAACGACGGGTACGGACACTGGAGAACGGTGATCCTCGGCGGCCTCCGTGGGGGCGGTGACGTCTACTTTGCCCTCGATGTGACGGTTCCGGATAAGCCGAGGCTCCTCTGGGAGTACTCGGTGCTCAAGGATCGCGTCGTCGTGACCGGGTCCGGAAGCACGTGGTCCTACTCGATGCCGTTCGTGACCGACTATGACAAGATAAAGACCCTGCCCATGTCCTGGAATCCCCCGTCTGTTGGACGCCTGGCACTGGGAGCCAGTTCCAGCAAGCCCGTTTTTTGGGTGGGCGATCCCCCCGCAATCGGCCCCCCCGCTTCTTTCGTTTTTGCACAAGGCGTGGGCGATGCCAATTATCGGCGGCACGTGATGTTTGCCGGCGGAACCGTACGCGTATTCGATCCCAACGAGGTAGACGCATCCGTATCGGAGACCGTCAAGACCTACCTGTTCGAGCCCCATCTCCTGGCAGTGGAGATCGGCACGGGGGAGAACCTCTTTAAGTACCTGTGGCCGGGAATCGTGGCAAACCTGCGATGCACCCAGTATCCCGACAGCTTGTACCCGAACTGCCTGTTCCCGCCGAAATGGGTTACGGCGGGCGGGACCACCAGGCTCATACCGTACGCCCTCGGCGATCTTGTTGCCCTGGATATCTACAGCGAAATTGACGGAGAGAACAGGGGCGACGGCTTTGTGGACCACGTGTTCTTCGGAGATCTCAATGGCTACTTCTACCGCGTGAGATTCCGGGCTCCAGACACAGGCGCGCCTTCCATGGACTTGAGTCTGTGGCAGACCAAGGTGATCGACAAGAGTTTCACACAGCCCAGCGTCACGAACAAAGCAAATCCCATAAAGGTTTCCAACCTCTACAGGTCGAACCGGCAGCCGATTTTTGACATGCCGGGCTCCACCTGGGATCAGGACCTCAAGCACATACGGGAGATCATCGGCACCGGCAAGTATGACAACGTCCTCAACAGCGCCCTCGACGACAAGACGGACATAGAACCCATGAGTCTTTACAATGTGAGGATGTTGGCCGATCCGACGTTACCCCCGACCTACAACCAGACGTTGCTGACCATCGGCAACTTCAGCCTCAATTTCGCCGCAACCGTGTATCGTGTCAAGGACCAGTACGGCTATTGCAACGATACCAGGGACGATTGTACCTGGCTCAGCGACATCGCCACGAGCAAGAGGGATTGCTGCAATCCCTCTACCACCAATTGTCCGGAGCCCGATGATACCGAAAGCACCTGTTGGAGCTGCGTGTACGAATTCGGTCACGGCACGGCCAAAGTCACGGGGATCAAGGATGCAGACGGTAAGTGCGATATGACCACAAAGGTTGAGGTCTCGCTGCAGGGGGAACGAGTGGTGGGCAAACCGCTGGTGGCTTCGGGCCTGGTCTTCGTCTCCACGTACCTGCCGCAGTTGAGGAAAGTGACCGGCAGCACGCTAGAGGATGTCGATCCGTGCGTCAGTGAAGGGCAAGGATTCCTCTACGCCTTCGATTACGGGTGTAGGACATTCCCCGCCGGATTCAAGGTGTTCAGCGACTCCCTGTCCGTTGCTCTCGGCGGTAGCGACAGCGCGGCGACATCTGGGCAAGAAAGGCAGGGTGACCGACTCTCTTTGGGAAGCGGCGTTCCGAGCCCGCCGGTTCTTGACAGCTCGGGAACCCAGGTGGTCGTTCAGAGCGGAGGTAAGTTGACGAGGATCGGGGTCAAGGCCCCGCCCGATGAGACGAAGGGATGGAAGATCCGATGAGGGAAAGAGGTTTCACGCTGGTCGAGGTGCTGGTTGTCGCGTTCATAGGCGGCATCCTCTTGCTGGTGGCTGCAAACTGGTTCATGAGCCAGACGCAGGCCTATAAGTACCTCAATGCCCAGGGCCTCTTCAGAGTGGCCCTGCACTTGGCGAGGGAAAGGGCCATGATGGAGCGGTCCAGCATACCTCTGGCTTCAGTCAAACGAGGGGGGGCCAACACCGTGGTCTTTGCCGTAGGTGTTGACCCCGATACCTATGCCTCGTCCGCCACGCCGCCGTCGCCTCCGTACCACAGCGGTCTGGAAAACGGCAGACCTTACCGTCTCTTGCTCCAGGCTCTCATGCCGGCCGAACCGACCTCGTCCGACGGAAAAGCGGCGATGGCCAACTCTGATTTCTGGAGCTTGAACGACAGGGTTTGTGAAGTCACGAACGTGACCAGCGGCACGGCCGCCGACGGGTCCGACGAGATCACCTGCCGTTGCACCAGCAGCGCCAAGTCCAGCACATTCGTTGATATGAGCGCCCTTACCCTTACCACCTGGCCCCTTCCTCTGGCGCAATGTGCCAAGGCGAGGGCGTCCGTAGTGGTGAATATCGTACCGGCCGCACCGGGCACCGTCCTCGATACGACCACCGGGGACAAGCTGAGCTCGTCGGATTTTGCCGTGCTCAAAGACCGGGGCTCCGTGCTCGATTTCTATGTGAATACGCAGAAACTTCGCCGATCCATCGTCAGCCCGATTGCTATTCAACCGACCGACACAACCACATCGTACGCCATCGTGTTCAACCAGATGGGCGGCACGCAGGATGCGTCCATCTACGTCGTGAATCTGACTTGGGTAGCAACGAGCGGAACGCAGCTCGGAGGTGCGCAGTTTAGAATCCTACCCTCAGGAGATGTGCGATGAAAAACCGAAGAGCGATAGATGAATCCGGAGAACGGAGCCCCTTGAGAGATGAAAGCGGTTTTTCTTTGATCGAAACGCTGGTTGCCGTGCTCATCCTCACGATCGGTTTTCTGGGAGTGGGCAAGATGTTGCAGTCGTCCATGTTGTCTGATCGCTACAATGCGGTTCAGCGGGAGGCGCATCGGGCCGCCACGTCCAAAGTGGAGGACGTCAGGTCACGGGCGAATTATACTGCTTTCGCCGCCGGGACGTCCGGGACGGAATACATGAATTTCCTCGGGCAGTGGCAGACCGGCCAGACATGGGACACGGGCATGGTGCGCCAGTGGTGGGTTGCCGCTCCCGATGCCACGGGATCGAGGCTGGTAACGGTCGTCGTGACAATGGGAGCTAAGCAGTCATCAGACCTCGACTCAGCTTCATGGTTCAAAAAGCGCCGCTATACTGCACGGAGTTACGTGAAATGAAATCTCAAGGCTTCAGCATGATCGAGATGATTGTCGTGACGGCCGTACTCGGGGTTGTGCTGTTGATCGCGGTGGCCGTCTTCGGAAGTTATCACAGCCATGCTACTGCATCGAAGATCCACAAGCTCGTGAACGAGCAAGTGGCATCTACCCTCGGCGTCATAGCGGCCGACATCAGGCGGGCGGGAACGTGTCTCGGTTATACTCATCCCGAGTTGGCAATGTATTGGGACACGGACGAGCTCTGGATCAACTGGGCCGGTTACGTCGATTACGATGCCATCCCGAGCAGCCCCTCTTCCGCTCTTCCGGTGAATTCCGTATTTGACACCAACGGTTGGTTCGACTGCCAAGCCGGATCGTTTACCATTGACAAGGTCTCCGATACCGCCACAATTCCCACCGTGTCCGCAGGTGCGTTCACGGGAGGAGATTTTGGAGGAATTCTGGTCGCTCAAACGGATTCCATCAACGCGACGATCGTCCGTGCACCGATTGCTGCGGCAATGACGCTTCTCAGTTACGGATTCGGCGGCACTGGCGAGTGCACGGTGACTGCGACGGTTCCGGACAATACCGTGGCCAAACGGAGGGTCGTTTTCGGCCAAGGGGCGGGCGCCTGGGCCGGACGGTGGGCAACACCGGCTATTGTGTATCGGCGTATACCCCAGGCAACGCCCGGCCAGTTGTACCGCAACTGGGAAGTCATTCTGGGAGACCCGGCGGTCTCTTCCGGACAAAATCGGGTCGGGCTGAAGGAGCTGCGAATCACCGCGTTCACGGTCGTGTGCAATTTTCAAACCTTGACCGACGCGACGCCGGTCACGGTTGCCTCGCGGCCCGCTCTTGCAGGTTCCGGCCGATCCATGAGAAATCTCAAATCGGTGGTGGTAACCCTGGCGTACCAATGGGTCGAAAGCGCAAAGAGCGAAATTCCTCGCAGACGCTCTTTCATAAACATGGAGATTAGTCCGCGCAGTATCGTGAAGTCTACTGTGGCGGCCGGAGGCTGACATGAAACATGAACGAGGGAGCGTACTGGTCATGGTGATGGCGCTTCTGGTCATCCTGAGCCTCTTGGGTGCCGGATTGCTTGTACGCAGCACACAGGATTCAAAATTGACCCGAGCGGCAGGAGTCGGGGAGCAATCGTTCAGGCTTGCCGACGCCGGGGCTGAGGTTGCATCCGCGAACTTGTTCAAGAGCGATCCGGATAGAGGAGGGCGTAAGTACGAGGGGGGACTTATCCTCCGAAAGGTGCTGTCCGACGATTTGAGTCTTTCTTCTCCACTGGCTGCAGTGTTAAACTCGGGGACATTCTCGAGTACCAATCTCATGAAAGGTATCGAGACACCCTCCCGGAAGCCGGGTTATGAGCTCAAGGATTACTACGATCAGTATTGGATCAGCGAAGGGAGAGGCAACAGCGGGATACAACTGGACCCGACCGCGCCGACGGGAACGGTGAGGGAGATTCCCCTCTCCACCAATTATATTGATGTGGCCACTTCGGTGACGCTAAAGCGCAACTATTAGTCCGGCCGCACACGAAACAGATGCTTGTGTGACGACGGGTGCATCGAAGAAGAGGCTTTGCTCATGTTCCCCGTACTCTCTACAGGGCCTCGGCTAGGGTCCTTCGCAGTTCGTCAAAGGCTTTGTCAAGGCCGATCCCCGGAGGTCGGCCACACGTTTGTAAAGAGGCCGATCCTCGGCGATTCACCGTATCCTATGTAGCGATCAAATCGCACTGACAGCATATCTCTTCCCCTGCGAACTGCAAGCCCCGACTTCCGCGTAACTAAATGCTCACGGAGATCTCGTAAAAAAAGTGGTGATTATCCACAACTTGTGGTAATTGTACCAAGGATCGGTTTCCGACCAAACCGGCTACGACCTGAACTATGATGGAGAGGTGAGAGATCGTGAAGGGCTCAATGCTTCGACTCGTTGGACAAGAATCGCCGGACGATACCCCGAGCGTCCGAAGGGATGACGGCCCGCACAGCCTTTCTCCCAGCGACCGAGGGATGATCGGAGCCATATTGGTTTTCCTGGGGATTCTGGTGGTGGTTATAGGGGCCTCCTGTCCGGTGAGGGCCCAGGGTACCCAGACCTCCAAACCCAGCCTCACCGATGTGACCTTCGACCCGGCAGCCCCTCAGTCCGGCGATCGACTCAAAATCCGGATGAAACTGGAAAATGCGGTAAGGGCAGAGGTGAAGTGGTCGGTGAACGGTGAGGACGCGGGGATGTCGGATTACGACGGCTTCGCGGACGGGGTCGATTTTTCCGGAACCCTGAAGACCGGCGACAAGATCACCGCTACAATCACCCCCTTCAACGAGATGGCGGTTGCCGGGTCAACGGTCGAAAAGAAGGTCACCTGCGCCAAGGCTCCTCCGTCACTGAAGCTGGTCAGCCAGGAAGTGAAGGGAGGGGTATATCGGGCAAAGATAGACGTCGTGGACCAGGAAAAGAATTCGGTCACGCTGTCGGTGGAAGGGCCCAAGGGCATGCAAATCGACAAAGACGGCAACATCAGTTGGTCTATGGGTAACATCAAGTCCGGTCGGTGGCCCATCAAGGTTGTGGCCAAAGACCCTAAAGGGGCTGAGGCTGTGTTGACCTGGTCAATAGGGCTAAGGAAGGCGAAGTAACCCCTGCCCGTCCGTTCCCGAGCCCCCGGTCGCCTAAGAACGGCAAGAGGCAGTGTCGGAGCAAAGAGAGCGACAGGAAAACATTTCCCGGAGCTTCCGGCAGGTTGGAAATGCTCCGGTGGGCCACCCGACGGACACTCACCCGTTTCATTGCTTGCGTAGCAAAACAGACACGCTCGGCGGGCTTGTTGCAGGCCGCAACCGAGAGTCCCGACATGTCTGCCCCACCCACGCAGTTTGTTCGGTGGAGCCGCGCTAATCTATCCAGCGCACGAATTCTTTCAATTCCGCACGCGGAGCCCTGAACTCGTTGATGGCTGCTTCCGGATCCGGGCGGCCCATCGCCACCGAAATGACAAAATTCTTGGAGTCCGGAATGTTCAGGTGATCCCTGACGTCGTCCTCATAGGATCCTATGAGACCGATCGGGCATGTTCCGACCCCATGCGCCGCGGCCGAGAGAACGAGATACCCCAGGAACGACCCGATGTCGGTCATTCTTTCACCGGGAAACGAGTCGTCGATGAATATCAGACAGGCTGCCGGGGCACCGTAGAACTCGAGACTCCCCTCGTTGACGAATGTCCTGAAATCCGACCCCATGCGCTCTATAAGGGGGGTCATGATTTCCGCGCACTCTCGCCCTCGCTGCATAAACAGCTCTGGTATTGGTTTGGCCGAGCCGGGACCACAAGTTAATTGTCGCTCTGCAAAGGACCGTAGGAGCCGACGAGAAAGCCTCTTTCTTTCCTCCCCTCGGACCACGTGCACTTCCCAGGGTTGCATGTTGATGGCGGACGGCGCGCGCGACGCATCGGATAACACCTGCTGCAACAACTCTCGAGAGAGTGGTTCATCTTTGAAAGCCCTGACGCTCCTGCGATTCCGCATTGCTTCAAGAAGCTCCATGGGGTAGCCCTCCTTCCGATTCGCTATGACAATACCATATCAGCCCCGGTACCCACAAATGAGCGGGATGGACAAGCCCGCTGCAAAAGCGCCACGGCGTCTGCCGGTTCGGTACGGAGGGTCGCCGAGGTCTCCGGGAACACGGCTCGGCCCTTGCCGACAAGCTGAAAAACGGATATACATCACCTCAGACGCAGACCGGAGCCATGTGCCGGATCCCCGGCTGTAGGCGAAGTCCGGCTCGGCGGCGTTGCAACGAGAGAGCTTCCGCTCACGAAACCGTACCGACCGGCACAGGAGCCACTATGTTCGGAAGAAACGCTGTCATTGTTTTTGCAGGGGTGTGCTGGATTCTACTATGGGCGGCTGCCTTCTGCCCCGCGGCAGACTTCACGGACGAGCTCAGAAGAGGATTGGACGCGGAAGATGCCGGCAACTGGGATGAAGCGCTCAGCCGATTTTCTGAAGCCCTGCGCCAACATCCGCAGTCGGCGAGGGCCTGGGCCAAGCGAGGCGAGATTTATCTCCGAAAGAACGAACCGCAGGCAGCCATAAAAGATCTTCTCCAGGCGGTTAAATTGGATCCGGCCTATGGGGCCGCTTACACCCGATTGGGATTCGCGTACAATGCGATCAACAACTACGATAAAGCCGTAGAAGCGTTGAACGTTGCCGTGAAGTTGGAACCGGGGTCTTCCGAGGCTCTTAACACCAGGGGGTTTGCCTTCAACGGCAAGAATGACTACGACCAAGCCGTGCGCGATTTCGACCGAGCCATCCGCGTCAATGCCAACGACCCGCGCTATTACAATAACCGAGGATTTGCCCTCAACGGCAAACACGAATACGACAAAGCCATCAAGGATTTCGACCGCGCTGTGAAGATGGACGGGTCCAACCCCATGTACTACAACAACCGCGGAGTGGCTTACCTCCGCAAGAGGGATTTCGACAAAGCGCTGGCCGATTTCGACAAGACTTTGGAGCTCAACTCCCAATTCGCCTCGGCCTATCACAACCGGGGCATGGCCTACAGCGGCAAGGGCAGACATGAGAAAGCCGTGGAGGAGTTCGGCAAGGTCATTGAGATGAACCCCCAGTCTGCGGTATTGTACAAGGATCGGGGTACTGCGTACCGAAAGCTTGGGGAGTACGAGCCGGCTTTGAAAGATTACGAAAAGTCGCTGGAACTGGACAAGAAGTTTGCTCCGGGGTACGCTGCGCTAGGTCTTCTGTATGCCTTGGCGCCGCGTCCGCCGTTCCAAAACCATGCAAAGGCCCTCAGATTCGCCAATAAGGCGGTAGAACTGAGCCGAGGGAACAGTCCCGACATTCTGGAGACCCTCGCGAGAGTGCAGTATGCAGTCAACAAGAGAAGTGACGCGGTGCGAACGCTGCACAAGGCGATCGAAATGGACCCGAGCAACGAGCAGTACCGTGAGCTGCTCGCCAAGTGGGGCGGAACGGCCCCGCGGGAAGCGCGCCGACAACCGACGGAACGACCTCCCCGGGAACCGGAACCGAAGACCGGCAGATTGCCCAATCTCTGGTAGCCGAAATCATTCAGAGGAAGAGGTCCGATGACGGACAGACGTGACGCCATAGCCGGCTTCGTACGCAAGAACGCGCGTTTCGCAAGCGGGCTGCAACATACAGACATACAGCCGGTTACCCGCGGACGGTTCGAGAAAGCCTTTTCTCTTCTGCCGGAAGACGTCCTGGATCTTTTCCTCTCCCGGCACAGGAGCCTCGCAGTGATCGTGACCGCTAATTCGGCCTTTCCCATGGGAATGGCAACGAGCACGGAAGGTCCGGCGAGCAGCAGGCGTTATACAATAGTCGTCTACGACGAGCATCAGACATGGCCGGAAAATCACTTCATAGGAGCCTTTCTCAGAGAATTGGGACACGTCGTAGCGGAGCGACCTCCGGAGGACGAATGGCCCCCGGGAAGGGGCGACAGATCGCGTTACAAGGAGAAACTGGAGTGTCGTGCCGACGCCATGGTCTGGAACTGGGGACTCAGACACTACAGCATGAGTCATTTGAGCGCCACGTATCCACCTCATTGGGTGGACAGGATCGTAGAGGACATATCGAAGACGGTGCTCGACGATTACCCTGAACCCGGCAGCGGGTGACGAGCCCAGTCCGGCCCGTTGCGAAACATGCCCGGAGGCACTCACCATGGAACTGAACTGCTATCCGGACGTAGGGGCACTCACCGCCGCGGCGGCCCGATACATTGCTGAACGGGCCCGTGAATGCGTTGCACACAGAGACGCGTTCACTCTCGTCCTATCCGGGGGGAGTACGCCGAAACCCCTGTACGAGATTCTCTCCTCCGCCGATTACCGCGATCTCATACCGTGGACAGAAACACACATTTTCTGGGGTGACGAACGATGCGTCCCACCGGATCATCCTGACAGCAACTATGGTATGGCCTATGAGTCATTGCTCAAACGAACAGATATCCCCGGTGCGCATATTCATCGCATTCCCGGAGAGGTCGATCCGCCCGAAAGTGCCGCGGAGGCGTACGAACGCGATCTGAGAAATTTCTTTCATTTCGATTCACCTGGTGGACCTTCACCCAAATTCAGGCAAACCGGGCCGGCATTCCCTTCATTCGATTTGGTGCTGCTCGGATTAGGGGAAGACGGCCATACCGCGTCGCTCTTTCCGGAGGACCCGGCTTTACACGAATCCGACCGCTGGGTGGCGGCAGTGAAAGGCCTCCGGGCAAAACCGGCAATCCCGAGGATTACCCTAACTTTACCGGTACTCAATGAAGCCCGGTGTGTTCTGTTTCTCGTTTCCGGCGAGGCCAAGAGGCCGATCGTCGAAGCAATGCGGAATGACATCGGGAGTGCAGAGGCCATTTTTCCCGCTGCACGCGTAAAACCGAAAGGGCGCTTGCTCTGGTTCTACGCCTGACTCAAACGATCGGACGGATATGAGGGTGCATTGACGGCTTGCTCGGGCCCGGAGACCGACGGCATGAGCGATGCCGGGGGATATCTCGCCGCACCATGAGAACAAGGACGTCTGTTCACATTTTCTCTGTTGACAGGAAAAACTTGAGCGGGTAGATTACTAACTAGGATTTATTTGGAATTAGTTAAACGTCTCACATAACCCCTACTCGGGGCGAGCCCTTTTCTGCCTCGACTTTGGACAAGACCCCGGGTCCACCGGCACCGGGGGTATCGGATAAGAAATGAGAAATCCAAGCGCATGCGGCAGCAGAGCAGTTGATACGGGCGCTCCTCGCCGAAGGAGCGTGCCGGACAAGATTCTGATTCTCTCGAGTCAGGATCAACCAACTCGCCGTGAAGGCGCAGAGGATCTTCGGCGACCACGGCCGAGATAGTAGCCGGTCTGGTGAGCTCGGTGACTCTCTCTTCACCGGAGCCATTCATGTGGAAGAATTCGGTTTTCTTTTCAGCGAAGGCTGCCGGTTCGCCGGCAATGGCACCGGCCGGTCCGGTGCCGAAAGTTCGTACCCTGCCTACGGGCCCAAACCATTGTTGGAAGACTTAGGTGTCTTTGCCATTTCTTGGCGTCTGATTGTGCGAACGGGCTTAATAGGAGGCGGCTCACAAAGGTTCCGGCTTCCTCTCTCAGCCCCAAACAAGGAAAAAGGAGGTAGAAGACAATGAGTGGGAAATTTGTCAGGCACCTCTTGGTTGCCGTAACGGTCTGTTGTTTCACGGTGGCGGTGGCCGGAGTGCTATACGGGGAATCCATGCAGCATGAATCGAGTTATTCCCCGGTAAAGATCACCGAGCCCTTCGCATCGGTGATGAAGAAGATGAAAGAGGCCAAACCGGAGATCGAAAAGAAACACATGGACCTGCTCAAAGAGCGTTACGATTTGAGCGACCGGCCGGCCAAGGGTGTCACCATGTCCAAGGGCAAAGCCGTTCAGGAAGGGGTGAGGATTAAACTTCCCGAAGGCATGACCTGGGAAAAGCTGAGCGAGATGACGCCGGCCGCCATCCGGGACAAGAACGCGTGGCCTGCGGGTTTCTACCCCCTGCCGCATCCGAATCACCCCGAAGGTGGAATGGTTTTCCCGAAGTACCATATCAATGAGATCAAGAAACAGGAAGGCCGCGATCTTACCCGATTCGATCTTGACTTCGATCTCCCCGATCACCTGCTGCCGGAATTTCCCACGGCCATCTATCTGACCACGCGTCCGGACCTGGGGGACGTGTCCCAGGGCAAAGTGGTCACCATTGACAACTATTTCGACCTGTTCAACGGCATTCTCAACCCGAAACAGCTCGAAGGCGTGCGTCTCCTGGTAACCCCCTTTCCGCAACAGCAGTTCAACATGACCGACGATCGGCGGTCCGAGAAGCCCAGTCGGGGAGTTACCTGCTTCGATTGCCATCTCAACGGTCACACCAACGGATCCACCCACCTCGTCGGCGACATTCGGCCACAGGAATTTCGCCATCGTCTTGACACGCCTTCGCTACGCGGGGTCAACATCCAGAGGTTGTTCGGCTCTCAAAGGGCTCTGAAGACGGTGGAGGATTTCACCGAGTTCGAGCAACGCGCGGCGTACTTTGACGGCGACCCGGTAATAGCCACCAAGAAGGGGGTCAACATCCTCGAGCGAGCCAGCCAGGTTCATTTCATGGCGGAATTTCAGGAGATCCTCGATTTCCCGCCTGCTCCCAAACTCGACATTTACGGCAAGCTCGATCCGGCAAAAGCCTCCAAGCTGGAGATGCAGGGCCAGGAGGTCTTCTTCGGCAAGGCCAAATGCGCCGTGTGCCACCCCGCGCCGTACTATACGGACAACCTGATGCACAATCTCAAGGCGGAACGATTCTTCAAGCCGAAAATGATCAACGGCCGAATGGCTTCGGCCGACGGCCCCATTAAGACCTTCGTGCTCAGGGGCATCAAGGAGTCTCCTCCGTATATGCACGACGGGCGACTGCTCACCCTTGAGGACACTGTTGAATTTTTCAACCTTATTCAGGGGCTTAAGCTCACACCTGACGAAAAGAAGTCCCTGGTTGCGTTCATGAGAGCGCTGTAGTCACGGCGCCGTAAGAGATATTCCGGTCATTGTCGAGCCCGCTGCAATCGGCGGGCCCTTAAAGACGATGACCGGAATGTCAAAATAGAACAACATATCGAATATTTGCCCAATCGCCAAAGCTTGGGCAGCTCATCCGGAAAAACTCGACCAAAAGCGAGGCAAACTTGCTCAAGACTCGTCTCCAGCAGTATGCATTTGCTAACTGTGGTCCCCACCTGATGAGAGGAGCAGTCTCCGCAAATCGCGATTTTTAGAAGAGAGGCTGCTTTTGTAAGGGAACCATTTCAGAGATATCGATACGATATTAGAAGGCCGCTGCAAGACACGGCAAGATGGTAAGACTGTGACATAATTCCGAATAAGTGAAGACAGGGAAAGGAGCAAACTCTATGAATGAAGATAGCAAATGCCCGGTAACAGGCGCATCAAACAGGCAGCCAACCGGCAGGGGCCCGTCGAACCGTGACTGGTGGCCGAACCAGTTGAATCTCAAGATGCTCCATCAGAACTCTCACATGAGCAATCCGATGGGCGAGGAGTTCAATTACGCTGAGGAATTCAAGAAACTTGACCTGCAGGCCGTGAAGAAGGATCTCTATGCGCTGATGAACGACTCGCAAGAGTGGTGGCCCGCCGATTACGGTCACTACGGACCCCTCTTCATCCGGATGGCGTGGCACAGCGCCGGGACATACCGCATCAACGACGGCCGCGGGGGCGCGGGGTCCGGCTCCCAACGGCTTGCCCCCCTCAACAGTTGGCCCGACAACGTGAATCTCGACAAGGCGCGCCGTCTGCTTTGGCCGATCAAACGGAAATACGGCTGCAAGATCTCCTGGGCCGATCTTATGATCCTCGCCGGCAACTGTGCCATTGAGTCGATGGGGCTCAAGACCTTCGGCTTTGGCGGCGGGCGAGTGGACGTCTGGGAGCCCGAAGAGGACATCTACTGGGGTTCCGAAGATGAATGGCTGGCTACGAGCGACAAGCCCAAGAGCCGTTACACCGGTGACCGCGATCTCGAAAACCCCCTCGCCGCCGTGCAGATGGGGCTGATCTACGTGAATCCGGAAGGCCCGGATGGTAATCCGGACCCTGTCGCCTCGGGCCGCGACGTCCGCGAGACTTTCGCGCGCATGGCCATGAACGACGAGGAGACCGTCGCGCTCGTCGCCGGCGGACACACCTTCGGCAAGTGCCACGGCGCTGGCAACG
>JBGSJS010000067.1:0-93538 GCA_041741735.1 Desulfomonilaceae bacterium | reverse complement strand
CGACTGGACGCCAGAACCAAGATCCTGGGATTTATTCTAATGCTGGTGTCGGTCTTTGTCTATCCCGGGAGATGGGGAACGGAGGCAACAGGCCTCGTCGTCATCGGTCTCGCAATCCTGACCGGCGTCGGATGGAGAGTCTGGTGGTGGGGCCTGATGCGGTTTTCGTGGATGATCGGAATAACGGCCTGTCTCAATATGGTCCTTGGCTCCGACGGCGCTCCGGTGATAGTCCTGGGAGTGAATCTGCCGTTCACATGGGAGGGGGTTCGGAACAGCCTCATGTTTTCCGTTCAGCTCTTGGAGGCGATTACACTCTCAATGATACTGACGTTCTCCACCTCCCCCGCGCAACTGACCAGAGGCATACAGAAATTGGCGGCACCGTTGCAGCGGTTCGGATTGCCCGTGGAGGAATACGGTACGGTACTGCTCCTTGCAATGAGATTCATCCCCCTTGTCCAACAAGAGGTACGGATGATCGTCGACGCCCAGAAATCTCGTGGAGTTGATTTCCGGGGTGGAGGAGTCGCCTCCCGAGGACGCTCGCTCCTCGCGGTGCTCGTCCCCGCGTTGACGGCCGCACTCCGAAGAGCGGATGTGCTGGCCACGGCAATGAGTGCCAGAGGATACCGCCCCGGGCAGCCCCGATCGCAGTATCAGCCCCAAGAGTTTGCCCAAACGGACTATACCGGGCTTCTCTGCGTGGGGCTCTTTTTTCTTGGCCGCTACACATTATTCTTGTAGACCGATCAATCAATGAAGAGAGCAGGCTCGACTCTTGGCGATGTCTGGTCAACCCGGGCGGCTTTCAGACGAACAACGGATAGGCCGGTGGGGCCTTTTTTAGTCAGTGAGGAGGAAACCAATGTCCGAAGGACTCACGTGGGACCGGCGGATCCTCGACTCCATGAGGACCGGCGCGGTAACCTTTGTATGGGACGATGACGAAATAAGAACCATCGACGCCCCTACCGAAACGCTCGATACCATGAAATCGGCTTGGCTGTGGATCGATGCTACATTGAAGGACTTGACCGCTGAGAGAGGACGTCCGCGATCCGTATGTTTCAAACTTACGAGCGGAGACTTTCGGGGACTGAGATTTCCCGACTGGAACCCGGGCGTGATGGATGAATCGGATGCGGGGTAGGTGGAGAATTCCGTTCCGGCAATGCTACGCGAACGTTTCCGGCTCATCGTCACTCCAAGGGGATCGATCGCGCCCTCCGCGATCTCTATGGAATCCACCCAAGGAACTTCGGCCACGCCTCATCCCGCTCCGTGGCCAACTGTTCTCCAATGAAAACAGGGAGTCCTCCTTTGGAGGACTCCCTGAGCTTACCGCAGCAATACTGTAGGCCGGCTTTGATGAGCGGCCGATTTATGACCCCTCACCGGGAACGAAGTTCTGTTACGGACCGCCTACGGCGGTCCCGGCTCAACGTCAAGAGAACCCGCCGCTTGACGGGGTACCGCACGAAGTTGCGGATTCCTTTCCCATTCCCGAGCATGAGAACACGGAAAGGACCTTTCTCGTCTCGTTGCACCCGCAGTCGGGGCAACGTATACCCTCGTCCTCCGAGCCGAATACGATCCTCTCGAATTCCTTACCGCATTTGTCGCATTTGAATTCGAATATCGGCATGCCGGTCCTCCTTTCCGCTAATGGCTACAGGCTCCACGCTCTTGGCCGTTGAGCTCCGCCATGGGCCCGAAGATACCGGACTTTATGATTATACCCCCGGATTCTTTTATGATGGTGAGGGCAAAGGGATCTACGATGAGAGGCAAGTCTTCGACGTTGTAGCTGTGGTCACCTTCCCGGGGCTCATCCAGAGCCAGGCCCATGCTGGGACCACCTCAACCGTAGCCGCCGAAAAAGACCCTGAGCGCCTGTTTTTCTTCGAGTTTCGATCTAAAATACGTTCTTGATTCTTCGTCGATGGTAAACATGTATCACCTCATTACACGGAACTTCAACTCGGTCATCTTGTATATTTATATATAGCCATATTTTTAACTACGTCAAGAAGAAATTCCTTCCGCCGGACAGTCTAGAATGAGAAACCCCTTGACGCGCACCCCCCATCCGAATGGCGGCACCATGGATTTACGCCCGTCGGTAACCCTGATTCAAGCCTTCTCGAAGTGGTCGTCGATTGAAGGCCCCGACATTCCTACGAGACCAAATAAAGGACTGCGTTGGGTCGCTTTGCCGTACACTCGGTCCCCGATCGTTCCCTCTGTCTTTGATATCGGGATCTTACTCAGAAGTACTTGTCGATCAGACCCTTCAGCTTACTCCATTCTTCTCCCAAAGACGGAGGCCGCCCCTTCTTGGCGCACGTGCTGCACACCTTCTTCTCGGGCTCGGTTTGCGGCGATTCCTGCCTCGCTCTCCTCGCAGCACGTTTCGTGACCTTTCCGGGCCCAAGGTACGGAAAGGGAGATCCGCCCGAGACGGCAAGTCTTTGCACTGTCCTCTCCAGTTTCCCTGCGATCTCGTCCTCTCCCATCAAAATAGTTTCTCCGAGCATGATGAGGGGCACGGAAAACTTTCCTCGGCCGTGAATCGACTCCATCCGTTCGAACAAGAGATAATCAGCCTCTCGCTCGATGTCGAAGGTCTTGACGGAAATAGGATACGTGACCTTCATATTCTTGAGCAATTCCTTTACGTTCACGCAGAGGGGGCAATTCCTGGACGAAAAGAAGACCACTCCGACGAAGGGCCTGTGGCCGTGGCCCTTGGAACGGAGGGCGTCTGCAGGGCTCCATAAGATCAGGAGAGAGAAGATCAGTATGGCTGCGCTCTGAAAACGGGCCTGTGACATGCACATGATCATGGGATCAAGAGTTTCATTTTGGGAGGGATCGGATAGAAGAAATCCACGTTACGGTGGGTTCTGAACCCACAGGCTTCACGCTGAATCAGCAGCCACCGACGAGTATCCTCTGCCTGAACGACCAGCGCGTTATACTTCCGGATCGAATCGTTGATCGCTTCCCGTTCCTGCGCGTCGCCTCCACCGTTATCAGCGCCCTGGGCGGCGATCAGCTCCCTTATCTTCTGACGAGCCTGGTCGGCCTTTTCGAGGATATCCTCGAGCCTCAAGCCTGTACTTCCAAGGCCTTCGGCCATTTCTTTCACAATGTCGATTTCATCGACGCCGGCATCCCGGAACATTCCCATAGCCGTTCTCCTCAAAAGACTGATAACATACCGTAAGAGCCAAGACAAGAGGGGAGGCCTTGGGCGATTTCGACATGAAAAATGGTGTTGTGTAGAATAGTAAGGTATTTTATCTGGTAATTCACTTGACTTTTAACGTTTAACCTACTATGTTCAGGCCACTTTATGCGACAGGACTCTCGAAATGGCGAGAATCCCCCTGTGAATCAGCGCATCCTTACCCCCCCCAGTGAGGAGGTCCCACATGTACGGGAAGTATTCCGTTTCAGCCTGGGTTGCCATTCTTTCCGCGGCCCTAATTGCAGTTTTCCTGGTCGTTCAACCCGGCCACGCTTACCGTGTCTGTACGTTCAAAGGCACCGTCGTCGACAATGGCTGGCGCAGCATGACCGTCAAGTCCAACGGGCAATGCGCGGAGGTCAACGTCGGCTGGAGGACGAAGTACATTCCCAACAGGAGGCCGTGCCTGGGCGAGCGCGTCGCCGTGGATTTCACCCTTGAGGACGGTTTCATGAAGGCCACTAAGGTGGTCAGTCTCTCTCCGCTTCCTCGCTCGGTGCGGTGCTATCCTCCCCCGCCGCCGAGCAGCGCCGTGTGCCGAACGGTGGGTGGCGACTCCGGTGCTGCAGGGCCGGAAGCCTGCCCGAGCCCCAGAGGGGTTTGTTCGGCTCGACCGCCTGCCCATGTCTCTGACCCCATGTGGTCCCCCAGAAGGCGGATGGCCGCTGTCGAACGCCCGAAACCAGGGGTGAAGAAGCCGACCAAGCCGAGAAAGCCCGTGGCGGAGGTCGCCGGTGAGACCACGAAACCCGGTCCGTCAGAGACGACCACGCCACCGGAGAAGGGTCCCAAGACTCTTGTAGGAGAGGTGGTCGCCTCTTCCCCGAAAAGCCTGTCGCTTCGGGTCGCCGAGGGTGAATCCGCCGAATTGGTCAATGTCAGGGTGGGATTGAAAACGAAATTCATACCCTTTCGGAGACCTGCCGTGGGCGAGAAGGTCCAGGTGGATTATCAGCAGGAGAACGGCGACAAGTTCGGCTACACGGTAAGAGTAGTTCAGTAGTAGACCCGGGAGCGCGCTACGCCGACCACGGGGTTCTCCTTGGAGCGTCGGTCGGTGCTGCGGCTTTCGGAACAAAGCCCCGTTCACGTTTGCCGGGACCTTGGCATGGGGCCTGTTCCGAGGAGATAAGATCCCGCCTGAATTGTGTTTCGGCAGCAGTAATCGTAAAGGCCCTCGTCCGGACCTTCTCAAAATCCGGTCCCGAGGGCCTTCATCGTTTGTTACAGCGGAGGTTTCTCCGTCGTGAGCGCAGCTTCCTGTTCATCCTCATCACTTCCATGTCTCAAGTCGCGACGTAGCCTCTCAAGAAATTTACCGTAGAGAGTTTCGAGCTCGGTCCTGTCTTCAGAGCTGGCCTGTTCGTACCCGACCAGAAAGTAATACATGACGCGATCGAAAAAGAGTGCGGTGCGATTGTTGAGCGCTACAATGGATCGAACGTCAAAAGGCTGCCCGGCGAAGTTGCTTTCCTGGAAAAAGAGCCAGATATGCCTCTTCAGGAGGATAAATACCCGTACCATTTCCGAATAGCTCAATCCGTCCTCGCTGCACCGTATGCCGAGCTGAACGTACTTGTCCGCTATGACTTCTACCGCCGTCCTCTTGTCCACGTTGGTGGCGAATTCGGAAACGATGCTGTCGGCGAGCTCTTCAAGCATTTCCTTTCCGAGCCGGTAATGTGACAGGAGCTCCCGTTTCTGGAACGTGTCCTCAAGAAAGGCCTCTCTGATCTCGAGGTGGAACCTTTCAATAAACTTGGCAAATTCCAGCTCAAAAGTCCGTACTTCCATGATGGCCTCCTCAGCCTCTTCACAGACCGCAACAATCTCCGGGGCAGACGGATGCGATCGACCTGTGGTGTGCGGGGATCTGCAGCATGCCACGCTGTAGACCGCACGGAAGCGACCGGCGTACACCCCCGCGCCCCGTCTCCCACCAAAGATTCTAACCGGCAGTCTCAAAGGTGCTCGGCTGTCCGCACCTTGCAGCACGCGAAGCTTCAAAATTGCCCTCCGAAGAGCCGCGCCCTTGCGGCGGGATCTCTTCGGGCTATTTCATGCATCCGTTCATTGGTGCACATCAGGGTAGCTCCCGGGTGGGAGCTTGTCAACAAATCCCCTGTTTCGGGATCGTGCGATTCACACCGGTCGTCGTCTTCGGGAAGAGCGCTTCTCAATCCCAGTGGAAAGGATTGATCTTCGTGAAATCCGGGACTCCCACATCCGTCGACTCCATCTCTTGAACAAATACATTCTCAAGCCCCAAGTCCCACGCCCTATCGATCGCCCGTTCGTACTCGTCCACTGACAACATCCTGTTCACAAGCGGAAAATCAGAAGTCCGGTGAAGCGGCGAGAACTGAGCCATGAGTGAAATTGTAACGGTTATGGGGAGGTTGTCGGCAATCCAGGTCAGGGTCTCTTCCGTCCCTGCCGCGTCGGCGGGGAGAATCAGGTGTCTGACGATGAGACCGCGCACGGCTCTCCCCTGCATGTCTACCACAAGATTTCCCACCTGGGAGAACATCTGAAGAATCGCCCGGCGAGCTGTTTCCACGTAATCTGGAGCGTCGGAAAGCTCCCGAGCTCTTTCCGGATCCGCGTACTTGAGGTCCGGGAGATAAACGTCGACGATTCCGTCAAGCAGTTCCAGGGTCTCGGATCTCTCGTACCCGTTGGTATTGTACACGACCGGCAGATTCAGTCCTTTGCCTGTCGCAAGGGCCAGGGCCTCGAGGAGCCCCGGCAGGTGATGGCTCGGTGAGACGGGCTCCACCGTGGAGCATCCCCGGTGCTGAAGCTCCAACATCTTGTCGGCGAGCTCCGCGGGGCCGATCGTTTCCCCCACCCCTTCCTGGCTGATCTGATGATTCTGGCAGAAGACGCAGCGAAGGTTGCATCGTGAGAAGAAGATCGTTCCCGCGCCGCCTTCGCCGCACAGCGGAGGCTCTTCCCCGAAATGCGGCAGAATGGAGGCCGCTTCCGGTACGGGACCGGCTCCGCAATAGCCGCGTTGGCCGGCGATTCTATCCACGCCGCAGGAACGGGGACAAAGCCGGCAGGGGGCGCTTAACGCCCGGGCCGCGTCGGCTCTTTCATGAATCTCGGCGGGTGTAAGTCGGGGGGACATGTGGTGCACCGTACATCAGCAGTCGGAGCATGGTGGCCGTGCCGTCGGTCGGTTGATCCGTCGGACTCTTTGCAATTGCCTGGACTTTGCGATTCTGATAACAATGTCGAGACATGCGGGCTGCGGACGCGTTCACCTTTCTTTCATTTTGGGATTTCGTGCCGGCCGACCTCAACAGCTCACCGCTCCGAGGTTGACAGGCCTGAATCTTGCCGTTCGTTGCGACCGGGCTAAACGGAGCACACGAAGCGCCGCAGTATATCACAAAGGCTCGAGGCCGAGGAGTACCGTCCATGAGAATGTCCAAGCTGTTGGTTCCCACGCTCAAAGAAGATCCCGCCGACGCCGAGGTGGTGAGTCACCGACTTATGCTGCGGGCCGGCATGATCAGGAAATTGACCGCGGGTGTCTATTCGTATTTGCCGCTTGGATACCGCTCCTTGAGAAAAGTCGAGCAAATAGTCAGGGAAGAGATGGATGCCGCAGGAGCCCAGGAGGTCTTCCTGCCCATGGTCCAACCGGCGGACCTTTGGAAGGAATCCGGTCGCTGGGACTTCTATGGAACCGAGCTGCTGCGCCTCAAAGACAGGCACGACCGCGAGTGCTGTCTCGGGCCTACCCATGAAGAGGTGATCACGGACCTGGTCCGCCGCGACGTGCGATCGTACCGTGACCTTCCGCTCAATCTCTATCAGATTCAGACCAAGTTCCGTGACGAGATCAGACCGCGATTCGGTCTCATGCGATGCCGTGAGTTCATGATGAAGGACGGATATTCCTTCGATGCCACCGAAGCCGGCGCCGAAGAATCGTACCGCCTCATGTGGGAGGCCTACAGCAAGGTCTTCACCCGCTGCTGCCTCAGGTTTCGACCGGTGGAGGCGGACTCGGGGCCTATAGGAGGCAGTTTCTCGCATGAGTTCATGGTCCTGGCCAACACCGGTGAAGACACCATCGTCTCGTGCGATTCCTGCGATTACGCCGCCAACATGGAGAAAGCCGAGATACGACCGTCCTCTCCTGCAACCGCTACCCAACCCGCAGGGCCTCCCAGAAAGGTAGGCACCCCCGGTGCAAGTACCATCGAACAGGTCTGTGCGTTCTTGAACGTGCAGCCCAGTGAGCTTGTCAAGACTCTCATCTTAAGGACGGAGCGGGGCGCGCTGGCAGTCCTGGTAAGGGGGGACCACGACCTGAATGAGGTCAAGGTCAAGAATTTCCTCAATGTATCTGAACTGGAGCTGGCCGACGAGCGGACCATCGAAGAGATCACCGGCGGGCCTCTCGGCTTTTCGGGTCCGGTGGGCCTGGAAGGCGTAAAGATTCTTGCCGACAATGCGATCCGGGCCCTGGCTTCCGCAGTGGTGGGAGCCAACGAGAAGGATGCTCACCTCGTGGACGCGTGTCCCGCCGAATTCAAGGTGGACCATTACGGGGACTTTCGTTCTGCCGCAGAAGGAGATCCTTGCCCGAGATGCGAAGGCAAGCTCGTACTGAACCGGGGCATAGAAGTGGGGCATGTATTCAAGCTCGGCACCAAGTACTCAAAGGCCATGAACGCGCAGTTCCTCGACGCGGAAGGGCAGGAGAACCCCATGATAATGGGATGCTACGGCATCGGGGTGAGCCGGACCATCGCCGCGGCCATCGAGCAGAACCATGACGAGGACGGCATCATCTTTCCCCCTCCCCTCGCCCCCTTCACGGTGATCGTCACCCCTGTGGGGGCGAAGAACGCCGAGGTGGACGAGGCAGCCGAAACGGTCTACCGAGCGCTATGGTCTGCAGGCATGGACACGCTGCTGGATGACAGGGACGAGAGACCCGGGGTCAAATTCAAAGACGCGGACCTGATCGGAATACCGTTCCGAGTGACAGTGGGGAAGAAGGCTCTTGCCGAGGGGAAGGTCGAATTGAGGAATCGGCGCACCAAGGAAATGGAGCTGGTGGAGCTCGACGGCATCGTGGCCGCGGTCAAGCAAGGGTTGGAGAACTGGTAAACCGGACCTCTCGCCTTTGATGCCCTTCGGGGGGACTTCTACGGGTCCGGTGGAAGGAGGTCCCCCCGTACGTCTCGTTCCGGCTGCTAATAATAGTTGTACGGGTTGCCGGTAGCCTGCCCCCGGTTGAATTGCCGATAGCCGGGCCGCGGAAAACCTGGGTGAGGCCCGTAATTTCCGCCGTAGCCATAGCCCCCGTAGCCGTATCCTCCGTAGCCGTAGGCTCCATATCCGTAAGGGTCGGCGTAGTTGTACTGGGGATAGCCGTAGTACTGCTGAGGAGGCGCCGCAGAGGGAGCCCACTGGTTGGGGTACTGGCTCATGGGTGCGGACCATTTGAGGGGTTCGGCAGCCGATGCCGACACGCAGAAGATAAGTGCGGGCACAATTATCGCTGCGATCAGTATCAGGTGTCTTTTCATGAAACATCTCCTTTTGCCTTTGGGCACAGATAGCCTGAACAATTGCATCATACCCTTTTGCGGGTAATCTGTTCAACCCTAAACGAACCTCAGCGGGCCGCTCCGATTCTGGTAATTCCCGTCAAACCCTTCTATATTGGGCCCAATGAAACGCGCGCGAAAATCCCCGAAGTCCTCGGATAACAGACGCCAATCACCCCCCCCTAGCCGAAAGGGCTCCCCTAAACCGAAGCAGCAAGACGTGAATCCCGGGTCGAAACGGTCGCTCCTACGAGATGTGCCGATCGGCCTGGCGGTCTGCGTTCTCTTTTTCGTGCTCGTGGAGCTTCTATTAAGAGTTCTCGGCATACCCGCTCGGCACCCGGCTGAAGATCCGTTCGTTGGGTTCTCCGGAATCCATCCCCTGTACTCGGTCAAGGACGGTACGGCATCCACGGCCCCCGATCGCCTGAAATATTTCAATGAAGTCTCTTTTCCGGTGAACAAACCGGCAGGAGCCCTGAGAATATTCTGCCTCGGCGGATCGACCACGTACGGACGCCCCTTCGATGGGAGAACTTCGTTCAGCAAGTGGTTGGAGGACCTATTGAAAGCCTCGGACCCAGGGCGTACCGTTCAGGTGATTAATGCGGGGGGGATTTCCTACGCGTCGTATCGCATCGTTCCTTTGATCCGAGAGGTTCTGAAATACCACCCGGATCTCGTCGTTCTCTACACGGGACACAACGAGTTCCTCGAGCGCAGAACGTACGCGGGCCTCTTCGACCAGGGGAGCGGTCTGATAACCGTCAGGGCTCTCCTGGAGAAGCTCAATACCTACCGAGCCCTCAAGACCATCCTTACCCCGCTGATTCAGAAGCGGGAAAAGCGTGACGGCGGTTCCCCCCTGTCAGGCAAAGGGGACGGGCAGAGATCGGTACTCAAGGATGAAGTCACCGCGATTCTGGATCGTAGCGCTGGGCTCGATCTCTACCATCGCGACGACACGTTCTCTCAAGGGGTGATTCGTCATTTTACCTATAACCTCAAGACCATGATCTCCCTTTGTCGAAACGCCAAGGTCCCCTTGATTCTCGTGCAGCCGGCCTCCAACTTGAAAGATTTCTCCCCGTTCAAATCGGAGCACGACGTCCGATTGACGGCCGAAGAAAGAAAGAGAGTGGATGGAAAGCTTCGAAGTGCCGTGGAGTTGCTCCGAGGAAGACAGGCTGCAGAGGCGCTGACCATGTTCGACGAGGCCATCGCGAGCGACCCCCTTTATGCAGAGTCCCATTTCTGGAAGGGAAAGGCGCTTCTCGCCCTGGGCCGAGATTCCGAAGCGCGGACCGGCTTCGTCAAGGCCAAGGATCTGGACGTTTGTCCTCTAAGGGCCATATCTCCCTTTGAGGAAGCGGTGGACCGGATTGCCAGGGAAGAACGGGTACCGGTGGTTCCCTTCAGGGATTTTCTGAATCGAAGGACCGCGGAGAACGGGGACAAGAGCGGAGTGCCCGGCAACGAAAGCTTCCTCGATCACGTTCACCCCACCATAGAGGTCCATCAAACCATAGCGGAACTGGTCCTGGAAACACTTGCCGCAGAGAAGCTCGTCCACTTGTCGCGAGCTCTCGGCCCTGACGACAAAGCAGCGATCTACGCCAACGGCATGAAGGGACTGGAGCCCGAATTCTTTGCCGTCAAAGACCTGAACCTGGCCAAGGTTCTCAACTGGGCCGGCAAGAAAGAGGAGGCTCGAGTCTTCCTGGAGCGTTCCGCAGAAAAATTGAAGGATAATCCGGAAGTTCACAAAATGTTGGGTGGGTTTCTGCTGGCCGAGAAGCGGTACGACGAAGCCGTGAGAGAGTATGCCGAGGCTGTGCGTGCCTCGGGAAGGGACCCGGAGATGCTCTATTCACTGGCCGTGGCCTACTCCCGGGCAGGTTTGAGAGAAGAGGCCAAGAGGACTTACACCGAAGTCATGGATAAGGCACCGGCGATCCTGGAGTCCTCCGTAAACCTTGCCCTCATGTACCTGGAGGAGGGACGGACAGGTAAGGCGCTGGATATTTTGAGGGAACGCGTAAAGCATCACCCCGGCTCGCCCGTGCTCTTCGGGCCGTACGCTCTTGCTCTTGCGATATCAGGCAACCCGGCAGAATCGCTTCCCTGGATGCTCAAGGCCGTCGAGGCCGAGCCGGGAGATCCGGCAGCCCTCTACAACCTTGCCGGGATATATGCCCTTCTGGGCAAGCACGACCAGGCCGTGAAGACTTTGAATCAGGCCGTGGACCGCGGGTACGAAAACGCGGCGAAACTGGAAGCAGATCCGGTGTTTGCTTCAATAAAGGACCTTCCGGAGTTTCGTGCGGTTCTCAAACGCATACGCTGAAATCGGCCCGCATATTTTTTCGAGCCTGAGTTATATCCGTCTTTCGGGGAGAGAGACACAGAGAAGCATTCTCGTGAGGCCGTTTTTCCCTTCTGGCTGGCCCCAGGACGAGGCAGGACCATGTTCCGTATAAGGTACCCGAAGGGTGCGAGGTACCTGTTTCCCCGCATTGCCCTGAAGAATCTGTTGATTTGGAACAAGCGGTTATGCTAGGTTTACCGTTTATGATTACCTAGATCGGTCCTTTATCCCATAGACCAGACATCGACAAGTTCAGAGTCTTTTCAACGTCCGAGGAGGTTCGGTAAATGTTCGAGATCCTTGAAAAAGAGCGGATTGGCCCCGGTGTGAGCCGTGCGGTGATCTCCGCTCCAGCCATTGCTCAGGCTCACAAGCCCGGGCAATTCATCATTTTGAGAACCCACGAGAACGGCGAGAGAATACCTCTCACCGTCGCTGATAAGGATGCCGAAAAGGGCACCATCACTTTGGTTTGGCAAGAAGTGGGTGTAAGCACTTACTACATGGGGACCATGTGTGTGGGAGACAAACTGGCAGACATGTGCGGCCCCCTTGGCAAACCGACTCATATCGAGAAATTCGGAACCGTGGTCGGCATCGGCGGCGGCATCGGGGTCGCACCCCTCTACCCTATCACCAAGGGGATGCATGACGCCGGCAACCATGTCATCACCATCATTGGCGCTCGGACAGAGGGCCTACTCATCATGACCGATGAAATGAAAAAGGTAAGTGATGAAACGTTGATCGCCACCGATGACGGATCGTTCGGGATTCACGGGTTCGTTACTCAGGTGCTTCAGGGCCTGATCGACAAGGGAATCAAGATCGACCTGTGTGTTGCCATCGGTCCCGTGCCCATGATGAAGGCGGTGGTAAACGTCACCAAGAAAGCTCAGCTCCCCACTGTGGTGAGCCTCAATCCCATCATGGTGGACGGAACGGGGATGTGCGGAGCTTGCCGCGTGGAAGTCGCAGGCAAGACGATGTTCGGGTGTGTGGATGGACCGGAATTCGACGGATTCGATGTGGACTTCGATCTCTTGACCAAGAGGCTGGCCATGTATAAAGGGCCCGAGCTCATCGCTTTGAACAAATTCCGTGAGACGCCCCGAGGGTGTCAATGCACGATTCCCGGAGGGGCATAATGAGCGATCAGGAAGAAAAAAAAGCAAAGAAACCCAAGATCCCGCGGCAAAAGATGCCCGAACAGAATCCCCTGGAGCGGGCCCACAATTTCTATGAAGTGGCCCTCGGGTACGACAACGACCTGGCGCTGCTGGAAGCCAGCCGCTGCCTCCAGTGCAAGAAGCCGTACTGCATGAGTGGCTGCCCGGTGGAAGTAGACATTCCGGATTTCATATCGATGGTGAAGGCGGGCGACGTTATCGGCGCGTCCTGGAAGCTGAAGGAAAAGAACAGCCTGCCGCGAATCGCAGGGAGGGTCTGTCCTCAGGAATCCCAGTGCGAATCCAAGTGCGTGCTCGGCAAGAAGGGGAAAGGCGAACCCTGTGCCATAGGTCGTCTTGAGCGGTACGTGGCTGATTGGGCCGCGGTGCACGGCGAAGGCAAGCTCCCCGAGCTTCCCAAACCCACGGGGCTGAAGGTCGGCGTTGTGGGCTCCGGTCCCGCAGGCCTCACTCTCGCGGGAGCGCTCATCAAGAAGGGTGTTGCGGTGACCGTTTTCGAAGCCCTTCATGAGCTGGGCGGGGTTCTCGTGTACGGCATACCCGAGTTTCGTCTGCCGAAGGATATCGTCCGCTCTGAAGTGGACGAGCTGCGAAAGCTCGGCGTGGAGTTCAAGACCAACTGGGTCATCGGACGCATCGAGACCGTTGACGATCTGTTGGAGAAGCGTAAGTTCGATGGAGTCTTCATCGGCTCCGGCGCGGGAGCGCCTCTCTTCCTCAAGATCCCGGGAGAGAATCTCAACGGCGTCTATTCGGCAAATGAGTTTCTTACCCGTTCCAACCTCATGAAGGCGTATCTCTTCCCGGAATACGATACGCCGGTCGCCAAAGGCCGCAAGGTGGTCGTGTTCGGCGGCGGCAACGTTGCCATGGACTCGGCGAGAACCGCGCTTCGACTTGGTGCAGCGGAAGTCAGCATTGTGTATCGCCGGACCATGGAGGAGCTCCCTGCCAGGTCGGAAGAAGTTCATCATGCGGTGGAAGAAGGTGTCCAGTTTAAGCTCCTCACCGCGCCGTTGGAGATACTGGGCAACGAAGCCGGTTGGGCTGTGGGCCTGAAATGTCAGAAGATGCAGCTCGGTGAGCCCGACAATTCGGGCAGGCGCAGACCCGTTCCCATCCCCGGCGAAACGTTCGAGATGGAATGCGATATGGTGGTCGTCTCCATCGGCAACGGGGCCAATCCGTTGGTGCCGACGAGCACGAAGAACCTCGAGACCAACAAGTGGGGCAACATCGTTGCAGACCTCGAAACCGGTAGGACGTCAAAAGATCGTGTCTGGGCCGGAGGAGACATCGTCACGGGAGCTGCGACGGTCATCCTTGCCATGGGGGCCGGTCGTAAGTCCGCGCTCTCCATGTTGAGCACATTCGGTATCAGTTGATTTTCAAGAACCGGCGTCAGCCTCCGGAGGGGAACAAATCCCGGGGGCTGATGTCTCACTCAGCAATGCGTTTCTCAACAACAGCAGCTCTGTTGGCCGTATTCACACTCTCAGCGGTGCTTCCTGCACATCCCGATCCCATTCAGCGGATTCTAGGGGTGATTGAAGAGGTTGAAGAAGGTCACGTTTGGGTGATGCCGGACCATGGAAAGGCCCGGAGGAAGTTCATCCTGCGTTGGAAGGCCCGGTTCACACCTCCGAAGCTTCCCCTCAAGGGAGACCGAGTTCTGATTTTGTACAAGGACAAGGACGAAGGGGCTGTTATTTACGGTCTCAAGTACCTCAACGTCCCGCCGCAGGCCGTGCGGTCCTCCGAGGGAGTACCCGGGACGAGACACCGGTAGTCCTGCCCCCTTGCGGCCGAAATTACGGGAAAAGAGTGACTTATGGATGTTGTTTCCATTCTCAAGGCGGGCTTTATGGGGTTTGCCCTTTCACTGGGCGTCCAGATGCTCACGTTCTTTGTCATCGGCAGCTTCACTGCGGTGCCGAGACAGCGCTTCGTGCGGGTGTTCCTCCTGGGTGCCATAGCCTCGTTTTTCGCTGTGGATCTGCTCCTCTATTACCGAATTACGATTTTGCAGATCCCTAACCCTCAGATCTTTCTCTCGGGCTGCGTCGGGGGATGGCTGGGGGGTATATTCGCTGGCCTCACCCAATTCAAGGGCATCCTCGTAGGGTTTTTGAAATAGACTAAGTAGTCCATTTCGGAAGATGGTTCAGGCAGGCAATGGATTCCAAGATGACCCCTGCCGGTTCAAGTGGTCACTCCGAGCGAAAGCCGGGGTCCGGAGTGTTCGGAAGAGCCTGGATTCCTGCCTCCGTAGGAATGACGGGAAGAGCTCTCGATCAATGGCAGATACGTTGGTGGGGCGGCCGGAGTAGAAATGCGCGACCAGACCTATGACATCGCATGCCAAGCCCCTGCTTTAGCCTCCAGCCGACTATCTTCAGTTATTCCAGCACGTATATGCCGTCAAGATTGCGGAAACGTTCGTCGCAATCCAGACCGTAGCCCACCAGGAATCCATCCTCAATTCTGAATCCGTAGTAATCCAGGTGAACGTGAGACTCCCTCCGCCCGGTCTTGTCAACCATGGCGGCCGTCTTGATACAGCGCGGCCCCTTTCTCTCCAGGCGCTTCCGGTATTCGCTCAGGGTAAGTCCCGAGTCGACGATGTCGTCCACGAGGATGACATCCCGGCCCTTCACTGAAATTCCCGCATCCATGATGATGTCGAGAGACCCCTTGGACACCATTCCGGTACCATAGGAAGAAATTCGCACGAAATCTATCTGGCACGAGACCGTGAGCTTGCGGACCAGATCGGCCACAAACATGAACGATCCTTTGAGGATGCCGATGATCAAGAGATTCCCTTCAGGATGTTCTGCCGAAACCTGCGAGGCCAATTCTTCGACCCTGGCCGTTATCTCCGGCGCACCATACAGAAGCCTCTTTTTGAACTGCTCCATACACCACTCCCCTACCCTCACATGATTTCGAGCTCACCGACGTACGACCCGTCTTGTCCCAAGCTCCATTCTCGCCGCGGCCGCCGACTCTATAAGCTCGGAGAACCGGACCCGCCGCTCGGCATTACCATCGGCTCAGGGCACCGAAGCTCAGGTCGTCCGCCAAGCCGCCGGCAAGCAGTATCTCCCCTCGGGCTGCAATCATGGCTGCATTGTCCGTGCACAGCCGCATGGAGGGGAAAACCGCTTCGATACCGATATGTCGTCCCTCGGCGGTCATTTTGGACCGGAGTGCTCCATTGGCGGCAACCCCTCCGCAGACGATCAGTTTCTTAACGTGATGCATCTCCGCGGCCCGGAACCCCTTGGTCACCAGGACGTCGGTGACTGCATCCTGAAAGGCCGCTGCAAGAATACCGACCTTTTCGTTCCCGGCCTCCTCGCCGTCTCCCGGCAGAATGGGGCGGAAGCTGCCGGGAAGGTCCTTCCTGTACGAGGAGCCGAACATCTCCTCCGCGCATCTCAGCACGGCCGACTTCAGCCCGGAAAAGGAGAAGTCCAAGCTATCCTTTGCCATGAGAGCTCTCGGCAACCGAAGATCTCCGGGATCGACTCCCTTGGCCCGATCCTCGATTTCCATCCCTCCGGGATATCCAAGTCCCAGTAATTTTGCCACTTTGTCGAAGGCTTCCCCTGCCGCGTCGTCACGGGTCCTGCCTATGAGTTGAATGTCCAGCGGCCCTTTCACGTGGAAGAGACTCGTATGCCCGCCCGAGACAACCAGCCCGACAAAAGGGAAAGCGATGTCGTTACGTTCCAGAAAAGAGGCGCAAAGGTGGCCGTGGAGATGATTCACCCCGCATATGGGCTTGTTGAGGGCCAAGGCCATCCCTTTGGCGGCCCCGATCCCCACGAGCAACGATCCGATCAGTCCCGGTCCTCTTGTTACGGCGATGCCGTCGATTTCTGCCGGGCTTATGTCGGCAAGTCGCAGCGCCTTATCGATAACCGGCGAGATCGCCTCCACGTGCTTTCTCGAGGCCAGCTCCGGCACTACCCCTCCAAATTCCTTGTGCACGTCAATCTGCGAAACCACCACATCGGAGAGTATGACGGTCCCGTCCTTGACCAAAGAGGCGGCCGTCTCGTCGCAGGATGTCTCGATCCCGAGGATACGCATCAGAACGACTCACCCGGCAAGAGGTCAAGACCGGTCATGAACGCCCTCCATTACCGTTGACGTTTGACGATAAGCACTCAACAGGGCTTTCATAGGAGCCCCATGGAGACTCTAATGTCCTGAACCTGCTTTTGTACGAATTCCCTGGTAAGGGTCGAGTAACGGTTCGGCAGAAGCTCCCGGGATGTGCATTCCAGGACGGCCAGAAATTCCTGGAGCTCCCGTTGTCGGGCTATGTCCGACGGAATGAAATCACGTGCCTCATCGAGAACCATAGCGGAGCTCAATTGACCTTGCTCCAGGGCTCTACGCCGTTTGAGCTGGGTGAGAAGCTGATCGAAATCGGCAGGGAAATACTGGGTGGTAAGTCTCAGGAATTCTTCGCGATCCGCAGGGACGAACGAGTCCAATTCGATTGAAGCCGCCTCGAGAACGTGCTTGAAGAAGGCTTCCTTGTCATCTCCTTCGTTGTCGAACACCGGAAGGTGCTCCCCTGCCCTCCCTGACCGCTTGATATCGGGCTCCAACCGGTCGGGTCGCGCGGTGATGATGATCCAGACGATCTTCCCGCGATTGCTTGATTCCGACATCATCTTCAGGATATTCCCGAACAATCGTCGGTCAACGTCATGGGTTTGCGAGCCTCGACCGCCGATTTCCGTGTCGGCCTCGTCGTATATGACCATGACGTTTCTCATGGATTCGAGCACGGATCGTATGCGCTCCCAATTCTTTTCGGTTTGCCCCACGTACTGTCCCCGAATATTCTTGAGCGCCAGGGCCACCCATCCGCACTCCTTGGCAAAGGCCCGATAAATAAAGGTCTTTCCCACACCGTTGGCTCCCGGAACGAGGATGCCCACCGGCATGAGATCGGGATCGTCGCCGCTCAAGTGCACTTTGAGCTCCTGAAGCTTCTTCACGAGCCTGGAGGCTCCGATGACTTTCTCGAACCCGTAATTGAGTCGAGGGAATTCGACGTAGCCCTCCAGCTCTTTCTCGATGATCTCCTTGGTCTTTCCGAAGATCAGCTCCGGGGTAATGGGATTGCCCTGGTAGGCCGCCTGGCGAAAGATCTGTCGCATGGAGAGGAGCGAGAGACCCGCGCTGCTGTAGGCCAGGTGCTCGGCAGGGACTGAGACCGGTGACTTGTCATGCTCGACCAAGTAGTCGATGAACTGTCTTCTCTCGGTTTCATTCGGTCTGTCGATACTTATGGCACTGCAATAGGGGAGATCTACGATACGCTCGTTGACGCCGCTCAAGGTCTCCGTTATGAGAAAGACAATGTCCGAGGATGCGATAAACGAACTGTCGGAGAACCAGTTCTCCAAAGTGATGACCTTGAGGCGGTCTGCATCCATCATCAATTCGCCGCGGGACGGTGGGGCTACCGTCTCTCCGTAGCGAATGACGATCGCGAAGTCCTTTCGTATTGTCTTTGAGGGCTCGCCTTCCCGGGGGATCGTCACATTGACGCGGGTAAGCTCCCGCAGAGCCGAAAGGGCAACCACCATGTCCCGTCTGGCCGCCGAAAGTATCCTTACCAGGCGGTCCGCACCAATCTCACGCTCGATGAGTTGTCTGTCGATGGGATTGTAGAATGAGATCCCGGTTGAAGGATCGTAGATGATGACTATCTTGGGAGCGTTGGGTCGGTAGGGCTTGATCAGGGCTTCGACGAAGAAATCCACCAGCCCCAGGTACCGGCCGGGATCGACCGGATAGATGTCCTTGGTGTTGCCATAGACCACGAAAGAGTTGGATTGGGCCGAAACATACTTCTCGATGATCTTTCCGGCGAAATCGGGGGGCTTTAGCACGTCTGGACTCATATGCTCACTTCTACGGCCGAGCCGTCGAGGACATGTTCTCTCACAGGAGAGATCCTGCGTGGTGCGCGTAACCGGCGCCTCAGCCCAGGTCTCTCACCTTGCTCGGCGCTCCTTCTTTTTGCCCCGCTCTGGACTTCAGGAGCTCGTCGAATCTCGATTGAGCCTCCCTTTCCGCACCTATGCGCTCATAATCCAGGTCTTGGGAAGCTTTGGTAGCACTGCTCATCTCAGAGGCAATCTTGGATTGAGCCTTCATGTTGGCCACCTTCTCGCGAATGGCCACTATGGATTCGTCAACAGCGGATTCGCCGATACCCTTGAGGCGATCTTCGAGCATGATCACCTGCTGACTGGATACGAACTCGGCAACCATCTCACCCTGTTCTCTTTTCAGTCTGTCAATTTCGTCCTGGAAGGATCGGAGCTTGAATTTGTATTCATCGACTTTCCTGCTCTGGGCTTCGAGCTCCTCGGTCAGTTGGGCCTGTTTCACATCGATCTCACCAATTCTCGACAAATAGCGGGTTCCCGCTTCCCGATGGGAAGCATTGTCGGGATCGGTTTCCGCTGCGGCCAGGGCTCCTTCCAGCTTTCTTCTCAGTTCTTCGTCTTCCTTGTCCAGGGTCTTGAGACCCATCTCGGTCCGTTCCCTCTCCCGGGCCAGCAGGGCAACGGCCTTTTCCATCTCCTTATAGCGCTTCTTTGAGTCGTCTATGGCCGTGGCATAACTTGCCTTGATGGCTTCCGGGCTAGAGGAGACCATGTCGTCACCCGCCCTGATGAAAATGCCCCGAACCATTGCCCAAAACTTACCGAAAAAGCCCATGTTTCTCCCTCCTACCCGGCCCGGGTCCGACCCGGAATTTCCAAGAGCCTGCTGCCAAAGGATCTCCAATCCATTCTATGCACGGACGGATGCTTGTCAAGCACGCCGCCGGCACAAAGGAGCAGATCCGATCTCACTCCTGACGCGCCTCCAACTCCATGAACCATTGCTCCACGTCCGACCATCCGTGAAACCGCTCGGTGACCGGAATATCCACGTGTCGATTCCAGGGTTGGAGCATGAGTCCCACGCCGACACCCGCCTTCAAATAGTCTCTCAGATGATGCGGGTCGTCCTCTACGATGAAATCAGCTTCAGTTTCAGTCAAGTAGCTCCGTTTATCCCTGTCGCCTCCCGTAATGACCATCTCCGGGACGGTCGAATTCCATGGGAGCGAAAGGAGCTGACGTCGAGCAGTCTCCGGATCGACTCGCCCCGTAATGAACAGGAGAGGCTTCCCGGTGAGTCGGTAAATCGTGGACAGGACACTCGCTGCTCCGTCGTACGGCTCTATGTGGTCCTGAGCGTACATGTAGTCAACCGCATCCCTCAAAGTGGGGACGTCCACCCCCAACGGCTCGAGATCCCACGCCTTGAGCTCGGCGGGCCTGAGCTGTTTTCCCGTGGTATGGTTGATACGGTTCAGGATCACTTCGATGGATTTGAGGACCACGCCGTCAATGTCAAACGCTATGTTTACCAATGTGTAACCCCCGACTCCGCAGAAAAATTCGGGCATGTACCCTCTCCATCCATCCTACAATGAAACGGCCCGACGCGCAAACCCAGGAAGACTTGCAGCTTGCGCGGGCTTCCCGACGCCAGGTGGAGCCCATGCCGGATAGCAGAGGGAGCCGGTCTCAGCGCGATAGGAGGACGGGGTGGCAGGCAGCGGTGAGGGATGTTATAGTGGAGAGTCGAGAGATGAGCCGGAGCTATAAACAGAGCTCTCAGATCTTGTGCAACCCCATGGGTCGGCAACGCGGACAGTGCCGCATACACCGGGGAAAGGCATCGTATGAGGAAACCCGGTCTACGATCCGGCGGAACTCCTTGACGGTGGTCCGGGACATGCTGGGATACGTTAGAACGGAGAAAGACGGCGATGACAAGAATCGGAGCACCTACAACTGTGTCCGATGCGGTGCCCCGATAGCGGATTCGGGAGCCCTCATCCGTATCGACGGTGCCGTCGAGCACTCCTTTGTCAATCCCATAGGAGTGGTCTGCAATTTCAGGACGTTCGGTCGCTGCACCAATGTCATGGCCTATCAGGACTTGTACCTCGAGCATTCGTGGTTTTCGGGATACGGCTGGCGGTATCTGCTGTGCGCAGAGTGCTCGCACCATCTGGGCTGGCGTTATGACGCTGTGGCCAAGAACCGGAAACCAAGGACGTTCTTCGGAGTATTGATCGACTCCGTGGAAGAGCTTTCCCACGCGGAATGATGGAGAGACGGAACGTGGCGGTTTCAGTTGCCGGTCGTCATTACCACTGGAAATAAAGCATTTGGCTGTGTTTCCTCGAAAGAATATGATATAATATGTGGATGAACTCAACAACTCGTCTTCGATTCTTGTTTCTTACGGCATCGGTCTTCCTACTGGTAGCGTCGGCCGCCCTTCCATGCCTTGCCGCGGATATTCGGGGTCAATGGGTCGGGGACGCCAAGGGATCGATCTTCGGGGCCAAAGGAACCGTCAACATCATTCGTCAGAAGGGCGAAGACTTCTATGGCATCGTAGAAGGCGGGAATTTCTTTGGGACGGCAAAATTCGACATCAACGGTAAGGCTCGCGGCAACTATATTTTCGGTTCCAAGGAAGGGCACTCATTCCAGGGATTCCTCTATCCCGACGGCACCATCCGAGGAGTGTTTCGAGCCTCCGACGGAGACACCTATCAAGTCTTTCTCCAGCGCCCCTACTCCTCCTATTGGGGTATGCCCCCGGGGATGTGGCCCCAAGGCCTGAGCCCCCGCTGACGGTCGGCAGGAGAATATGAAAGGACAGGGGATCTTCGGTCGGCGAAGCACGATACTCATTCTCATCGGACTGTGTGCCGGACTGTCGATTCTCCTCCTCTTCTCGTTGAGGATGCACGTTACGGAAAAGACCACATTAAACGGCTTGCTGGTGGACCTGGAGCTGGGAGAGCCGGATCCCCAGCGGTACGCTCCCTTGCGGCACGTCTTGACGGAGAGAATACCTCGCGAATTTCCGTTCCTCGACCATGTCGAGCTTACCCTCGAATACATCCATTTTTCCCACGCGGATAAAGGGGCGTTTGCCTCATCCGGCGTCGACTTTGTTTTGCTCAGTCCGCAAGGTACCCCGTGGTACCGGTACGATGGAGACGCCGGCCATAAGATTGAAGATCTCAAGAAGATCGTGAGAGAAACGATCCTCGACGCGAAGAAACCGGTCCTCGGGATTTGCGGTGGACACCAATTCCTGGCTCTTGCATTCGGGGGAACCGTGGGGTTCATCGATCCGGCCCTGGCCGGCAAGCATCCGGACCTGTACCCGAAAACTGCGCTTGCCGAGCGCGGAGAGGTGGTCCTGGAGACGCTGGGCGAAGATCCCATCTTCAAGGGCGTTGCCCCGTATCCCGGAAAATTCGCCGTGATGCAGAGCCATTACGAAGAGGTGAAGAACGTTCCGGAGCCCTTTGTCAACTTGGCCAGGAGCACCATGTCGGAGGTGCAATTGATTCGCGTGCCGGGCCTTCCCGTCTACGGCATGGCCTTTCACCCCGAAAGAGGATGGGACTCCCCGGAAAACCCGGGCAATGAGCTTAACGGAGCCAAGCGCCTTCTTGCAAATTTCGTGGGCATGGTCGCGGGACACAAACGATCCCGCTGATCCGAAAAGAAACTCCGCCGTTGCCCTCGTGTGCTGCGGGACAATCAGAGCGGAATCGTGGTATCCTCTTCCGTGACTGTGGTGAAACCGAGAACACTACAGAGCGGCCAAGCCGATTACACCAGGCTGAAATTACTTTTATACGGGCTCCCGAAGGGGACCGTGGGCAGGCAAGGCACCACCTCCCCGGCAAAAACGAACCCACGGTGAATCAATGATCGTCCGAGGCGCGTCGGCCGGCACGGGAAGTCCTGTTACAACCGCGAAGGGCCGGCAGGATGCACCTTCTCTTTTGACGGAACGTTTTTCGTCGTCGCCCGAGGACGGTCCTCACCGCATCACTTGGAGGTACTTCGCCATGGACGATGTAAAAAAAAGCGCGATTCGATTGACGCATTGGATCGATCACAACCTGGATCATCTCAAGGGATATGATGAGATGGCTCAAGTTCTGGAAAAAGAAGGGGTTATCGAGGCTGCGAAGCACGTGCGAAAGGGCATGGGTTTCATCGAGGAGGCCAATGCAGCATTCGTCAAAGCGCTGTCCCTTCTTTCCAAGGAAGACGACAAGGCGCCCTGTTCCCGTGAGGCGGGGGCCGAGGAGCACAAACATTCGCACGTCCACGACCATTCCCACGAGCACTCCCACGATCATGAGCACTGCCATGACCACGGGCATCCACACGAGCATGACGGACACGGGCATGACCATTCCCACGGAGAGAAGGACAAGTAGCACAGTCTTCGATAGGATTCAGGGGGAGCGAGCATGACGGAAGCGGGCAATCCCGTATTAGTTGACGGAGCGTTTTGAGCATATTGCCGTACACGGCAGCGCTGAATTGGCGGCCTCTCAAGCCGTTCCTATAGGAGTCTTCCCCTGCCCTGCTTTCTCAGATACCGTCAAGGGCTTGGGCGATGTCCTCCAGAATGTCCTGTATGTTCTCGATACCGACGGAAAGCCGGATCAAATCCGGCTGAAGTCCTGCGTCCACCTGCTGCTGTGCGGTAAGCTGGGAGTGAGTGGTACTCGCGGGATGAATCGCCAGACTCTTGGCATCACCCACGTTAGCCAAATGGGAGAACAAACGCAGCCTGTTGACGAACCTCTCCGCTGCCGACACTTCCCCTTTGATCCCAAAGACCACCACTCCTCCGCCCGCGCCGTTGAGAAAGTAGCGCTGAGCCAAAGCGTACGAACGGTCTGACGGCAACCCCGGGTACCTGACCCATGCAATGCGTTCGTCGTTTTGCAAATACAGTGCGACAGCGAGGGTGTTGGCACAGTGCCGTTCCATCCTCAACGGAAGCGTCTCGAGTCCCTGTATAAAAATCCATGAATTATCAGGGCTTATGCATCCTCCCAGATTTCTCAGAGGGACCAGACGCATGCGCAAAATGTACGCGAGAGACTGCAAGTCCCCCAGGTCCCGGCCGAACCTGATTCCATCATAGGAAGGCTCCGGTTCGGTGTACAGCCGGAATTTGGGATCGGTCCAGTCGAATCTGCCGCTGTCCACTACTACCCCTCCGACCGCAGTGCCGTGACCGCCAATCCATTTGGTAAGGGAATGGACTACAATGTCCGCTCCATTATCGAGCGCTTTGAAGAGATAGGGTGTGGTAAAGGTGGCATCCACGATGAGCGGTACGTGCACATCCCGGGCGATCGCCGCTATCTCGCCAAAATCGGGCACGCCAAGTCTCGGGTTCCCTATGGATTCCAGAAAGATTGCTCGCGTCTTTGAAGTGACCGCTGCGCGGAATTTCTCGGGGGAATGATAATCCACAAAACGCACGTTGATACCGAATTGCGGCAGGATGTCGTTAAACATGGTGTACGTGCCGCCATACAAATTTCTCGCGGCGACGAGCTCGTTCCCGGTTTCCATGATATTGACAAGCGAGTAAAAGACGGCAGCGGTTCCCGACGCGAGGGCAAGAGCTCCTGCACCACCTTCGAGGGCCGCCATTCTCTTCTCAAGCACATCCGACGTGGGATTCATCAGACGGGTGTATATGTTCCCCAACTCCTTCAACCCGAACAGATCGGCGGCATGTTTGGCATTGCGAAAGACATACGACGATGTCCGATGGACCGGTACTCCCCTGGCCATGGTGGTCGGATCCGGTTCCTGACCTGCATGCAGTGCCAAAGTTTCAAATCTGTAATTCTTGTGCGGCAGGTTCACGAAAAAACCTCCTCATACGCATCATTATCAACCGGGACGTACCCAACGTATCCCAGTCATGGGTTTTTTGCAACGTTGAAGGCGATCTGTTGTGAGGTCCTGCGGCCGTACAACGTGATTCATAATCACGCCGGCAAACGTTCCCGATTCGCCGGCCGCACTATGTTCCGATTCTGTTCGAGACGACCTCCGAAAGAACTTGACAACCAGACCGTTCCCCATTATAGCCAGCTCCAGCTTGCGGTTCCGGAGCCGTAACCGGGGATGATGACGGGAGGATTGCCGCTCCGTCGGTCTCGGTTCGGTATGTCGGCCGTTTTGTTTGCCATCGGTTACTCTGTTATTCTTGCCGTGAAATTGGGGGTTAGATTGATGTCCAAGGGAGAATCCGTCTTCAGCGATATTCCATGGGAGCAGGCCGTCACCACCGACTATGAGTATGTGAAGAGCATTGTGGCCGTGGCAAAGAGGAACGGCTGGGACCTGCAGGGACTGGGTCTCATCCCCAAGGATGCTCCGCAACGCGATGACTCGCCTCTGAACAAGAAGCAGGCAGCAGAAAGAAACCGTTTGGTCAAGAGTATCCTGCAACGATTCAGCAAAGTGCTCACCCCGCCCGTTCCTCTTGATCTTGTTCAATGTATCCGTAACAAAGATGAAGCCGTCAGGCTCCCTTGGGAACAAGAGGTCATGGAGAAGGTCGATCAATGGCGGAATGAAATAACAAAAATTAAGCCTTTGATCCTCCGGGAATTGGGCCGGGCCAACGTGAAGACGGCTCAACTCTGACCTTTCGACCCTATCGAGACGACCGTGCTCCCGGCAACGCCGGCCCCGAGGTTATTCATCTCCCGCCGATCACGGGTTGCCTTGGGAGTTGCTTTTCCTTATTCAAGGCGCTTGCCTTTCATAGAGCTCCTCTCGTTGAGCGAGAGAGGTACCCCTCTCCTTTCTTCTTCATTACGTGATCGAACCATAACACGGACGGCTTGTCTCTTCCGTTACGAACGGCAAGGCCGGACTTCGGTCCTGTCTGCTGCGGATCGTATCTGCCGGAGTGTGTTTCTTCAGGATCGCAGGCACGGAGGTTCGTATCGGGAATCGGGCGGCCCAGACGGGATATTGTCTTGACATTTGGCGTAATATCGAATAATTAGTTCCGCATGCTCAACAAATTCTTCAAAGAATTGGAAAAACGCCCGGCCCTTAATGGCCTTTTATCGCGCTTTGAGCACCTGTTCGAAAGAGACCCCGCACAGCACCCTCGTTTCTCGGACAAGGCCTTCGACGCGCTGCTCGCCTTCCTGGAGAACGGCGAGGCTTCCTTTCAGAACGTTGCGGTCCAGGCGGGGGTGAAGTGGTCTGCCTCGTCCCAGAAAGTAATGCTGAGGAATACCATCATCCGGAGGGGGTTTCTCACGCCGTCATGTCTTTGGGCTTACCGTCAATTGAGAGGGTCCACCGACGAGATTTATCAGGAATTCCCTTCTCCGGAAATGGGATTCATGCAGATCCTTCTCTTGAAGGAAACCGAGCCGACACAGTCCGTCCCCTTTTTGATCGAGCATTTTCTTACTCGCCGGGAAATCCCGGAAGAGTTGCGCGCCGCGTCCAGATTGTGCATTTTGAGGCTTCTCGATTCAGGAGTTACACCGGAACAGCTCAAAGCGCTCAGGTCTCGATATTCGGAAATAGAAATCCTGTACCAGTGGCGTCCGGGCATTCCGGGAAGACATCTCGATTTGAACCACGCGGGGAGCCCGCCTGCCATCGATTTCCATCAGCTCATCCGTACCGTTCACGACATGAAGGAGCTGTCGTCCCTCACCCGGACGGTTTACCTCATCTCCCTCTTTTACATCCCGTTGAATGACCGGGAATGGCGGTCGCTCTTGCTGAGCCGGACCGACCAGCTCTTCTTCCAGCGGTTGCTTCATTCCGGGGTAATGGAAGCCCACAACGGAGGATTTCTCCTTTCGCCGGAGACGACGAAACAGACCGTGGTCAAGAAGTTCTTATACGAGTCCTATACGCTGGCAAAGGAATCCGTTAACCGGAACCGTATCGAGCGCCTCAAGGAAGAAAGAGAGCGGAGGGTCAGAAGCAGCGAGTTGGACCGGCAGGCATTGGAGATGGTCTCCGACGGCATCATCTGCGTGGATCGTACAGGACTCCTCTACTACACGAATCCCGCGGCGGAACGGATTCTCAGCGAGAACAAACCCCTTCGGGAACGATTGTTGGGCAGCGGATCTTTGGAAGAGGTTCTCCGCAGGTACTCCAGAGAAAGCGTGCTCTCCAGATTGCGGGCTTCCATGCGTGATGACGACTCGATCCAGATCTTCGGCAATCGGGCCGTGATCAAGAGCGGGGTAAAGAGGTTTGACGTGGAAGTGGGGCCCCAAGTGGTGCTGATCAGAGATACCACGGATCAGTACCTCATCGACGAAGAGATCGGCAAGCTCTACCGCCACGAGCTCAAGGCCGCAATCGACGTGGTCGGCGTAGGGCTGGACAGCGCGAGACTTCTCGTGAAAGAGGGCCGCGTCGAAGAAGGGATCGAATTTCTCGATCAGGTCGAAGAGAAGCGTAAGGAGCTCTTCACCATGCTCGAAGAGCGAATCGACTTCATCCGCCTCCACTCCGACGCGTTCCAGATTCGCCCCACCTCCGTGAATCTTAACATGGTGGTGGATCGATGCGTGGTGAGCTATCGGGAAGCCGCCCGCAGCAAAGGCGTCTCCATAGCGTCCAATCACTTGCACATAGAGCCGGTCCACGTTCGAGGAGAGGAAAGATTCCTCGTGCGCGCCCTGGATAATCTCATCAGAAATGCCATCAAATTCTCGGGCAAAGGTGCCGAGGTCAAGATTACCCTCGGGGAAGCGAACCGAGAGGCCTATGTACGAGTAGAAGACACGGGCCCGGGCATCCCGTCCGAAAACCTTGGAAAAGTATTCCAACTCGGCTTTACCACGGGCGGATCCGGCCGTGGGCTCTATCTGGCCAAGAGAATAGCAGCGGCGCACGACGGCAGAATAGAATTGAAAAGCAAACCGGGCAGCGGCGCGAGCTTCACGTTGCGCCTCCCCCTGTTGACGGAGGCCTAAATGAAGGAAAAACTCAAGATTCTTCTCGCTGACGATGAAGAAATCATCCGTCGACGCGTCTGTCTGATGCTTGCAGACCGGTTTTGCATCGACCAGGCGGCCACGGCTCAAGCCGCGCGGGAGGCCGCTTCCTCGTGTTACGACGCGATCCTCCTGGACATAGTCTTTCCTGACGGCAACGGCATAGAGATCTGCAAAGAAATCAAGGAGCGCGACCCGCACAGCACGGTGGTGATCAGCTCATCCATGGAGAGTGTTGATGCGTGGGACCAAGCGTTCAAGGCAGGCGCGGACGGATACTTTGAAAAGAGGGAGCTCCTTGGACTGGACCCTCGGAAAATAGGTCTCACCATAGAGAACCTCGTCGAGCGGAACCGACTGCGGCGACAGGCCGAGGAATTGAACCGAAGACAAGCGGAGCTCCTGTCGGTCCTGTCACACGATGTGCGGGCCCCCTTTCAGGCGCTTCTCGGGACGATCGAATTGCTGAGAAAAGGGCCTATTCCCCAATCCGCCGCGGAAAATGTGGAAACGCTTTTCCAGTGCGCCAAGGACCAACTTGCCTTCATCAACTCCCTTTTGGAGTTCTTGCGATTGGAATCAGGCATGATAGGCTTGCGCCCAATCCCCCTCGATGTAAACCTCCCGGTGAATCAGTGCCTCCAGGGGTTGCGTATGCTCGCTTCCGCGAAGGAGATAACCCTTGAGGTGCACCTGGAGCCGACAATCCCCAAAATCCCGGGCGACATAGGTCGGATCGGCCAACTCACCGGCAACTTACTGAGTAACGCCGTGAAATTTACCCCGCGAGGGGGCCGGGTGATCGTCCGGACCGCGGCCGCAACGCGGCTGGGCGTCTCCGGGGTGGAGATTTCCGTCGAAGATAACGGGATGGGAATCAAGCCGGAAGACCGAGGCAGGATCTTCCAGAGATTCCACAGGGGACGGAGCAGAGGTACCGAGGGCGAGCGAGGAACAGGGCTGGGACTCTCTATCTGTCGCGAAATCGCACAGCTCCACAAGGGCTGGTTGGACGTGTTCCCCGGTGCGTCCGGAGGCTCGCGCTTTGTAGCGTGGTTTCCGGTTGAAGCCGAAAGTTGTGTGACAGAGCCGGCTCGGTCCTGCGAGCAACCCGCCGTAACGAAACAACCCACCCGAACAAAGGCCAAAGAGCCCTCCTCGCGCAAGCAATTGACGAAGCGACGCGCGTCGTGCTATTGAGTGCGCCGATGATAAAAGTTTGAGGACGCCGCCGTCCTGCCATCCAGGTAATGCGGCTTTGTGAGCCTTCGAGCAGCCCGGCTCAGCCGGCCCCTCCCTTCGGGGGCTTGTGAAGGGCCCTGAGTAATCAGGTCCCCATTCATTCGGGCCGACTGCAGCTCATCGGTTCATACAGTACATTCCGGCCGCGGGTTCCAGGCACGCCCACATTCCCTTGAGCTCCTCAAGAATGAAGATGCGCTGGAAGATCCATTAGGCAATGCTCGGAACGAGCCTCACGACGAAACCCCGGACACGTAGCATGAATTCCGAGGAGTATCGAGAAGAAGGGGCAAGCGGCATTCATTCCCAACCCCGAAGATGCGCGGCTCGGCCTAATCCGCCCTTCCTTGCAGTGTATTGCCGCAAGTGGGGATGTTCGTTCGGTCTTCTCTGGATTATTGTCATGCTCGCCGTTCTCACCGGCTGTGACCTCACCCCAAGCAAGCCTGAGGCTGTTTTCATTCTCTATCGGGACCGTATGAAGTCGGACAGGGTGGAAGAGGCCAGAAAGCTCCTCACCGAAGAGTCGAGGAACCTCGCCACCTCTGTAGCCGCCAAGTACAAGCTCAAACAGGAGCCGGAGAATCTGGCTCTTCTCAATGTCCTCGACCCCATGAGTATTCCGCTGGTTATGAAAGAAGAAGACAATGAGGCTTTGCTCCAATTGCGCACGCTCAAAGGAGGCCTCCGTCTGGTCCGTCTGGTCAGGAAAGACCGTAAATCCCCATGGCACATAGACATTTTGGCTGAGCTGAAGGCTTTTGTTGATTTCCTGGAAGTAAGGTCCGCGTTGGATATGATGCGTGAACAGGCGGGAGAATACGCAGCATCATGGAAGGCGTTCGACAACCAGCTCAGACGAATGCAAGTCGTTGAAGCCCCTCCCCCTCCTCCCCCGCCTGTGGCCTCTCCTCCGAAACCGGTGAGACAGAATAGACGTAAACCGCCGAGGAGACATAGACCCTGACAGGTTCTCGATGCTCTCCGGCATCAACGGGAGGGATCATCGGTTTGATAGAGTAACCGAAGGCTCCCGGCTATCTATTCTTGCGATGACTTGCTGGGAGTATCGTGGTGGGGAGAGAGAAAAGCGGTGCCCGGAAATCGGGGATGTCCGTAGGTTTCAGTACCAACGGACCCCCGATCTCCGAACACGCGAGAAAGGAAGGCTCGAGACTTAGTACCACTCAATGGGCGGCTTGCACGGCGGTGGACATACAGGCCCGCACATGGGTGGAGGACAAGGCATCGGCCCACAGCTAGGCGGAGGACAAGGCATCGGCCCGCGTGCGGGCTTGACCTTTGAAATTCGTGACGGCATTCCCCCTCGCATGGGAGGCGGATAGCCCATTCCCGGAGGTGCCATGGACATGGTCGGAGGGCAGCCGGATGGAGGACAAGCTGCCGGAGCCACGCCGTATCCGGCGAACTGTCCTTGGGTTGGAACGTACGCGTGCCCGGTCACAGCAGCAAAGAGCATTACCAGGAGCACACAGAAACTGACGGCGGATATTCTTGCCATACCCAACTCCTTCCCGGAGAGATCTGAGGTGATTGATCGGCCAAATCTAACAATTACTAGAATTGACAAGTGTAATCTATCAAATTTGAACAGATTTGTCAATAAACTTGTTTAATACAGAGAGGTTGAGGGAACTTTTTCAACGACGGGAAGGTGAATGCTGGTAACCAGTTAATATTACATAATACTATTATTCAACAACCGAGGCGCTTCATCCCGTGGTCACTGTTTTGCCACGGGCCCGGTTAGCGCAACCCCAGGCTGCCGAAGCCGGACGGTCTTTTCGGACGCGTTGAACGGATTGCGATGAAGCGATCGAAGGCTCATTGGCTTTTAACTCCAAGGAAGCTGCGAATTTCAAGGAGCGCCGCTAGAGACGGATTAGCAGTCATCTTCTCGCACCGTTCCCGCGGCTCCGGTTTCCCGCAGCCTCTCCTTGACCCTCTTCCAAGGGCATGATATCCATGTACCTCGCTGGTTCTCCGAATAATCATGTACCTGCTATGCGAGGGAAGCGAGACTGCCCTATGTCGATCTTCCGTACCTCGTGTCCCTTCGCCGGTGGGTAGCAAACGCGGAGGAATGATGTTCTCTCAGCTGGTCGATCGTGAAGACGCTGCGTACCTCTTGGATCTGCACAGTCCGGAGCTCCTGGACGAGGCCTTGGCGAGGGAGGTCATGAAACCTGTCGGAACAGGCCCCAAAGGAGATCGGTTCAGATTGTCCGACGTGGTAGTGATGAAGCTTGCCCTGACCTTGAGGCAGATAGGAGTAGAGGAAGCCAAGGCCGCACGATACGCCGAAGCGGTTCTCGGCACTCGACTGAGCGCACACGATCAGAATGTCGTGGACTGGGTCGAAAATGAAACACAGGAGCTGTTCTGTCTTATTGCCGACGACCAGTTGGCCAGAATATTCCTTCGGAGCAAGGACGACTCCAAGGAATTGGATGTGGGCGCGATCAAACCGGTCCTCTTTCCGGTGACCAAGAGCGAGGTCAACGTGTTTCGGGCAATAAGACCCGTGGTGCTGAAGGCTCGGCGACTACTGAAGGTGAGTTGACCGCACCTCAGGTTCGGTTTTCCGGCTTGGGCTACCCGACACCGGTTGTTCCGACGAGAGGCTCGCCGGCATCGTAGAGCATCATTCGGCGGGAGAGGCTCCTCTCGACCGGTGGGAAAAGGATGGAGCTCAATGCGGCGCGACTTCGGCAGCCGGGGCATTCCGGGTATCTATCGGGTCGGCGCGACGCACTCCTTGATCTCCAGGGCCTTCAAGACCCCTTGCAGGCTTTTTTGTAGGGCAGCCCTCTTCAGCTTGTAATTCCTGATACGCTGTATGTCGCCGACATCGACGGCCGAGCCGAGCATCGCACCGACGGTCCTGAGATCCTGTCGATAACTTCCTGCCATCCCGATGAGCTCCTGACAACTCTTTACCACCAGCTCCTCGGAAAACGAAGGCGGGGCAGACAGAAGAACCGCCGCTCCTATCGTGATCGTACCGAAAAGACATCGAAACCAACGATCCATGGCCAAGTCCCCTTTTCTTGAGAGGCGAACCCAACGAGATCCGCCCGGGCTTCCGTTCGCAGTAACCGCACGGTTCTGCGTTTTGCACCTCTTATATCACAATGATTCCTTTATACAAGGCTATTTTATTAAGAGTTTACTTTTAGTTTTCCATGGAATGACGTCATGCCTCCCCCAAAAGGCTCATCCGGCTGACCGATAATGGTCACGGGTTGTGCCGGCGATACCCGGGCGCGTTCAAGAGAGTGGTGTAGTGGAGCGCTTTACAAACTGCGCGAAACGAAAAGAGTCGTGGTGTCATCGGGGACCCTTGGGATAGCCTCGAGCGCTTCACTATCGGGTCGGCCATAAGTCTCAAGGAAGCGCCGCCACTCCCGGGAAAACCGCACCGATCTCCGGCGACAATACTGTCGAAGGCTCATTGGTCTTCAACTCGAAGAATGCCGGGAATTCAATGAGTGGCACGGTAGTTGGGGTCCGACGGTTTGTCGTTTGGGGCTGGTGGTTTTCGCTACGAACGGCACGTACCGAGCTCGCTTCGGAGACCCCGGAGTTTCCGTGGCCGCACTGCTTTCTCCTTGGCGGTTCGCCGTAACGGTCTGACCGGGTAATGAGGCCTCCCCTCGGGGAGCCGCTTCCGGAGAGAGGAGATTACCGTCATGAGTTGGAAGTTGTCTTCCGTCGCGTTCGGGTAACTCCTCTCTGTGTTCTCAGGGATTCTCTCAATCCCATTTTCGTACGTCTTCGATGGTCTTGAACCCTTCCTTGAGCGTACCCGGCTCCAAAATCCGGACCGATCCTTTCAGCTTGATCACTTCACGAATGGTCTTCTCGACCGCGGGCACGAGGTCCTCCCCGGCGGCCTCTTTGAGCTCCACTTCCAGGGTCATGACGTCCTGATCCCCGGGTCTCTCCACGAACAAGCGACCTCTGGCAATCTGTCCGTGGGATTCGATGACCTTTTGGACCTGCGACGGATGGACAAACATGCCTTTCACCTTGGTCAGTTGGTCAACCCGCCCCATGATGCGCGTGAGCCGCGGGGCCGTACGTCCGCACGCACACGGTTCGTCGGTTATGCTGGAAAGGTCTCCCGTGCCGAATCTGATCAGCGGATAGATCTTGTTGTTGCCGGTCACAACTACCTCACCCGGCTCTCCGTGCGGCAAGACATCACCGGTGTTGGGGTCCGTGATTTCCACTATACGGTCGTGGTGGATATGCATGCCGCAGACCTGGGGGCACTCGTAGGAGACGCATCCGACGTCGGCCGTGCCGTACGCCTGCCTGCCGATGATCCCGTACTCTTCGGCCAACTTCCTGCGAGTGGATTCCGGGAGCATTTCCGCAAGGAGGAACGCTATTTCAAGGCGGAATTCCTCATTGACGCTCACTCCCATATCTTCGGCTTTTTTGATGATGGCCGACAGGAAGCTCGGCGTGCCGATATAGGCAGTGACGCTCAGCTTCTTGATGATCTCCACCTGCGTTTCCGTATTCCCCACTCCCGTAGGGATGATGGTCGCGCCGAGCTCGGTCACTCCTTCCTCGAACATGTGACCGGCCGGTGTGAGATGGTACGCGAACGTATTTACGGCAAGATCCCCGGGTCTGAACCCCACCGAATAGAGCGCCGTCTTCCATCGCCAATAATCAGGAACTTTTCCCACGGGATCGTAGATGGGACCGGGCGACTGATGGATTCTCGCCAATTCCGACACCGGGACGGTAACGAATCCGCCGAAGGGAGGGTTCTCGCTCTGGGCTTTAGCCAAATCCGTTTTCTTCGTAACCGGGATCTTCTGCAGGTCCTCGATCGTGCGGACATCCTCCGGTCGGAGCCCGGAGCGATCCAATGTTGCCTTCAGGGGAGTTCCCGCGTTGTATGAGTGGGTCACCAGTTCCCGAAGGAATCGCTCCTGGTAGGTTCGTCGCTCGTCGATGGAAAATTTCTCTTCAGAGTCAAGAATGCCGGAATTTCTGTCAACGTGATCCATACGCTCCTCCGTGAGACTTCGAGAATAGTCGGGAAGGTTCCCGTCAGAAAGACCAGAGGTGAGAGACCTTTGCCAAACGACATGTACCCTTGTTGCAATCGCAAAAATCTAGCACCGCGTATGCGGAAAATCAACCGGAGTCGGTCGGCGTCCGCAGCAAAGCAGGACATCCGGCGATTCGATGTCCCGCGCTCGTGGATTTTACCCTCAACTGTCTTGACACCGTTACTTTTCCTGGGATAGCATCCGTTTTCAAGGCCCGTTCTGCGGAGGGATGGCCGAGCGGTTTAAGGCGGCGGTCTTGAAAACCGTTGACCGAAAGGTCCGGGGGTTCGAATCCCTCTCCCTCCGCCACGCCGACGCACGAGAGCTCGCCCGAGATCCCTGACCCGACCGCGCTTGGCCCTCCGTTATGATTCCTCTCCCGCTATGCCGCTGCTTGAACGTCGCCCCCGGGGCGTGTTTCACGTTTCACGAATAGGGAACAGTTCCCGGAGGTTGAAAGAACGACCGGATAGGACCTTCTGCCGGGGCCATGACCATGGAGGCCGCCGTGCAGACACCATGCTACTCCCCCCCTGTCCCTTCACGCAGTTCATACTCCCTGTAGAATCGCACGAAATAGTCTATGCCCGACCAAAGGGTGAGTGCGAGCGCCACGTAGAGGAGAAACATGCCCACGACATGGAAGTCCACGGGGATAACAATCTTGTACTCGTAATGGATGATCAGCGGCACGATAGCGGTAAACTGGAAGACCGCTTTCAATTTGCCTGCCGGGCTCGGTTTCAACGTGGTGTCCCACGTCTTCGTCACAGCGCGCAGAGCGCTCACGGCCACTTCTCTCGAAATGATCAGCATGACGATCCAGGCGGGCACTCTCCCCAGAGCGATCAGCATGATCAATGAAGATGTTACGAGGACCTTGTCCGCTATGGGATCGAGAAACCGGCCGAAGGAGGATTCCACGTTGAAGCGTCTGGCTATGAATCCATCGAAAAAATCAGTCAACGAGGCGATGAAGAAGAGGAATGCAGCACACGCGGACCAGAATCGCCCCGGAAAGAAAAGGAGAATCACGATGGGAGGCACGAGCACGAGCCTTCCCAGAGTAAGAAAATTCGGAAGGTGTTTTTTCATGGGTGTCCAACAACGAGCAACTCAGCTCTCGGCAATTTTAAGATGTGGATTTTTCTTGAATTTTTTGTAGTAACGGATGACTTTCTTCACATAGTTGATCGTCTCCCGGTACGGTGGTATGCCTTCGTATTTCTTCACGCTTCCCGGTCCCGCGTTATAGGCGGCCAGGGCCAAGCGCAAGTCTCCATAGGAAGCCAGCAGCCCCTTGATGTACTTCACGCCGCCTATGATATTCTCCCGGGGATCCAACGGCTTGGTCACGTTGAGCTCCTTGGCCGTTGCGGGCATCAGTTGCATCAAGCCCTGTGCACCTTTACTCGAAACAGCCTGCGGGTTGCAGTTCGACTCCGCCATGATGATCGCCTTGACCAAATTCGCGTCAATGACGAACTTCTGCGCTATTTCGGCGACGATCTCATCAATGCTTTTCGGTTTACCCTTCGCAGAGGAGAACTTGACCACCGGCTCGAATCCGGACTCGGTCATGTAGAATATCCATCCGGGACCGGACGGCCTATTGGTGAACTCTTTCCGTCCGTCCAAGTGGATGCGCATAAAAATGTCCGCCATGGCCTCGCTCACCGGTACCACCAGTGCGAGAGCCGCCATAACGCACGTCGCAATCAAGTAGCGGAGTGTCATGGTCCGTCTCCGACTCGTAACGATATTCGGACGTCACCGGCATCAGAGTGTCCCTGTTGCAGGCAACTCCGTCAGCAATCCCGAAAATCCGGGAAAGACGTGCGACAAACCAAAAATGAACATAAAGAAATCATACAAGAGCATGCTCAACGCCGTCATCGGCCCCGATCGGTTAGGATGGAGCTGCGGGCGGCTTCGAGCTCGTCGGCAAACAAAGCACAGAGAACATACCATCAGCGTACCGGTCTTCCTCCCGATACCGCCTCCCAGGGGTGGAGCTGGGTCAACAGTCTCTCCGACGGGAGGAGGATCTCGAAGACCGTTCCCTTGTTCGGTTCAGAGGTCACATTGACCGCGCCCCGATGCTCTTCGACGAGGAGATGAACTTTGCACAAGCCCATTCCCGCTCCGCTGGTCTTCGATGTAAAAAACGGGTTGAATATTTCGCTCAAATCCCCTGAATGAATGCCCACTCCCGTGTCGGCAACGGTGACCAGGACCGCAGAGTTACAGTTGCGTACCGTCACTCGGAGACGTCCTCCACGCGGCATGGCTTCATACGCGTTCACAAAGAGATTGAAAAATGCCTCCTCCAGAGCGGCCTGATCGGCCTGAATCTGGAGCAGATTGGCGTCGGCTTTCACGGAGAAGGTCACGGATTTCGCGAGCTCCTCGGGGATCGTCCTCAGGACTTTGTCCCGCGCAGTTTCTATGACGGAGAGGATGTCGGTCTTGACGAACTGAAACGAATAAAATTTGGAAAAGCGCACGTAATCTTCGATTTCGTGGACCATCGTCTCAAGACGGTGCACATCTTCCAGGATAATGCCCGTATATTGAAGGACAGAGGGGTCGTTCCCGGCAGCCTTGCGAAGGCGCAGGCTGAATCCTCCGAGTGAGGTGAGGCAATTTCTCACTTCGTGGGCGACTCCTTCGACCACTCTGCCCAGGGATGCAAGTTTCTCGGATTGCTTCAGTCGACGCTCCACCTCATTGAGCCGCGTCAGATCCGCGACAACGATGACTATTCCTTTGATCGTTCGATTTTCTTTGATCACCGAGGTGGAGAGGTACCCGGGGAACGCTCCCTTGTCCTTCTTTCTGAACAGGAATTCCCCTTCGATTTTTCCCAGGTGCAGGGTGTCTTTGACCAAGTCCCGGTGCAGAAGGGTTCCGGCCTCCCCTCGAATGAGGAAATGGACATCCTTGCCTTTCAGCTCTTGCTCCGAATAGCCCCAGAGGGTTTCCGCCGCACGGTTCACGAATTGGATGCGTCCGTTGGGATCGGTGGTCACCAGGGCTTCGTTGATGATTTTTGTCAGATGCGCAAGATGCCGCTCGCTACGACGGATCTGTTTCTTCAGCCTGACGTTTTCTTCAGCGGAGCGCCGCCGTTCGAGCATCTTCTCCGTGATGGCAATGACGTCGCCCAAGCCGAAGGGCTTGCTGAGATAGTCGTCGGCCCCGAGCTTCATACTCTGCACCGCGAGTTGCTCGCTCCCGGCCCCGGTCATGACGATGACGAGGGTGCGCGGGGACTTCTCCTTGATGAATCGAAGGAGCTCGATCCCGTCGATCTTGGGCATCTGCACGTCAATAAGCGCCAGGTCGGGCTCCTGACGCAGGAAGACGCTCTTGCATTCCACTCCGTCAAATGCCTGCACCACGTCAAAACCGTTTTCCTCAAACACATCTCTCAGCATGTTGTTGAGGATCGCAGAATCGTCGGCGATCAATATTTTGGGGTTCTCTTCTTGGGTGCTCATAGGGTCACCCCCGACCTTGAAGGTATTTGGTCCGACAGCCCTCGGAACAAAAATGAACGGTCGTACCATTTCCCACTAAGGTGACGGCCTCGTCTCTCGGCACGTAAAGACCGCATATCGGGTCTCGCACCATCTCGTTGACAGCGCCCATGCCGTCCGATTTGAGGCCTGAATCGGGGTTCGGTTGAGCTCTCGTGATACGCTTCGCCCAGGAAAACGTCTTGAATCCAAGGTATATCACGAGAATAACGATGAAGAGCCGTACCCACATCGAGTGTTCCTCACGTCGGCGGCGCTTGCCAGGGCCTCACTCCCGCCATCTCTTCCTCGGCAAGTTCCTTCACCAGGGTCGAAACGCTCCGATTGAAGGTCGCATGCATGGCTTCAGGGGCTATCTCGGCCAATGGAGCCAGGACGAACCCTCGGGTATGCATGCGCGGGTGCGGGACCGTAATCCCTTCCTGCTTCACCGTTGCGTCCCCGTACAAGAGAAGGTCCAAATCCACCGGACGCGATAAATCGCTCCGGTGCTCGGGGGACTTTCCGAGCTTCAATTCGATCTTTCGCAGAGCAGCCATCAGCTCGGCCGGATCGAGATCGGTCTCGATGGCGACCGCTCCGTTGAGAAACTCGGCACCTCCGTCAACGAGGCCCTTCGGATCGGTTTCATACAACCGGGAGGACTTCACTACGACGATACCGTCAACCTTGCCGAGAGCCTTCACCGCTTCCTCGTACGTCCCATGCCGATCGCCCAGGTTGGACCCGAATCCGATGTAGGCGACGGGACTCATTCAACAGCGCTCCGCACGTTGTTCTCGAGGGAGCCGATCCCCTCGATGCGAACCTCCACGACATCTCCCGACTCCATGGGGCCGATCCCCGAGCTTGTCCCCGTGGCGATCACATCTCCGGGAAAGAGAGTCATCACGGCCGAGACAAACTCCACCAACCGACACGGGTCGAAAATGAGGTTGGAGGTTCGGGAATTCTGCTTTCTCTCACCGTTCAAATAGAGCTCTATCGCCAGATCCGCAGGATCGATCTCCGTCTCTATCCACGGACCCATGGGACAGAATGTGTCAAAGCCCTTGGCCCGGGTCCATTGGCCGTCCTTGCCCTGAAGATCCCTGGCCGTAACATCGTTGAGACAGGTGTATCCGAGGATAAAGTCACCGGCATCCTGACTCTTCACATTACAGGCCGTCCTCCCTATCACCACCGCCAGCTCGGCCTCGAAGTCAATGCGTCGACTTTGGGGCGGCAAGAGAATCGTAGCGCCGGGACCGATAACGCTGGAGGAGGGTTTCATGAACAGCAGAGGCTCTTCGGGCAATGGCATGTTCAGTTCCTCTGCATGATCGCGATAATTCAACCCGATGGCGACCACTTTCGACGGAATCGAAGGTGAAAGCAGGCGAACCTCGCTCAGGGAAAACTCTCTCGGCAACTTCTTTCCACCGACGTGACTGAGGACGTCCCCGTCCAGCCGACCCATGTACATCTCGCCTTCCGCCTCAAATCTAGCCAGTCTCATCGCTGTCCTTTCAGTCCCAGAACGTCCTGCATATCGTAGAGGCCCTTCGGCTGGGAGACCAGCCAGATTGCCGCCTGCAAAGCGCCCTTGGCAAGAGCGTCCCGGCTGTGTGCGCGGTGGATGAGCTCAATGCGCTCACCGTTGGTCACGAACATCACCGTGTGCTCGCCGACAATGTCTCCGCCCCGCAGAGCCATAACTCCTATCTCTTCCTTTGTGCGCTCACCGACGAGCCCGCTTCGACCGTACACCCCGTCTTTAGCCAGATCGCGGTTCAGGGCCGTAGCGGCAATCTCCGCGAGCTTCTTGGCGGTGCCGCTGGGCGCATCCTTTTTCATTCGGTGGTGAGATTCGACGATCTCCACGTCGTACTCCCCGCCCAGGACTCGAGCCGCATTCTCGACGAGCTTGAAGAGAAGGTTGACTCCCATGCTCATGTTTGGGGCCACCAAACATCTCGTGGCCGAACCGGCCTGACTCAGCCGACGTTTCTGATCCTCGGAGAATCCGGTGGTCCCGACCACAATCCCCTTGCCCGCGGAGGCAGCGTACTCCACGTTGGCCAGGGAGGCCTGAGGGGACGAGAAGTCAATCAACACATCACAGTCCTTGAGCAGCACCGACACGTCGGAGACGATGGGTACCCCGATATTTCCTATTCCCGCCGCTTCTCCGGCATCCTTTCCCAGGGCCGGATGACCGACCGCTTCCAAGGCGCCCACGATTTCCAATTCAGGGTGCTCGTGCGCTAAAGCAAGAATTCTCTTTCCCATGCGGCCTGCCGCTCCGCTTACCGCTATTTTCATTTCGTCTCCCAAAGCCGGGAAGCCCCGACCGAGAACAGGCGTTTCGCCATTATTGCCCCGGAGCGGTGTACCGCACATTCAAGGGCGGGATCGCCGACCTCTACCTCCGGTCTATCAAACGAAAGATTCATCTCAGCTCCGCTTCGCCTTCAACGACTTTGCAACGCCCGTGGTTTTCACGCGCCGTTCCTGTCTCAGTCTCAAATAAGGCCGTACCGTTCCAGAGTGCTCTTCAGGGCCTCCTGGTTGGCAGCGGAGAGGGGACAGAGCGGGAGGCGATACTCCGGCTCGATCATCCCCATCAAAGCCAGTGCTGCTTTGACCGGGATAGGATTGGTCTCCAGAAAGATCGCCCTACACAGTTCGTACATGTCGAAATGCGCCGCTCGCGCCGCTACAATGTCTCCTTCCAACACGCTCTTCACCAGGTTGGACATCTTGTCGGGCACGATGTTTGTCACCACCGAAATAACCCCTTTGCCGCCCAATGCCATCAGCGGGAACGTCATCGGATCGTCCCCTGAAAGCACGTCGAATTCGGGACCGCAGAGTCGAATGACCTCGCTCATCTGCATGATGTCTCCCGAGGCTTCCTTCACGCCGACAATGTTGGGGATTTTGGAAAGCCTGACCATTGTGGGTGTGGCGACATTGATGGCGGTCCGCCCCGGAATGTTGTACAGGACCAGTGGAATATCCACGGCTTCCGCGATTGCGGCGAAGTGACGATACAAGCCTTCCTGACTCGGTTTGTTATAGTAAGGATTGACCAGGAGACCGGCGTCCGCGCCGACGCTCTTGGCGTGCCGTGTTAGTTCTATGGCTTCTTGTGTGCTGTTGGAGCCGGTCCCGGCAATAATCTTGACTTGGCCCGCCACTTCCTTCACCACGAGCTCGACCACGCGGTTGTGCTCGTCGTGGCTCAGCGTGGGCGATTCCCCCGTCGTCCCGCACGGGACGAACCCGCTGACACCACCGTCGATGCCGAAACGGATGAGTCTCTTGAGTGCCGTCTCGTCGACCTGCCCATCTTTGAAGGGTGTCACTACGGCGGTAAAGGCTCCTGAAAACATGGTCAACTCCTTCTAGCTAATTTGGAAAATGTCCCGCGGGATTCGTTCCCCGCGAATCAGATCGTCGTAGGTTTCCCGGTCTCGGATCACATGAAAGGCGTCTCCATCGACCAGAACCTCGGCCGCTCTGGGACGTGAATTGTAATTGGATGACATGGTGAAGCCATAAGCCCCTGCACTCATCACTGCAAGAAGATCTCCATTGGTGACGGGGTCAAGCTCACGGTCCCTGGCAAGAAAATCTCCCGACTCACATATGGGTCCTACCACGTCGACGGTGATCCGATCCTCCGGGGCGGCTCCGGAAGGCTCCCGGGAGACGTTCCAGATCGAGTGATGGGCCTCGTAAAGGCTGGGGCGCACCAGATCGTTCATTGCAGCGTCCACGATGACGAATTTCTTTACTCCCGTCTCCTTTTGGAACAGGACCCTGGTGACCAAAATGCCCGCATTGCCGACGAGCACCCTCCCCGGCTCGAGGATCAACGTCACGCCCAGATCGGCCACCTTCTCAAGGATCGCCGCGCCGTATGCTCCCGGCGGAGGCGGCTCCTCGCGATCGTACGGGATGCCCAGCCCGCCGCCGACGTCCAGATAGCGTATATCCACCCCATCATTTCGAAGGCCCTGGATGAGATCTCCGAGCCTTTCCACGGCTTCGAGGAATGGGGAGAGCTCGGTCAGTTGACTTCCTATGTGGCAATCGACACCGACGGGATTCACTCCATTAAGATCCCGTGCCCTCGCATAAAGTTCCTTCGCCTTTTCCATCCGGATACCGAACTTGTTCTTCTTCATGCCGGTGGATATGTAGGGATGAGTCAGCGGATCCACATCCGGGTTTACTCTCAGCGAAACGGGGGCACACTCGCCGGCCGCTTCCGCCCGCCGGTTGAGGAAGGTCAGCTCGTCTTCCGATTCAACGTTGAACATGAGTATCCCGGCGGCCAGGGCCTCGTCAATCTCGGAGGCCTTTTTACCCACTCCGGAATAGACGATGCGTGACGGGTCCACTCCCGCCTTCAAAGCTCTGTAGAGCTCGCCTCCCGAGACTATGTCCACACCACCGCCCAGATTGGCGAAGAGTCTTATGACGGCAAGGTTGGAGCACGCCTTCATTGAATAGCAGATCAGATGATCCACCGATTTGAAGGGCTCGTGGAAGACGTTGAAATGGCGTTCCAAGGTGGCCCGGCTATAGATAAAAGCCGGGGTCCCGACCTCCTCGCAGATCCTCTTGACGGAGACGTTCTCGCAATAAAGCTCGTTGTTCCTGTAATCAAAGTAATGCATGCCTTGTCCTGACTAGCGAGTATATCTGACGGACTCAGATCCCGATCGACCGGATTCCTCTTCCGGTTTCCCTTCGGGAAAGGCCGACACCGTGTACCGATACGTCTTGCCCACCTCTACCTTGGTGTCGAGAAACGTTGTCTTGTCTATGGGCTCCTGGTTCAGTTTAACGAACATCCTCTGCGATTCGGACCGATACAGATTGTACCGGGCCGGTTGATCGCCCGTCTTGACCGGGTCCCATTCTATTCTCAGTCCGCGCCTGGTTGCGATGACCTTCACGTTGGTTGGTGAAGGCGGGTCGAATTTGGAAACGAACACCCTCAGCACGGGAGATCCGGCCGATTCCAGCGAGACCCCGCGGTTCATTTTGATCGCGCGCACCATATAGTAGTAGGTGCCGCCTTTTTCGACTTTCTTGTCCAAAAAGTGAGTCTCGGTCAACTTTGTGCTGCCGATGGATTTCATCTTTTCCGGATCCGGCTCCGACCCTCGGTACACCCGAAAACTCTGCACCCCCGAGGAGCTGTCGGAGGCCGGCCATTCGAGACGCACTCCCTCCGCTTCCGCCTCTCCCCGGAGCTCCCTGGGCACCGGCGGCGGCTCTTCGAACACGATGCTTACTTCCTGGCTGATGGGACCTTCTCGTCCTTTGAGGTTGTAAGCACTTACCGAGTAGGCATAGACATTGCCCTGCTTCACATCTTTGTCCGTGTAGGTGACCTCGCTCGGGCCGATCACCGCATTACTGGGATTCTGAAAATCCACGTTCGCGTGCAGGACTCTCTTCTCCGGACAGTTTTCACATTCTTCTCCTGCGACCTGAGCATTTCGGTAAACCTTGAAGCCCGAGAGGTCCGTCAAACGAGAGCCGTCGAAGTTGCTTTTCGGTATATCCCATTGAACCACAACCCGGTCCGGATATCCGAACACGTTGACGAGGGCCACATCCCCGGGTACCGTCGCTGTGGCCGGCCGGGGGCTCGTCTTGTATCCGCAGCCTACCAGAAGACAAGAGAGCACAAGAATCCAGATTCCGCTACCCGGCTTTCTCAAGCCTTCCTCTTTCGGCTCCCCTTCGGTTTGCCGGGAGCCACGGCATCGGTCAAGCCTTCCAGGAACGATCGAGCGTCCCCGATCTGCGCTTTGACGCTCCGCTTCGCAGTGCCTCCGGTGTGACTCCGGGCCTCCACCATCTCTTCGGGTCCCGGTACGGGGCTCTCGGGCACCTTTTTGCCGGATTTCGCCGCTTCAGCGGCTTCCCGAATCATAGCCCCTATTTTCGCGTGGGCCTCCCTGAACGGAATCCCCTCACGGACAAGCCTGTCTGCCAGATCCGTTGCGGCCAGCGAAGGATCGGAAGCCGCTGCAAGCATTCTGTCGGCCTCAAATTCGATTCCCGGAATGAGCCCGGCCATGACCTTCAGCGAGCCCAGCACCGTGTCCAATGCGTCAAAAACGGGCTCCTTGTCTTCCTGGAGATCCTTGTTGTACGTCAGGGGCAGCGCCTTCAACGTGGTCAGCAATGCCACCAGGTCACCGTAAACACGTCCTGTCTTGCCTCGAATCAGTTCGCACGCGTCGGGGTTCTTCTTCTGGGGCATGATGCTCGATCCCGAGCAGTACTCGTCGGGGAGCCTACAGAAGCCGAATTCAGACGAAGACCAGAGAATAAGCTCCTCGGCAAGACGCGAGAGGTGCATCATGACCATCGAGCAGTCGAAGAGAAATTCCGCTGCAAAATCCCGGTCCGAGACGCCGTCCATGGAGTTGGCACCTACGCGTGAAAAGCCGAGCAACTTCGCCACGGCCTCCCGATCCACGGGAAACGTCGTTCCCGCAAGCGCCGCGGATCCGAGGGGCATCTCGTCCATTCGGCGTGCACAGTCGCCGAAGCGATCCCAATCCCGTTGAAACATGCTGAAATAGGCCATGAGATGCTGCGCCAAGCGCACGGGCTGGGCCCTCTGGAGATGGGTGTATCCCGGCATGATCAGGGCGATGTTCTCGTCGCTCGTGCCGACCAGCGCAGTCATTAAGGCAACCAGGGCGCTTCTGATCTCCTCTATTCGATTCCGCAAATAGAGCCTCAGATCCAGGGCAACCTGATCGTTGCGGCTGCGGGCGGTGTGCAGCTTCCCCGCAACGTCGCCGATCTTTTCCCGAAGCGCCTCCTCCACATTGATGTGAACGTCTTCCAGATCCTCGCGGAGCTCCAGCTTCCCCGACTCGAACTCTACGCCGACTCTGGCGAGACCGATCTCGATGGCATAAGCTTCATCTTTGGAGATGATCCCCTTCATGCCGAGCATCTTCACATGGGCCGAGCTCCCGGCTAAGTCGTCCTCAAACAACCGCTTGTCAAAAGAAATGGAGGCATTGAAGCGGGCGAAGTCCGAATCCATCCCCTTTTCGAAGCGACCTTTTCTGATTCCCTCCGATTTTCGAGAAGCTCCAGGTCCTTCTTTTTTCCCGCGTCCTGCCATCAAGTCCTCCACTCATACTGATTAAATCTCTTCGGCTACTCTTTCAAAGGAGTCAGCCGTGTCACATTGCACCAGACCTCTCGGACGGCGTCACTTCTGCATGAGAGACCTGATCCTCAGCCTCAACGCGTTGAGCCTGATGAATCCTTCCGCATCGGCCTGAGAATAGACCTGATCCGCTTCAAAAGTAGCGAATCGGTCGTCGTACAACGACTTGTCGGATCTTCTCCCCGTTACCGTCACGTTGCCTTTGTAAAGCCTCACTCTGACATCGCCGGTTACCGCTGCGGCAGCTTCGTCGACGGCCGTTTGGAGCATCGTGCGCTCCGGAGAGAACCAAAAACCATTGTACACCAGAGAGGCGTACCGAGGTATCCACTCGTCTTTGAGGTGCATCACTTCTCGGTCCAAGGTGATGGATTCCAAAGCTCGCCGTGCAACGTGGAGGATCGTGCCGCCGGGAGTTTCATACACCCCGCGACTTTTCATCCCCACGAAGCGGTTTTCCACCATGTCCACTCTCCCTACCCCGTTGCGCCCGCCCACGGTATTGAGATGGGCCAGCAGTTCAGCCGGAGTGAGCCGATTGCCGTCAACAGCGACAGGGTCTCCTGCTTCAAAACTTATGACGATCTCTTCTTCCTTGTCGGGAGCGTCCCGAGGGTCGACGGAGAGGACAAACATGTCCCGCGGCGGCTCGGCCCACGGATCTTCCAAAATTCCGCCCTCAAAGCTCAGGTGAAGGAGGTTGCGATCCATGCTGTAGGGCTTCTCCGCGGTGGACGTGACCGGTATGCCGTATTTCTGAGCGTAAGCGATGAGATCCGATCGGGATTGCATGTCCCAAACACGCCATGGCGCGATGATCTTGATGTGGGGATCCATGGACAAGCAGGCAAGCTCGAATCTCACCTGATCGTTGCCCTTGCCGGTTGCTCCGTGACTGACGGCATCAGCGTCCACCTTCGCAACGACGTCCATCTGAGCCTTTGCAATGCACGGGCGGGCTATGGAGGTACCGAGGAGATAGAAGCCTTCGTACACGGCATTGGCCCGCAACATGGGGAAGACGTAATCACGGACGAACTCCTCGCGCAGATCCGCTATGTGAAGCGATTCGGCTCCGCCGGATTTCGCCTTCGCGTCCAGCGAATCCAGCTCCTCGCCCTGCCCGAGATCCGCGGTGAAGCAGGCCACCGGACACCCATATGTCTCGATGAGCCACCGGAGTATGACTGAGGTGTCAAGTCCTCCCGAATATGCCAACACAATCCTTTTCACGTTGCTCTCCTTCACGTAGCCTCCGAACCGCCTATCTGTTTGTCGCGACAACGAGGGTGCCGGAGCGTCGATCGTCCAAGCACTTCACCGATGATGTCAGTCCGAGAAAAGCATTTCCAAGACCGCTTTTTGTACGTGCAACCGATTTTCGGCCTGATCCCAGATGAGGGAGTGCTTGGAATCCATCACATCTTCGGTGATCTCCTCATCGCGGTGTGCCGGAAGGCAGTGGAGCACGTACATCTTCTTCTTGGCATGCTTCAGCAGATCGAGGTTGACCTGAAAACCGTTAAAGACATTTCGCCTCTCCTCGATCTCGCTCTCCTGCCCCATGGATGCCCATACGTCCGTGGAAATCACGTCCGCTCCTGTGGCTGCCTCCACCGGGTCACGGGTGACGCGAATCTTCGCCGATTTGATCTTCACCTCCGGGTCGTACCCTTCAGGGCAGGCCAGGGTGAGGCTAAAGCCCATCACCTCCGCAGCATTGATCCACGAATTGGCCATGTTGTTTCCGTCACCGATCCAGGCCGCCTTCATGGTGGTCAGATTGACCTTCGCTTCCTGGAGGGTGAGCATGTCGCCGAGTACCTGACACGGATGGAGCAGATCGGACAACCCGTTGATGACCGGAATGGACGACCATCGGGCAAACTCTTCGAGAACACCGTGAGCGAACGTACGGACAACCACGGCGTCCAGGTACCTTGACAGTACCCGCGCAGTATCCCGAATCGGTTCGCCCCGTCCGATCTGAATGTCGTTCCGGCTCATGAAGATCGCATGACCGCCGAGCTGGTGGATGCCCACATCGAAAGAGACCCTGGTTCGAGTGGAGGGCTTCTCAAAAATCAAGCCTACGGAGCGTCCCTCCAGGGGTCTACGCCCGTTCTTCCTCGGAAGACCTTTTTTCATTTCATGGGATCGTCCGAGCAGAGCCAGGATCTCCTCGCGCGAATAGTCGGCCAGACTCAGGAAATGCCTTATTTTCTTCATGATCAACCCCCCTCTGCTCGCAACAGGACCTTGTCCAAAACGCTGACCATCTCGTCGGTCTCCGCGTCGGAAACCACGAGGGGGGGCAGAAACCTCAGAACAGTATCAGACGTGCAATTCACCAGCACGCCTTCCTCTCGCATGGCCGAAGCGATATCGGCTCCGGGCTTATGGAGATCCACTGCCTGCATGAGACCCAGACCGCGCACCTCCCGTATGATACCGTGCCGCGCTGCGAGCTCCTCAAGGCGGCCTCTCAAGTAGGCTCCTCGGGTCCGGACATTTTCCAGAAACCCGTCGGCCAGGATCTCCCGGAGCACGGCCAGCCCCGCGGCAGAAGCGAGAGGATTGCCGCCGAACGTTGACGCGTGATTGCCGGGAACGAAACAAGCTGCAACCTCGTCAGTGGCGAGAAGTGCTCCCATGGGGACGCCGCCCGCAATTCCCTTGGCCAGGGTCATCACATCGGGCTGGATGCCATAGTGCTCGTACGCGAAGAGGCGGCCCGTGCGTCCCATTCCTGTCTGTACTTCGTCGAGCATGAACAGGCAACCGCGGCGATTACACAACTCACGCACCTCTTTGAGAAAACCGTCGGGCGGTACGCGAACGCCCCCTTCTCCCTGGATAGCCTCCAGGAGAACCGCGGCGGTCTCCGAGGTCACTGCCTTGTCCAATCGGTCCATATCCCCGAATGGAACATGAGAAAATCCTTCCACATCCGGCTCGAAACCTTTTCTGTACCTCATCTGACCGGTGGCGGCCAGAGTGGCGAGCGTGCGTCCGTGAAAGGAATTCTCCATGGTGACGACGTGGTATCGCGCGTGCTCACCCCGGTCGTGGAAGTATTTTCGCGCCAGCTTGATCGCTCCTTCGTTGGCCTCGGCTCCTGAGTTACAGAAGAACGCCTTGCCGGCGAATGAGTTTTCCGTCAGCAATCGCGCCAGTTCTATCTGCGGCTCTATGTAGAACAGATTCGAGACATGGATCAGTTTCCTCGCCTGCTCGCTTATCGCTTCGGCCAAACCGGCATGCCCGTGCCCAAGAGAGCAGGCTGCGAGACCCGCAATGAAATCAAGGTATTCACGACCCCGGCTGTCCCGAACCCGACAACCGGACCCCTCCACGAGCATGATCGGGGTTCGTCCGTACGTGTTGAAGACCCATTTGCTGTTTCTCGCGACGAAATCTTCGAAATCCATGACTTTCCCTTCCTCACAAGCCTCGATGGCCGCTGACCGGAGCTACCGCTGCGGTCTCATAGGTACGAGGCGGTTCATCTTCAAGCGAACGCGGCACCCGGCCGCAGCTATCGGACTATGTTACGGTGCCGATCACCTCCGGCCGGGTCGGCCGGGGAGTCGTTCCTCATCACGGGCAACCTTCAGAGGCCCGGAGCCTTATCCCGCACAATTTCCGTACCGATCCCCTGCTCCGACAGCATCTCCAGCAACAGGGCGTGGGGAACGCGACCGTCGATAATGTGGGCCTTGGGCACGCCTCCCCGAATCGCATTAAGACAGCACCGGATCTTGGGTATCATTCCTCCGGAAGCCACCCCGCTCGCGATCAAATCCCGGGCTTCGTCCTCGGTGAGGCTGGAAATGAGCTTTCCCTCCGTGTCTATGACACCCGGAACGTCCGTCAGGAGAATGAACCGCTCGGCACCCAGCGCCGCGGACATAGCCCCCGCGGCAGTGTCGGCGTTTATGTTGTATGGCTTCTCTTCAGGTCCGGCGCCCACCGGAGCTATAACGGGGATAAATCCTCGCTCCTCAAGGGATGCGATGATCTCGGAATCGATCCTTTCAACCTCCCCTACCAGCCCCAAATCCTCGTCGGTATCGGCCAATCTGGCCGGACGGGCCTTCTTGGCCTTAATGAGACCGCCATCCCTGCCCGACAGTCCCACAGCCCGTCCTCCATGATTATTGATCATGGAGACGACGTCTTTGTTCACCTTTGCAACGAGCACCATCTCCACCACGTCCATGGTCTCCTCGTCCGTCACCCTCAGCCCTTTGATGAATCGACTCTCCTTACCTATCTTCTTGAGCAGCTCCCCGATTTGCGGACCGCCTCCGTGGACGATGACGGGCTTGATGCCTATGAAGCTGATGAGCGTGATATCTTGTGCAAAGTGCTGTTTCAGGGCCTCCTGGGTCATGGCGCTGCCGCCGTACTTGATGACGATGCGCTTGCCCCGAAAGTTTCTGACATAGGGGAGCGCTTCGACAAGAATCTGTGCCCGCAGAGCGGGGGGGACGTTGGCGGAATCGCAGGGCTCGACCATATTACATCTCTCTTTAAGTTATTTGCTCAACCTATTGATAAATTATGATAACTTTTACTCAAAGTCAAGGCGAATCAGTCCCCGTGCTGATTTGCGCGAAACGAGTATCATAACACGCGGCGCCACCCATCTCTAGACGAATGTGGGAGGACCCCCAAAAACTTCCCTCCTCCGAGCAAATCTGCAGCGGAGAGCGGCATACCCGCCGATCCGGCGTATGGGCGATTCGTCAGCGATCCGATCTAGTCCTTTACAGCGGTGACGATCATCTGGTGTCCGTAAGGAGTGAAGCGAATGGTCTCGTCGATCAGTTTTCGGAAAGGACGCAACAGGGAGAATCCCGTGGGCGGGACCTGTTCCGGGTGATAGAGTTTTTTTCGCAGGTTGAACGATCTGGTCCTGATGCGGATGCCGGAAAAACCGGCGGCCGTCAGGAGCGCGGTGATGCTGGAAGGCTCGAAAAGATAGATATGGTCGGCACCGTTGAGGTACACCCAGTCGGGACCGTTCACCCACCGGGAAAGAGAGGCGAAATTGGTTGTGGAAAGCCTCAGTAAACCTCCCCGCCGGAGGGCCCGGTATATGTTGGCCACTGCCTTCTTCGGGGACCGGAGGTGCTCGATGACGTCCCACATTCTTACCGCGTCGAAAGACTCTTCGGGGAGAACGAAGCTCTCCGCGGACTCATTCACGATGTGGTGAATTCCCTTTTCACGGAGCCTTTCCAGGGCTGCGACGTTAATCTCCACGGCCCAGGTTTCCCAGCCCTGCCGGCCGGCTTCTTCGAGGAGCCATCCTCTGCCCGCGCCCACTTCGAGTATCCTATGCAGCTTTCGATAGGACTCGATGCCTTGCAGTTCCTTGCGGAGTCGCCCGACCTGGGAAGGGGTGAGCTTCTCCTCTCCCATGGCTCCGGTGCCGCCGGTCCTCTGGGTTTCCAGATGTGCTGCGATCCGCGGGCTCACGAAGACGAGGCCGCATCCTTTGCATCGGACGTGAGCAAACCCTTCTTTCACGAAAAGGACCACATGGTCGTCGATTCCGCAGAGATCGCACGGAACATGGGTGAGATGCACGTCGGGATCCACAAAATGCTCCCGGGGTCTTCTTCGCCGAAGACGGCAAAGAGGATCGACCTGCCCTTCGATTGGATCGGGCTGCGGCCGTTTCGGCACAGTGTGCACTAAAGAACATTTACGAGCAACCGCCAATTCATCGGGGCGTTGATGCGGCAATCGCCAAGGCCGCGGATATCATCAGACCCGTCGGATGTGCAAAGCCGCCAAGCCCCTTGATGGTTTGGCGGAATCATGATAGGAAGCGCTGCGGTTCGCATGATCCGCGGTCGGACCCTCCGCTGCAACCGATAAGGTGAGGTTTGGAAGTGAGCTTAAAGGCTATCGCAGATTTCCTCTTTGAGGTGGGGATGCTCAAGCGCACCCCCCGGTCGGGATTTCAATTCCTCGGAACCGGTGCCGAGACTGTGGCCGAACATAGTCTCCGGTGCGCGGTGATCGGATACGTCCTCGCACGGATGTCCGATGACCTCACAACGGAGCGAGTGGTCCTCATGTGCCTCTTCCACGACCTCGTGGAGGCGAGAACCGGCGATCTGAACTACGTCAACAAGAAATACGTTACAGCGGACGAAGAAGCCGCGGTTCGAGACATGACGATGCAACTCCCCTTTGGAGAAGAGATTCGGGCGCTCACCGATGAATTCAACCGCCGCGAGACGGCCGAATCGCAAGCGGCCCACGATGCCGATCAAATAGAGATGATTCTGCAACTGAAGGAGTTGGGAGACCTTGGTAATCGCTATTCAGGGGACTGGATATCGGCTGCCGTGAAAAGGCTTCGGACGGAAGGCGGCAAACGTCTTGCCAGGAGCATACTCAACACTGATTTCTCCGCATGGTGGTTCAAGGAAAAGGAGGACCAGTGGTGGGTCAACGCGGGGAAACCGGAACCGAGCGACAGATAAGCCCCACAATTATTCCGGCAATGACAAAGTTGAGAGGAGGTGCTGCATTGAAAGGGAAGACGCTCCATCGGCCGTGCCTTCTCGTGCCGGCGATCGTCCTGGTCGTAAGCCTGTGGCCGGGATTTTCTTCAGCTTCGGGAAATCCGGATCTTCAAGATTCCCTTGAGAAACACGATGGGCTGCGGGTTGCTCAGGCGAGCCCCGCTCGCGCGGAGGCCTCCGACGGTGGGGGCAAGAAATACCGCTGGCTTTTTAGGGAGCGTCCGGCCGAAAAGACCCCCACGGAGAGCGACGGCAAAACCGTCCTCGAGAAACTGGACCGGGAAATCAAGCAGGCGCGGAAGCTCTACCTCTCGGGTGAGACGGAAAACGCGATTCTCAAGTACCGTAGCGCTGTAGACCATCTTGAATCGGTCATCGACGACGTTCCGCCGGGACATCCCCTCCTCGGTGAAATGGAGATACGGTTCCAGGTTTTCGACGAGCTGGCCACAAAGATTATGGGTCCGGTGCATCTCGAGCCGAAGGAGGATATCTCCGGCCGGATCTTCCACCTTATGGAAAAGCGCCGGATCTGCCGCAGGAATCTGGTCCTCAAGAAAGCCGGGGTGCTGGAGCTCTTCGGTGTGCCGAGCCGTCTCCTGAAAGAAGAGTCGGAGATCCTGACGAAGCTGATTCAGCTTCGCGAGGAAATGCCCACCGCCGGAACGAGACAGCAGGAGGATCAGCTCAAGACCAAGCTTGCAGATGTGCGGAGGTCGCTGCAGAAGAGCTCCCCTCGGTACGCCGCGTTGCGCAGAGGACATCCCGTGAGCCTCGAAGAAGTACGCAGCGGCCTTCTGGACAAAGACGAAATGATCCTGGACTTCAATCTCTTCTCCGATCGCATGGTGGTCGGCGTCATAACCCAGGAAAAAGGGATCTACTACCAGATCCCCGCGGAACGGGGAGAGGCCGACCAGGGCGTATTCAACCTCCAGGATCGGCTCCGTGAGTTCACCTTCGGGGGACGCTCCACGTTCATGGGGTACGCGTGGAAAGAGCCCTGTCGCCGTATGTACCGAATGCTCTTGGGACAGATTCCGCAGCTTCCCAAGGACAAGTGCGTGGTGTTTGTGATACCCGACAGAGCGCTATGGTACCTCCCCTTCTCGGTTCTGCTCGATGCCGAGGACAGACCTTTCGGGCGGGACCGACTGGTGTCGATTGTTCCCTCGGTAGACATGCTGAGCTTGCAGCGTGCGTCGATTAAAACCCCGAAGTCTCCTGCCAAAGCGGATCTTCTTCTTTTTGAATCCATTCCTTGGATTCCTCAGGAGGAAATTCAAGAGAGCTCACGTCCCGGAACGCCCAAGAAGAAGAAAAAGAGCTCCCCTAAGCTCTCTGAAGCGGAAAAAATAGAGCGGCTGATTCTCACCAATCCGGTCTATCCGCGGCCCACCGACATTGTCGTCAGCATCCAGAAGCTGTTCCCCGCGTCGGATGTCAAAGTGGGTCCGGCCGCCACCAGAGACGGTTTTCTCGGCGGTAAGGGGACGAGCTCCGAGGTGACGCTCCTCGCGATTCCTCTATCCGTGACGGACGGGGTGGCGCCGGATAAACAACCTGCCCTGTTCTTTTCTCCCGACAAGCGGGGAAGCCGAAAGCTTGCTCTTCGGAACCTCTTTGCACGTCCGATGCAATGCCGATTGATGGTCTTGCCCATTGCCTGGTTCGACGTGAACGATCAGCAGGCACCCCTGGGGGACGGACCGCTACTGTTAAACTTGGCGCTTTGGTATTCGGAGGCACGGATGGGGTTGTTGAACTACTCCGATCCCAATTGGGGGACCGATGAGCCGTTTCTGTTGGACCTGATGAAGAAGGCAGCAGCAAAGGCACCGCTGGCCAAGGCTCTCGCGGATCAGCCTCGGGACCTACCGACGGGTCTCGACTCTTCCTTCAGCGGTCAACCCCCCGCGTGGACGGGATGGATACTCATGGGAGATCCAGGCTAACGGTTACACGCATCTGAACGGCAGGAAATGCCGGAGAACAGCCTTCAGCTCAAGGGGGAAACAGCCCCCTCAAGCAATCGGGCTCCAGCTCTCGACACACGTCAAGCGGTTACGCGGAGGGAAGTCGCTTGGAAAGTCTGGCAATGGTGCGCGAAGAGGTATTCTTGTGATAGATGCCCTTGGAGACACCCTTCTGCAGCAACGAAGACGCGTAGCTGAGCAGCTCGCCGGCTCCGGCGTCTTTGGTCTCCACGGCCTGGAGATACTTTTTTACGGCGGTCTTCACTCTTGACTTGAACGAGGCGTTGCGGAGGCGCCGATCTTCGCTCTGGCGCATTCTCTTGAGTGCCGATGCATGGTTGGCCATTCGAAACTCCTTCGGATGATAATCCAGCGGATCGCTTATGTTATTGTATGCTTAACACCACCGGCGCCTTAAGCCGGTCTGTTTGAGCTCCACCCGGGACCGATACGTCCTCTATGGAATTTTTTTTTATGGCAGAAACCCCCATACAAAGTCAACAACTTTTGTCGTCCGCTGCAAAACGGAGCAGGTCGGAAGAGAAGAAGGCCATGACGCGAGCAGCCGGGGTGGTGGGCTTGTGGACTGCGATGAGCCGCGTTCTCGGATTCGTGCGCGACCTGGTCATTGCACTCTTCCTGGGGGCGGGCTTGGGGGCGGATGCTTTTTTCGTGGCCTTTCGAATCCCCAATCTTCTTCGAAGACTCTTTGCCGAAGGGGCCCTCTCTGCAGCATTCATCCCCACGTACGTGGAAACCCTCGAAAAGGAGGGCAAGCCGGAAGCCGAGCGCTTGGCCCGGATCACGTTCAGCTTTGCCGCCATCGTGTTGGCAGTGGTAACCGTGCTCGGCATAGCCTTGAGTCCCTGGTTGGTCCGTATCATCGCCCCCGGTTTTTATGCCGTCCCGGACAAGTTCCAGCTTACGGTGGATCTCAACCGGATGATGTTCCCCTACATCTTCTTCATTTCCCTGGTTGCCCTCGCTTCGGGAGTTCTCAATTCCCTGGGGCGATTTGCCTCCCCCGCGGCTGCGCCGATCGTTCTGAACGTATCCATGATAGCGGCTGTGGGAATATTCTGCACCTACTTCGGTGTGGAGCCCTACGTTGCGCTCGCCTGGGGCGTGGTGGCGGCCGGAGTGTTGCAGCTTGCTCTTCAGCTTCCGTTCCTAGCCAAAGAAGGGATTACCTTACGACCGGATTTCAACTTCAGACACCCGGCCTTGAAAAGAATCGGCATTCTGTTCGTGCCGGCAGCTTTCGGCGGCGCGGTGTACCAGATCAACGTGATGATAGGGACAATCCTTGCCTCGCTGTTGCCCCCGGGAAGCGTGTCGTACCTCTACTACGCCGACCGTATTGTGGAGCTGCCCCTGGGTATGTTCGCCATAGCACTGGGGACCGCGGTGCTCCCCTCCATGTCCCGTCAGGCGGCCGGCGGCGACATTCCGGCACTCACGCATTCAGTCTCTTTTTCCCTGCGGCTCATAGCCCTTTTCACCATTCCCGCGTCGGTTGCATTGATCCTCCTCCGGGAGCCGATCATCGCCGTGCTTTTCCAGCGCGGCCGCTTCACCTGGATTGACACCCAGGGGACGGCGGATGCCCTCCTCTACTACACGGTGGGACTCTGGGCTTTCTCCGGTTTGAAGGTGGTGACTCAGGCTTTCTTTTCCCTCAAGGATACCAAGACGCCCGTCTGGGTATCCATGGGGGCAGTGGCGGTCAACCTGGCGGCGGGGCTTGCGCTTATGGGGTCCATGGCCCAGGGCGGGCTTGCTTTGGCGACTTCTTTGGCCGCTGCATTCAACGTGCTCGTGCTTTTCGGAATACTGGTGAGACGCCTGGGCAGCTTTCCCGTTTCCGACCTTGCTCTCTCCCTGGCAAAGACCACAGCAGCGTCGCTTCCTATGGGGATAGTCTTAGTGATTTGCCGTCCCTTGGGAGCGTGGTCGTCTGGATTCAATCTGCATAATCTGGCCATACTTGCCCTGTGTATTTTCGGGGGACTCGCAACCTTTGCCCTGTCGGCTCACCTCCTGGGCTGTCGCGAGCTCAATTCGCTTCTCGATTTTTTCAAGGCAAGAAAGGACCGGTAAGGAGGAACCGCGTCGTTGATGCCTTCCCGCGCGTGCGGAGAGCAGCGCCCTCCTTGCACGCACCCATACGGGAGCATCAATCTTGTAGGATCGTCAGTCTCAGCTCGTCAGATTGCTTCTTCTCGGCGCTCTCCGCCATGACGCCGATCGATGCCGCGCAACGTCACACGGTAGCTTCTCCTCCTGATTCCCCGCTCACACGAATTCGTTCTCCCGTTTCTCACGGCCGATGGTGGATGTAGGAGTCGTCCCGTAGTTGTGGCCGGGGAGAACGACCGTCTCATCGGGAAGCGTGAAAAGCCTGTTGCGAATGGAAGCCTGGAGCACGGGGAACGATCCGCCCGGCAAGTCGGTGCGGCCGACTGCTCCCACGAACAGGGTGTCTCCAGTCAGGACGTGCCCCGGGAAATAGAGACAGATTCCGCCCACGGTGTGCCCGGGCGTGTGAATGACCTCTACCGACTCGTTGCCGAAGGTAATCTTGTCGCCGTCCTTGAGGAGGAGCGAGGCTGCCGGCGATTCGTCCGCACCGAACATGGCAAGCATGGCCCGGTTGGGGTTTGCCAGCCCGTCCGCCTCGGCCTCGTGAATGGCAATGGGCGCGTCCGTTGCGGCCTGCATTGCCTGGTTGCCGGCAACATGGTCCACATGGCTGTGGGTATTCACAATGAGGGATATCTTTTTCACTCCGCGCTCTTTGGCCCGGGCGAGAATGCGGTCCGCAGGTCCTCCGGGATCGACGACGATCCCTTCGCCCGTCGCTTCATCCGCGAGCACGTAGCAGAAGATGTCGAAACCGCCTATCTGTATCTGTTCAATGAGCATCCATTCCTCCTGAGGGATACGTTTGCACGGGGCCTCCCTTCTTCCGGAAGTGCTCCCGGCCCTCTTAATGTAGTGTCCCGGAACAGGCTTTACAAGAGAGATCCGGTACTTCCGGATCCAACAGGGACAGCACCGACCGCAGTGCGAGGCTGCGCTACGACGGTGACGATACAACTCGATCGGTGTATTAGGAGCGCAAAGCGGGCGGGATGTGGGCACAATAGGGCTCTTCAGCCATGTAGTTGCCCGTGGATTCGTAGGCCCTCGCTCGACAGCCTCCACAGAACCGCACGTAATCGCATTTGCCGCACTTGCCTTCGAGTGATCGAAAATTGCGCAAGTCGTTAAAGAGAGAAGCGTTTTCCCAAAGGTCCGCGAACTCCCGCTCGCGAATACTCCCCGCTTGAAGGTCGAAATAGCCGCATGGCTGCAATTCACCGATGTGCGACACGAAGACAAAGGACAGCCCGCCGAGGCACCCCCGAGTCCTGGCATTGAGGCCGAAAGTTTCCGGGGTCACCTCGACCCCTTCGGCCTTGGCCTGCTGCCTCAATATTCTGTAATATTGGGGAGCACAGGTCGCCTTGGTCTCCAATTTGGAGGTTCTGCCCAATCGGTAGAATTCGAGGAGGGTCTCCTCGTACTCTTCGGGCCCCATTTCCTCGCCGGACATTTCCCTGGCCCTTCCCGTGGGCACAAGCAGGAAGACGTGAAACGCGGCGGCATCCAATTCTTCGGCCAATTCCATGATGCGGGCAAGTCGGTGACGGTTGCGTTTGGTCAGGGTGGTGTTGATCTGAACGGGAACCCCGGCAGCTCTCAAATGCGCTATGCCCGCGGTGGACGCGGCAAAGGCACCCGGAACTCTACGAAACGCGTCGTGCTCCTCGGCTGTCGGACCGTCAAGACTTACACTTACCCGGGGGATTCCCACTGCGGCAATCTTCCCGGCAACTTCGGGAGTCACCAGACAACCGTTGGTGGCGAGCACCGGACGCAATCCGACGTCTCCGGCGTAAGTCGCCAACTCGAAGAAATCCGGCCTCAACAGCGGCTCGCCTCCCGTCATAATGAGGATGGGCGTTCCGACTTTGCGAATGCCGTCAATGAGCCGACGCCCTTCTTCCGTACTCAATTGGCTCGGGTCCGGTTCCAGGCATGCTCCCGCGCGGCAATGCACGCAGGCCAAGTTGCAGGCCCGGGTCATTTCCCAGGCCACCAGCCTTAAATCAAAAGGTTTCACGTTCACTTCCCGGAAGGATCTCCCTGGAGGATGCGAGCCGCTTCCAGGGCATGATAGGAAATGATCAGGTCGGCTCCGGCACGTTTAATGGAGGTCAACGCCTCCATCATGCAGCGGTCTCCGTCTATCCATCCGTTTTGTGCGGCGGCCTTGATCATGGCGAATTCCCCGCTGACGTTGTAAGCCACAAGTGGGAGATCGAACGTATTGCGCACGCGCCAGATCACGTCGAGGTACGGCAGAGCGGGCTTCACCATAATAAGGTCTGCGCCCTCGTCAACGTCCATGGCAACTTCGCGAAGTGCTTCGTCCGAATTGGCCGGATCCATCTGGTAGGATCGGCGATCGCCGAATTGGGGCGTAGACTCCGCGGCCCCTCGGAAAGGTCCGTAGAATGCTGAGGCGTATTTCGCTGCATAGGACATGATGGGAAGCCATTCATATCCCGATTCGTCCAGGGCCTCTCGTATCGCCGACACCCTGCCGTCCATCATGTCACTTGGGGCCACGATATCCGCGCCTGCTTTGGCATGGGAGAGGGCCATGGTCGCCAGCAGGTCCAGCGTGGGATCGTTGTCCACATCACCGTCTCTGATTACTCCGCAGTGGCCGTGATCCGTGTACTCGCAGAGACAGACGTCGGTGACGAGCACGAGGTCCGGAAACGCTTGCTTGACCGCTCGACACGCCTGCTGGACGATGCCGTTGTCGGCATAGCCCTCAGATCCCACAGGATCTTTTCTCTGAGGAATGCCGAAGAGGAGTATAGCCGGAATCCCTCTTTGTACAGGCTCTTTGAGCTCCTTGAGCAGCATGTCCACGGAGAGCTGAAAATTCCCCGGCATGCCGTCCACCGGTTTTTTCACTCCCTTCCCGTGTCGTACAAAAAAGGGAAGAATGAAGTCCTCGGTCTCCAAACTGACTTCCCGCACCATCTTCCGAAGAGCTTCCGTCCGCCTGAGCCTTCTCCCACGGTATTCTGGAAAGCGCATGTCCACTCCATTATTTTGCTGGCATAGAGGTTTCGTTTCACTTATAATCGCAGCGGGAGGTTATGTCAACGCCATGAGCGGGATTCGTTGTCATCGTTGTGGACGCATGCTGGCCGATGGGGACCTGAGGTACCAGGTGGCCGTCCGGGTCCGATCGATGTTCGATGGAGTCATACCCGATGCTGAAAAAGGCCTTGCCGATAGCGAATTGGAGAATCTTCTGAGGGAAATGGAGGGCTTGAGCGAGGAAGAGCTGAACCGCCAAGTGCACGAGGATGATGTCTTCGTGATGTGTCCTCGGTGTAAGGAAGCTTTCATGGAGAACATCTATTCCCATCTCCAACCCCAGGCCACTCCCGAGCACGGCCGAGCCCACCTCATCCATTGACGGCTCTCAATTTTCGGGACACAAAGCCGATCCGAGCCTTGTCGTAGCCGAATGAACCGATTTTCCCACGGTACCCTCCACCCATGAACCTGGACCCAGGCCTTATTTACCTCTTCTTGTTTGCCCATCCGGACGACGATACGTTCATCGCGGGAACCATGAGGACTCTCATCGGCAGAGGGGCGGAGGTCCATGCAGCATGGCTCACGTCAGGGGATTTCCTCGGACAGGGCGAGCGGCGTGAGAGAGAGCTTTTCGAGGCGGCGAAAATGCTGGGGTTGGTGCCTGAGCGAATCCACCTTCTCAGACTCCCCGACCTGGGACTGGTCTCACGCTTGAGCGACGCGACCCGGCTGGTTTCAGACCTCTATGGCAGTCTCAAACCTGACAGGGTGTTTGCCGACGCATTCGAAGGAGGACACCCCGATCACGACGCGGTAAATTTCCTCGCGTACGAGGCCCGGTTGCGGTCAGGTGTGAGAGCCGAGCTCTTCGAGTTCCCCTTGTACAACGGTACCGGCCCCTTCCTTCACTGGCGATGGAGAATTAACCGGTTTCCTCCGGGCGAGCCCGCCGTCCTCCACACCCGACTCAACGAAGATGCAATTGCCTGTAAACACGGCATGATGAGGATCTACGCACGTAGCCAGTGGATGTTCATGATACCCGCGAGGCTTGCTTCTTCCCGGCATCGCCTTTCGACCGAAGGGGAGCCGTACCGGCCCTGCCCGCCCGATCGGGATCACTCTGCCCCTCCACATCCGGGTCAACTCAATTACGAACGCTGGTTCAATCGTTTCATGAAGATCACGCGACAGGATTTTCGGGAAGCGGTCGTGGACGCTACAGGCAAACGGCCCTGATCCGCATGGAGGAGCTTGCCCGGTATTCCTCGCCGGGACATAGAACCGTCCCGAAAACCGGCTCGCGACGGGCTTTGGCATAACACTCCTTCCTTGACTGTTCGTGCGAAAAATGGTACTTCTGCCCTGTGATTTCCATCTGATTCACAAGCCTCATCGAAGGATGAAGGGCTGTGTCGAAGGCGGGAATTCGTTCCCGCACGTTGATGTGTCGGTCGGACGGCAACCGTGGCCGGCCGCATGATTTGTGGGCGTGGAGGAGTCGCAATTGAAAGACCGGGGAAGACTGGGTCCGTACCTGCTTTTCGTGCTGCTGCTTGTGACGGTGATGTGTCCGTCGGCAAGCTCGGCCAATAGCTTCAAGACCTTCATTCGACTGAACGACGGCGGTACCCTCCCAGTTTACTGCTTCTTACCCCAACAGGGTGCGAAAGGCCCCTTGCCTGCCGTGATTGTCGCCGCAGGGGTTGGGGCGGTCAAGATAGCCCAATACCACGAGCACTGTCAGTTGTTGGCAAACAGAAACTTTGTCGTGGCCTTCATCGACCCGTCCAACTATCCCGAGGAGCTTGCCCCAGGTCCTTGGTCGTGGGATTGGGGCCTCGGATACCTTAAGGGCAGCGTCAATCAAGGGGTTGTAGGCGCCAGGCTGATGGTGTCCAACAAATGGTACTTGGCCACCATCAGGGCCACCGTGGACTTTTTGTGCTCCTGGCCGATGGTCGATTGCACGAGAATCGCTCTGTCCGGATTTTCACAGCCTGCCAACGCAGCCCTGGCCTACGCATGCCAGGATCCCAGGATCAAGGCGGTGATCTGGAACTACGGCGGCTGGCCGTGGATCATGCCGTACGAACCGCTCCGTTTGCCGCCGGTACAGATATTTCACGGGGAAGACGACAACGTGTACGATGTGAAGTACGCGAAGCAGTTGGCCCTCGAATTGAAATCCAATATGCGCTGCTACGAATTGAACGTCTATCCCCATGAGAAGCACATGTTCAACATCTACTACGACATGAAGCGCGGGGAAAATCGATTCATGAAGCCGGCACTGATGGATGCGTTCGAGAGAATGGTGGCGTTTCTTTACCGCACCATGGCCGTTCCTCCTCCCCAACCCATTGCTCAGAGAAGACGCATACACTCGAAAAGATGAGTGTTTCCGCTCCGAACGACTTGGGACTGTTCGCCGGTCGTCAATCGGACGCGAATATACCACTGAGCAGTCCCTTGCGCTGACGACTTCCCAACGTTCGGAAAACTCACCGGAACCCGCGAGGCACACCCCTGATAGTCCTCCGTCCGTGGCTCGGCAATCTTTTGCCCATCATGTCTGATGGAGAAACACTCCCCGTAACCTTCCCTGCACCACTCCGACACGGTTGACGGGTTGTGCCGTCGGCATTGGAACGGACGTGGGTTGACCGTCAACCTTCAGCTCTTTCGCGTGCCGGACGCGCACATGCTCTTGCCTTCCCTTCCCAAAGCCACACCAAGGGAGACTATTCGTCCGCCCCACCAAGAACAGGGCTTATTTCACAGGACCGGTGTATGGAATAGGCGCTATTTCGCCCCACCCTCTTCTTCTCTCCCGCGATCTTCCTTTATGAGGCACCGGTACCGAGTGGTTCGCTTGCCTTGCGACCCTTTAATACCCTCGACAAGGCCTTCGGTTTCGAGCAAGCCCAGCAGACGCCGCACCGTGTCCCGCCCGAGTTGAAGCAGACCCTGGATGTCGGACGCCGTGAATGTCTCCCTACGGATGACATGGAGGAATTTCGCGAGCTTGAGACGTGCATCTCTCCGGCCATTCAAAATCCGAAAGCTTCGCTCTGTTACGATGCGTCCCAGAAAGTCGGCCAGCTCGCTTACCACTTCGTCTATCGGAGGAAGAACCGACTGCGGGAGATGCTGGAGGCCTATGACGCCGTTAGGCCTCTTTTCAAGGACAAACGCCAGTACCATTTCCAGCTCTTCCGCGTTTCCCGGCCAGTGATAGGCACGGAGCGCTTCCAGAGCTTCCGGAGTGAATCGTCCCACAGGGTCCTTCAGTCCTCGGGATCGGGCATGGAACGAGATGAGGCCTTCCAAATCTCTGGTGCGGGATCGGAGCGGCGGAATCTCCACCCTCATGGGATTGAGGAACGCAAAGAGATCCGCAGGTGCTCCTCCGGCAATGACTGCGTCGAGGTCCAACGGACCTGTGGTCACGACGATTCGAACAGTGCCCTTATGTCCCAGATCTCCTAACAGATGACGGTAAAGCATTCTTTGGAAACGCCTGGGAGCTTCGTCAACATCCCGCAGGAGCAGCGTGACTTCAGATCCGATGGGCGCCCTCTCCCCAAGGTCGTTCCATGGCGCCATGGTATCGCTGTACTCAACCGCGTCTGCGTCCAGGATGTGGAACGTCGCTTCGGAGAGGCCTCGCAGCCTGTGAATAAGCAGTGCCATCCCTTCCAGTTCGACTCCTTTCTCACCCGACAGCCAAATGGGAAGATCTGAAGCGGCCAATTTCGCGAGGCTGCGGTACGCGGCTTGCATGGCATGGCTTCGGATGTTCGGTATTTCCACCTTGGGGACTGGACGGGCAGCAGCGGCGACCATCCGGGCGCTCGCCAAACGACAGAGATAGTCCAGGGCAGTGAAGAGGTCCGCTTGCTCCTTTGTGTTCAGATCGGAGGCGGCGACCTCCTCCATGATGGAACGTCTAATCCCGAGCAGATCCGGGGCCTCCGATGCGGCCAGCCGTTGCCAAACCCGGTGCAGCCAAGCGGTGACGTCTGCCGCGTCGGCCGGGGACTTGAGGCGGTCCGGCGGTACGTCGTCGTCCCCCATGAGCCGGTGGGACCGGAGCCATTGCAGGATCAGTTCCGAAAGCTGACGTTCGACGTCGGGTTCCCGGCCTCGTTTCAGGATGACCAGAGCCGGCCAGAGCGACCTGTTCTGCGCACTGAAATCAAGGTCGGTCTCGATGTCCGGGGCCATGGGGACCTCGCAAAGAATAGTGGGATTACAAAGTGGAGCGACGGCCGATCCGAGATCAGGCTGCAGCCGGTCGTCATCCGCCATTCCGCGAGATTCTTCCCGACCCCGAGGATTTCCGGAGCTCCGATCTTTCCTCAACAACCACAGATCTGCCGTAGCGGCGGTGAGCACGTTTCGGCGAGTGTAGACGAAGCCGGTTCCACAATCAACAAGGAGCGTTTATGAGCCGCAAGATCATCGAGATGGATTCGGAAGCGTTCGCAAGCCTGAAGGCCGATGTTTACTCGGCCCTCATCTGCTTGAACGGGATCAACGCACGAATGAAAAAAGAGGTTGAGGCGATAGGAATAGCGACAAGCTTGACGAATAACGCGTACGAGCGAATAGAGAGGTTGGTTCCTACCGAGGGCGAAGAAGACGGGTAATACCCGGGGGCGTTCCATAGATCGCGGTGATGCTGCCGGACAGGCCGGCAGTATCACTAACGAATGTGAGCCGCATTCTCGTACCCGGAAAAACTCCGGCCAAAATGGCTGCGAGGCTTATGGTCGGCCGAATGCCGGGCGAGATTCCCTGTGCAGGAGAATCGGCTAGAAGTTATAAAGCTCCTCTCCGTACATCTGAATCCACTCGCCTGCGAGGGCCTCGGAAGCCTTTGCGGTGTCATCCACGCCCATGATCAGAATCGTCTGCTCCCCTTTTGCGTGAAACCCGATACAGGCGTAGAAATACTCAACATTGATTCCGGCAGACTTCAACACTTTGAGAATGGTGTTGAATCCGCCGGGATGATGCGGAACCTCCACGGCCAGAACTTCTTGAATGACGGGAGACAATCCTGCTCCCGCGAGGATTTTCTCAGTGCGGGCGGGATCGGTGGTCAGAACGTTGGCAGTGCCCGTGGTCCCTTCGGTCCTCATCGTAAGGCCCGTTATATTGATTCCGTCGGCGCCGAGAAGCTCTGCAATCTGTGATAGAGATCCGGGCTTGTTCTCAAGCTTGACGGCAACCTCTTTGACCGTTTTCATACATACCTCCAGATTATCCACAACACCTACGCGATCTTGCCGGCACGGCCGGCAACACGGAAGCTCAGCCGGAGTTCGACGCAGAAATATGCTTTTTGCCTTCCGTGAGGGCCTTCCGGTTCACATCCACCAGGCTCTGCTTCTTGCCCGCAAGAACTGTTTCCACCGCCTGCGCCAGGGCTTCGTCCGAAACGATGCCGATCTCTTCGGCAACCGCGCCGAGCATCACCATGTTCAGCGCCCGGTCGTTCCCCATGTTGTGAGCGAGCGAATTGGCCGGAATCCAGACCACCTTGACGTCCTCACGACCGGGGCCTTCGGAAATCAGGTCGCTGTTGAGAAACATGGTACCACCGCTCTTCACCATGTTGCGGTACTTGATCATGGAGGGATAGTTCATCGCCACGGCATAATCCGGTGAAGAGGCAATGGGAGAGGCAATCTCCTCATCCGACACGACCACGGTGCAGTTAGCGGTTCCTCCGCGCACTTCCGCACCGTACGCGGGCAGAAAGGTGACGTGCTTGTCCTCGTGCATACCGGCATTCGCCAGGACATATCCCATCATCAGAACTCCCTGGCCCCCGAAGCCTGAAAAGACTATCTTAAATACCATCCTTGATCACCTTCAACGGGAAGTATTTCGTCATCTGTTCGTCCACCCAGCGCACAGCGTCCGCGGGGGTCATTTTCCAGTTGGTGGGGCAAGCGGAGAGGATTTCCACCATCGAGAACCCTTTGTCCTCAATCTGAACCGTGAAGGCCTTCTTGATCGCCTTCTTGGTCTTCATGATGCCCTTGGGACTGGAGACGGTGGTCCGCTCTATGTAGTAGCTTCCCGGAGCAACTGCCAGCATTTGACTGAGGTCCAGCGGGTTGCCGTCCCGAAGGGGCGTTCTTCCGCCGGGGGTGGTCGTGGTCACCTGACCCGGCACCGTGGTGGGAGCCATCTGGCCGCCGGTCATTCCGTAGACGGCGTTGTTTACAAAAATGCACGTAATGCGCTCGCCCCGGTTGCCGGCGTGGATCGTTTCGGCCGTGCCGATGGCTGCGATGTCGCCGTCTCCCTGATAGGTAAAGACCACCCGGTCGGGAAGGATGCGCTTGATCCCCGTGGCCACGGCGGCAGCGCGACCGTGGGGGGCCTCGCACATGTCCACATCGAAATAGTTGTAGGCCAACACGGCACAGCCCGCCGGAGGAACCCCTATGGTCCGGTCCCGGATGCCCATTTCGTCAATGACCTCTGCCACAAGCCGGTGAATAATGCTGTGACCGCACCCGGGGCAGTAATGAAATGGCGTGTCCTTGAGAGACTTCGGTCTGGTAAATACCTTTTTCACTTGATCCGCTCCCTTTGAAGCTCCGCTCCTGGTATTCTCCTCGTGAAACCTGTCCGGTCGGCCCGGCGGGGTTTCTCTCCGCATCAATGACCGACCGCTATTCTTTGAGTTTGCAGCTGACGGCCTCCGGCACCTTCCCACGAAGTTACCCTCTCCGGAAGTGTCGGAGCCCCGCCCGTCTAACCGGCTGCTCTCCTCGATCCCGCTCTCATCCGGTGATAGATGCTTGAAATCACGTGAGCCACTTCCTCGGGAGTGGAGACCACTCCGCCGGGACGACCGTAAAAGGAGACCTCACAACGTCCTTCAACGGCCAGGCGAACGTCTTCAATCATCTGACCGGTGCTCATTTCGAACACCACGATGTGCTCCACCCTGCGGCTCAGTTCGGCAAGCGGTGCCGACGGGAAAGGCCAGAGAGTCTTGGGTCGATAGAGCCCGACCTTGATGCCCATATCGCGGGCGCGATGGACGCCTCCCTTGGCGATCCGGGCAGCGGTGCCGTACGCGCTGATGATCATGTCCGCGTCATCGACGAGGTACATCTCCTGATCGGGGATCTCCCTGGAGATAACCTCATACTTCCTGGCCAGCCGCCAGTTGACCTCTTCCTCCACGGGCATGTCCAGCCAGAGCGAGCGCACGATCCTGCTCGGTCGGCCTTTCGCTCCGTTCAGCACCCACTCTTTGGGGGGCAGCGAACGAGGGTCTACGGCATCGGGGAAGCTTACGGGCTCCATCATCTGGCCCATCATTCCGTCGCCGAGGATGAGGACCGGCATTCGGTATTTGTCGGCCAGGTCAAAGGCCTGTCTCGTCATGTCGCATATCTCCTGGCCGCTCGCAGGTGCGAGCACCAGGGTGCGATAATCGCCGTGGCCGCCGCCTCTGGTGGCTTGGAAATAATCCCCCTGCGCCGGAGCAATGTTTCCGAGTCCGGGGCCCCCACGCATCATGTTCACGATAACGGCGGGAAGCTCCATTGCGGCCAGATACGAAATCCCTTCCTGCTTCAGACTGATTCCCGGACTGGAGGACGATGTCATGACCCGCGCACCGGCCACGCTGGCGCCTATCACCATATTGATCGATGCCAGTTCGCTCTCGGCCTGAACGAATACGGCGTCGTCCATCTTGGCGAAGGCCGCGGCCATGTATTCGGGGAGCTCGTTCTGGGGCGTTATCGGATATCCGAAATACGCCCTGCAACCGGCACGGATCGCCGCCTCTCCAAGGACGTGCGTCCCGCGCATGAGGACTTTGGCAGCCATGTTATCCTTCCTTTGGCTCGTTTTTGTCTTCCTCTGAATCCGACTTTTCCTCCCGGTAGACCTCTATGGCCACATCCGGGCAGGTGACCGCACAGAGGGCACATCCGGTGCACTTGGTGGGGTCCTGTTCCGTCATATCCGCTTCCATGAACTTGGCGGGATAGTATCCCTTGGTGTTCAGGTCGTCGGATATTTCGATCTGTTTCTTGGGGCAAACGGTGATGCACAAACCGCACCCTTTGCACCTTTCCTCGTCGATTTCAATTCGGCCTTTCACGTGAATTCTCCCTGGCCCTTCATTAGGTAACTTTGTAGCGTAAACCTCATCCATACTCGTGTCAACCCAAAATTCTTTTTCATTCAGCCGAACAACCGTCACCCGGCGAGCTCACAACAAAGGGGAAGGTCCCTCCCTCCATTACCGCTTCCTGTTCCCGGAACAATCCCGTCGGCATCCTCATTCCTTTGTGCGGGCCTCCAGGGTCTTGACCCAATGATCGAAATGACTCTTGAGAAGCGGATTTTTAGTAAGATCCATGGACTTGCGGAAGAGCTCCACAGCTTCCTTGGTGCACCCCAAGTCCAGATAGGCCGCGCCGGTCATCACCACGGACGCGATGTGGTCCGGCTCCAATTCCAACGAGACCGCGTAGTTGAGCACAGCGGTGTTGCCCGCAGCTTGCCTGGTGAAATCGCCAGTGTACGTGGCGTAGGCAAAGAACGGGGCAAGATCTCGGGCCTTGTGCCAGTCAGCCACGCCTTTGAGGATGTGGCCGGCAGTCATGTAGGCGCTGCCGCGATTCACGTATGCCGCATAGGATTGAGGGTGCCTCGCGATCACACGAGACCAGGACTCGATGGCGTCTTGCACTCTTCCTTCTTGGAGGGCCTGAAAGGCGAGCTCGAAGTCATCAGTGGAACCCCGGACATCAGCCGACCCGACAATCCAGTGAGCTATTAAGAACGTAATCAAAACCGTGCGAGCAATGCTTCGCATTGGTGCGATCTTTTCCGACTGTTTTAATTGAATTCCCTGCAGGACGACATGGCTCTCGGTCACGCGGGGTCCCCCCGAGCCATGCATGCCGACACATGCCTCCACAACCTAACAGTCTGTCACCTTTGGCGGTGTCAGTCTATCACAAATTGCCACGATCCCAAGAGTCACGTGAAAGCCCCTCGGGGCGCCGTTATTCCGTTGACATTTCTTTCGCGGCTGTGATACTATAAGGAACCCTGAAAAAAACAGGGCTGATGCAAGGTCGAGAGCCCGGCAATTCACCTGGATGCAGATTTGATGGCCGGGCTTTCGTTTGTACGTGTCCTATTTGCCGAGGAGGTTTGACCATGCCGGTGTCGCAGAAGATCGTCGAATCGATTCAGCGGGCTTCGTGGATCAGGAAGATGTTCGAGGAAGGTGCCCGACTGAAGAAGGAACATGGAGCCACGAACGTGTTCGATTTCAGCTTGGGGAATCCCAACGTCGAGCCGACCGAGGGCCTGCAGAAGGCATTCTTGGAAGCAGCGTCCGACATGACACCGGGAGTTCACGGATACATGCCCAACGCCGGATTTCCGGCTGTCAGAGCGGCAGTTGCTCGAAAGATTTCCGAAGACGAGGGCGTCGAGCTCACCGAGAACCACGTGGTGATGACCGTGGGCGCCGGCGGAGCCCTCAATGTGGTACTGAAAACGATCCTGAACCCCGGAGACGAGATCCTCGTCCCCAAGCCGTTCTTTGTCGAGTATGTCTTTTACGTCGACAATCACGGCGGCACGGTTGTGCAGGTTCCAACTCTGGAGGATTTTTCCCTCGATCTGAAAGCCCTTGAAGCGGCGATCACCCCCAAAACGGCTGCAATATTGATTAATTCTCCCAACAATCCCACCGGCAAGGTCTACTCGGAGGCCGAGATCCGGGGATTGTCGGAGCTCCTCGGTCGCAAAAGCGCTGAAATCGGCCGCACCATCGTCTTGATTTCGGACGAGCCGTACAGAGGAATTACATACGACGGAATCAAGGTCCCGAGCATTCTCAAGGCCTATCCCAACAGTCTTGTCGTGACCTCCTTTTCCAAAGACCTCTCCATTCCGGGCGAACGTCTCGGCTACATCGCTATGAGCCCGAACATGGATGAGGCGGGCCTCACCATGGACGGATTCGTGCTCTCCAATCGAATCCTCGGATTCGTCAATGCCCCGGGCCTGATGCAGCGGGCCGTGAAGGATCATTTACGGGATGTGGTGGATATATCGATTTACAAGAGGAGACGAGACAGGCTCTACACTGCCTTGACCGGTTTCGGATATGAATGCGTGAAGCCCGAAGGGGCATTCTATCTGTTTCCCAAGTCGCCCCTGGAAAGCGACATCGAATTCGTCGCCCACCTGCAGAAGAAGCTCATCTTGGCCGTTCCGGGAACCGGTTTCGGGGGCCCCGGCTATTTCCGACTCGCCTATTGCGTTTCGGACGAGACCATAGACGGGTCGCTCAAGGGATTTGAAGAGGCAATCAAAGAAGTCAAATGACGCGCAACAAAACTCAGCGCCTCGAATAGCCTTGCCGGGAACGTAACTCCGACGCCCCGGCCCCCCCACGGAGGTGGGTCTCCAGCTCGTGAACTTTGGAGCCCATCTCCAGAAGAAAAGCCTTCTGGGAACCGACGATCTCCTCCAGCTCTCTGATTCTCTTGGTCATGGCCCGAACTTCCTTCCCCGAACCGGCGGCAACGGCAGAAGGAGTCGGTAATCCCGATTTCTTACGTTCCGCTTCCAAGCCTGCCTTGAGTGCTGTGAGCCCCTGCTCCAACGGGATCAACCGATTTTTCAGGTCGGCCACGGCAGCTTCTTTCACCTTGGGGAGGGTCTTCTTCACGGCGTTGACGAGCTTGGTGTTGTTCTCGAGCACCTCTCTTTTCACTTCAGCGAAGCTCTTTGAGATGTCCTCCAAACTCTTTGCGACCAGCCTGAGCTTCTTGGCATTGAGGGTGGCGAGCTTTGCCGTTTGCCCCACATCGCGTTTGTCGGCATCAAGTCGTTTCTGAATCTCGGCGAGCCCCTGATCGATGCTCTTGAGCTTCTTCCCCACGACATCCCGATCCTTCTGAGCTTCCTGTGCCCAGTCCCGGAACTCTTCGAGCTTGCTGTTGACCGGGTCAAGCTTCGTCTTGATGGCTTGAGAGATCCGGTCTTGCTGATCCTCGATCCGCTGAATATCCGCACTGAAGTCTTTGGGGGGTGCGAAGTTTTCCGAGAAATCCCGCAGATCTTTCTCTTGTTTCTGGAGCTTTTTTTCGAGCTCTGCAATCTTTTGTTTAAGGCCGGCAGAATCGTCCACGCACCCCGTGCAGAGGAGAGCTCCGGACAATATTAACAATATCAAGAGGCTACACTGGGCCCTCATAGGGAACCTCCAGGACCTATTTTGACTTTTATGATATCAACTCTTAAGTGAAACGCAAGGATAAAGCACGAAGTGTATGTAAAATATCAAATATCTTGATGGGTCTCGCCCACTCCATTAGTCGAGCGCCCACACGAAGGGCCGCAGCTCCACAGGCCGGTCATAATCATGAGAGAACCTAGGGTGTCTTACGGGAATTCGGCCTCCGGGCTCTCGACATGTCCACCTGAGTCCGGATTTCAAAGGGGGCCGGTCCGTTGACACGCGACGCGCCGTGTGTTAGACAGTCTCCGTCTTGGGTGCGAGCCGGTTGGTATCGTCGAGTGCCGCAACCGGCTGATCGAATCGCTTTTCACCCGATGCGGCGTGACGGTGCCGTAAAGTATACTGTCGGCATCGAACTAATTTGAACAATCCTTGTCTTTGTGAAAGAGGCGGATGAAACCGTTCGTTTGCCGTCAAGGGTGATTTCATGGAAACGCGAGGGACCTCGGGTAGGGAATATCGGCCGCCTCTCCCTCAAAACGGAGAAAAACCAAGATGTTTGGAGACATAGCGCGAAAACTGTTCGGAAGCAAGAATGAACGGGACTTGAAAAGGCTCGATCCTCTCGTCCAGGCGGTCAATGAATGTGAATCGACGACGAAGCCCTTGACCGACGAGCAAATTCGGGCCAAAACCCAGGAGCTCAAGGACCGGTTCGCTGCGGGTGAGACCCTGGACGATCTCCTGCCCGAGGCGTTCGCTCTCGTCCGAGAGGCTTCCATACGTACCCTGGGTATGAGGCATTTCGACGTACAGCTCATCGGCGGCATCGTCCTTCACCAGGGAAAGATCGGCGAAATGAAAACCGGTGAAGGCAAGACTCTTGCCGCAACCTTGCCCGTGTATCTGAACGCTCTTACAGGGAGAGGCGTCCATGTCGTCACGGTGAACGACTACCTGGCCCAGCGCGACTCTGAATGGATGGGGTCGATCTACAAATTTCTCGGACTGACGGTCGGGGTGATCGTGCACGACCTGGAAGACGAGGAACGACGAAACGCTTACGCCGCGGACGTCACCTACGGAACCAACAACGAGTTCGGGTTCGATTACCTCCGTGACAACATGAAGTTCTCGCTCGAGGACTATGTACAGAGAGATCTCCATTACGCCATCGTGGATGAAGTAGACAGTATCCTCATCGACGAGGCTCGTACTCCGCTCATTATTTCCGGTCCCACGCACGAGAATACCGATAAGTATTACAAGATCAACAGGGTCATTCCCGGCCTGAAGAAGGAATCCCATTACACCATAGACGAGAAAGCCCGCAGCGTTGTGCTCACCGAAGAAGGCGTAGCCCGGGTTGAGAACACGTTGAATGTGTCCAATCTCTACGATCCCGCACAGATGGAAACCCTGCACCATGTGAACCAGGCGCTCAAAGCCCACACCATCTTCAAGAAAGACGTCGATTACATTGTCAAAGACGGCCAGGTGATCATCGTGGACGAGTTCACCGGCAGACTCATGCCCGGCCGGCGTTACTCCGACGGACTCCATCAAGCCCTGGAGGCCAAAGAGGGAGTCCATATCGAGAACGAAAACCAGACGTTGGCCACCATAACGTTCCAAAATTACTTCCGTATGTACGACAAGCTCGCCGGCATGACCGGAACGGCCGACACGGAAGCTGCCGAATTCAAAAAGATCTACAATCTGGAGGTGGTGGTCATTCCCACCAACCTGCCCATGGTCCGCAAGGACAACTCGGACCTCATATTCAAAACCGAACAGGAAAAATTCGATGCGGTTATTGAGGAGATTCGAGACTTGCATAAGCGCGGCCAGCCCGTGCTCGTCGGCACCATCTCCATTGAAAAATCCGAATACCTCGCCAAGCGACTGAAAAAGCTCGGCATCCCCCACAGCGTCTTGAACGCGAAGAACCACGCGGGAGAGGCCGAAATCGTCGCACAGGCCGGAAGGCATAGGGCGGTCACGATTTCGACGAACATGGCCGGCCGCGGGACCGATATCGTCCTCGGCGGCAATCCCGTCTTCATGGCCCGCTCCATGTCCAAGAAAGAGGAAGGCTCCGACGAGCACGTGGAGCTTCTCACCAAATTCAAAGGACAGTGTGAAGGCGAAAAGCATCAGGTGATCGAGGCCGGCGGGCTCCACATACTGGGAACCGAGCGCCACGAGTCGCGTCGAATCGACAATCAGCTCCGCGGCCGTTCCGGCCGCCAGGGGGACCCCGGCTCCAGCCGGTTCTACCTCAGCCTGGAAGACGACCTTATGAGGATCTTCGGGGGAGAGCGGGTCAAGATGATCATGGAGCGCGTGGGCATGCAGGAAGGAGAGCCCATCGAGCACAAGTACACCACACGTGCCATCGAAAATGCGCAAAAGAAAGTGGAAGCCCACAACTTCGACATTCGTAAACATCTCCTGGAATTCGACGACGTGATGAACAAGCAGCGCGAGGTGGTTTACGCCCAGCGCCGATTCATCCTGGGAGGAGACGATCTCAAGGAGACCATCATTGAGATGATGGAGGACGTGGTAGCGGATCTTGTGGATCGCTTCACCGATGAGCGCTCTCATTTCGAGGATTGGGACCTGCCGGCTCTCTCCGATGCCCTGTGGGGACAGTTCGGCATCAGGTTCGATTTTGAGTCTCTTGACGCAGGCGAGCAGAATCAAGAAGGCCTGACCGATCACATATTGGAGCGCGCCAAAGAGGCGTACGACCGCAAGGAAGAGGACGTGACTCCTCAGTTAATGAGGGAGCTCGAGAAGTTCGTCATGCTCCAGGCAGTGGACAACCAGTGGAAAGACCACCTGCTCAGCATGGACCACCTGAAGGACGGCATCGGCCTCAGGGGGTACGGGCAGCGGGACCCGCTCAAAGAATACCAGAAGGAGGGGTTCGACCTCTTTCTCGACATGAGTGCCCGCATCAAGGAGGAGACGGTAAGAACCATGCTCCTCGTGAAGATCGCCCGAGAAGAAGATATGGAGGAGCTGGCCCCTGCTCGGGAGCAGGAAATGCTGCTCTCCCACGGGTCGCCCGGCGGAGACGCCTCGCGGTCGAGAACCGTTCGGCGACAAGCGGACAAGGTTGGTCGCAACGCGCCTTGCCCCTGCGGCTCGGGGAAGAAGTATAAGAAATGCTGCGGCAAGGCTGCTTGATTTTTCAGCCCCTTTTCCCGCCGCCGGCATATCGAGGCCTCAGCGGACTGACCGAGGACAAGTTCGGGGTATCCCCCGGCTCTTCGGTTTCGTCGTCCGACACTACTCACCGACAGTGCGCGAGAAAACGTTCGACGTGAGGGATTGACCGAGCTCCCGGCGTTTCGCTCCAAGGGAGATTCAATGGGAATCCCCAACCGCGCTCCGACACAAGGAGGGTACGGACATTTTATCCTATCAGCGCGATCATTTTGTGGAAACTTCCGAGCTGACGCTGCCGTTCCTCGATGACATCAGCGGTACGGTGCGAGGGTACAGGATTTTCACTGCCTGTCGCACGGTCCGTGGAAAGATCTTCCGATTGGAAGACCACTTGGACAGGCTCTACAATTCCGCGGCGGGAATTCACATGACGCCGCCGATGTCCCGGGACCCCCTTCGCTCTCTTCTCGTGGATGTGGTAGAGAAGAACGTTCAACAGGGCCATTCGTGCCCCCTTCTCTGCGACGTGATCTTTAGCGGCGGCCTCGAAGGCGGCACGATGAAGAAATCCCCGTCGGGCGCTCACCTTTACGTCGCAGTTCAGAAGATGGAGCCGCCCCCCCCGGAGCTCTACCGAAACGGCGTGGGATTGGCCGCGTTCACCCATCAGCGCATGCTTCCCGACGTTAAGCTGCTGAATTATGTGGGTGCTATTTTGGCCCATCAGTTGGTGGTTCCTCAACACGACGCGTATGACGTGGTTTTTCTCTGCCCCACGGACGGCCGGACCATCCTGGAAGGATCCACCTTTACCGTCTTTTTCGTTGACGCTGACGGTCTCATCCGGACACCGCCCCTGGACGGGCGAATTCTCGACAGCGTTACCAGACGGGTGGTTTTGGAGATCATTGCGAAAGAGCCGCGTTTCAGCCTCAAAGAAGCCCCTATCCGGTTGGACGCGGTGTCGTCGTTTACCGAGGCTTTTCTCGTCTCCACGACCCGCAACGTGCTTCCCGTGGTGAGAATCGACGGGACGATCATAGGCAACGGAAGCCCCGGTCCGGTGACGCAGGACTTAATGAAGGCTTTTGACGATTATCTCGATTCCTACTGAAGCGCGGTACCGGGCTGCGTTCGAGCCGGTTAGCTCGCCGGCTCGAGTGGGAGTACCGGCAGCTTCCCCCCTCCACGAATCCTCATGAGGCTTAAGCGGACAGAAACCCGGACCTGCAATTGCGGGGGGATATCCGATTCTTGCCGCCCCCGGCAGTTTGTGTGTGCCCCATTGTGTTGTTCGCCATAATGAATTTTTCTGGAACCGCCTTTTCCCGACAGACTCTGAAATTATCTTTGAAATTCTCAAGATGTCTCGGTTCCGCCTGTTCAAGGCAAGTCCACAATTTCCCTTGACAGAAGGTCGTGCCGCGCAATACCCTGTACCATTGATGTGTTCTCGTCCACACTCCTGTTTCAGGAAAAACCCATAAAGTCCAACCGGTAAGAGGAAAATAACCTGTTTCCGGCCACCAAAGGAGGTAATACTGTGAGCGTTCCGGACAAGATTCAAACATGGCAGATGGTAAAGGGCCCCGTGTATGACAAAGAGGCCAAGAAGATTACGGCGCCCGGAGAGTTGCAGAAGACCGAGATTCCGGTGCCCGAGCTCGGTCAGGACGAAGTCCTGGTCGAAGTGGCAGGGTGCGGAGTGTGTCACACCGATCTGGCCTATTTTTACGACGGCGTTCCCACCATCACCAAGCCGCCGTTGACGCTCGGCCACGAGATCAGCGGAACAGTCGTCGCCGCGGGCAGCGGAGCAGGGTCATGGCTTGGGAAGAACGTGATTGTCCCTGCGGTGATGCCGTGCAACTCGTGCGACATTTGTGCATCCGGCCGCAACAACCGATGCCTCGCCCAGAAGATGCCGGGGAACTCTCTCGGTATCTACGGCGGTTTCGCGAGCCATATTCCCGTGCCTGCCCCCGATCTGTGCGTCATTGAGGATCTTAAGGGTCGTCCGTTGGCGAATTTCGCAGTGGTAGCCGATGCAGGGACCACCCCCTATCAGGCAGCCATCCGCGCTGAGCTTAAGGCGGGAGATCCGGTCGTGATCACCGGAATTACCGGCGGAGTGGGAGTCTACATGGGCCAGGTGGCAAAGGCCTTTGGCGCAAAGCCGCTCGTGGGAATTGCCCGCAATGAGGAAAAACTCAAACGTGCCCTGGAGATGGGAGTCGATTATGTCATCAATTCCAAGGGCAAAGATTTCAAAACAATACAGGGCGAGTTCAAAGAAATCGCTAAGAAAGCGGGCGTTAAGCACAACGTGGGATGGAAGATCTTTGAATGCACGGGAGTCGGGGAAGCGCAAGACTTGGCCCTGGGTCTCCTCGGTTTCGTCAGTAAGTTGATGATTGTGGGATTCGGCATGCAGAAGAACTTGTACAGCATGTCACGTTTGATGGCTTTCGACTCGGAAATCATCGGAACATGGGGATGCCTGCCGAAGTACTATCCTGATGTGCTTGAGATGGTGCAGTCCGGTAAGATTCAGATCGATCCGTTGCTGGAGCTCCGTCCCATGTCCACAATCGCAGCAGCCTTTGAGGAGGCTCACAGCGGAAGCCTTACCAAGCGCCTCGTGCTCACCCCCGACTTCTAGAGCGTATTCGATTTCCTTGCAGGCGGGCCCCTTGCCGGGGCCCGGCATCAAGGGATGCGACATGACGCGGCTTGGTCCGCCGGTCTGAAATCGGACGACCTGAGGACCAATACGAAAACCCCCGGTGCACATGCAGGCGGGGGTTCTTTTTTGTAGCGTTCGGATAAGCTTCGGCTACGATTGACTCGCGCCGGGTTTACGGGCCAGGGCGATGCGGTAAATGTCGTAGACGTCGTGAACTTCGATGTTCTCGAATCCTGCACGCGAGAGGTTTTCGCGGACTTCCTCCCGTGTCTCATAGACGTCGCAGACCTCTCCTCTGGACCCGAACAATCCTACGGTGCCGCCGGGCTTCAAGAAACGGTACATACAGGCGTATATGGACGGCCGCACGTGGGGCTTCAGGTGACAGATCATGAACGAGCTGATGACCTTGTCGAAAGCCTCGTCAGGATCGTAGTCCTCCACCGATGTGGCTACCACCGAAGTATTGGGCAAGTCGGCTTTCTTTACCTTCTCTTCGGCCAACTGGATCATGTGGGGTGACAGATCTATCCCCACCACTTCCTGGGCTTTGGTTGCGGCCACCACGGTAGCCGACCCCGTGCCGCAGCCCACATCGAGCACCCGGTCGCCGGTTTCAACGGCTAATTCGGTCAAGAGTTTGAGACCCTTCCTGTATCCGGGGTCCATAGACCATTGCAGATCGTAGCTCTTGCACCGGTACTTGTAATAGAGCTGGATAGCTCTCTCCGAAGGCATGAGCTTGACCACGGTTGTGCCCTGAATATAGGCTGTTCTCAGAGCCCGGATCAGCGGCCTAAGCATCTTACGGAACGGAGCGTTATCCTCGCTCACCATCGTTTCATTCATTCCACATACTCCCTAGGGGAACCTTCCTCAAGTTGCTAGACATGTAACTTTATTCTAACTCTCAATGATTCGCAAGGGAAAATCCGCGTCACGTGGTCGCCCATACCGAATCCGGAGTCAGTCTCCCGGAATGTATTACGTTTTGTGCCTGATCCACCCCAACCGAGGCGACAATCCTCACTGCCAGTACGCCCAGATGCACCAGATCATCGACCGCGGATTGCTCATCAGGAGGAAAACCGCTGAGCACGAACTCCTCCGGCTGGACTCCCGTCGGAGGCCTTCCGATACCGAGACGCAGCCTGGCGAAGTCCTTGAACCGCAACGAATCTGCTATGGAACGGACTCCTTTGTGTCCTCCATCGCCCCCTCCAACTTTGATGCGAACCCTGCCCCGGGCGAGATCCAGATCGTCGTGAATTACTATCATGGCTGCAGGATCGGCTCCGATTCGTTTCACGATGGGGCTCACGGCCTTACCGCTCAGGTTCATGTACGTTTGGGGCTTCGCAAGGACCAGCCTCGCGCCTTCAACCGTCACTTCGCAGACCATGGTCTTTTCGCGGTTCGTCGTCCAGAGCCCGTTTTCCCGTCGTGCAAGCTCGTCCACCACCATGAATCCAAGATTATGGCGGTGGCGGGCATATCCCCTCCCGGGGTTTCCCAATCCGACAACCAGGATTCGCTTACTCGATGAGGGAGACCACACCTTTTCTTTTGCCCTCTTTTCTGGTACAGATTCGTCTTATTGGCACAGGAGATCGGCCCTGTCAAGTGGCAGAGAGGCGAAATGATTCTCGTATCGGCCGCAGGCGCAGTACCGGCGCCATCACCTGTTCGAGCCCGGTTATATGAGAATGGGAGACGTTTGACGTGAGGCCGGAGATCTTCGAAGCCAAAGTTGCCGAGGCCATGGAACGGATACCGGTCGAGTTTCAAGAAAAAATGGAAAACGTCGAGGTCCTGATCGAAGATTTCCCCGATCCCGAGACGCTCGATTCGCTCGGCTTGCGGTCCAAATGGGATCTCCTTGGCCTGTACGTCGGGGTACCGCTGAGCGACCGGAGTTTCTTCGCCGTCTCCCCTCTTCCGGAGAGGATTTTCCTCTATCGTCGACCGATCATGCGTGCAGCCGGTAGTGCCGCAAACATTGCGGAAGTGATTCGAGACGTCCTGATCCACGAGGTGGGACACCACTTTGGATTCTCCGACGAGCAACTCTATCAAATGAGTGAGAACGAAGATTGAGACGGCCTCCCACACCGGAGCAGGAGAGAAGGAAGAGATTCAGGGAGCTGTCCGTGGCCCTGGCCGCGACGATATTGATCGCGGTCATTTTCCTGGTGGAGTCCCAGATAGCCCGGTCGGCCGAAGACATACCCTTTGCGGGGCATCTGCTCCTCTTCGGACTTCTGTCAATAGTAACCCTGCTGTTGATCCTCGTGATCTTCTTCCTCATCAGGAATCTCTTCAAACTTGTTTTCGAGCGGCGGCGAAAAGTCCTGGGATCCAATCTCAAGGCGCGCCTTACCGTCGCGTTTGTGGCCCTCACCCTGGTACCCACGGTGGTGCTCTTCATAGCGAGCGCGGGAGTCCTCCACACAACCATCGAAAGCTGGTTCAAGACCCAAGTGGAGGATTCGCTTCAGTCCTCGCTTGTGGTGGCTCAGGCCTATTACCAGAATGCTTCGGATAAGGTGCTCAAAAGCGGCTCCCGGCTTGCCTCTCTGATCGAAGCGGGATCGCTTCTCGAGCCTAATGTGCGCGATCAGCTCGAAAAAGCGATGAAGTCGCTGAGGGCAGCCGAAGGCCTCAGTTCCGTCCGGATCTACTATCGCGACAGTTCACCCCCTCTATTGCTGAAAGACCCTGCTCTCCAGGGCCTGACCCTGCCCTCGCCCCTCCCGAGCTTCCTTAAGATCGCCTTCCACGGGGAAAAGACGTCAAAGATCATCCCCTTGGAATCCGGAAGCGATCTCATCAGGGGAATCATCCCCTTGAGGGACCGCGACGATTCAAAGGTGAAGGCGGCATTGGTAACCGACTATTTTATTCCCACTTCCCTTGCGGGAAGGCTCTTTACCATATCCAACGCATATGGCGACTACCAGGAAGCCAAACGCATGAAGGGTCCCGTCAAGACGATTTACGTGCTGATTTTGCTCATGGTGGCCCTGCTGGTAATCTTTATAGGCTTTTGGTTCGGCATGAGCATGGCTCGGGACATGACGGACCCATTGCTCAAGTTGGCCGAGGGGACGGACGACATTGCAGGGGGGAATCTGGACGTCTACATCGAGCCGGTGGGCGACGACGAACTGGGGATTCTTGTTCGCTCATTCAACAAGATGACGGCTGACCTTCGCAAAGGCAGAGACGAGCTCATCAGAGTGAACCTGGACCTGGAGAGCAGACGCAAGTACATGGAAACGGTGCTGCGAAACGTGGCTGCCGGTGTTCTTGCACTGGACTCGGAGCGAAGGGTCTCCACGACCAACAACTCCGCCAAGCGACTGCTCGGGCTCAAAGAGGAAGATAACCTCCTGGGTAAGCCTCTCCTTGAGGTGATTCCCCAGGCATCGGCACAGTCAGTGGGAGAAGCCCTCGAAGAGCTGGAGAGGTCTGAAACAGGTGCAATAGAGCGCCAGATGAAGATCTCACTCCCAGATCGGGTGGTTACCCTCCTCTGCTTCGCCAACAGTCTCAAAGACGAGGAGGGACATGACCTCGGCGTGGTTCTGGTCTTTGAGGACATGACCTATCTCGTGAAAGCTCAGCGCATGGCAGCCTGGCGCGAAGTGGCTCGCAGAATAGCCCACGAGATCAAAAACCCGCTCACTCCCATTCAGCTCAATGCCCAGCGGATCAGACGAAAATACATGGACGTACTGGGCGACGACTCACACATTCTCGATCAGTGCACCCGCACCATCGTGGATCAGGTGGAGCAGCTCAAGAATCTGGTCAACGAGTTCTCGAAATTCGCGCGCATGCCCGCAGCCAACCCCGTTCCCAATGACCTTAACCGCATCATCGGAGACGTGGTGGAGCTGTACGTTCAAGGAAACGACGGAACCCATTTTTCTTTCCATCCGGACGCGGCGATTCCGGTTTTCGACCTGGACGGGGAACAGCTAAAACGGGTTATGGTCAATCTTCTGGAAAACGCTTCGGGCGCTACAGGGAACAAGGGCAATGTTCGGGCGAGCACGGGCTACGATCCGATCCTCTCCATTGCCTCGATAGAGGTCGCGGACGACGGTGTGGGCGTGGACCCGAACGATCGAGAGAGGCTTTTCGAGCCCTATTTCTCGAGGAAACCGGGTGGAACGGGACTCGGATTAACCATCGTCAGCACCATCGTCTCGGATCATAACGGATTCATCAGGGTGAAGGATAATCCGGGAGGCGGGACGAGGTTCATCATCGAGTTGCCGGTACGGAAGAGATAGTACTTACTGCAGCTCGGAAGCGACGGCGAGACTCTTTTCATAGAATGGAATATGCTGTTTACACGATTGATCGACTTCAGGAAACGGACGATTAGATGATCGATTTGCACGTGCATACGACAATGTCCGACGGAACTCTCTCACCGGAGGAAGTTGTCCGCCTTGCCGCCGAGCGGAAGCTTCGAGCCATAGCCATTACCGATCACGACACCTTGGAGGGAATTGATGCGGCACGAGCCGAAGGAAATCGCGTCGGCGTCGAAGTGATCGGCGGCGTCGAAATCAGTGCCCAATGGCCGCATGGCATCCTGCACGTCTTGGGGTACTTTGTCCGGCAGGATGATCAGGTGCTGAAAGAGTGCCTCGGAGAACTGATTCAGGGAAGGCTGGAACGCGTTCCCAAGATTCTCTCCTTGCTCAGAGCTCAGAACGTTCTCATATCTCACGACGAAGTGACCCGGCAGGCTGTGGGCGGTGTGCCGGGGAGGCTCCACTTGGCAGGGATCATGCTTCGGAAGGGGCACGTCAGGTCTCTCCAGGAGGCTTTCGACCGGTACTTGAAGAGAGGAGCCCCCGCGCATGTGGAAAAGATCAAGCTCCCGCCGGTCAAGGCAATCGAGCTCATTACCGAGGCGGGCGGGGTCCCCGTGGTGGCCCATCCCTATTCGCTCAACTATGATAGTGCCGGCGGACTGGAGCGGACCCTGAGAGATCTTCGGTCCGTTGGCCTGAAGGGCATCGAGGCCTACTACCCGCGGCACTCCCGGGAGCAGACGAGACTTTTTCTCGAGTTGGCGGACAAGCTCGATCTGGCCGTCACGGGAGGGACCGATTTTCACGGCACCAACAAACCCGATGTCCGTCTGGGGATTTTTCCGGACCGAGGTCCCCTGCCCTACACGCTCCTTGAGAGACTCAAGGCGAGGAGGAGCGCATCCCCCGAGAAAGATGAGACTGAGAGTGTAGTGTCGGAAGGCCGATCCCCGGTACACTTCCGTGCCTGAAACGAAACGGCAACGAGAGACGAGAGTATGAACGCAAGACAAAGGGTTGCCGTACTGGGACTCGATGGGGTTCCTTTTTCGCTGTTGAAAAGGCTTTTCGACGGCGGGGTAATGCCTAATCTGGCCGCAGCAGCGCGCTCGGGGGCTTTCCTGAGCATGGAGACGACGTTGCCTCCTGTCTCCTCCGTTGCGTGGACATCGTTCATGACGGGCAAAAACCCGGGCGATCACGGCATATTCGGTTTTACCGACGTCAAGCGGGACAAGATAGAGCTTCACCTCCCCTCCTTCGACGACATCAGGTGTCCGCCCCTTTGGCAGATGCTGTCGGGAAGAAGGGCCGTGGTGGTCAACCTTCCGTTCACGTATCCGGCCAGACCGCTGAATGGAGTGCTCATCGCCGGCTTTGTCGTGCCGGTGCTCGAACGGTCCGTCTATCCCGCAACACTGATCCCATGGCTGAAATCAATGGATTACAGGACGGATGTGGATGCGATGAAAGGACGCGAAGATAGGAGATTCCTCTTCAATGACCTCTACGAGACGCTCGCCATACGAGAACGGGTGATGCTCGATCTCATGGGAAGCGAGCCCTGGGATCTCTTCATCGGCGTCATAACGGGGACCGACCGCCTGCACCATTTCTTCTTCGACGCGGCGGAAGATGCCGGGCACGCGTTCCACAACGATTTCATGGAATATTATCGGCGGGTGGACACGTTCTTCGGCCGATTTGCCGATAGGCTGGGAAATGCGACAAGGTTGATCGTCCTCTCCGACCACGGATTCACGCGCCTCAAGACCCAGGTGTACCTCAATTACATCCTGCGGAGCCTGGGGCATCTTTCCTTTGCGCTACCCTCGCCTCGCACCCCCTCCGACATTCACCCCCGATCCGTGGCCTTCGCGATGGACCCCACGAGAATCTATATCAACTCGAAGGAGCGATTCCCCCGGGGAGCGGTAGCTCCGGGAGAAGTCCCGATCGTTCGGGAAAAAATCCGGAACGAGTTGAAGGGGCTGCGTCTTGCGGACCTGGGAATCACCGATCCGTCGGGAGCCGACCGAGGGGAGGACACGGTCTTTTCCGACGTCCTCACCAAAGAGGAAGTTTACACCGGGGCCCTGCTCTCTGTGGCTCCGGATTTGATAGTGATACCCCGACGCGGGTACGACCCGAAAGCTTGGCTGACGGCAACATCCGCCACAATGACAGACATCTTCACCGGTATGCACACCCACGACGACGCGTTCCTTATCGTAAACGACTCCACCCTGCCCGAGCGTTTGCCCGCCCCTCGTATTACCGACGTGGCCGGACTCGTGACGGAAGTCCTGTGCTGAAAGGTCCCATGCTGCACGTGGTCCTCGTTCATCCGGAGATTCCCCCCAACACCGGCAATATCGGGCGTTTGTGCTGCGCTGTGGGCGCGCGGCTGCACCTCGTGAAGCCTCTCGGCTTCCGCCTTGACGATCGGTCCCTCAAGCGAGCAGGGTTGGACTACTGGCCCAAGCTCGATTTGCGAGTGTGGACCGATCTGGAGGAATATTTGGCCGCAACGGAACCGGATCGGATGGTACTTACGAGCAGCAAACGGGGCGAGATCTATCATACCTTAACCTACCGTCCCGACGATCACATACTCTTCGGTCCGGAAACTACCGGCCTGCCTGTGGAACTGTTCGGGCGCTATTCGCAAAGGATTGCACGCATTCCCATTCATACCGACAAGGTCCGTAGCCTGAATCTCTCCACGTCAGTGGGGATCGTCGTGTACGAGGCCCTCAAACAGACGGATTTGATGCCGCTCTAGGAAATTGGGAGCGACTCGGAAATCGCCGGCGGGTTCGTCGGTAGGTCTGTGGTGACGGGCATGGCGAATGGAGCTTGGTTTTCAGGAAAGTGAGGCTGTGACATTCACCCGAAGTGCATCGTCTCTCCTACGTTGCGCGCGTGGGCTTGGTCGGTAGCAGATTCCGGACGGCTTCCACGAGATCGGCCATATCTCCTGATTTGACCACGAAGGCATCGGCGATCTCGGCCGCAGGATCTCCCGTCATATGGGGATAGGCAGTACTGATCACAACGGGAATCTCGATCTTCATCCTTTGAAACTTGTCGAGAAATCCACGCCCCCCTATCCCGGGCATTTTAAGATCGAGAATGATCAGGTCCGGACGACTGCCACGAAGCATTTTGAGGGCCTCTTCACCTGATGAGGCCTGAATGACCCGGTACCCCAGCTCCTCAAAGACCTCCTTGTAGAGAAGCCTCACGGAGCTCTCGTCTTCCACATGAAGAATGAGCGACATCACACCTCCTCTGTTGATTTTACCAACTGCTTTGTGTAAAGGCAATCGATGGTTATAGCGGAGCGCTTTGAAAATTGCGGAAAACGTGGAGAACCCTTGAGGTCATCGGGAGGCCTACGGATAGCCTCCTGCGCTCCGTTTCGGGCCTGCAATAAGTCTCAAGCAGCCGCCGCTGTTCTTCGAAGGTCAGCGCCGATCTCCGGCGACAATGCCGGCGAAGGCTCACCGGCCTTCCACTCGAAAGATGCCGCGAATTTCAATGGGCGGCGCTAATTAAGAATTGGGGAGGATCGCTTCCGTGAATCAGAAGATTGCCGCACTCGGCCGTGAAGGACTACTTATTCCCGGGCCCCTCAGGCCCGGCGACGTGGTGGGGATCGTGGCGCCTTCGGGTCCTGCCGACACAGACCTCCTCAATATGGGTATTGAATTCCTCCAGCGACAAGGTTTTCGCGTTCTTGCGGGCTGCAACGTCAATGCTCGGTGCGGATACCTGGCCGGTGCCGACAGTCAGCGATGTTGGGACCTGAACGCCATGTTGAGGGAACCTCCGGTCCGAGGCGTATGCTTCGCAAGGGGGGGATACGGAGTCATGCGCATCCTGGACTCCATAGACATCGAGGCCGTCAAAGCCGATCCGAAGATTCTTCTGGGAATGAGCGACATCACGGCACTCCAGCTATCGCTCTTCACCCGAGCCGGATTGGTGACCTTTGCGGGGCCCATGCCCGCCGGACAGGTGGCAGCAGGGCTCGATTCCGTGTCCGCGGAAAGTCTCGTGACAGCCTTGACCCGGCCCATCGAGCCTCGCGACTTGTTCATCTCGTCCCCGGGAGTCCATGTGCTGAGACCCGGAAGGGCGTCGGGCGTGCTCGTCGGGGGCTGCCTTTCCCTCGTGGCCGCGTTGTTGGGAACCCCACACTGTCCCGATTACACTGATGCGATTCTGCTTCTCGAGGACATCAACGAGCCCGCCTATCGCATAGATCGAATGCTCACCCAATTGAAGCTTGCGGGAGCTCTCGCACTCATCGGCGGAATGGTGCTGGGACATTTCGTCGGTCCCGACGATAACGGAAATCTCGGTTCAACCGTTGAAAAGATTGCCTTGGAGCTCACCGAAGACAACCCCATCCCCGTGGTCTCGCGCTTTCTCCACGGGCACACATTGCCCAATCTCACGGTACCTCATGGGATTCCGGCCGATTTGGACACGGACGTTCTTTCCCTCGTAGTAAGACCTCCCAAATAGTCGAGGCGTCGCCCTGCCACCGATGCACCTTCCGCGAGCAAAGAAAGGGCGCGTGAGCGAATCGAAAACATTGCCGACAGGCCGCTTCCCCCAGCGTGACAATCAATCGCTATGGCAAACGGTACGGGGTGTTGGCAGGTCACCGCAAAGGGATTTCCCAGAAAATTGTCTCAGCGAGGAAAGGGATTTCAGTATCCCCGATGTTTTTGGGGCTCAAAGTGGTGACATTCGACAGAAACCGTGGTAATACTTGATCGTTTAACCTTTGACATCACGCTTTTTTGGAGACGATCGACGGACGGCACATCGGCGTACTGGACCCTGAGTGCCCGGCAGTACTTGAAGCGCCCGTCGAGATCCCCCGATAGGTGATGCATGGTGAGTCTGCAAGAGGATGAGGACCGAGGACGGACGGCCTGCGCGGTGATCCCGATAAGCGGCCTCGCCTCTCTCGTCGCGTTCTCGGTTTATGCTTATCATGCTGAGATTTCAGTGAAAACGCTGTGAGAGATCGCGTTCCCATGTCACAGACCAGATCGTTCACCTATCTCATTCTTCTGGCCGTACTGCTCAATGCAGCGAACATGATTCCGGTGCTGGACAGCCCCTACCTGGGAGACGACTCTTGGCTTGAGTCCACTCTCAGGGGGACAGTCCTCCTGTCGAACACTTCAATCGGTCAGATATGCTGGAGTACGGTCAAGGACTACGTAAGCGGTGGACGATGGTACCCGCTGATGGTCTACTACTACCCGGTCTTCTACTATCTGGACCAACACCTGTACAAAGCTTTCGCCGTAATCTTCGTCCTCATGAACGTTGTACTCTTCGGCTGGTTTGTCAGGGTCTTGACGTCATCCCGCTGGGTGGGTCTCCTGTCCATGTTGTTGCCGCCGCTCTTCTTGCAGCTCAGGATCTACCACGATCCCATACTTGCCTATTATTACTTGATGCAACTGGAATTCACGGCAATCCTTCTCTCCTTGATCGCGTTCATCAAGTATTTGAGGACATCCCGGGTGATGCTCCTTGTCCTGAGTCTCGCTGCATACGGCGCTTGCCTGCTGACGTACGAAGCTTTTCTTGCGTTTTGGATTGCCCATTTTGCGGTGGCACTGGTCCATTTCGGTAAGGCCGATCTCCGCCGTATCCTTAAGACTGCCGGGCCTTTCTGCGCCTTGGCCGTCGCCAACCTGGCCATCACCCTGATCGTCAGGTCTCTTTTCGGGACAAGCTACGAGGGGATAAGCCTCAATCCCTCACCGACCGCCTGGGCAGCCACCTTTGCAAAACAAGTGTACTCCGCAATTCCATTAAGTTATTTCTTCTCCACCGATGCTTTCTCCCAGTCCTGGGAATACGCACGCACGTATTTCTTTAACGACTTGGTCGTCCTCTGCGTGGGTTGGACCATCCTGTGGTGCTTCACATCGGAAACGGCATTTGAAGCAAAGCGATCTGAATCGGATACGGCGGTCCGTGCCCTCCTGCTGCTGGGGATCTGTTTCTGGCTCCTGCCGGGTGTCCTCATTTCTTTTTCCGGGAAGTATCAAAAAGAGCTCACGTGGGGACTCGGTTACCTCCCGGTGTACGTGAGCAGCTACGGAACGGCCATGCTGGTACTGGCCGCAATTGTCGCTGCTTATCGGTTTGCCGAGCGGTTCCGTGGGAGTGCCCGACGGATTACCGTGGCGGCAATCGCCCTGACGGGTGTTGTGATGTGCGGAATCACGTACAACAGCAACCGTATGGTGATTCAGCGGTACAACTATGTGGAGCATTACCACCGAGCACTCATTCGGGACGCCATGCGAGGCGGCCTGATGAGCGGGGTTCCCAACGGCTCCTTTATGGTCTCTTCCTTACCGATCCTCAGTTGGGATACACCCGCGTTCTATCGCATGCACTCCGGATTGACCCTGCAAGTGGTAACTCCGACGGGTTTTCCCCCGGACGAGCACTTGGGTAATATGCGCCTGGAGCAAGCTTTTTCCGGTTACAAGGTTGCGGGCCAAGAGAAGGCTTACGACTTCGTGACAAGCCCGGGAGGGAGCGGAGGATCGCGATTTCTGGGGTACACCGTCCAATTCAGGGGGCTTGACGGGCCGATCGTGGTGAGATCGGCGGCGCGGCAACAGGATATCCCGGACAGGGAAGCCTTTTTCGTGAAGTACGAGGCGCATTTCAGAGGAATGGGATACGCCGTGTTGGGACGGATCGTGGCCATGAAGGCCGACAATAGCGACGTTTACACGGCTGCGTCGAGCACGGTTCGCATCTACGTGGGCATTCCCATCGGTTATCCTTACCGTAACATCTCCGTGACCGGCAACTGGATCGATCGGCAGACTCTGAAGCCGACCGGGCCGTTTCACTTTACGGAAAAGGATCTGGATCTCATTTCTTCAGGGCCGCGAGGCAAACTGTTCGAAATCCCCACTTCCCGGATGCAGCACGACATAGACCCCAAATCGATTCTTGCCACATTGAGCCTGATGGCGGAATAACGAGACAAAGAAAAAAGAAGGCTGCAGGGAGCGGATATCCCGCTGAGGGAAAGGGCCGTTGCACGCGGGCCGAATCATTTGGGGGCTTCATTCGGTCGTCTTCCTTGCAGTCCGGTGATACGACACTATACTATAAGAGTAAAAGTGAGAGGAGGGCCGTCCCCATGAGAAGACTGCTGAACATTGTCGTATTCGCAGCCGTTATAGGCGCGGTGACCGTGCTGACCACAGCAGCGATCGCCGGAGACAGGAACGTCCCCGTATCGGGCAATGTAGCGTTGCAGACAGACATACGGGCCAACGCCCCGGGCAACGATCTGGTAACCGGCTCCTCCGGTCCCGTCATGACTGCTTGGGGGTATGGTCGGTGTCGATGGGTCAAGAGATGCGTTCGTTGGAGGCATGGGCATTGCGTCAAGCGCGTCTGGGCGTGGCGCTGCGGGCCTCGCCGTCATCGATGGTAGGGAGCCAAAACATAAGTCATCCTTGGAGGGTGCGGAGAAGGCTTCTCTGCATTTACCTTCCCCGCACATTCTCCTCGGTATGGTTGCGTCAGTAGCCCGCTCTACCGTTTCTGGCTCCAGGTGCCGTATTTCTCCCTCAGAATCCGATGAAGTATCTTGCCGGTACCCGTTCGGGGCATTTCATCGTCCTCGATGAAATCGATGGTCTTGGGGACTTTGTACGCTGCAATCTTGGTGCGAGCGAATTTCTTAAGCTCGTCCTTCAACGATTCCTGAGATTCCGATTCCGAGTTGAGTATGACAACCGCGTGGATAGCCTCTCCCCACTTGTCGTGGGGAATACCGATGACCGCGACGTCTTTGACCGATGGGTGAGACCCCACGGCGTCTTCCACTTCGGAGGGATAGACGTTCTCGCCGCCCGAGATGATCATGTTGGCCTTTCGATCCACCAGAACGTAGAAGCCCTCGGGATCGCGATAGCACATGTCGCCCGCTGTGAACCATTCCCCGTGAAATACCTCCTGGGTCTTCTTCGGAAGATTCCAGTATTCCTTGAAGAGCATCGGCGTCCTGGCATACAGCTCACCCACCTGACCGTCCGGCACCTCGTTCCCCATCTCGTCGAGAACCTTGATCCGATCCACACCAAAGATTTCCCGTCCGATGGTTCCCAGCTTTCGTAACTGGTCCTCCGGCCTGCACAGGGTGACCAGGCCCGCCTCGGTGGACCCGTACGCTTCCCAGAGCTCCGCGTTCTTGAAGAAGTCCAATATGGCCACCTTGGTGTCTTTACGAGCCGGGGCCGAGGAAATCAGCATCTGGCGCATGCTGGAAACGTCGAATTTCTTCCTTATCTCTTCCGGCTGGGAAAGGATCATGATGTAGTGGGTCGGAACCAATGAGGTAAAGGTGATCTTGTGTTTCTCGACTGTGGCCAGGAAGTCTTCGGGATTAAAACTCGATTCGTTGTACACACAGACTCCGGCCGAGACGAGTGTGTATGGGAAGGAGTAGAAGATCGAGTTCACATGGCACATGGGCATCACCATGAGGGCCTTGTCCGTGGGCCGCACGAACATGTTGGCGTTGCTCAGGTAGTACATCGCCATGTAGCTCTCGTGGGTCCTGACCACCCCCTTGGGTTTGCCTGTGGTTCCGGAGGTGTACATGAACGTCCAAGGGTCCGCCGCATCCACCAGAACCTCGGGCTCATCGGGTGACGATGCTGCAAGCCATTCTTCGTACGAGACATAGCCCGCCGGTGTCGGATCACCCGGTTGACCGAGGAAAATATAGTTCCCCGGGGGTACCGGCAAGTTGCCCCTGATGGAGTCGACGAGGTCCACAAAGGCCTTCTCGACGATGAATGCCTTGCATTGGGAATCGTTCACGATATATTCGATCTCGGGACCGGCGAGCCTGAACATGATGGGCACGCAGATTTGCCCCGTCTTGGCGCATCCCGCGTACATTTCCATCCATTCGACGCGGTTGAAGGCGATGATGGCAAAACGATCGCCGTACCCGCATCCCATGGTCGTCAACGCCCTGCCGAGCCGACAACTGCGCTCGTTCCATTCCTTGAAGGTTAAATCCCGGTTCTTGTCCTGACAACCGATCTTTTCGGGATAATGCTCTGCTTGACGGCTCAAGATAGTTCCCATCTGGACCCATTTGCTCGTGGTCATACAACCTCCTCCTGCAAACAATAAGCGTCGCGGAGTTCCTCCCGCGCGACGGCGCTCTCGCTGTTCCGAGTGCTTTTCCCTCTGCAGTTACCTGCTCTTGCTCATCGGACGTGCTCCCAATCGTTCCCGATATCGGTCGGCCTTAGGCGCTCCCAAGGGGAACAAACGATTACCGGACCTGAGTCTCTCTTCCTCAAAGGCCAACTCTCGTCCTTCCCCGTGAAGAATTCGCCTATGGGAAGCGATCCGGTGCCACCGATGGACGCAGTGGTGAGCTGAGCCGACAAGGCCGCCAGGACGGCGCCGGTATCGCCCGAGCAAACCGACTGGCACGATTCCGAGCCCGGCAGTGCTATGCAATCCTTGCCCCCGGTGCAATGGCACACTCCCTTTCCGGTCCGCCGAAAAGGGGATTGATTGTAAAGGGTGCATCCCGACGGCAAGCGCATGAGTGCTCCTCGAAATCCGGTCTCAAGCCCTGCGTGGATCGCCCGTCGGCAATCGACGGGGACATCGGCGGCAAACTGATGCGCGTTTCCCCGATGAGCTTGACACGGGTCTTCTTATCGGATTAACTGTCACCCGGAAGCCCGCTGCCAACGTGCTGCACAGTAAGATCAACCTTTGAAGATTCATGTGGGAGCTCTTCCCCCACCCCTGAGAATGGATCCGACAAAACGGGCTAAAGCTTCCTTGAGTTTGATGGTAGTCGTTCCCAGGTCAGGGCTTCCCATAGTCGATAAGTCTGTTCACTAGACTGAAACGGGAGCCAGCCGTTATACGGTTCATTCCCGGCTTCCATCATAGGCATTAGGCAAATCGCTGTCAACATCAATGTCCACGTAAGGAGAATTTCGGCCATGGACCTATTTCCCGAGATTGCCGTCTTTTCTTCGGGACAGGTCACTCTCTTGCCATTCCTCCCCCATCGCCTTGCCACGGACGGATGTCGTGTCATCCGCTCCAAGCATCCTGTTTATAGAGATTCCAAGCGTGGCGCGGTCCGGCCTTTCATCGAGGCTACGGGCGCATGAACAGCGATTCCAGGATTATTAAGGCCGGTATAGATGCGGGTGCCCCGTTTTAGGTCGATGCGCGGGGACTGGAGGATCTCCGGACGCCCATGTCCGACCTTCAAGCCGGCATCGTTGCCGCCAACGGCTTTACAAAATCATTACAGGAGGTTGGGCACCGATCTTGACAAACTGAAGCCGGTAGGGGAAGACCGAATCGGGGTCGTCGTAAGAGGTTCCGGTCCCGGCAACGGCGAGGTGCCATGCGATCTTATTCTGCATGCGAGAAGCGAGTTGGAGGAATAGACCGGTCAAAGAGGTGCCGCTGCACGGATTCCCGACATTCGGTTGCCCGACGCGGGCGCGGGTCGGCATGATCTCAAGGAAGCGCCGCAAAAGGGGTGACATCGCGAAACGGCGTCCGGGGCGAGCTGCGGAGATGGAGTCCGATAAAAGCGAACCTAGTGGAAAAGTCGCGGACGTAATGGCAAGGTTCCGGCCCTTCGCGTGAAGCATGTGAGGGAACGGTTGCCGGTCGATCAGATTTGCCCTTGACAAGGCTCGGTGCGTAGGCGTATTCTTTGTGCGTTCGGGCGGGTAGCTCAGGGGGAGAGCACTGCCTTCACACGGCAGGGGTCGGAGGTTCAAATCCTCTCCCGCCTACCACCTAACCCATTGAAATCCTTCTTAGCTAGGTCACGAAGCACCGTGACCTTTTTTCTTTCCTTCGACTCTTTTGGCACTTTTTTGGCCCCTTTTGCATCGGGGCCATCAAGTCTAGCCTTCTTCGACCATATCGAGTTCAGTCCATCCATTGTCGAACCTCATGCTATCCACGGCCTTCAATAGTTCCTCGTCCGACACTCTGATGTACCTATCCGCCACGGAGCGTTCTGAGGAGTGGCCCACAATCATATTCCGTACGGTAGGGTCCATGCCTGAGCGTTGTGTGTTGGTCTTCCACGTGTGACGCAGGTCCCTTACTTGCAGCCCTTTCAGCTCGGCCTTGACCAGAGCAGCATCCCACGCCTTGCGGATCATGGACCGCGTTATCGGCTTCCCTTGGTAGGTGCCGTCACGGTTGTGGTACCTCCCGCAATACGTGAAAACCAACCCCATTCCCCGCACCACGTTGGTCCCGTTGCCAGCCCGTAAGGATTCCAACAGATCGAAAGCTTCCTGTCTCAGCGGTATCCTTTTGGGCCTGAGACGGATCTTCTTCAAGCTCTTGCCTTCCTTCGTAGCCTCTGGAGGAAGAACAAGCATCCTGCGCTCAGGTCTGTACATCTCCCAGCGTAGCCCGACAACTTCGCCGAAGCGCATCCCCGTGTAGTAAAGCATCACAAGGACGTCTCGTATCCACCAAGAGTGCTCAAGCAGTCGTTGGAAGTCTTCCCATGATAGATACGCATCCCTCTGGTTCTCGGGCAAACGGTCCACCATCATGCACGGATTGAACTCGAGAGCTTCTTTCTCCATTTGGACGCGAAATATGGCCGACATTACTCCCATCTCACGGTTGATGGTTCCGTGTTCGACCTTTTCGCTCCTCACTCTCCTGTAAGTTCGTAGCTGAGGAACCTTGATGTCCCTGAGAGGAACGCCTTCGCCGAAGTATTCCATCAGCCGATCAATGGCGTACAGATTTCGTTCGGCTCTGTGCCTTGGATCAGCTTTCAGAAACTCCTTCGCGGCTTTGAGCAAGGTCAATTCCTCTTCGGGTTCCGGTCGGGCAAGTTCAGGCGGCAATACCCAGCCGTTGTTCTCGTACGTGCGGACAACTACCTGTTGCTCGGGAGGGGTTAGGTGTCCAAAGGTTCCGATCTTGAAGGCGGTCTTTACGGCCCTCTCGATCTTCTTTGCATCCGCCTCATTCCTTGCGGGTGTTACCGTGCGGACACGGTTCCCTTTCCATTTGAACGAGACATAAAACTTGTCGCCGATTTTCATGATTCCCATGACGAAACCTCCTGTCTGAGGTCTCGCCAAGATTCCCCTGAATGCTTTGCACCACCTCCCCTCTTCGTTTCTTTCGCCGGGCTGGCCTTTCGGCCCGCCCGTCTATGATCCGTGCCTGCGGATTCTACTCCATTCGTTCTGGCTTTCAAGAAATTATCTACGGCCTCTGCGGTGAACAGCACCACGCGCCGAGAAATTTTGACGCGCTCAATTTTCCCCGCCCTCGCCCATTTCAGAATCGTTCTTTTGGTCACTTTCAGCAATTCGGCCGCCTCAACGGCACTCATCAACTCCTTTCTCAATTCGTCGTTCGTCATTCATCTTTTCCTCCGTATCAATTTCCTTGCTTGGCCTGCGCCTCACTTGGTGCGGGAATACACCCGCCTTGTGCCCCACACCCCACTGCCGGAGTAGACAGGGGTCGGGGCTGCCGTTCTTTCGCTTAACGAGAACGCCATACGCGAAAGTTTTACTTTTCGAAGGGGAAAGTTAACCTAAACCGTAAAATCGTTCTATTTTGCTCTCAGGTGCCTTATTTTACGTCTCTATGTATTTCCTGCCATCTCGCATGTCTTGTCTAATTTGATACAATGCTATCCCAATTCGTTACTCGCTGTGAAAATCAAAGTGAAAAGTGTCATTTTGCTTTGAAAATCCAAGAAGTGATAGTTAATCGGCTTTGATTTTCACACTTACCTACGCTATACACCCACTGGTAAAATCACACTTAAACTTAAGGTACCATATACTATGTATTTCTTTTCTGCGTGGATATCGTGCTCAACGTGCGAGTAACTCAGGGAACAGTACAAACTGTACAGGGTACATATTGTCTTCCTCTTCAATATCAGTGCAGTCCGTGAGTGTGTGCGAATCTTTCATGGCTTTAAGATTATCATTGTATTTCAATATGTTGGGATAGTGGCAGTAGCCCGGTTGTTTATCAGTGGGCTTGAGCTGCTTCCTTTCATGCTTGCTCCGCTGATTATACGTGAGCCAGTTGTCTGACCATTGGAACACTGCGGAGTTGAACACGCTCCCCGTTTCTACGGTCTCCCAGAATCCTACGGCTACGAGCTCTTTGCGTACACGGGCAATCGTGTCTTCTCCCCTAATACCCGCTTCCTTTAGCAAGTTGTTGGGAAGGGAGAAGCGTCCTTCATTGCGCAAGGGACCCACGGACGTTTCCCTTTTCGGTAATCCCCTATGGTTCTTCTTGTACCAATAATCCAGCTGAGACAGGCTTAAAATCAGTACTATCTTGGCTGACTTGCTCAATTCGTTGAACGCGTCGGAATCCACTACTTTGCGTGGGAGTACCCGAAAACCTCCACTGTCACCTGCGTTCCGATATCTTTCTCTGCGTGCTTCTTTCCATTCTTCCGCGGTTCGAGGCCGTGGTTTGGATTTAGGCGTTGCCATTGTTACCTCCTCGGGGGACGCAGGGCACGAATGCCTTTCGGATCTTTGGGCATAGCCCCTCTGCCCTTCAACTTCGATAAGACTTCATTGCGCGCTGCCACCGCCATGTAATTATGCCAGTCCCCGATCTTGCGATCCTCGAACTTTCCGTTCACCAATCTTCCTTCGAGCTTGTCTCGGTCAAAATCTTCGGATTGCCCATCCACATCCCAATACACATCCGGATGAGTGCCGCGATTTCTTGTCAGAGATAAGGTGAATGAAATCTTGTAGATGAGGATGAGAAAATGTTGGCGTCCGGTCCCCGAACGGTATACATGGCGTTTGTGAGACGATGTTTGCCGAAGGAGGACCGGCGATGAATAC
>JBGSJS010000066.1:0-10488 GCA_041741735.1 Desulfomonilaceae bacterium | reverse complement strand
CAGCTCTGAAGAGCCAAAATATTTCGCGGAAAACTGACCGCGATATTCGCGTATTATGAACAGATGTCTGGTGCCATAGAATTATTTTTGCGCGCTCGCGTAGCTTTATAGGAAATTTAGCCGCGGTGGATTATGACCTCCCAAGAGTTGACATAGAGGGGAGGTAGCCGATGAAGCTTCCACGCGCGGCTCGCAAGCACTCAGATATCATAGATCATCTCGCAAATCAGCGTTTTTTCGATTTGCCGATGAATGATCAGATCGAGCTCCTCAAGGCCCTTTTCGGAACAATCGGACACTTCTTTGGCGACTTCAAGGGGCTGTTGTCCGAGGTCACGGACCGACGTTCACCCAATCAGATCACCTACCCTATCTCTGCTCTCGCCTTTACGGGAATCTTGATGTTCCTGTGCCATTTGGGCGCACGTCGCCAAATCAGGCGGATGCTCCATACCCTCCCGTCTGCGGCAACCTTCCACACGCTGTTCGGAGTGGATACCGTGCCTCACGGCGACACGCTCAACGATGCGTTCATGATCTGCGACCCGGAAGATTTCCAACGAGTCATCTGCCGTATGGTCCGAGCCCTCATTCGCAAGAAGGTCCTGTATTCATGTCGCGTCTTGGACAAGTATTTCGTTGTCGCGGTTGACGGCACCGGTACCGTGACTTTCTCCGAACGCCATTGTCCCCATTGTCTGACGCAGACCCAAAACGGCAAGACCACATACTATCATAAGGTTCTTGAGGCGAAGCTGGTCGGTCCGAACGGATTCGCCTTTTCTGTGATGAGTGAGTTTATCGAAAATCCCGGAGAGCAATTCAAGAAACAGGACTGTGAGCTCAAGGCTTTTTATCGACTGGCCCCGCGCCTGAAAGCAGCCTTTCCTCGTCTGCCGATTCTGCTCACTCTCGATGGACTCTACGCCTGCGGCCCGGTCTTTCACATCTGCAAGAACTACGACTGGGGGTTCATAATCGTTCTCACCGACAAAGACCTACCATCGGTCAATCAGGAATTCCGGGCCCTCAGTGCCTTGCAATCCTACAACCGGTTGTCATTGCGTACGGGAAAGAACCGAGAGATAGACCAGGTGTTCCGATGGGCGGACCAGATACTCTACACTGACTCGGGCAAACGAGACCACGCGCTCCAAGCCCTTGAGTGCATCGAAACAAAGCCGGACAAACGAGGCCGACCATCCCGAAGCACCTGGAGGTGGGTAACCAACCTCAGGGTCTCCAAAAAAAACGTGATCGCTCTGGCAAATGATGGAGGGAGGAGAAGATGGACCATTGAAAATCAGGGGTTTAACACCCAGAAGACCGGGGGATACCGTCTGGAGCACGCCTATACGACCAATCCCAACGCTGCGAAGATATTCTACTATCTCTTGCAGATCGCCCATACTATTGCTCAACTACTCTACCATGGCAGTCTGCTGGGAACATCGGGCCGCAAGGCCATGGGTGCGCTCAAGAACCTCGCCGGTCGCCTCTTGGAGGCGTGGCGCAACGCAGCACTGACCGCCGCCGCCATGGACCAAGTCATGCAGTGCCGGTTCCAGATCCGATTTTGCCCTGACACCTCCTGACCCGAATGTCGCTCCTCCCAGTTTTCCCCGGTCCCCACACCACTAAAAGGCAGCACAATCGATGGCCAATCCATCGCATAAGGACACCTCTGTCCCCTATACCTCCGAGTCCCTCAACTCTTTTCAACCCTTCAACTTCACCGCAATCCAAATCATCAGACTCTTCGTTGCTGTAAAAGGCTGATTCGTATTGAAATCCTGCGTATTTTGGTGTATAAGGAACGAATACTGGTAGCATTCCCGTATAAACTACTTTTATTAGAGGGTGGCTGAATTGCGTCTACTTGTAATATCCGCCATCGTGTCGGTCGTCTTATTTCTTGCCACGCCGTTGATTCGCGCAGAAGGACCGACGGACGGGCCGGGACTTGTGAGCGCCCTGTCCGGAAATCGATCTGCAGAGTCCGCTCTTACTGCCGATCCCCAACGGGGCTTCGTGATGCTTGCTCAAGCCGATCGGTCCAAGACCGACACGAGGTCAAAGCACAAACGAAAAAAGAGTCAGATCGCTCCGGCGCGTGCCGTAAATCCGGAGACCGTTGCGCTTCCGGACACCGGGGAGTTTCAACTCCTCGCCCGGGACCCTCTGGACATGCTCAAATTGGACAACATCAAACCCCTCTATTCTTCACCGGTTCTACCCGGAGAAGGGGTGTGGGAGTGTTCCGGCTCGCCGCGGGATGCGGCAGGCAGGCCCGTTGTCTATAAAACCTTCTACCGTCCGAGCGTCGATTTCCCCAACGCGATCGTCTACATGATGGTCATCGATATGAGCAAGACCTTCATGCAGTACTATGTGGGGTCGCAGGAACCGGGAGCCTCGTTGGCAAGCTCGGAAGTGGAGACCGACCTGCGCGGCAGAATCGCCGTGGTGACCAATGCAATGTGGCAACAGCGTCACTCCAATGGTGCCGGGGCGGTCTATCGAGGCAAACAGGTTTACCCTCTCCAGGAAGGTATGGCAACCCTCATAGTGTACAAGGACGGGTCCGTGGATGTGAGGGAATGGTCCAAAGATATCCCCCTGGCTCTGGTCACCGATGCGCGCCAGCTAAGACATCTCATCGTCAAAGACGGCATGGTCGTTCGTGAAGTCCTCAAGAAAGGTCGTCTCGAAGACTCCGAAATCGGCATGGGTTTCTTATTGGGCGGCGGCGGAAAGGACCAGGACGGGAAGCACTTCTGGTTCGTGGCCGACCGCAGCGCGTTCGGCATCAGGCAGGATGGCAATCTGGTCTTCGCCATCGGGCATCACATAGGCAGCAAGGACTTGGCCAAAGCCCTGGTGCTCGCCGGGTGTGTTCGAGGAATACACGCGGATGCCAATCCGTCAAACATAGTCGGCAATCTGTACATAAGAGATTCCTTCGGGAACCTCGTGAGAAAAATCAGGCTCTCCCCGGAACAGTCCAAGTACACGCTCAATCGCTACGAGGACAGCTATTCCAAGGACTTCTTCGCCTTCTTCCTCCACGGGGCCTCTGCCGGCTCGAACCACACCGTGAGTCGCGCCGACGCTCCGCGCCGTGCACGACGCCAATAAACCGCACGGGGCACCTGAAGACAACCGTCGCAGAGACGCAACAATGAAGATAAGCAGTCTAAAGTGGGCACCGATTCTCGTGGCGGGATGGATGGGTATTTTGACGGCTATGCCGGGTTGGACCGCGGATAAGCCTCGTACCGCCGGCGACTCGGTGTCGGAAACCACGCGAGTGGGCATCGAAAAGGCGAACGCAGGAGATCTCAATCAAGCGCTGACGCTTTTCAATGCGAGCCTAAAAGGGTCCCCCAAAGACCTCGCAGCCTTGTACAATCGTGGAAGAATCTATTTGGCCCAGGGACATCTCGGCAAAGCGCGCAGGGATCTGGACCAGGCCATCAAACTGGCACCCAACCTGGCCGGGGCCTACGTCGCCCGCGGTATGGCCTACAGGCTCCAGGGAGATTTTTCTCATGCAATTAAGGACTTCAACAAGGCAGTGGCGCTCGAGCCCGGGAACACCACTACCCTGATCAATAGGGCCGCCCTCTTCTTCGACACGGGAGAGCACGAAAAGGCCCTCGAGGATTTGAGCAAGATCATCGACTTGAATCCTCGCATGGTGAAAGCCCTGGGCAATAGGGCGTACATTTTGGAGCAGTTGGGACGGTATGACGACGCGGTCAAAGACCTCAGCGCCATCATCGGCCAGTTCCCCGATAACTTGGCGGCGCTCAAGCATCTCGGATACGTCTGTCGCCAGAAGGGCGATCCCAAGAACGCTCTCAGATGGTACCGCATGGCCCTGAAGATAGAGGAAAAGGAATCCGCTCGAAAACGATTGAGAGAGGAAATCCTGGAGCTCGAAGCCAAGGTGGGGAAGAAACCCTAAGTGTTCGGTTCCATGCGTTCGCACGCGCATTTCACCCCTGGCGGGCCCTGCCAAGGTATCTGTTCATAATCGAACACACTCTCTCTCCGTCATTCATGCGGAGGCACGAATCCAGGCTGCTCCGAATATCTGGCCCCCGGCTTTCGCTCGGGGTGACGATTTGGGACCATTCGAGGTCATCCTGAAATCGGTTGCGTTCCGGAACCGTGTTTCCGAAAAATAGCACCAAGGCACCGGTCTCGGGAAACTCACAGGATCGGAGTGCCGGTTGCGCGCAGCACGACGGGATCCACCGGGATTCCTGGTCTCTGAGGCGGCAAACGGTTCGAAACAAGGAAGCGATCTGGTTTGCAGACCGGCAACGTGCCGGTCTTCTCATTTTATGCTGCAGTTGATGAAGAATTCCACCGACCCCGAACCGCCGATTCCGGACCGCCTTGCCCGAGTGGCCACAAAAAAACTCGCCGCTTCCAGTGCCATTTTTCTTACAGGGGGGTTGACAATTTCCTCAGTCATTGGCACTCACTTAAGGAGAGTGCTAACAACGAGCCGCGCTCGTACCACGTCAATTACCAGGAGGTTTACACCAATGAAATTCCGTCCTCTACATGATCGAATCCTCGTCGAGAGGGTAGAATCAGAGGAAAGGACCAAGGGAGGAATCATTCTCCCCGACAGTGCCAAAGAGAAGCCCCAGCAGGGCAAAATCATCGCCGTCGGTGCCGGCAGGCGCACTGAAGACGGTAAGATCATCCCTCTGGAGCTCAAGGCCGGAGACACCATCCTTTTCGGTAAGTACTCGGGAAGTGAGATCAAGATCGAAGGCATCGAGTATCTCATCATGAAAGAGGACGACGTCCTGGGATTGGTGGAGTCCTGAGCGACTCGCGACAGATAAGTATCCGAAAGAGAATTCTCGTACACATGATAAGGAAAATTCAAGAAGGAGCACATAGATGGCTGCAAAGATAATTCTTTTCGAACAGCAGGCCAGGGACAAGATACTCCGTGGCGTGAACATCATGGCTGATGCCGTCAAATCCACCCTTGGCCCCAGAGGCCGCAACGCAATCCTCGAAAAGTCCTGGGGATCTCCCAACGTGACCAAGGACGGCGTAACCGTCGCCAAAGAGATCGAACTGGAGGACAGATTCGAGAACCTGGGCGCGCAGATGCTCAAAGAAGTCGCTTCCAAGACGTCCGATGTGGCCGGTGACGGCACCACCACGGCAACTGTTCTCGCTCAGGCCATTTACCGTGAAGGGATCAAGATGTTGGCCGCGGGTCATTCCCCCATGGACATCAAACGCGGTATCGACGGAGCCGTGGAAGCCGTGGTTGGGGAGCTCAGGGGCCTTGCCAAGCCGACCAAGGACAAGAAGGAGATCGCCCAGGTAGGAACCATTTCAGCGAACAATGACTCCACCATCGGCAACATCATCGCCGAGGCTATGGAAAAAGTCGGAAAAGAGGGAGTCATTACCGTCGAAGAAGCCAAGGCCATGGAGACCTCTCTGGATGTGGTCGAAGGTATGCAGTTCGATCGCGGCTATCTCTCCCCCTATTTCGTGACCGATCCCGAGCGGATGGAAGTATCCCTGGACGAGCCGTACATCCTTATCAACGAGAAGAAGATCTCCAACATGCGCGACATGCTGCCCCTGCTCGAGCAAGTGGCCAAGATGGGCCGTCCGCTCCTCATCGTTGCCGAGGACGTGGAAGGCGAGGCCCTGGCTACCCTCGTCGTCAACAAGCTCAGAGGGACCCTCACGGCATGTGCGGTCAAGGCCCCCGGTTTCGGCGACCGCAGGAAAGCCATGCTGGAAGATATCGCCATTCTCACCGGCGGTCAGGTGATCTCCGAAGATCTGGGCCTCAAGCTTGAGAGCGTCACCCTCAACGATCTCGGCCGTTGCAAACGCGTGAGCATTGACAAAGACAACACCACCATCGTAGACGGTGCAGGCGCCAAAGAGAAGATCGAGGGACGCGTCCGCCAGATCCGCACTCAGATCGACGAGACCACGTCCGATTACGATCGGGAAAAACTGCAGGAGCGGCTGGCCAAGTTGGTCGGCGGTGTTGCGGTGATTAACGTCGGCGCAGCCACCGAGACCGAGATGAAGGAGAAGAAGGCCCGAGTCGAAGACGCTCTTAATGCCACCCGCGCGGCGGTGGAAGAAGGCGTGGTCCCCGGCGGCGGTGTTGCGTATCTTCGTTGCCTCAAGGCAGTTGATGCACTGAAGCTCGAAGGCGGACTGTCCGTTGGCGCAAAGATCGTTCGTCGGGCCCTGGAAGAGCCGATCCGGCAGATCGCTGTCAACGCGGGACACGACGGCTCCATCATCGTGGACAAGGTTATGGCCCAATCCGGAGGATTCGGCTTCAATGCGGCCACCGAAGTCTACGAGGACCTTTTCGAGAAAGGCGTCATCGACCCCGCCAAGGTCACACGGTTGGCACTCCAGAATGCAGCTTCCGTCGCAGGCCTCATGTTGACCACGGAAGTCATGGTTGCCGAGAAGCCCAAAGAGGACAAGGGCGGCGCGGGCGGCGGCATGGGAATGCCCGGCGGCGGCATGCCTCCCGGCGGAATGTACTAATCTCCGATCCGGATCGACAGGGGAGCTTCTTCACGGGGCTCCCCCGTTATTCCCCTCCAACAGCCGCACCCCCCTCCCCTTGTTTTCCCCTCTCGATAGGACCCCCGACACAAGCGAAAAGATGACACGTTCCGCGATGGCTCAGTCCCCTGCGGACTCAAAATAGTCCTGAAGAATTTTGGCATGGTCAAAGGCAATTGGCGTTGGGAGTGATTCCCGGGAAAAAACCCCGATTTCCGCCGCGTCGTCGCCTGCTTTGGGCGTCTCTGTCGATTCCGCGGTAAAGACCACCGTGAGGGTATGGTGCCGAGGGTCCCGGTCCGGCGCGGAGTAGACTCCGAACAGCTTCAGATTGGAGACATCGAGAGAGGTTTCTTCTCGAGCCTCACGCACCGCTGCATGTTCCGCACTTTCGCCGTAGTCGATGAAGCCGCCGGGCAAGGCCCATCCGTGGGGAGGATTCTTCCTCTTGATGAGAACCACCCCGTTGCTCACGCGGATAATGATGTCCGCTGTGGGGATGGGATTCCGATACGTTATTACGACCCCACCGCAATGGGGGCATGTAACCGATTCGGTCATGGCAAGGGTCCTCGACACTCTCTCCGTTGAGTCCGTCCCTTCCCACGTGTTTGCCCGACGCGGCCTACCCTCGAGTACGCAGAACGGATTGCCACATCCGGCACACTCGATACCGAATTCACCTGGCTGTCGCTCGGGAACGGACGTTGTGAGCGTTGGTATCCCACACTATAGCACAGGAGCACGCGCGGAGAGATTCTCCTTCCGGGTGCCGTAGCGGTCTCCGAATCGACGTTGACCTTGCAGTCGGGCAGAGTTATGCTCGATCAAGCAACTTTCAAATTTGTGTACGGTAGAGTGTCGCCATCTATTTCTCGTATGAGACACGTGTCGGCAATTCGGGGGGCGTTCACGTGCAATTGGTCGTCGATCCCGAGGATGTGCGGTGACTGTGACCAAGGCATGCTTCACCGCGGTGTACAGGAGGTAGGACATGAACAAGATGGGCTTTGCCCCGCGAGCCATGGTTTTTGCGGCCTGCGTGACTCTTTTATGGTTGGCGGGGTGTGGCGGAAAATCCCCGGAGGCTTTGAACACCGAGTTGATTGCAGCAGCGTACTCGGGCAGCGTAGAAGAGGTGGAGAAACTGCTGAAGAAAGGTGCCAACCCCAATGCGATGGACCATTCGGGGTTTACCCCCTTGTTGAGAGCCATCCAGAACAGACAGGTAGAGGTGGCGAAAATCCTCGTGCAGGGTGGCGCAAAGGTCAACATCAAGGCCGGCGACGGAACCACTCCGCTCATTGCCTCCGCGCTCACGGGACAGATGGAGCTGGCAGAGTTGCTCCTGGACAAGGGGGCCAATGTCAACGCCAAGAATAAGATGGGGATGACCGCGCTCGGCTCCGCTCAATTGGCCGACGACGACGAGATGGCCAAACTGCTCAGAGAACACGGCGCCAAGTAGATTGTTGGGCATTGCACCCGATATCCGGAAGTGATGATCGAGGCGGACCTTTCCTTTTCCCCTGAACTTGCAGTTCCTCAGCCGGAGACCGGCCTGCTCTCAAAGACCACGACGGTTCGTCGGCGCACCGGGAGCTTCTGACCGCGCGCGCGGGTTTGACTCGACGGTTCCAAAATGTCGTTCGGTGACGACTCATACGTGTCGATCGCCTTGAACCACGCTTGTCGCTCCACTGCGGGAAGGGCTACGAAGAGCGCTTCATCGGACATGTTCATCATGACGTGGATGTTCTCCTCGTCCTCGGTCATCCCTGCCAAGGTGAAACCGAGAATGCGTGCTTCCGGGTCTTCCCATCCCGGTTGACCGAGAAGCTTTCCGTGCCATTGCACATCCGCCATGCCTTGCCCCGGCAGTTTCTTCCCGGTGAGAAAGCGATCCCTCATCAGTGACGGATGACGTTTCCGAAATGCGATCATGCCGCTCACGAACCGGAACATGTCACCGTTTGTCTCCGTAAGGGCCCAATCAATCCACCCCAGCTCGTTATCCTGGCAATAGACGTTATTGTTTCCGCGCTGACTTCGGAGCAGCTCGTCTCCTGCAAGGATCATGGGCACACCTTGGCTGAGCAACAAAATGGCGATAAAATTCTTCGCCTGCCGTTTTCGGAGCTTCACGATGTCCGGTTCTTCGGTTTCCCCTTCAAAACCGGAGTTCCAGCTCAGATTGTTGCTCGTGCCGTCCCGGTTCTCTTCGCCGTTGGCTTCGTTGTGCTTCTCGTTGTAGCTCACCATGTCGAGCAGAGTGAACCCGTCGTGGCATGTGATGAAATTGATGCTGTTGCTCGGCAAACGCCCGTCGTCCTGGTACAGATCGCTGCTGCCGCACAGTCGGGTGGCCACCTCGCCGATGAGCCCGCCGTCGCCTCTGACGAAGCGTCGGATGACATCCCTGTAGCGCCCGTTCCACTCGGCCCAGCGGAAGCCGGGAAAGGCTCCGACCTGATAGAGACCGGCCGCGTCCCAGGCTTCTGCTATCACTTTCGAGCGGGCCAGGGTGTCTGAGAACTCGATGCTCCAAAGAACGGGCGCGTGATAGAGGGGATTGCCGTCCTCGCCTCGTGCCAGGGCGCTCGCCAGGTCGAACCTGAACCCGTCCACGTGCATTTCCCGCACCCAGAGCTCCAGACATTCCAATATGAAAGCAGCCACGAAGGGATGATTGCAGTTCACCGTGTTGCCGCACCCGGTAAAATCCCGGTAGACTCGTTTGTCCGAGGGTTCCAGATGATAGAAGGTCTCGTTGCCGAATCCTTTGAAATTGATCGTCGGGCCGGTTGCATCTCCTTCCGCGGTGTGGTTGAACACCACATCCATGATAACGCCGATGCCTTCCCGATGAAGAGCTTTGACCATATCGCGGAATTCGTTGAGATGAGCTCCCTTTTCCGGAAAGACACAGTAGCCGGGATGGGGACAGAAGAAGCTGTGAGTACTGTATCCCCAGAAGTTCTTCAGACCGAGGGTCGCCGCACCGACCGGGAGATCCTGCTCGTCGAAGGCCATTACAGGGAGCAGTTCCACGTCGGTGATTCCCAGGGATTTCAGATAGGGAATCTTTTCGATCACGCCGGCGAACGTCCCCGGATGTTTCACCCCTGCCGAGGGGTGCCTGGTGAATCCACCCACATGCATCTCGTAGATGATGGTCTGTTCCGGCGGGTGCTCGATGGGCCGATCCCCCTCCCAATCGTACCCGTCCTCGATGACCATGGCTCGCATGGCCGGCCAGGACCGAGCATCCGCGAGGCGGGCCTTTTCGCGGTTCCACAGGCTGGTGGTAACGGCACGGGCCCAGGGGTCGAGAAGCTCCCGGCGCTTGTCGAATCGGAACCCCGATCTCTCCGTGTCGGACGGGCCGTCAACCTTCCACGTGTAATGGGTGCCGAGGGGTAGACCGACAACGTACACATGCCAGAAGAAGAACGTCCGATTTGCGGACGGGTCCAGCTCTACCGTTTGAAAAGGGATTGGGCTGTCCGATCGCTCGTAGAGAAGCAGTTGGACGGAGGTCGCATGGCGGCTGAAAACTGAAAAGTTAGTCCCCTCCGGTCGCGGGCTCGCGCCCAAGGGATACCGCCTGCCGGGTTGGATCTTGAATTGCATGGTGTAGCGTTCCTCTCACATCAGATCCTTCACAAGAGCGGAGCCGTCAGCCGCTCGTGCAGGCTCGACGCACATGAGGCACAATACGGCGACATTCTTCATTGACGGTGAAAAGAAACCGTAATCGTTCACCGGGAGTGCTGATGGAGTCCCCCCTGCGGTGGCGTTTCGGCGTTGGGTGATCCGGTTTTTGCTTTTTGTAGTCGCGCCAAATCGCGACCGTTTTTCGATTCCACTTGCCATTGTCTTCGGTTGTGGTAG
>JBGSJS010000065.1:0-3245 GCA_041741735.1 Desulfomonilaceae bacterium | reverse complement strand
GGTAGCCCACGATGTTGAGCACGTGGTACAATAGGCTCGTGGACATGCTTGTCTCTCCTTCTCAGCCTTTTCGAAACCAAGAAGGATCAAGCATGTCCGCCTTTACTTTTCAACCCCACGTACGCGAATACCGGAAGAGCCCTTTTTCATGTAGCCATTTACGAAAACAGTCTTCCATTTTTGTAATCGAGCACCCCCACCTCTTCCAAGCGGTCGACGTACCTGCTTAAAGTCTTCCTTGAGATCTTGAATCCTCGCTTTTCGGTTTCTTCTTCAAGCTCACGGTGACTCAGGACGGGCAGTTTGAACCTATTTGAAAGAGCTTCTTCCATCCTCACCACCCAGAAATATAGATACAGAGCCACTGAGCCGTCACCGATCTTGTTCAGGGTCTCATTCTCGATGAGTGAGTGTGGCAAGAAGACGTGCTCCCGATTATCCTCATCCGTGGGCGGCTTCAGGTCAAAATAGACCACCCGAGACCTCTTGCAGATGTTCGTGAAGTTCCGAATGAGCTTGTCGGGCTCCTTGCGGTAAAGCCGAATCTGCCGGTAGACAGCTTCCTTGGGGATCGCGTGGTGTGCCCTCCCGAAGTCATGCAGCTCAACACCGAGAACCGCGGAGACCTCCGCCACAGCCTTTGTGAGCGGCATCTTCTCGGTTCCAAAGAAGATCTGCATCATCTCGAACAGGTCCACACGGCTGAGTCTTTTCTGGTCCCTCCTCTTCCTTTGCATATTCAGTGGGCACTTGATCCGCTGGCATCTCCGCGACCGACAGCTAAAGCCGACGCCAACCTTGCCGTCGAACATGAACGCGCCCATCCGAAGAGCGCGGACGTACCACCACTTCTCCACCTTCTCATCAATCTTGTCGGAGAATCTACCTTGGTATTTTCCGGCCAGACAATCGAAGAGGTAATCCGGGCTTACCTGGAGCCCGAACCGCTGTCGTAGAAATTCTTTTGTATCGGTCCACCATCTCAGGTGCCGGATGACACGGGGATCGAAGTTCCCCTGTTCGTCTGGCTCGGGCTCGTAAGGCTCGTACATGTCCGCATGCCACACCTCCAGAGGCGGGAGGGGCTGCTCGTCGGGATGGAAGACGGCGAAGCGCTCCCCGTACTCGTGCCAGAGCTTCAGCATCCATTTCTTTCTTTCCATCAGATCTTCGGGGATACTCACCGGCTTGGCCCTCCACGGTTGAGAATCTGCAGAATGATCTACTGATCCCCCGTGTCGCGAGATTCGTTCTCAAGACGTCCTGAGCGCCGTTTTGAGAAACGTTCTTGAAACGGCAATGGTTAAGTATGCCTGTATCACGATATGTATAGATGATAAATAGAAGTTACCGAATACAGTCGTGATATCAATGGATTGTGGACACGTCTACCCTGGCGCTTTCCGCTCTTCAGGAGCGTCCACACGGAGAAATGAACGAAACGGCACCTGAGAGACGATTTGAGCGATTTCACATGAGTGATGCCACAGACGCAGGTTTAACCCTTCCTTCACGGGAGGTTAGACCTATCGTTTCACGCCAGCTATTCTTGCGAATAACCGCTGGAACCTTCCCAGAAAGATCAATCGTGGATGCAGACTACTCTTACAAGATTCGTCCGGTGGATCGGCTTCAACGATCCCTCCGTGGTCACCAACTCATCTGCGTTTGCCGAAGCAGCGGCAACCACATGCAGGGCATCCATTGCGGCAATGCCGCCCCTCTTGGCTTCCTCCAGGCCAGCCTGAAGAAGATCTTCCGTAAACCGCACCCAGAGGGATACCGCTCCGAAGAAAGCCTCATAGAATCGGATTTCCTTCTCGTTTCGGTGGTAGATTGCCTTTGGAAGCAGTTCCATCTGAACGAAAATGCTTGACACAAATTCTCGATTGGGGTCTTCGAGAATCTTGAAAGCGTCCTCGGCCTCTGACTCGACACCACGGAAGGCGGTCAGGAGCACTCCTGAATCAACGAAGGTTCTCTTTTTCATGGGCAATTCTATCCGCGCCTCCGCGTCTCTCGGTTATTTCGTCGCTCAATTCTTCTCTGGAAAGAAGCTTGCCACCGCTGGCCACGAACTCCCGGCGTATGGACCGCAGCTTGCGTCCAAGGTCGGAGACTTCCTTGCTCACCAGCAGGTCACTATTCTCCGTTTCCGGTAGGTTCTGATCTTCTCGCATCATGGCATGTCTCCTTCCTGGGGTCTGATCGGTTCACGGCCGTTCCGGCAGGCTCGTCGTGTTTAAGGACGACCTTGAGACAATACCCCAAACCGCGGCTCGATGGAAGATGCTCCTTCCTCAGAGTATGAGGGAAAATCGTTTTACGGACAAGAGAGACGAATGCTTCCGCTCTCCGGTAGAAGGCCGAGTTCCAGGGGTCCCGATTTTGATCACATTTTGATCACGCGCTGAGGGATCGTAAGGGATCGACACGGACTCTGAGAGACCGACAGGGCTTGAAATCGTTAGGGTATCAGTACAGGTCCTTAAGATTATTTGCCCGAGCGATGCGTTCGCAACGCGGGGGTCGAGGGTTCAAATCCCTTCATCTCCACCAAGGAATTCAATGAGATAGGTCACGTGGCAGCGTGGCCTTTCTTCTTTTTGGTGGTCTCAGTTACCATCCAGTTACCTTTTTTCATGGAATCCATTTTTCACCTCCGGGCCATGATCTCGGTCTCACCGTGGTCGAAGGTCATCCTGTCAACAGCGGCTAGAAACTCCTGATCACTGATATGACCGTAACGCTCGTTCACGGACCGACCTCTGAACCAATGGCCCAGAATAGATTCGGCAATTGCGGGGTCCATCCCTGACCTTCTGGCGTTTGCGCGCCAGGTGTGCCGAAGATCGTGAAAGCGCGGCCAGGGCTTTTCCAGCTCCAACGATTCGCAGGCCCGCGGCCAAGGGTTCTTGGCCGTCTCTTCGGTCAGGTCCCGGACTCCTTTTCCATCACGAAGCAGGAAGACCTTTTCGTTACCCAGTGAGCTTATTTTCATAGCATCCTCCAGGAGAGGGACCAGATTCGCATGGATCGGTACTCTCTTCCAATGGCCTTCCTTCGTGTTCTCAGGTCCGAGCAGAATCATCCTTTTCGGTAGTTTTGAGGTGGACCCCTTTGTCAAGACAAAATTTGAACTTTTTTAAGGTTGAAAAGTACACCTCGGTACTGGGTGAATGTCCCTGGTTTCCGGCTCTTGGGTACCGGTACCCGTGTACAGCTGGTACGGGGTCTGGTACCCG
>JBGSJS010000064.1:0-71840 GCA_041741735.1 Desulfomonilaceae bacterium | reverse complement strand
GGCGACCGAAGCAGTGAGAGAAGAAAAACCAGCCAAGGTGACCACCAGAGTCACTACAAGCACAGCCAAGGAAATAGCCGCAAAACCCAGGTACTGCATTCTCATCGTGGGGCTTGATAATTTCACCGTTTCCTCCGGTCTCTTTTCCGCTTCAACGGGTGGCCTCGCTCTCCCGCACAACGATCGAGAGGGCCTGATTCAATGCCATGTCTGGAGAGCGCGAGCTTGGGAAGCCCTTCGCGAAAGAGAGCATACCGGGAGCCCGGAAGGAATTCAAGCAGATCTTGACGGTTCATGGCACCTGTCCTTGACCCACTTCGGCGGCTGAGTGCCGGGATGGCTGTCGGGACTCCGGCTTTGAACCGGATGGGAGTCAGTGAGGGGGGATTAGGAAGGCAGCTCATCCTTTCTTACCATCGGAGAAATGTTGGCGGTCGCTGTCGGTATTCTTGCTTGACACTATCTCAGGGCCGCCGGTATTGTATTCTCGGAACAGTCGTCGATTTCATAAACGAATTGGATCGTAGGGACGGGGACCTCCGCGATAAACGTGCATGTACCATTATGTTCCTCTTCTACATTAGGGCCGGGCTGTACCGGGGCTCGTTTCGACACTGACGTCCTGTGCAGCTATCCAGGGGGACAAGGCAGACCACCAAGGGCAAATCGTGCCGGCCTTGACACCGGCGGATGTGGTGGAGGTCAAGCCTCAAGATAAGTCCAAGAAGAATGCCGCTACAGCGAGAAAGAGAGTGAAGATGAGCGACGGAGCAAAAGTGGTAATCGGGGGAACGCTGTTCATTATTTTTGTTAGACTAATCGTCCCGGGTCTTTCATTCACGGAATATCTGATTAGTACTACTATAGGAATCTCAGCGGTCATCTTTATCGCCATGGGTACGGCCGCGTTGCTGAATAAGTCGAAGTAACCTCTGAATGTAGAGTCGGCTTCAAGGTCCGGATCGAAACAAGAGACTCGTTGGGTTCAGATAGGAGATCAATTATGCGATTGACGGCTTTCAGATTGCTCATGTGTGCCTTCGTGTTCGCTGTGGCAGCGTCCTCTTTCGCTGAGAAATTTAGGCCCGTACTTCGAGAGGAAAAGACTGTTCTCGTGGACGGTGTCAAGGAGGACTGGGGTCTGGAATGGGTAAGCCCTACAAAGCCTGTTTGCTCTCCCGAAGAGCCGGATGTGTGGCCGACCTGTCCCTGCGAAGGTTTTGCCTTCGGAGAAAGCGGCAAACTGGAGCTCGTGAGAAAGAGGCCGGGACAAGAAGAAGAGCGCCTTCCCATCAGCACATTGTTTGCAGAATGCGTTTATTGCGAACACCCCGGTGATCCGGGAGACACCGCCTTGCGCAAATGGGATGTAAGAGACAGGGATCGAGACGAGGCGGATGCCCCTGACTTCGCTGCACGAGTGAAAGCTCGTCCGCTTGCCAAGGTAATGCACTTCGCGGACTATGACCACGACGGCAGAGCCACGGAGTTTCTCTTTCAAGTGGGAGAACTTCCCTGCGGGAAGAGGATGTGTGTAGTGATTGGGATCTCTCGCAATAATCCGCGATTGCACGTGTTCGGTTCGGCTAAGCATCCTGGGAAGCCGTTGGTACTTCAAGAGCACCAGTGGGAGGCTCTGCTCGGAGCAAAGGGCCCTGTGAAGGTAATGAATTGGAAATGCGGGGATCACGGATACGATGCTGAGGAAGAGTTGGAGCTGAGCATAGATGCCTCCGGAATCCATGCGACGAAATATGTATATGAATGCCATAAGGACCTCGTTCGAGGACGATTGCTCAAGAAATCCGGTCTTGAAGATGACTAGTCCAGGTCTAGTCTAGGGGTTGGGTCTACTCTTATCTCATCGTGGAACCTTGAAGAAATGGGATCAAGGTAGACGATGAAGCGATCAAAGAAACATTAGTTCTCGACACGATCGGTGCCCCACTCCGAGGACGAGTCCCATAACCCAAAAACATGCTGAAATTCCCGAGGAATATGTGCGTTTCCACCCTTTTGCAGCGGTGAAAAGCACTTCATTTCATATTCCTGAATCAATAGAGAGGCTCTTTCACAATAGGCTGTCGGCGGAAAAAAAGCGACCACGGCATTCGGAAAACAGCGTTCCCGATTGTCCCTCTCGCGTGGTAGAATGACAAAAGGCCCGGCAAGGAGATGGTAGCATGACCAGAGAGGAAATCGTAGCACGTCTGGTTTCGCATCAAGAAGAATTGCGAGCATCTGGCGTCAAGTGGCCGGCCCTTTTTGGCTCCGTTGCGCGCGACGCTGCCTCCGAATCGAGCGATGTGGATGTGATGGTAGAGTTGAACAGGCCGATGGGTCTTTTTGGTCTGAGCGACCTCAAGCACATGATCGAGCAAATGCTCGGGGTTGAGAACGTGGATCTCATAACTCGTCAGGAAATTCATCCGGCCCTGAAAGAGGTTATTTTGCGAGAGGCCGTTGATGTCATCTAGGCGTTGAGGATCTGCCGCGGGACCCGATTATGACATCGCGGGACGGTCACGAACCCACCGGTAGGAAGCCGAAAAAGAACATACAATGCTCGGGGAGATGGAGAGCGTGGGACGTGGGAGGACCGCACACCTTGCGCTTCCGCCGTTCGGGGTGTAATATGCCGGTCTATTTCCGATGGAGATGACACGAGAATGAGCCAGAGCTGGGTACCGATATCGACCATACTCAAGACCGCTCCCAAGATCCTGGAGAGCCCCAAGTACGCCAAGAACATCGCCATGATCCAGGTGGACAAGTTCCTCAGGAATCTGTCACCCCGTGCCGAAGAAGGCAAAGCCAACCGCATCAGGCAGTGCAGCATACGGATCACGGACATCTGCAATCTGCGATGTCATACCTGCGGCCAGTGGGGCGATCGTGGTTTCCTTCGAGAGGCTTCCCTCAAGGAACTCAAGAACAGGGAAGTCACTCCCGAGCGCTACATCGAGCTTCTCCGGAATCTGTACGAGAACGGCCATACCCCTTCGGTGTACCTGTGGGGGGGTGAGCCCATGCTCTACAAGGGCTCCGTGGAGATCATCGAAGAGGCCGCCCGCATGGGCATGGCACCCAGCATCGCCACCAACGGGACCGGATTGGTCGAGCACGCGGAGCGACTCGTTGAGGCGCCCATGTTCGTCATACAGATCTCCGTTGACGGACCGGACGAAGCCACCCACAACGCCAGCCGTCCGGGGGCGAGTCCAACCGTGAACAACTTCGCGACCATTTCCCGTGCCATCGACACCATTGCCGATATCCGGAAGCAGAAGCATCAACGTCTCCCGCTCATCGCCGCACTGACGACCATCAACAACGTGAACTACAATCGACTGGTAGACATCTACGAGGTCTTTCGGGACAAGGTGGATGTATGCGTCTTTTATCTCGCATGGTGGATAGACGAAAAGTCCGCTCAACGTCACGCGGAGGATTTTCAGGAGAGATTCGGCTTCAGGCCGGAAAAGCATTTCGGTTGGGTGGGCAACTGGACGCCGCCCGATTACGAAGTGCTCGCATCCCAATTGAAAAAACTCAACAGTATGGCAGCGAGTCTTTCAGGTCCCGCGGTGGTGATCATGCCGCCGCTCACCGATGTGAAAGAACTGGAAAAATATTACGTCGATCATGACTGCACCTTCGGGTTCGACCGGTGCGTCTCGATCTTCAGCGCCGTGGAGATCAACTCCAACGGAGACATGTCTCCCTGCCGGGATTACCATGACTTCGTGGTGGGGAACGTCAAGGAGAATACCATTCTCGAGCTCTGGAATTCCGAGCCCTATCGGAAGTTCCGTAAGAGCCTCACCGAAAAGGGCCTCATGCCTGCGTGCACCCGTTGCTGCGGGCTGATGGGATATTAGTCGGGATTTGAGGCGGCCGTTCGGTTGGAAGCTCAGGTCTCGATTTCAACAATTCGGTCACGCAGTCCGAGATTGTTCACAAGCAACTCCACGGGTCCTTGTCTCAAAGCGTTTCACCCTTCTGGTAGGGGCGAATCTTGTGTTCGCCCTTTTGCAACTATTCTCTAACGGAGGGCGATCACGAGGATCGCCCCTAAACGGTCCACATCGCTATCCTCTCCCCGACATTCCTGTGATTTGGCGACCGTGTTTGGGTAACCAGGTATCCGCCGTCACGTAGCGGGGTCGATCTTCCTGAAATGAGCGATGACGAACCGGGCCGCAATGCCGTTGATCACGCCGGTGCCCAGTGAGGCGAGAATCATCAGCGGGAGGACGAGGAGCAATCCTTCACTTCTGACAAGGATGATGTACGCCACGAGGAGTTGGACTACGTTGTGGGTCACAGCCCCCACCACGCTTATGCCCACCTCTGAGAACAAGCGGGACGCGTACCGATGAGCCACCCCCATGGTGAGAATGGCACAGGTCCCTCCCGCAAAGGATAAAAGAAAAGCGGGTGAGCCGAAAAGGCCCGCGGCGAGGGAGCCGAGGAATATTCTTCCCAGTGTCAGCAGAAAAGCGTCTTTGAATCCGTAGAGATAGAGTACGGCAATCCCGATGATGTTGGCGAACCCGAATCGGAACCAGAGGACGTTGATGGGGAGCAACGCCTCTGCCGTATGGATTACCGTAGCCAACGCCAAGAGTAGGGCCAGTCTGGCCAGTTTCCGTACGCGCAGGCTCATTCGCTCACCGCGTCGAGACCTTCCGCATTGCCCGACCCCACTCTCACCACAACCTCGTTGGGAACACAGACCAGCAGTCCGCCTTCCTTGCCCACGCCGCCCATGCCGATGCAGATTTTGTGAGGGCACGGACTGGCCGTAATCCTCGCCCGACCGTTCTTTATTTCCAGTATCGTCTTCCCGAGGGGACCGGATACGGGGACGACCCGATCCTCGCGGAGATCGTATCTCCCCACCACCTTCTCGCCCGAACAAACCTCTACTCTGGTCCCTCCGGAGAGAACCAGACCCGGCATTATATAAAAAAGAACTGCTGCAAGCACGGCCAGGGAGACGATGAGAAGTTTGTCGGCTACGGTGGTGTATTTCCACATGTACAGGTCCGATCGGCACGTCCGGCCGTCCTCGATCAGGCAAGGCATTCCTGATTCGGGTAAACTGAATTTCGAATCTCTTGTACATCTTTGTGCTCGGTAAGGCAAAGGCTTCGGGGCATTGCCGGGAAGAGAGAAACCACGTCCGGCAAAGGCCCGAGTTCTTCCGGTCTTTGTCCAGGATCAAAGGATTGTCCTAAATTCTTCTTGCATCCTGCCGGGATTCGGTATAAATATGGTGGTAGACAATCCGCGAATTGAAGGTCCGGGAGAAGGCGGCAAGTATGAAGTGTCCATCATGCGGCCAAATCGACGATAGAGTGATCGACTCCCGCCTCGGCAAGGACAATACCGTCATCAGGCGGCGACGCGAGTGTCTTAGCTGCAAGAAAAGATTCACCACGTACGAAACGGTCGAGGAAATTCTCCCTTACGTTATTAAGAAGGATGGTCGCCGAGAACCCTTCGACCGGAAAAAAATCGTGGAAGGGATGCGCCGGGCGTGTGAGAAAAGGCCGGTCAGCATCGACCGCATAGAGGCCGTTGCCGACTCCATCGAGCAGGAATTGATGGAAAGGCCCGAGAAAGAGATTAACGTAGCATACGTCGGCGAACGAGTAATGGACGAGCTCAAGAATATGGACGACGTTGCGTATGTCCGATTCGCTTCGGTATATAGGTCTTTTCGGGATATTGAGGAATTCGTTAAGGAAATAAAAGAATTGTGTGAGCTCAAAGAATCCCGGGAACAGCGTCGCCACGAAAACGGACCCCCCGATGAAAACCACGGAATCCAAGATTCCCCGTGAAGCGGAACGATTCATGTCCCTGGCCCTCAAGCTTGCTCGACGGGGACTGGGACGAACCTCTCCTAATCCGGTGGTAGGTGCGGTAATCGTCAAAGACGGTCAGGTGGTCGGCGAAGGCTACCACCATGCCGCGGGTGAGCCTCATGCAGAAGTTGAGGCTATCCGTGCCGCCGGGTCGGACGCCCGCGGGGGGGAGCTCTTTGTAACCCTCGAGCCATGCAACCATCACGGACGGACGCCTCCCTGTACTGAAGCCATTCTTGAAGCAGGGATACGCAAAGTCTGGTACGGGATGGACGATCCGAATCCAGGCGTCCGGGGCGGCGGAGCCAAGACACTCATCGCGTCCGGGATCGACACGGTGGGACACGTGTTGGAGATTCGTTGCCGACGGGTGAACGAAGTCTATCTCACCAACGTGACGTGCAGACGGCCCTTTGTCTATCTCAAACTGGCCATGAGCCTGGACGGGAGAATCGCCACCCGTACCGGCCATTCCCAGTGGATTACCTCTGAACGTTCCAGAGCCAAAGTACATCGATTGCGCGATAGGGTGTCGGCAATCATGGTCGGCGTGGAAACGGTGCTCGTTGACGATCCCCGGCTCACTACCCGAATAAAGAACGGAAGGGGAAAAGACGCGATCCGAATCATAGCCGATTCGAATTTGCGGACGCCGAGCTCTGCTGCGGTCTTTAATCCCGACTCTTCCGCCGGGGTCATCGTGGCAACTCGCAAGGACCCTCCTCGAGAGGCCAAATCCAAACTCGAAAGACAAGGTGCAAAGATCCTGCGTACCGCCGGGAAAGAAAAGGTGGATCTGCAAGATCTCCTGCGGAGGATTTACTCGATCGGCGTGACCTCTCTCCTCATTGAAGGGGGAGGAGGTTTGGCGTGGGGCGCGTTGAAGGCGAGAGTGGTGGACCGTTGTTTCTTCTTTTACGCCCCGATGATAATAGGAGGCGCGGCGGCGCCCTCCGGGATAGCCGGATTGGGAGTCAACAGTCTGGACGAGGCCCCCAGGCTTGCGGACGTAAGACTACTGCGAGTGGGACCCGATATTCTCCTGGATGGCAGGGTCATCTATCCGGACTAGCCCTAATAAACAGTCAACCTTCGTGATATAATGGGGGTGGAGACGCGGAAATGAGCTCGCTTCAGAGGCCTCCCCGTCCGCCGGCGGACTGTCGTTTAACAGCCCGGCCCATTTTCAAGGGGCTTCTCAAAGTCCCTGGAGGGTAAGACCTTTTTCCGGCCCAAAATAATCGGAGTATTGCGCAACAGATGATTCTTCAGATTAACCCCGTTCATCCTCAACCCAGACATGTTACCAAGGTTGCCGACATTCTTCGTTCAGGCGGAGTCATCATCTATCCAACCGACACCGTGTACGGCCTCGGATGCGATATTCGGAGCAAGAAGGCTCTGGAAAGGGTGCGCCGCATCAATAGGCTCGACAACAAGAGGCCGCTCTCATTCGTTTTCGCGGATCTGAAGGAGATTGCCCAGTACGCTCAGGTGAGCGACAGTAACTATAAGGTACTTCGTCGTTATTTGCCCGGCCCGTACACCTTCGTGCTCAGGGCAACCCGATTGGTTCCCAAGCTCGTCCTCACCAAGCGCAACGAGGTGGGGATACGTATTCCCGACAATCGGATCTGTCAGGCTCTATTGGCCGAAATGGGGAATCCCATCTTGAGCTCGTCGGTCAGGATGCCCGACGAGCAGCTCTTTGACGACCCAAAGGAAATCGACCGGTTGTACAAAGGATTGGTGGACCTCATCATAGACGGCGGTGTCTTCCTGCCCGAGCCCTCTTCCATCGTAAGTCTGCTCGATGACGTTCCTGAGGTGTTCAGAGAAGGGAAAGGGGACGTTACTCCCTTTCAATGAGAAGGTCTAATGAAGATCGGTCGTCCGTCGACGTCGCCTCTCCCGAGGCGTCGGCAAGGGGGACAAAACGTTTCAAGAGCTCTGCATTCTTGCCGGAGCTCCCCACGTGTCTGAATATTTCATCTCTTCCTTTGCCGCCGGCGACGGTTGAGGTCTGAGGGTCTGAAAGGATCCCGTCCAGTCTCTCTACCAGATCGTCCGTACCGGACACCTCAATCCCCGCCCCTGTCGGCACCAGCATGTCCCGCGCGTCTCGAAAATCCTCCATGGAAGGCCCGAAAAGGACCATTTTGCCCCACGCGGCCGGCTCGAGGATGTTCTGTCCCCCTTTCGGAACCAGGGAGCCGCCGATAAAGACTGCCGACGCAAGAGAAAACATTCCGAAAAGCTCTCCGGTCCGGTCCACGACGATCACGTGCCTTCCGTTTCTCTTCCCTCCCGTGTCGGCCGAGCTTCTCAGAAACGGAGGGTCGAGGCCGCGTTTATTCATCGCCGCAAGGACAAGAGGAGTCTTTTCCACATGTCTGGGTACGAGGATGAGGATGAGGTCCGGAAATTTTTCTCGAAGTTTCCGAAACGCATCCAGGACTATTTCATGCTCCCCGGGATGCGTGCTGCCGGCTACCAGAACTTGTGCCGTGGGCGCCAAATCGAACATTTCCCGCAAACCGACCTCCGCTTCCACGGGAATGCGTCCCAATGCCGCATCGAATTTGGTGTTTCCCGTGACATGAATCCGGTCGCGGGGTGCACCCATCTCGGCAATACGTGAACCGTCCAGCTCCGATGCCATAAGAAAAAGATCCATTTGTCTCAGGGTTGGAGCGAAAAAGTTTCGGAGCCGTTTGTACCTGGGAAACGAACGGTCGGAGATGCGCCCGTTGGCCAGAGCCACCTTGGCGCCCCCGGCTTTGAGGCTATGAATAAGATTGGGCCACAGCTCGGTCTCCATGAGCACAAAGAGGTCCGGTCGAATGCGACCCACCACCCTGTTCACAAAGGAGGGAAAGTCCAACGGAAGGTAGAAGAGCCCGTCCGCTCCGGGTATTGACTCCGCGGCCTTGGCTTGACCTGTTTCGGTCCCCGTTGAAATTACTATGCCCGCTTGCGGAATAAGCTCCGCCATAGCGGCAACCAAGGGAGCAAGTGCAACCGCCTCTCCCACGGAGACGGCGTGAAACCATATGCGAGGGCGTTTAAGACGTTCCGGTTGGAAGTCCGCGGGCAGTCGTCCCAGCTTTCCTCCGAGGGATCGTCGGTACTTCCCCGTGAATAGGATACGGGGAACGTAATATGCTGCGAGAAACGGGGCCACGACGGTATGGAGCAGGAGGTTGTAGAGGAGTCGGTTCATGGAGGTCGGGCCGTTATGTTCTTCGGCCTTGAGAGAATCGTCGCGGGGAGTCTTCATCGGCAGTTTTCGATTTTGGGTGAAAATGCCGGCTCCAGAATGAAATTTTTCTCGACGAGAAAGGGATTGGTCTCGATCCGGGTGATTTTGACGATGGTTCTCCAATGACCCAGCGGTGATTTGACGGCAAACCGACGGGGAAGCCATCCGTATTCTCCGGATTTGAAATCGCCGAAATCCGCTGCCAGGTCTATTTCTCCGTTGGAGCTCAATCGTTCCAACCGTTTCACGTGAAGATCTTTCGCGTCCAGGGTGACTCCCCAGAGTCTGCCCCCAAATTTGACTCTGATCAGAATCTTCTCGGAATCCACTGAAAGAAGCTTCTCGAAACGTGCATTCTTCCACTGAAGCAGCATAAGGGGTATCAAGCCCTCAATCTCTAAGACATCGGGAAATTTTCTCCCGAAGCACGGTTTCGACCCCTTGAGGATTTTTCCCTCTTGCGGGACGTAAAGCTCGAACGCATCCGCCTTGATCACCAGCTCAAAAAGGGAGTTTCCTCCCGGAGCCAGTCCCTGGAACCGGAAATCCGCAGGACGTCGGTAAAGAAGAAATCCCTTGAATTCTTGTGTTGATTTCTCCCCTTCGTAACTGGTGGCGACACTCATCACGGCCTTCATTGCCGAAAGGGTCTTCCCCTTTTCCGCCAACGCCGCGGGGATTGACTCCGGCTTGATATTCGGGGCGGCAATTACGAGCGACGAGCACATGCCGACAATCAATACGGCGAAACAGAGCTTCATTATGATGGCTCCGCCGGCCCAATGGGGGTTGTGCTTTGAGTGGGCTGACGTTCGTTCTCTCATGGTCGATCTTCTTACCAGAGCGGCAGCGCTTACGCAATGGCGGAATGTGCACTCCGGAGAAAATGGTCGGTCACGAGAACCCTGAATCTCCGGTGTCGAGACAGGTCAGCTTACTCCTTGACCGGCTCCCCGCGGTTGATGCACAATGATCGCTATAGTGGAGCGCTTTGAAAATTGCGGGAAACGCTGAGAGCTTGGGGTCATCAGGAAGCCTCTGGACAGCTTCCTGCGCTCCACTATGGGGCTGAAGTGTGAAATCCTACCGAAAAGGGGCCCTTATGGAGTGGATCACAGTTGACAGGATTGCAGAGCACGAAGACGGCAAGGTGGAGTTAAGAGGTTGGATCGCGAACCGTCGCTCCTCGGGTAAAATCCGTTTCCTGCATCTGCGCGACGGCCACGGGACCATTCAATGCGTGGTCATGGCCGATAGAGTATCACCCGAAGTCTTTGAGCTGGCCGACCGCATCCCTTACGAATCTTCCGTGGTGGTGGCGGGCGACGTGCGCAAGGACCCCCGGTCGCCGGTGGGATACGAGATCGGCGTCGATGACCTGCGAGTGGTGGCTGAAGCCGAACCGTACCCGATCACCAAGAAGGAGCATGGCGTAAGTTTTCTCATGGATCACCGCCATCTCTGGCTAAGGTCCTCCAGGCAGACCGCGCTCTTGAGGATCAGGGCGGCGTTGTGTCGTGCCGCCAGGAATTTTTTTGACGACCGAGGATTCGTCTCCGTTGAGGCTCCTATCCTTACTCCCACCGCGTGTGAGGGGACCACGTCGCTCTTCGAGGTCGGCTATTTCGACCGATCGGCATATCTCACCCAGTCAGGACAATTATACGGTGAGGCCGCGGCCATGGCCTTGGGCAAGATCTACGTATTCGGTCCTACTTTTAGAGCGGAGAAATCGAAGACTCGACGCCATCTGACGGAATTCTGGATGCTCGAACCGGAAATGGCCTTTTGGGAGCTGCCTCAAACCATCGATCTCGCGGAAGGGCTGGTCTGCCACATTGTGTCCGAGATTCTGAAGAGCTGCCCATTGCACCTTACGACCCTGGAACGAGATGTCGGCAAACTGGAAAAGATTGTGCCCCCGTTCCCGCGTATCACCTATTCCGAAGCGGTGGACATTCTCAAAGGCAAGGGAATTGCCTTCCAGTGGGGCGACGACTTCGGTGCGGACGAGGAGGCCGTTCTTTCCGAGTCCTTCGACAAGCCGCTCTTTGTCACACACTACCCCGCGGAGGCCAAGGCCTTCTACATGAAACGAGACCCGTCCGACCCCCGTTTGGCATTGGCAACGGATCTCCTTGCCCCTGAAGGATATGGGGAGATTGTCGGTGGGGGGCAGCGGGAAGATTCTCTTACCGCCCTTGAAGAGAGAATCGATCAGCACGGTCTCGACCGCGCGCCCTTGGAATGGTACCTCGATCTGAGACGCTACGGCTCAGTCCCCCATGCGGGATTCGGCATTGGTATCGAACGCACGCTGGCCTGGATAGCGGGCATTCATCACGTCCGCGAGACAATTTCCTTTCCGCGGCTGATGGATCGGCTATCCCCATAGAGTCCACGTGCGGACGGAATCCCGGGAATCTAGACCGTTCTCCTTCCCGTTCCAGCGCGAGTCTTGAAGGAGAGCTCGGATTTTGGTATCATTTGTTCATGATCTCCATAAGGATTCTGCCGTCTCCCGGTCTTCTCACATGGACCGGTTTTAGGCCTTTTTCGAGGCACTGTTTCACGTGAAACACCAGAACATTAGGAATTCAAGCCAACCCACCATGTCCGCCGGAGAAGCTGCGAAGCAGGCTTGCCTGTCCGACTGCAGGGTGCTTCGAAACGCTCTGATTCCCACTTGTATTGCAGGTCGGTTGATGACGGATCTTTTTTGATCCTTACGTATAGTGAGAGGAGACACACCATGGCAGAAATCAAAGGGAAGTTCATCACTCTGGCCTGTTCACTCCTGCAAACCAAGCCCGAAGCGAGGGTTGCGGCCCTTAAGGCCGTCAAGGATTTGACGGGCAAGGAGTGGAACGAATTGGACCAGGAAGGTTGGTACAACACCAAGGTGTTGGGCGAGGTCTTCAACGCCGTTGAAGCCAACACGAGCCCAATACTGGCCTGGGCCGCACTGAAGGTCATAGGCCAGAGGGTGTACCCCACCATCGAGGCCACGGCCGGCTTGCCCAAAGATCTCAAAACCCCGTTGGATTTCGTGAAATTCGAGGCGGAGGGATTTCGGGAGAATCACCGGGGTGCTGATGTGATCCAGCGAAAAATCATCAAGGCCGAGCCCGGTTCCGTGGTGATGGAAGCGCCCTCTCCGGGATACAACTGTGCATTCATCGAAGGCGTCTTCGACGGCATCCTGCGCATGTGTACGATCCTGAACGGGAAAGTGACGCAAACCAAATGTGTGAGAAAGGGACACTCAACCTGCGAGTACCATATTCAGTGGAGTGACTAAGACTCTCAGGTACTTTCGATTACGGAGATATTTCTTGGGACTTGAGTCGTCTCTGACCGAACCGGAGGACTGCCCCGGATTAATCGTTGCTCCGGGATTCAAACAGTGAGCTACACAAGACGGCTCGTTTTCCGTAGGTTGAAACCTACGGCTATTAACCGTCTGTCCCTTCAGGGCAGGAATTTCGCGTGCCCTGAAAGGGCACACCTTGAGTAGCCATGGGTTTCAACCCGTGGAATGGGACTGTTTCGTAGGAGACCATAAAAACACGGACCCTTTTCCCGGAGGGTCTTGACCCGAGGCAATCTCCATGCTGCTCGGATGGAGATTGCCTCTTTGTTTCACCCTGCATCCGATTTCATAAGTCCGGTCGCGCGACTCACCCCTGCGGCATTACCAAGCTATTTGTTCACTATCGAACGCTCTCTCCGTCATTCCTGCGGAGGCAGGAATCCAGGCTCTTCCGAGCACTCCGGACCCCGGCTCTCGCTCGGGGTGACGACTTGGGAACATTCGAGGTCATCCTGAGATCGAATGCCTTCCGGCGCCGTATTTCCGAAAAGGAGTGCTTGGGTGAAAGCTCTGCCTAATGGCACCCGCAGCGTCAAGCCAACCATCCTTGCGCTGATTGAAGACTGTAGACGGACATCGTTACACTACGAAGGGATTCTCTTCGCTATCCGGCTCCCGTGCTTTCAACTTTTTGTCCTTGGTCCAAATGTGTACTTTGTACGCGTCCGCGGGGTATTTTTCTCGCAGCCTTTTTGCTTCCAGGACGGCATAGCAGTCCGTAAGCCCTATGCCTTGGGCCGCGTGACTATATACTAATGCACAGCACGTGCCAAAACCCGTAAGCCCTATGCCTTGGGCCGCGTACTCTTTGGCAAAGGATTCACACGCGCTGAGAAAAAAAGAGGGAAAATCTTCTCCTGGTGAGGGGGTAAGCAGCCACGGCTTCTGCTTCTCAACGCTCTTGCGGACACTTTCTAAGACCTGACCGGCAAGGCGTCGCCGTACCGTTCCATCAGAAATATCATGAATGTGATCAATGAGTTCGAAAAGACAAGGAATAGGCACGACTAGGATCGCACGACGACTCGTTGCAGCCCTAATCCGATTCGTCACCTCCTCTATTCCTCGGGTATCTGAGAAGGTCGGAACTTGAAACAATTCAAGCAAGTAGCTCGTGTCGATAACATATATTATGTTGGTCACCCGAGGCTGTCGAGCCATTCCAAGGCCTCCCGGGTCCGGTCTTCCTCGAAGTTGGGTTCCAGATACCGTTCGATGGCTCTTCTGGTGACGAGGTCACCAAGCCGACCGCTTTCAAGGATCTCGACGTATTGAGGCAGATCAGCGAGGCGCACCAGGTTGAAGGCCTTCAGCTCCTTGTCCCACACGCACATGACCACACCGTCGAGTTGGTCCTGATTCAGGGCGTCCAGGGTGGCGGGATTGTGCGTGGTGACCAGGACCCTGATTCCCCTTCTGGTGCAGCAGTCACTCAGCGCTTCCGTAAGCATTTGGATGCGACTGGGATGGAGTCCGTTGTCGAATTCTTCGATTATCAGTAGAGAGCCTTGCGCTACTGTCTCCAAAGCCGTCAATACCGCCAGGGTTCGCAAAGTCCCATCGGAAAGAAGTCGAGCATCTACGAGGCGATCGGTCTCTTTGTCCTTGAATCCGAATATGACATCATCCAGGTCGGTCCGGACAAAATCAATTGACCCGTACGGTTCGTCCGGCAATTGAGCAATACGGTCGGCCAATCGGTTGAGCGTGGTTTTCTGATCCTCGGTACCTTCGCTGAGGGCATAGAGAACAGCAGATAGATTGCTGCCGTTTTCCATTAATTCTCCGCCAGATATGCGTTCGTACCCGCGGATTAATGCCGGATCGGGATTGAGAGTGATCGGTACCTTGAGATTGAAATTAATGATCAAGTCCACGAGAAGGTAATAATCATAAGGGAGTTTACTATCTTCTGCAAATTTGTGATATTGACTGATCACCGATTTATCGGAGCCTACCTGTGCGCTTGCATATTCCTTGTCCTGCCACGAAGATTTGTACTCAACTTCGGTTTTCCGCAAGGACCATTGCTGTCGACGGCCGATGGCACGAAATATGTCTATCTCTCCACGAACATAAAAGGGGTCTCCTGAGTCTTCAGGATCTTCTTCCGGGACGGGAGTGTATTCTAGGAAATACAGTCTTTCGCTTGCAACGAAAGGCCGGGGCTTGACCTGAATCTCAACCTCCCAGCAGGCTTTCTTCTTCTCACCGTGAATAGTCACTATCCCTGAAAAGGACAAGACGAATGAATCTTTCCCGTACCGAGGGCATGATTGAAGCCCACCACGAATTACCAGGTTCGTGCCCGAGCTTCGCCCCACATCCACTATCCCTGAAAGAGGCCCACCACTGGCAACGTAAGAAAAGAGCTTTATGCCCTCGACAATGTTGCTCTTTCCGGACCCGTTGGGACCGATGAGCACGGTGAGAGGTCGAAAGAGATTGAGCTCGGCGTTTGCGAAGCCTTTGAAATCCTGGAATCGGTGCATTGTCCGGCACTCCCCTGGCAGTCTACGCGCAGATCACGCCCTCGGGCGTCATTGTAGCAAGAAATCACTGTGATAGAAGAACTTTTCGGAGGGGTTACTTTGCAAGCGAGGGGGCGTCGAACCAGAGGCCGTTGACTTTGGGCTCCGAGCCTTTCCCGTCGAGGACCAGCCGAACGAGCACGTCGTCTTTTTCCTTGCTGAATCTGGCCTTGAAGAGGGTTATGCGGTTCCCGCCCTGCACGTAATATCCAAGGTAATCCAAGGATTTGAATTTGCCGAGGGATTTCTGAATGCCTTTCTGCAAGAGAAGGAAATGCTCCCGGGGCTGGGACGCCTTCATGACTTTCGAGAAATGCCGGTTGAACATGGCATAATCACCCTCGGAAATTCCTCGGATGATTTGTCTGAGGATTGTGGTCGCCTGCTCCTCCGTCGAATCCCCGGAGTTGTCGGCGGTGTTCTTGACCGCAATGCCCGTGTGCTCCGAAACCGGTTTTTTCAGCTCTTCCGTTGCAGGAGCCGCTCCCCAGACCGAGCCGCACAGGAGAGATGTAATAAGCACTGCTGCGGGAACCGCGGATTTTGTCAAGGAATGTATCATAATGATCTTATTGAGATTTGTGTGAGATCCTTCAGGGCCGCTTTCCGTGCTGAAGGAACTTGGGTAGAACGCGAATATCCGCCCCTCAACAGACCCCGTATCCGCTGCTGGCGGCGTCGCATCTCTTTATACAGGGGAGAGCCTTATTCTGTAAAGCACAAGGTTCTCCCCTTTGGTTTGCAGCACGTCCCCGAGACGAACGGTTACTTCTTGCCTTCCTTCACTTCCTCGAAGTCGGCATCCACCACGTCGTCGTCGGGCTTCGCTGAAGGGCCCGCTCCGGGACCGCCCTGACCTTCTTCCGGACCGCCGCCCGGCTGCTGCGAGGCCTGTTGGTACATGGCCTCCGCCAGTTTGTGGGAGGCCTGCTGCAGCTCTTCCATGGCCGCTTTGATGGACGCTGCGTCGTTCCCTTCCATGGCGGTTTTGGTCTTGGTGACGGCAGCCTCAATGGCACTCTTGACCGAGGCATCGGCCTTGTCGCCATGCTCTTTCAAGGATTTCTCCGTCATGTACACCATGGAGTCGGCCTGATTGCGTGCATCGATGAGGTCACGCTTGTTCCTGTCCTCTTCGGCATGGGCCTCGGCGTCCTGCACCATCTTCTTGATCTCTTCCTCGGAGAGGCCGCTGGAAGCAGTGATCTTGATGGACTGCTCCTTGCCGGTGCCCAGATCCTTGGCAGAGACGTGCACGATGCCGTTCGCGTCGATGTCGAAGGTCACCTCGATTTGAGGCATGCCTCTCGGTGCAGGCGGTATCCCCACGAGCTCGAAGCGGCCTAGAGTCTTGTTGTTCCCCGCCATGGAGCGCTCGCCCTGCAGCACGTGGATGGAGACCGACGGCTGATTGTCCGACGCGGTGGAGAAGGTCTGGCTCTTGCGAGTCGGGATCGTGGTGTTCTTGTCGATGAGTCGGGTAAAAACACCGCCCAGTGTCTCAATGCCCAGCGACAGAGGCGTCACGTCCAGAAGCAGCACGTCCTTCACGTCACCGGTGAGCACCGCGCCCTGAATGGCCGCGCCGATGGCAACCACCTCGTCGGGGTTGACCCCTCTGTGGGGCTCCATGCCGAACAGTTCCTTCACTCTAGCCTGTACCGCCGGCATACGGGTCATGCCGCCGACCAGGATGACTTCGTTGATGTCCGAAGTACTCGCGCCGGCATCCTTCATGGCAGTGCGGCACGGGGCTACCGTCCGTTCGATGAGGTCTTCGACGAGCTTCTCCAGTTTGGCTCGGCTCAGCTTCATGGTCATGTGCTTGGGACCGGACGCGTCCGCGGTGATGAAAGGCAGATTGATGTCCGTCTCCGTGGACGAGCTCAGCTCTATCTTGGCCTTTTCCGCTGCCTCTTTGAGACGTTGCAGGGCCATTTTGTCGTTGCGCAGGTCAATCCCCTGATCTTTCTTGAACTCATCCGCGAGGTAATCCATCACCCGCTGATCGAAGTCCTCTCCACCGAGATGGGTGTCGCCGTTGGTGGATTTCACTTCGAAGACGCCGTCGCCGATCTCCAGGACGGAGATATCGAATGTGCCGCCGCCCAGGTCGAAGACCGCGACTTTTTCCTCTTTCTTTTTGTCGAGACCGTAGGCCAGAGAAGCAGCCGTGGGCTCGTTGATGATCCGCAGCACGTTCAAGCCCGCGATGCGGCCGGCATCCTTGGTTGCCTGTCTCTGGGAGTCATTGAAATACGCGGGCACCGTCACCACGGCGTCGGTAACCTGCTCCCCGAGGTAGTCTTCCGCGGTCTGCCTCATCTTTTGCAGAATCATTGCAGAGATTTCCGCGGACGTATACTCCTTGCCGCGCACTTCAACCGCTGCTTCCCCGTTCTTTCCGGCCACGATCTTGTAGGGGATCACCTTGACGTCCGACTGAACCTCGGGTGAGCCGAACTTGCGTCCTATCAGCCGTTTGATGGCGAAGAGCGTATTCTCAGGGTTGGTGATGGCCTGACGCTTCGCCACTTGCCCAACAAGCCGTTCTCCCGAATCGGAGAATGCAACTATAGACGGTGTGGTTCTCCCGCCCTCCGAATTGGGGATGACCACCGGGTCTCCCCCTTCCATAACCGCCACGCAAGAGTTGGTGGTTCCCAGGTCTATTCCGATCACTTTACCGGCCATCTTTTCCTCCTAGCCGCAGATGTGTTTTATTCTCAGTCCTTATATTCTTTGATCGCCCGGCTATTCCGCAGCGGCGGAAACCACCACTTTTGCCGGCCGTAACAGACGATCTTGGTACATGTATCCTTTTTCCAGCTCATCCATCACCGTATTGGGCTCTCTGTCCGCGGACGGAACTTTGGCAATAGCCTCTTGATATCTGGGATCGAACGGTTTACCGACGGATTCCATCGGCCTCACGCCGTAGCGCTCCAGGATTTCCCGAAACATGTTAGCGATCATGCAGATTCCATCGGCAACTGCATCGGATCTTCCGGTTTCGGTGCAGTGTCCTAAAGCTCGATCCAGATTGTCCACCACGCCCAGAAGATCGCGGAGGAGCTCTTCATTACGGTATTTCAACAGGTTGCTGCGTTCCTGCAAACTCCTCTTCTTGTAATTCTCCAGATCGGCCATGGCCCGCATCCACCGATCGCGATTGGCCGAGGCTTCGGCCAGGGCTTCCTGAAGCGGATCGGCCGGAGGCTTCTGCTCTTCGGCTTTTGCGTCGGTCGCTCCGGGCTGTTGGGCCGGCACCGGTTGGGAAGGTGGAACTTCCTGGACGGCGCTCCGGCCCGATCTTGGATCGTTCACGCTCGCTTCATCCTTATCTGCCACTGTCTACCTCCCTCTTGGCTTCTCCCGGATACTCTTTTTCCGGTGGTCGAAGCGTGTTTCAGGGGCTCGTAAAACAAACTGACGAGCCCCTGAAGGCTTCTCGGATAGGCAATTGCCTGCCGGCGGTTGCTCTACCTGCAGGACACGGCCCGAATATCTGAATTAATTAATCATCCTCACAATTTAGTCCGAGCCGTCGTTCGGTATACAGTTGGGCACCGTCTCAGCCCTTGTCAAGGGGCCGACAGCCTTGAAAAGAAAGACGGAAGGGCTTCAGTTGGAAAATTTGCGGGCAAAAGAGTTTCATTTTTCCCGCGGCACCGTGTAAAATCCGCGGGGGATCGTCGGTCCCTGTCTTCCGTAGGTTGAGCCTCATAGACCGGAAAAAGGAAAGACCACCGGATCATGCAGTGCCATTCCCACAGGGTTCTTATTCGTATAAGGGGGACGCAGGGGATTCCGGAGGGGTGGGGCTTCCGAGCGAGGGGATTCTTTCTTTTCCGAGCTAATCGAGGGCCGGTGCAGAAACATCCGATTCCGCAACGATCAGCGGGTCAACAAGACTGAAACAGGTGAGCCATGACTGACAAAGACCGCATGGGGGGATCGACAGAGGATGATGTCATCCTCTCAGTGACTTATAATAGAAATACCACGTGGTTGGGTTTCATAAGCTGGTGCCTTGTCGGATGTCTGTTCTTGTTGCTGTACTATCATGGTGCATTACAGCGGAACTACGGATTGATAATTCTTTTTCTCCTCACAAGTGTGCAGGGATTTTACTGGACTCTTCCTCTCCTGGTGCCTCCGCGCCTTCTTTTCTATCGAGACAGGATAGTCCAAATCCAATACCTTCTGGGGAGTAGATCGATCTATTATCACCGGGCACGAGTTAGTGGTCCGTCCGGAGATGGGCGATGGCTCCACAAAACCTATCAAATTATGGAGCTGACGGAGAACCGAAAGCCCTTCTTTTGGCAAAGCCCTTTAGTGGTGGACTGCAACCAACTCCCGGCAGAGATGCAAGGCCAAATCGACGCAGTGATGGATTACCTCAAAGAATGCACGCAACAAGGCACGAGCTTGGCCGAGAGCTGCACACTGACCAGGGATGTTCTCTATCGTGACAAGGTCCGGGCTTGATTCGGCATTTGGATTCCGTAGACGGAGATTTGACTGGACCGTGGCCGCTGGTGCCGACAGGTTCGATTTGGTGCCCATACCCTCGTGGTGGCAATTGTTTTTCCGTTGAGCGCGGATGGCAGGAGCCGAAGAATTTTACATTCCGGACGGGGTCGGCTGTTGCACGGCATGTCGGGAGACAATAAATTGTGGAAAGATGTTTCGTTTCCCTTTCGTTCGGGATAAGGAGGAAGAAAAATGCCGGTGCTGAAGAAGGGCGATACCGCCCCTGCGTTCGACTTGGCGGATCAAGCGGGCAACCATGTGAAATTGAAGGACTTCAAAGGGAAGAAAGTCCTCGTGTTCTTCTATCCCAAAGCCAACACCTCAGGATGCACCAAGCAGGCTTGCAGCGTGCGGGACGCTCGACACGATCTCCTGGACCTCGGAGTCGTGGTTTTGGGGATCAGTCCTGACGCCGCGGCTCAACAGAAAAAATTTGACGAGAAACACTCCCTGGAGTTTCCCCTCCTCTCCGACGTTGATCACAAAATCGCCGATCTGTATGGCGTGTGGGGCGAGAAAAAGATGTACGGGAAGACGTACATGGGGATAACCCGATCGTCGTTTCTCATTGATGAGTCCGGTAAGATCGTGGCCGCGTGGTACAAGGTGAAACCCGAGAGTACGGTCCCGGAGGCCAAGAAGGTTTTGGAGTCTCTGTAGAGGGCATTTCTTGAGAAGCCAGTGATACCATTTCGCAATTGAGAATGTGACTTCACGACGCGTGACGACATGCCTCTGAAGCTAAGTGCTCGATTGCACAAATAGGGTCGCTGATTGTGCGGCAACCGCGCCCTGGAGGGGCGCACTTTGAATAGCCGAGGGTTTCAGCGGCTGTCTCAAAACCCGCGATTCGTCCTATCGTCTGTAGGGGCGGTTCGTGAACCGCCCGAAATCAGGGCGCTTCTCGAAGCGCCCCTACTGGTTTCCGTCGGTTGAAACCTACGGCTATTGTTGGTCTGCCCTTTCAGGGCATGAATCTTGCGCGTGCCGAGGTCGCGTTGACGACCCGAATACCGGCCGACGCACCGCCCATCAGTTACCGCTCTCATGTGCAGCCGAAAAAAGGAATCCGCGTATTTCCGAAAAAGAGTACCAAGTCAGGCCGTGCCGTTCGCAACGGAAGAGACATGTAGTCCAAACTACCTGTTGAACCACGAAAAGGTAGGAAAATAGGGCCGCGTCACATCATGAAAGCACTTCCTTGAGCGCCAGTTTTGCAGCGAGGTGACCGCACATCCCATGCACGCCTCCGCCGGGCGGCATTGACGAAGAGCAGAGGTACAGGCCTCTCGCCGGTGTAGCATACGCCTTCCACCGCCCCAGAGGCCGAACGAAGAGCTCGCGGAAGCTCTGCAGCCCTCCGGTAATGTCTCCGCCCACATAGTTGGCATTGTACGCCTCCATTTCGGCCGGCGACATGGTGTGCTTCGCTGCAATGCAATCCCGGAATCCCGGGGCAAACCTTTCCACTTGTGCTTCAATGCGCTCGGTCATATCCACGGTGCAGCCGTTGGGAATATGGCAGTACGCCCATGCCGTGTGGAACCCGGCCGGAGCGCGGGTCGAATCGAAGAGACTCGGCTGCGAGAGCAAAACGAACGGGCTTTCCGGGAGCTTTCCTTCCCAGACATCCAACTCCGAGGCGGCTATTTCCTCCAGAGCTCCGCCCAGGTGGAGTGTGCCGGCGTTGAGAATGGCAGGATCTCTCCATGGGATCGGGCTGTTCAGCGCCCAATCCACTTTGAAGACTCCTGAGCCGTACTCGTGTTCATCGAGGCGGTCCAAATAGTCTGACGGCATCATGGAGCCGGCAATTCGAGCAAGCTGGCGGGGGGAGATATCGAAAAGAACGGCCCGGGCTCGCGGCAAATCGCTTATGGATGAGACCGGGGACCCGACCTGTATTCTCCCGCCCAGCGACACGAGGCATGAGGCGAGCGCCTCGGCGATTGACCGGGAGCCGCCCCGGGCTATGGGCCATCCCACCGCATGGGCCGACATGCAGAGCATGAGCCCGAATCCCGCACTCGACCGGTGTTCCAACGGAAAGATGGCGTGAGCGGAATTCCCTGCAAAGAGCGCTTGAGCCCTGACCCCGTCGAACCACGATCGTGCCAAATCCTCGGCCGAGCTCATGGCTTTGGGGCCGAAACGGAGGAGCGGCATGGGGTGCCGGGGAATGCCGAGCGGTTTCAAGAGCTCCGGCACGAGCTTGTCCCAGTCTCGGACAAAAGGTTCTATGAGCTTGCGATAGCGGTCGGCGTCGGTTTCCAGTCCTTGTGCGGTCTCTTCCAGCGATCGTTGGAGGAGCACGGCCGGGCCTTCATCCAATGGGTGGGCCAACGGCACCGGCGGGTGAGCCCACTCCAATCCATAGCGTTGGAGATCCAGCGATTGAAAGAATGGCGACGCCAGCGCCAGCGGATGTATGGCTGCGCAGACGTCGTGGCGAAATCCCGGCAGGGTGAGCTCTTCCGTCCGCGTGCCGCCGCCTATGGTCTCTTTGGCTTCCAGGACGACGACGGACCGTCCTGCTTGCGCAATGGTGATCGCTGCGGCAAGGCCGTTGGGACCGGAGCCCACCACCACGGCATCGTACGCTGATTGAAACGGCATTCGGCCACCTCGCTCTGGTGCCCTACCCAAATTTGAGCAACCGTTTAGGCTCGTTGATCAAGGTTCTGATCTGCGCGTTGAAGAACAGGTTGCCTATTTGAGACCAATGCAGCCGCGTGTCGATACAGTCTTCTTCGACCCTGATTTCCGCGGTGATGCCGAAATGCAACGCGAGCGAGGTGAGAACGTGGGTCCATATTCTCGTTTGGATGTGCGATCCCGCCAGTCGGAACGCTGCTTCATAGATCGGGTCGCCGGCACGGGCCAGCCCCAGTATTTGCACCACCGTCCCATCATGTCCTTCATGGGCGCTGAAACTCACGAATCCGCATTCCGGGTGTCCTTGCGGTGTGTTGAACGTGAACGAGCGTTCATCCGCGTAGAGGATCATGACTCCGGTGGAGACGGGCCCGCCGGGCGTCATCGAATCGATGAGGACTATCTCACCGGGTTTGATGCCTTCGGAAGAAGCATAGAATCGATTGAATGGTGGTTGGAAAGCCGGGAAGTTTTCTTTGAGCACAGCAATTGCCGTTTCAGGCGATATGGAAGGGTCGGAGACTCTCAAGCGGAAGATTTTCTGACACAGTCGGCCGAACCCCATGATCGGCCCCACTGCCCGACGGCCGTTTACATTGAGATTTCTCGCCTCTTTGGGCATGGGAGGCACGAACAGTTCGGAAACAGGCTTTGCCCAGCCGGTCAGGTTCATCGAGACGTCCGATTTTGGCCCGTCTTCGGCAGAGGACTGATCTGCCGAAACACCCGCGGCTCTGAGGACTTCAGTTTCGCTTTTATGAATCGAAATAGCCTTATCGAGGTCGGTAACCGCAAGAATCCGTCGAAGCTCCTCGCTCACCCCAAATGCCCAGAGGTTCTGTCCTTTCATGGAGGCCCGAGCGGAGAGCTTCACGAACATACTCGCGGCGAGGCCGTTCATGCGGCGAATACGGCTGCAATCCAGAATGATACTTTCCGGGTTTCTTGATTCGTCCCAGATGGACGCTGCCATAAGGGGTCGCTCGTCATGGTCCATGAGGTCTTCAGTCAGGTCGATGATGCACGCCTTGCCGCCCATGTACCGTGCGCTGATTCCAACCTCCGCAGGCTGTTTTGTTTTGGCTTCCACGACCACATGTATCCGTGCGGTCTTGTTTTCTGCCTGCACTGGATGAGTTTCGGCCAGACGATCCCGGGCCAGGCTCAGTCTGTTTTTCAGTCCCGGGTAGAGTCGGAGTGCAGTCTTGACAAAAGCATTGCCCCCCATTCTGTCGAGAAAAGAAAGCTGACTTGCCCTCCCTACCAGCGCCTGTGCGTACGTCGGATACCCATGCGTCACAAGATTCAGCTTTTGGAGCGGTTTTTTCGAGGCCTTGATCACCTGGGCTTCGTGAATGACTTCAGGAGCGGCCTCGCCCAAGATATGGGCACCGATGAGCCGTCCCCGTCCATCGCAGAGAAATTTCGCCAGCCCGGTTGTGGTACCGTCGATCAGTGCGCGGCGCATGGTCGCGTAATCAAAGCGGTACAATTTCAATTTGTGTCCGTACCGAGCGTGAGCTTGTGCTTCGGTGAGTCCGATGAAGGCCAGGGGAGGCTCGGTAAATATCACATACACACCGTTCCGATAATCGACTCGCTGTTTCACCGGGAGAATAGCGTTGGTCACGGCCGTGATTCCCTGGTACTCGGCCATGGATGCCAATTGATCGGGACCCACGATATCGCCGCACGCGTAGATGTTGGGCGCGGACGTTCGGAGCGTGTTGTCGGTTATGACTCCTCGTGGATTACGGTTTATCCCTGCACGATCGAGAGCCAATTCGTCGAGATCCGGTTTTCTTCCCAGTGCCACGAGCACCCGGTCCGCTTCGATCTCTCCCGTGATGCCCCCTTCCCGCTCAAATGACAGTACGACCTTCCCCTGGTGATTCCTCAGGCTTACAGCCTTTGTCCCCGACATGACACGAATGCCTTCGGCCGTAAGTGTGCCGATCAAGTGATTGACCAGCTCACGGTCAGCTCCCGGGAGAATACGTGACCCCATTTCGACGACGAAGGTTTCCACGCCGAGTCGGCCGAATGCGGAGCCGTACTCCAGACCGTCGACTCCCCCGCCGAGGATGATGAGCGACTTGGGAAGATCGTCCAGCTCGTAAAGCGTTTCGTTGGTCAGATACTCGATGTCGTTGATTCCCGAAATGGGAGGAATCAGCGGGCGGGTCCCTACGGCTAGAATGAAATACGATGCTGAAATCGTTCGGCCGTTCACTTCGACGTGGTGGCGGTCGACGAAGGCGGCCGAACCGGAAATCATCCTGATGCCGATTTGCTCGAAGGTCTCGGGGATGTCCTTCTCGTAAGCCCTCTGCACCACGGATCGTATGTGCGCCATCACCCCGCGGCCGTTCATGACCGGTGCTTGACCCGAGAGCAGACCGAGAGAATCCAGCCGGGAAATCTCCCGGTTCCCATGGCTTAACCGAATAAGAGTCTTGCTGGGGATACACGTGAAATTGGTGCAATTCCCTCCCACGGTCCTCTTTTCAACGACCGCCACACGTTTGCCCAGGGAATTGGCCGTCACTGCGGAGACCATTCCCGCGATGCCCGCTCCTATCACGACCACATCGTAGTCATAGGATTGTGCCATGTCGCTCCCCACTTGTACACAAGCCCTTTCAACGTTCTTCTCATCGTCTGTCCACATGCTACCATAGGATAGGTCTGAACGATAGAACCGTCGATGTGGTGCTCAAGAGGAGAATAGTGTTCAGACAGCTCCTGATAGCTCTTTGTCAGAAGGAGCCATTCATCCCACGATCCGGTGAGAAATGTGATTCGGGGCTTGTTACGAAATGACCGCTTCGTCTTTCCGTCTCTTAGCCTACAAGCTGCAGCTCTTGCCTGCCCAAGGCGGCCATTGCCGGACGTGGGAAATCCCTGCCCTGAAAGGGCAGACCAAAAATAGCCGTAGGTTTCAACCGACGGAAACCAGTAGGGGCGCTTCGAGAAGCGCCCTGATTTCGGGCGGTTCACGAACCGCCCCTACAGACGATAGGACGAATCGCGGGTTTTGAGACAGCCGCTGAAACCCACGGCTATTCAAAGTGCGCCCCTCCAGGGCGCGGTTGCAGCACAAAACGGGGCGGCATCTGCTAAATTTTGTGCAAAGCTATCATTCCAACGTATAAATGTTCTTTTTCCGGCACATCTCTTTTAGGATTTTGGGCCATACCGAAACGCTGACTTCTCCCAGATGCGCCTTCTGAAGCAGGAGCATATAGGTTCGCGACTGGCCGATGCCGCCTCCGATGCTCAACGGTATCCGATTGTTGAGAATATCCTGATGGTACGGCAGGCTGAGAAAGTCCGTCTGGCCGGCCATCTCCAGTTGTAGCTTCAGAGTGTCGGGCGTCACGCGAATGCCGCCGGACATCAGCTCGTGACGTCGCTTCGTCACCGGGTTCCAGATGAGAATATCCCCATTGAGGCCGTGCATGGGTCGTCCATCCTCGGAAAGCGTCTCGGTGACCCAATCATCGTAGTCCGCGGCCCTCATCTCATGGGGATACCCGTCTTTGAGAGGCCACCCGATTCCGTAAATGAACAACGCCGGATACTCCTGTAGGATTCTCGTTTCCCGTTCTTTCCTCGGTGAGTCGGGATACCGATCCAGGAGGTCTTCCGCGTGAATAAAGGTGAGCTCTTCGGGTAGATCCGGATAACCGCCGGCTCTGAGTTGCGGGAAGCGATCCTTAACGAGCAGCTCCGCACCCTTGATCGCCTTCCAGATCCTTTCCACTACGGCTTTCAAGAATCCGAGGGTGCGTTGATCGGCCGTGATGGCCATCTCCCAATCCCACTGGTCCACGTAGGCGCTGTGATCGTGATCCAGGAAGTAATCCTTTCGGACGGCCCGCATGTCGGTGAGAAGCCCTTCACCGGGCTTCAGATCGAATTGCCTCAGAGCCATGCGTTTCCACTTGGTCGCGGCCTGGACGATCTGCGCATCCACCGGATTCAGGCCGTTATCGTTGGCTATATGAAATCCGATGGGAGTCCTCGATCCGTCACGGTCGAGCATATCGTTGAGCCCGCTATCCGTTTCGACAATGAGCGGCACGGTGACTCTCATGAGATGGAGCTCTTTAGAGAGATGCTCTTCTATGTAGTCCTTGGCGGCGAAGAGTGCTATCTGGGTTTCCTTGGGCGTAAGTGGGGACTTGTATCCCTTGGGGAGAATCTTCTCCAGATCTGAGTAGTTACCTATTCCCGGTCCTGCCAAGTCCGCTTTCTTGTCCGGCATGGAGCCTCCAAGCTTTGCATCGGTCGTGATGGGAAGGGTATCAGCGAAGTATTTGGGGAGTCAACGACGAAACTGGGACCCGGCTTAGTACCGAACGACATAAATTCGGTGACGTTCTATTTTTTGGGATTGCTTCTTCGCTCCACTTCTCGCGATGAGACCCGGACCTTGTCATTGCGAGCGAAGCGAAGCAATCTCTGCGGTCGAGAATACGCAACCATATTTACGCCGTAAAGCACTTAAATTAGATGGGGGAATCGGCAGCACAGTGGAGTTACGTTCGACAAGGAGGATTTGAACCAGCCGGCAATCTTTCAGGTGGAACAGACTTGTAATCTCGGGAGGGATTTGAATCTGGCGGAGAGAGAGGGATTTGAACCCCCGGTACGCGATGCGTACAGTTGATTTCGAGTCAACCCCCTTCGGCCACTCGGGCATCTCTCCGCTGAGGCTCATGATTGAGCCTATGTATCGTTGCGCACTCTCCTGAAAAATGCTTTCAGAAGCTCGGCAGCTTCTTCTTCCATCACTCCGGGGATCACTTCCAGCTCGTGGTTGACCCTCGGATCGTGAGACAGGTCAAACAGACTGCCAAGACCGCCCCATCTCTTGTCCGAAGCTCCGTAGACGACACGTTGCACCCGGGCATGAATAAGCGCGGCCGCACACATGATACAAGGCTCAAGTGTAACATAGATCGTCGAGCGAGACAACCGCCAATCCCCGATTCTCCGGGTGGCTTCTCTTATGGCTTCGATCTCTGCATGGCCCGTGGGGTTGTTGTCCAGTTCGACCCGATTATGGCCTGTGCCTACGATTTGTCCGTCGAGGACGATGACGGCACCCACAGGGGTTTCGCCCGCTTGGCCGGCCTTCTTGGCGAGGCGCAACGCAGCTTCCATGAACGCCGCTTCCGTGTCCGTAACTCTTCGCACGAGCCCGTTTCCTGTAAGGTGAAACCCACAGCCATGTATGGGGTCTGCCAACTCAGGGGGGATTTCTCGCCTGTTCCCCTCTCTCTACTCGACCACGGCGCCTTGTGCGGCAGAGCTCACCAGTTTGGCATATCGAGCAAGGTACCCGGACGTGATCTTCGGCGCGGGCGGTTTCCAGTTCGCGCGCCTTTTCTCCAGCTCTTCTTCCGAGACCTTGAGATCGAGTCTCTTTCCCGGAATGTCGATGGATATCTCGTCGCCCTCCAGCACCAGCGCAATGGGTCCGCCGTGAGCCGCCTCGGGAGACACGTGGCCGATTGCCGCTCCTCGGGTGCCGCCGCTGAAACGACCGTCGGTGATCAAAGCCACCGAGTTGTCCAGTCCCATACCTGCCAGCGCTGAAGTCGGGTTGAGCATTTCCCGCATTCCCGGACCGCCCTTGGGTCCTTCGTACCGGATGACCACGATGTCGCCCGGCTTGATTCCACCCGCCAGGATGGTTTCCTGGGCATCCTCTTCAGACTCGAATACCCGGGCCCGACCGGTATTCTTGAGCATTCCCTTGGCCACTGCGGACTGCTTGATCACTGCACCGTCCGGGGCCAAATTGCCGCGTATGATGGCAATTCCCCCAAAGGGACTGTGGGGATTGCTCAAAGGTCGGATAATCTCCTGATCGAGAACCGCCACGGTCTTGAGGTTGTCGCCGAGGGATGCTCCCGTCACGGTCAGAACCGACGGATCGGCAAGACCTCCTTCGACAAGTTCTTTGAGCACTGCCTGCACGCCCCCTGCTGCATTGAGATTCTCCAGATGTTGAGGTCCGGCCGGCGAAAGCGAGCAGATGTGAGGAGTTCCGGCACTGATTCGGTCAAAGAGATCGAGGTCTATGGTTATCCCTGCTTCCCGAGCTACAGCGGGCACGTGGAGGACCGTATTGGTAGAGCAACCGAGAGCCATGTCCACGGCGATGGCATTCTTAAAGGCCTTGAGGGTGGCTATCTTCCGGGGAGTAACATCCTTGGCGACGAGCTCCATGATTTGCATTCCCGCTTTCTTGGCCAAGCGGATGCGCGCGGCTTCCACTGCGGGAATAGTACCGTTTCCCGGTAAGCCCAGTCCTAAAGCTTCGGTGAGGCAATTCATGGAATTGGCCGTAAACATCCCTGCGCACGAGCCGCAGCCGGGACAAGCCTTCTCTTCAACCTCGGTCAGTTCTTCCATGCTCATGGTGCCGGCCTTCACCTTTCCCACAGCCTCGAAGACGCCGATCAGGTCGATCTTTTCTCCGCGGTAACGGCCCGTCATCATGGGCCCTCCGCTTATCACCACCGCGGGGAGGTTGATTCTCAGGGCGGCCATGAGCATGCCCGGGACGATCTTGTCGCAGTTCGGGATAAGGACAAGACCGTCCAGGGGGTGTGCCATGGCCATGATTTCCACCGAGTCGGCAATGACCTCCCTGGAGGCGAGGGAATACTTCATCCCCACATGCCCCATGGCCAGGCCGTCACAGACTCCTATGGTGGAGAACTCCAGGGGAGTTCCTCCTGCCGATCTGATCCCGGCTTTGACGGCCTCTGCAATCCGGTCGAGGTGGATATGGCCCGGCACGTACTCATTGGCTGAGTTGGCTATACCGATAAGAGGTCGCCTGATCTCTTCGTCGGTAAGGCCCATGGCGTGTAAAAGGGCTCTGGAAGGGGCTCTTCCGAGCCCTGCTTTCATCAAATCGCTTTTCAAAACCGGTCCTCCGTCTTTTCAAGTCGTCTGCAATTTCAGGGATGAAGAATCTTCTTTACAGGAGGCGCGTGCAGTCTCTCGTAGACCGGAAGCTCCCCGAGGAGCGGTCGCGCGTAGTTCTTGAACTCGGTGGTCACATTGTTCACGCCCTCGATGAAGGAGTCATCCATTGCCTTGGTGTCCTTGGCGACGTCTTCCAAAGGGGTCACATTGTATCTTGCGCTGTAATCACCCACTCTCTCGATTGTTATGGAGCAGTCTATCTGATGCCATATGGCAACCTGGACGGCGCGCTCGCCGACTTCTCGTGCCTCATTGGCATCCACTTCGCTCACACACCCCAGGAATGAGCGCTGGAGGTAGCCGAAGGTGTCCGAGCGTACCCGTTTGATCTTCAGCTTTTCCTTGACCAGGTTCATCAGGGCGTCTCCAAGAGATGTGCTCCCCGAAAGCTGGATGTTGCCGTGAGAGTCTTTTTCCACATTTTTGGCCAGCGTGGCTGCAACCGCCTCTCCCTTGTCGTTCTCAATGCCTTCGGATACGGCTACCACCACTCGGCCGTATTTTTTGTACGCCGCGTCGACGCTCCCCAGAAATTCATCCTGGTCGAACGCGCGTTCCGGGACATAAATGAGATGGGGACCGTCGTCGTCGTATTTTCGGGCAAAGACGGACGCTGCCGTGAGAAATCCCGCGTGACGGCCCATCACCACACCGATATAGACGCCGGGAATCGATCGGTTGTCCAGGTTCGCTCCGGAGAACGCCTGTGCGACGAATTTGGCCGCCGATCCGTATCCCGGGCAGTGGTCGGTCACCCTAAGATCGTTATCTATGGTCTTGGGTATATGCATGACTCGAAGCTCATACCCTTCGCCTTTGGCAAATTGATTCACGATCCGGCAGGTTTCCGCCGAATCGTTTCCACCTATGTAGAAGAAGTAGTTTATTCCGTGGGCCTTACAGACTTCAAAAATCCTGCTGCAATACTCTTCGTCCGGCTTGACTCGGGTACTGCGGATGGCTGCTCCCGGCGTACGCGCCACCATTTCAAGGTTGTGCCGGGTGGCCTCCGACAGGTTGATAAGCTGTTCCTGTACTAACCCCTCCACTCCGCGGAAGGCCCCGTAAAACTGGGTTATATGCGGGTATTGACGTGCTTCAAGGACAGCGCCTACCAGCGACTGATTGATAACCGCGGTAGGGCCCCCCCCCATGGCTATGATCGCCTTACCGGTCAGTTTTTCCATGTACGACTCCTCGTTCCACGAACGATCATGAAATGTCTTCGCGCTTTTCATACAGAGAGTCCGGATCGCCCGGGCGTGGGGCATCATCCGGACGAGTCTTCGCCCATGCACCAGAATGCCTTTGCTTGATGACTTTTTCAAGGAAAACCTTGGGGTACGGTCTGCCTGTCGCCCGCGGTCCGGATTCACCCTGCTTCCTCTATTGATTTGCCGACCAGGAAGCTCTACAGTCGAATCATGAATGGAAAAGAGTCTCCCGAAGAAGCGCTCCGGATCATTGAGGCCTTCAACAAGCTTCCCATCGACAAAAAAATCGATGTTTTCAGACAGTTGTCGGCTCAGGCGCGGAACGACTTGGTTGAGAGCATTCCCCAGCCACAGGAGATTATTCAACGAATCTCCGAAGAGGAGATGTTTTTCACCATAAAGGAGTTGGGGGAGGAGAACGCCCTCAGTCTTCTGCGGCTGACCACAGCGAGACAATTTTGTTACTTTCTCGATATAGACCTTTGGAAAGAGGACATGTTTCACACTGACTCAGCAGCGCGCTGGCTACAGCTTATGGCGACGATCGGCGAGGAAAAGACTCTGCAATTTGTCCGGTCGTCCGATCCGGAATTGCTGGTGACAATGCTCAGCCGTTTCATCAAGGTTTACACAAGGAATCCTGACGTGGATCTCGTGGAAGAACGGGACTACCTCCCTGTGTTCTCCCTTGACGACACCTTCTACGTTGAATTCGTGGAACCGGATTGCGACGAGGTTCTGAAGAGCTTCATCGAGACGATTTTTGTGTGGAACACCCGATTCTATTTCGGTCTCATGCGGGAATTGGCTTTCGGAATTGCCAACGAGAGTGAAGAGAGTGCGCTCAAGTTTCGGAGAGCCCGCTTGGCGGACCGGGGATTTCCGGAGTTCGAGGAGGCCTTGGAGATTTATCAGTATTTGCATAGGAAAACGCTCTCGGACTCGGCTGTATTGTCCGGCCCGAGTGATCCGGAAGAAGATTATGCTTCCCTGCTGGAGTATCCTCTCAAGACGGTACCGGTGGGCACTCTGTTCCAGAGATCGATGGACACGATTACGGACGCTGCCGAAAAAGATCGCCTTTGCAGGGAATTGGCTCACCTGGCCAACAAGGTTATGGTAGCCGACGGAAGAGATCCGGGAGTGATCGACGAGCTTTACGGAAGCCTCAAGAAGGTGAGCGGATACATTAACATTGCTTTGGAGGAGGCCTGCGGAGAGAGTGAGGAGCAGGCTGCCGACTTCATGAGAGCACACCACATGGAGCTCCTCTTCCGCCGGGGATTCAGTCTCATCCTCGATGTACGCAAGGAAGCTCAATCATTGCTTCGGGAGTGCCAGGGAGGAGTGGACAATTTGGGATATCCGTTGGCCGGCCTCCTCAAGGGGTTGATTCAACCGAGGCCGGTGTTCAGTAATCCTACGACTTCCGGAGAAACATCACGAGAATTTGAATACTTGGAAGATGTCCGACAGATTCGGAGAATGATGAAGCGCGATACTCTGGATGACGCCTGGGAACCGATCTGAACTTGAGAAAAATGCTAAATAATGTCCGTTGAGGATTTTTCTAAAAAAATACGATTTTAAATACTTACCTATAACATGGCTGAAATACGATTTTTTTCTGCTGACAAGAATTATCCTGCCGATCCGTTGAAAGATCTCCAGAACCCTTGCATTTTTTTCCGTATTCGTTTAAATTCAAGGTCCACCCATTGACTTTCCAGTAATGAACAGAGATTCAGGAGATCAGACCAATGGCAGATTTTGAGCCAACAATCGTCGCATTTTGTTGTCATTACTGCGCCTACGGCGCAGCCGATCTCGCCGGTAGCATGAGACTGGAATATCCGACCAATATTCGCATTATACGGCTCCCTTGCACCGGAAAAATAACCCCGGTCTTTCTCCTGAGGGCTTTTGAGAAAGGCGCGGACGGGGTCTATGTTGCCGGATGCCTTGAAGGTGACTGTCACTTTATTCAAGGGAATCTCGTGGCCAAGCCTCGTGTGAACTACACGAAGAAGCTCATTCAGGAAGTCGGTCTGGAGCCTGAACGGCTCGAGATGTTCAATATGAGTGCGGCCATGGGACCACGCTTCGCCGAGGTCGCTCGGGAGTTCACCGAGCGTATCAAGGGTCTCGGACCAAGCCCGTTAAACAAGAAATATCGAAAGATCAGCGAGCAAGCAGCTTAATCCGTTGCAGGAGTCTCCCTTCGGCAACGTCCCTTTGGAGGCATAACATGGTCATAGGAGAGAGAAAACCCTTCGACGAGATCATCATGATGTTGGGGGGTCATAAGAAAGTCCTCGTGCTGGGCTGTGGCGGTTGTGTTACCGTCTGCCTGACCGGCGGGCGCGATGAGGCACGCGTTTTGTCCAGCCAAATCAAGATGGCCCGCGACAAGGATGGGAATCCCATAGAGATTATCGAAGAAACGGTAGAACGGCAGTGCGATCCGGAATATATCGAGCAGGCCGCACCGATAGTCCCTGAAGTGGATGCCGTTCTTTCGATGGCCTGCGGCGTGGGTGTTCAGTACATGGCGGAACGTTATAAGGACACCCCGGTCTATCCCGCTCTGAATACCACCTTTGTCGGCGGTTCCACCAAAGAAGGCTTCTACGTTGAGAAATGTCAAACCTGCGGCGCATGCAAGCTCTATTATACGGGCGGCATTTGTCCCATAGCACGATGTTCCAAAAGCCTCCTCAACGGTCCGTGCGGCGGTTCCACCAAGGGCAAGTGCGAAATCGACCCCGAAGTGGATTGTGCATGGCAACTTATTGTCGATCGGCTGGAATCCTTGAATCTGATGGATCGCTACGAGGATCTCATGGAGATCAATGACTGGAGACCGAACAGAGACGGCGGTCCCCGCAAGATGGTGAGGGAGGACTTTCAACGATGAGTGCCGAATGCAAAACCGAGAGCAGACTTGAAAAAGTCCTCAGAGCCGGCCATTTTGCCGTTACCGGTGAATGCGGCCCTCCGCGGGGTTCCGACGCGGAAGCAGTGCGCAAGAAATGCCTTTTGCTGAAAGACAAAGCAGACGCTTTCAATATAACGGACAACCAGACTTCCGTCGTAAGAATGTCCTCGATCGCTTCGGCCGTCATTATGATGCAGGAGGGCATGGAGCCCGTGATGCAGATGGTCTGCAGAGATCGTAACAGAATAGCCATACAGAGCGACATCCTCGGCGGAGCGGCCCTTGGAATCAAGACCATGCTCTGCCTTTCCGGGGACCATCAGAAGTTCGGCGACCATCCCCAGGCCAAGAATGTTTTTGACATAGACTCCATGCAGCTTATTCAGACCGTGCGCAGGATGCGGGACGAGGGGAAGTTCCTCGGAGGGGACGATATCAAGGGTGTGCCCAAGCTTTTCGTCGGCGCTGCGGCCAATCCGTTTGCCGATCCCTTTGAGATTCGGGTTCCGCGCCTTGCCAAAAAGGTCGCTGCAGGTGTGGAATTCGTGCAGACCCAGTGCATTTTCAATATGGAAAAGTTTGGAGAATGGATGAAACGGGTGGTCGATCGGGGTCTGCACGAGAAAGTCTTCATCCTCGGCGGAGTCACCCCCTTCAAGTCATTCGGAATGGCTCGGTACATGGCCAAGAACGTGCCGGGCATGGATGTTCCCGACGAGCTGCTCGCCCGCATGAAAGCCACTCCGAAAGAGAATCAGGCCGAAGAAGGGATCAAGATTGCCGTTGAAACGATACAGCAGCTCCGCGAGTTGAAAGGGATCTCCGGGGTGCATATCATGGCCATCGAATGGGAAGAAAAGGTCGGTGAAATAGCCGAAAAGGCCGGTCTCCTCCCCAGACCTTCCGTCTGATGCCGTAACGATGAAGTGACTCAGTCCTCGGACCGAGTCCTCCATTCCGCATCGCTCTGCTTCGGTTGGTAAGAAAAAAGGGGTCTTCTTGGAAGAGAAGGCCCCTTTTTATATGTACGGACGATTAAGGGTCGTCTTCAATGTCTAATAATCGAGATTCACCACATTCAGAGCATTTTTCTCGATGAAATCCCGTCGAGGCTCAACCTGGTCGCCCATGAGGGTGGAGAAGATTTCGTTTGCCTTGACCGCGTCATCCACCGTGATCTGCAGAATCTTCCTGTTTTCAGGGTTCATGGTCGTATCCCATAACTGCTCTGCGTTCATTTCACCAAGTCCTTTGTACCGTTGAATGCCGAGCTTCTTTCTCCCATTCTCTACTATAAGGTTAACCAGACCCCAGACGGAATCAATGCGAATAACCCGGTCGTCGATCTGCACTTCAAAGGGCGGTTCGCCCACCGCTCTGACCCTCTCGTTTATGGCTGCGATTTCACCGAATGAAGGCGATTCTATGAGATCCAGGTCGATCGGTGTGCGTCGGACGAGACCGTTACGCTTGGATCGAACATCAATGTAGTACTTCGACTCTTCTTCATCCATGGCGACTTCCATGGTCACCGGATAGATATCCGGATGTTGTTTTGCGATCCTTTCTTGTACGCTGTCTACCAATTGCCTGGCGCTTTCGTGGTCTTCCAGGGATTGCCGGTTCAATCCTTCCTGCACGAAAGCCTTCAATACCAATTTTTCCATGTTCTTGCGCTCGAACACGTCGAGAATCTTTTCCATTCTCAAGAGGCTCTTGATTATGTTGATGAGTATGGACCCCTCCAGATATTCGCCGTCCGCCCGGGCTATCCTGACGTTCTCTCTACCGGTGTTGAGGATTATGTCGTCCAGGGAGCTTTCGTTCTTGACGTAGAACTCCTCCTTTCCCCTCTTAATCTTGAACAACGGAGGCTGAGCAAAGTAGAGATATCCCCTGTTGATCACTTCGGGCATGCACCGGAAGAAGAATGTGAGAAGCAGCGTCCTGATATGGGATCCGTCCACATCGGCATCCGTCATGATAATGACCTTGTGGTACCGTATTTTGGCAATATCAAAATCCTCTTCACCTATTCCCGTACCCAAAGCGGTAATCAGGGTCCGAATCTCCTGACTCTGGACGATCTTGTCGAATCGAGCCTTTTCGACATTGAGGATCTTACCCTTCAGCGGCAGGATAGCCTGTGAGCGTCTATCCCTGCCCTGTTTTGCCGACCCGCCTGCGGATTCGCCTTCGACGATGAAAATCTCGGAAAGTGCCGGATCCTTTTCCTGGCAGTCGGCCAGTTTGCCGGGCAGAGCCGACCATTCCAGGGCGCTCTTTCGTCTGGTGAGCTCTCGTGCTTTTCGGGCCGCTTCCCGAGCCCTGCTGGCATCAAGGGCTTTTTGGATAATCCATTTGGCGCTTTGGGGATTCTCCTCCAGATACTCGGAGAGCTTTTCATTGATCAATTGTTCGACAATTCCACGGATATCCATGTTGCCCAGCTTGGATTTTGTCTGGCTGTCGAACTGAGGATTGAGCATTCGGACACTCAGGACCGCGGTCAATCCTTCCCTCATATCGTCTCCGCTTATGGTGACTTGATTCTTGCCGTTCTTGAGCAGCCCATGGGACGCGGCGTACTGATTAATCGTTCTGGTAAGAGCCGCCCTGAATCCCGACAGATGGGTTCCTCCTTCGAATGTGTTGATATTATTACAATATGTAAACACAGTCTCAGAATAACCGTCGTTGTACTGAATACAACACTCGACGTAATTGGAATCCTTTTCCCCTTTTATGTAGATGGGCTTATTGTCCACTGTTTTCTTGGCACGGTTAAGATGCTCGACAAAGGAGATTATTCCCCCTTCGTATTCGAAGACCACCGGCGGCTTTTGAGACCGCTCGTCTTCGAAATCGATTTTCAAGCCCTTGTTAAGAAAGGCCAATTCCCTCAGACGGGCCGAGATGAGCTCGTAACTTAATTCAATTTCCCCGAAAATCTCCAGATCGGCTTTGAAGGTTATTTTCGTGCCATTGCGCTTGGTGGTGCCGACGGCCTCGAGGTCCGTTTCTTTCTTTCCTCGCCGGTAAAACTGTCGAAATACCTGGCCCCCGCGTCGAACTTCCAGTTTGAGAGATTGCGACAGGGCGTTGACCACTGAGACTCCGACTCCGTGCAACCCACCGGAAACTTTATAGGAATCACTGTCAAATTTGCCGCCGGCGTGCAACATGGTCATGACGACTTCAGCCGCTGGAATTTTTTCCGTTGGATGCATTTCTGTGGGGATACCGCGGCCGTCGTCTTCGATAGTCACCGATGAATCGAGATGTACCACCACCGAGATGTTGTGACAGTGTCCCGCTAAGGCTTCATCCACAGCATTATCCACAACTTCCCAGACAAGCTGATGCAGGCCCTCGGAACCGGTATTCCCGATGTACATTCCCGGTGTATTCCGAACGGCTTCCAAGCCTTCCAGAATTCTTATCTGTTCCGCTCCATACGCATGTTCTTCTGACACCTTGGTCGCTTCCTCTCTCCCGCGTATCGATCTTCAGTCAATATCCTTCAAACACGCACGCCCTATTTTCGCATGGGCATCACCAAATTGAAATAGTCCTTGGCCGGATCCGGTCGGATTACTATGGGAGCACCATCTCGGTGGTACTCCAACGTGATCGCATCCGAGTCTACCACATTGAGAGCTTCAATCAGGTACGCCGCATTGATGATGAGGGTAAACTCTTCGCCGGAGTAGTCCACATCGATCACGTCCCGTGCGGTTCCCAGCTCCGGATGAGTCGCCGTCAGCTCCATAAGGTTTGAGGTAACAGTGACATTCACCCCTTTGTTCCGCTCCGAAGTCAGAATCGCCACCCTCTTGGCCGTCTGGAGGAGTTGTGCTCGATCGGTCTTGATCAGTCTTCCTGTACCGCTGGGAATGACTTTCCGATAGTCGGGGTATTCACCCTCGATGAGACGGACGGTCATAACGAACCGGTCGGTCTGTATGACGATATTCTTCTGCTCGAATCCGATTGATACTTCCCCTTTAATGCCTTCAAGAATTCTTCTGAGCTCGAGTAGGCCTTTCTTGGGAACGACTAACCTGGATTGCAACGCCATGCCCAGAATTCTGCTGATCGATGCAAGACGGTGACCGTCCGTGGCTACAAGCCTTGTATGCCCATCTTCCTCTTCAAAGAGGACGCCGTTGAGGTTGTACCTCGATTCGTCATTGGACGAGGCGAAAAGAGTCTTGTCGATCATGTACAAAAGATCCGCGGCCTGGATAGGCGCAAGATTCACGTTTTCAAAAGCCGCCCAGGCGGGATAATCGGCAGCGTCCAGTCCGGCGAGCTCGAACGTACTCTGACCGGCTATGATCTTGATTCTGCTGTTTTCGATTCCCTCCACCGTGATAGGCCCCGATCGGAGCTCCCGGATTATTTCGTAGATTTTCTTGGAGGGGACGGTAAGACTTCCCTCCTCTTTCACCGTACAATCGTAGATTATCTTCAAGCCGACTTCCAGATCCGTGGCGATGAGCACCAGTTTTGAATCCCTGACGTCAAGCAGAACATGGGAGAGAATCGGCAGAGTCGTTCGTTTTTCCGTGATCGGTACGGTTTTGGAAAGGCCTTCGAGAAAAGCGTCGTGTTCTATTTCGAAATGCATCCGGATCTCCTTGGTCTTCTTCTTCAGAGCATTAAAATAAAAAAAAGAGTCGTCTTAGAAGAAACTGTGAATTTGTGGAAACAACCTTGAACCGCAGTCCGCGAACGGGATAAGGGTGTTGAAGGATCGGTGACGGAGGAAGATCTCTTCTGTGGAAAGAATGGCGGCCGAGCATTCCACAAGGTCTATCCCCAGGTTTTCCACATGAAATCCCCCGAATATTCATCCTCGGATTTCCTTCCTCAGTCCTTCCACAACAGTCTTGAGCGAATGATCCTGCTCGAGGGTCTTTTCGATCTTCCTGGCTGCATATATGACGGTTGAATGGTCCTTACCGCCAAAGGCTACCCCGATCTCCGGATAGGAGAGCTCCGTCAGCTCCCTGGCAAGGTACATACCCACTTGTCGAGGCAAGGAATAAAGCTTGTGCTTCTTCCTCGACTTGATGTCCGCGGGTTTGACGTTGAATGTCTTGGACACCCGGGCGATGATTTCGTCCACCGTGACTGCTTTGTTGTGACGATGAAGGATTTCCCGGAGTGCAAGGCGGGCGAGGTCCACGGTGAGAGGCATTCCTTGCAAGGAGCTCATGGCCACCACTCGGGTAAGATAACCGACCAGCTCCCGCACATTGGAGTGGACATGTTCCGCAAGAAAATGGGCCACGTCGTCCGGGAGCGCAATGGCATCCTCAAATGCCTTCCTCTGAAGAATGGCCACTCGAGTTTCCAGATCCGGAGTCCCCATGTCCGCTATGAGTCCCCAACTGAAGCGTGATTTCAGTCTGGTATCCAGGTCTTTAATTTCACCGGGAAACCTGTCGGACGTGACGACGATCTGATTCCTTGCCTCGTAAATGCTGTTGAAGGTGTGAAAAAATTCTTCCTGAGTCCGTTCCTTACCGGCCAGGAATTGAATATCGTCTATCATCAGGAGATTCACGCTCCTGTATTTATTGCGGAAATCCAGTGTCTTATCGAAACGTATCGAGTTGATCATCTCATTGGTAAATTCTTCGGACGTAGTGAAATAGATCTTCTTGCTCTTGTCCCTGGAAAGAACCGAATAACCGATGGCGCTCATGAGGTGGGTTTTCCCAAGCCCCACCCCGCCATAGATGAACAGCGGATTGTAACTCCCCCCCAGGTTGTCGGAGACTGAAAGGGCGGCCGCCTGCGCGAATCTGTTGCAGTTGCCCACCACAAAGCTCTCGAAGGTGTACCGGGGGTTGAGATTTCTGGTCAGTGCCTGCTCGTCGCTGATACCCTGGGAAGGTCCATCCTTCCCCTTGCCGTCCGTCACGATCAGCCGGGCATCCAAGCTATCGGGGATGAATTCATCCCGAGACCTGAAGTCTATTTCATAACTCGATCCGGTCAATTCGGCGAGAGAATCACGTATCTCTTTGAGATAGTTATCCTTTATCCAAGCGATGAAAAAATTGTTGGGAACGGAGAGCACGACCTTGTCGTCTCCGATTTCTTGGCAGTTGATCGGTTCCAGCCATGTAGATACGGCATGATCGGTCAACTTCGTCCTCAGCAAAGCCATGCACCGTGCCCATATTGTGTTCATGTTTACGCAAAAAAATAATATTTCTAAATATATATCCTTATAAGATTAGCACGTGGCAGTGAGGATTTCAAGAGAAATCTGTGGAGTATCCCAAGGCTTCAAGGAGGCGCTCGAATTCTTCTCTTGAGTGAAAATGAATCTCCAATTTACCTGATTCATTGCTGTTTTGCTTTACTACCACGCGAGTGGAGAGGTGACGGGAGAGCTCCGTCTCCAACGCGGCGAGCTCCGGTTCCTTTGCAACGGGTCGTTTGACGGAATCATTCTGTTTATTCTTGTAATTCTGAACGATTCTCTCCAATTCTCTCACGGAGAGCTTGCGCTTGATGACCTTGCCGCACAGACTCAACTGAGTGGGGAGATGATCGACGGCCAGGAGAGTTCTGGCGTGGGCCATGGAGAGCTGTTCTTCTCTCAAGTTCTCTTTTATCTTGTCTGGTAATTTCAATAAACGGAGATGATTGGTTATACTTGTTCTATCTTTTCCTATCCTTTTTGCCAAAACATCATGGGTATACGAGAATTTCCGTATAAGAGTATCATAGGCTTCTGCCGTATCCAGGGGATTGAGATTCTCCCGCTGAAGATTCTCTATGAGAGCCAGCTCCAACGATTCCGAATCCGAGAGCTCCCTCACTATGACCGGGATATGGGAAAATCCGGCCATTTTGGCGGCTTTCCACCGTCTCTCTCCGGCGACGATTTCATAGGAACCGGCAACAGGACGTACGATAAGCGGCTGAATAACCCCGTTTTCTGTGATGGAGCGACTCAAATCCGCGAGAGATTCCTCATAAAAGAGCCGTCTCGGCTGATAAGGATTGGGAGCCAGGGAATCTATGGGAAGAGATCGTATGTCGTGGTCGGACGCCTTCCCGTCGGAGGGGGGGTCATCAAGCGGAATTAGGGCGTCAAGACCCAGTCCCAATGCCGTACGCTTTTTGGCCGTTTCCGTGACTTTCAGCATCCATGATCTCCTTTGAGAGGGCGAGATAGCTGGTAGCTCCTCGGGAGGTGATATCGTAAAGGACTACGGGCTTACCGAAACTTGGCGATTCCGAGAGCTTCACATTCCTCGGGATTATCGTGTTAAATACCTTTGATGACAGGTTTTTCTTAACATCCTGTACAACCTGATGACTCAAGTTGTTGCGAGCATCAAACATGGTCAGGAGAAATCCCTCAATTTTAAGGCTCTGATTGAGAGCAGACTGAATCCGTCTGATAGTCTTGATGAGACTCCCCACACCTTCGAGAGCATAATATTCGCACTGGATGGGAACGAGCACCGTGTCAGCAGCCACAAGGGCGTTCACCGTCAGAAAACCCAAGGAAGGGGGACAGTCGATGAAGATGTATTGATAATCATTCCTCAGGGTTTTCAAGGCTGTGGCCAACATGCGCTCCCGGGCTTCCATATTGACCAGTTCAACCTCAGCTCCGATCAGATCCTGACTGGATGGAATTATATGGAGAAATTCCAGGCTGGTAGGTCGTGTCACCCGGCGATGATCCTCACCGGATAACAAAAACTGATAAACGGACGGCTCACCTGGCGCAAGTCGTATTCCCAGTCCGCTGGACGCGTTTGCCTGGGGATCCATGTCGATGAGCAGGGATCGCCTTTCCGATAAAGCCATGCATGAGGCGAGGTTCACCGATGTGGTGGTTTTTCCCACCCCACCCTTCTGGTTGCATATGCAGATTACGCGTCCCATAATCTCGAACCTACTACATATAGTGATAGAGAATCCCGGCTGACCCTAATACCACAAACCGGGACGAGAACCAACGCAAAATCTTCAAAAGCTCGTCACAGGAGAAAGAATTTCTCGAGAAGCTTACACAAGATATTCGATTACCACGGAATGACGATGCCTTGCGACGTCTACCGTCCGTAAAAAAAGGAATCACCGAATTCCGACGTACCGGCATACCGTTCGAGAGCTGGTCGAAAAAGGGAGCACCCCATCCCATCGATCGACTAAACGGAAATCCGGTACATCGAGCTCTTGTGCTGAAGAAGGGCCGGCCATTCTTATGAGGGAGCCGAAAGGCGCAACCAACGGCCTCAGGGCACTGAAAAAAGCCGGCTCCGATGATAGCGCCCTGGTAACCACAATGTCGAAGGGGTCTTGGGAGGAAGCTTCCAAGAGAGTCTCCAGACGGGTATTGAGGAAGATCACATCAGAAAGTCCCAGATGTCGTACAACATGCTTGAGAAAGACGATCTTGCCGGGATCGCGATCGACAAGGGTTAGACGCAGGTCCCCCTCCGCCAATTTAAGCACGAGGCCCGGGAAGCCGGCTCCTGTACCGATATCGGCCAGATGGTTTTTTTGCCCTTCGGGAAAGACCTTGAGCACGGTAAGAGAATCGAGGATATGAAAAACCGCCATCTCACGTCGGGTCTTCAACGACGTCAGATTGATTCGTCTCCCCCATTCCTCCACCAATCGGAGATGGGACAGCATCTTTGCCGCAGTGGGCTGTTCCAGTTCTACGCCCAAAATCCGACTGCCTTCGAGGACAATAGTTAAGGGATCATGCGGTGGGGGACGTAGACTCATCTATCCACCGGAGATATTCCGGAAAGCCTTGATCTATGGGTAACGAAATGATTTCAGGCACCTCATAGGGATGAAGCTCCTTTACCGCTGCTTGAAGTTCCGGAAATAACTCCCTACGAGTCTTCATGATCATGAGCGATTCCTTTTCATCGCATACGCGGCCTTGCCAAGAATAAATCGACCGAATTTCCGATACTATATTTACACAGGCTACAAGCCTTTTTTCAACAAGCTTGTGAGCGATGTGAGCCGCTTTGTCAATATTGTCAATGGTAACAAGGCAGACGACGTAGAGACTCATATTTACTCCATATTGTGCTTTTTTGTTGACAAACCACAATACCTTGTATATTCTCCCCCCCATTTGGTGGATCCAACACCGGCTCGTGCCGGGAAGGGGGATGAGTTGGATTCTAACGTGGTAGCGCGCCAAAAGGCAAGCCCTTCGATGAGAAAAGAGGGTCGTTGATGGTCATTCCCACCCTGCCAAACAGTTAGCCTAGGGGGAAGACAAGGAGCTGTGTCGGCAGTCTGGGTCGGAAAACATGCACAAGGCAGAAGGGATCTGGGAAATGTTCAAGATTGGAGACGTAGTCGTCTACCCAATCCATGGAGTCGCGCGAATAACCGACATAAGAAAGGAAAGGATCGGCAGTTCGCACCAACTCTGTTACATTCTAGAGACGGAGATCAAAACCGCTAACGAAAGACCCGTAATCAAATTGCCGGTGGATAAGGTAGAATCCAACCGAGTGAGGAGTATTGTCGACGAGACGGAGGCAAGCAAGGTCATAGAAATTCTTGAGAAAAGAGGAATGAAGACCGATACGCAGACCTGGAACCGCAGACATCGGGAATACCAGGAGAAAATGAGAAGCGGCAGCATCTACTTGGCCGCTGAAGTTTTTCGTGATCTGAGCCTGCTCAAAGAAAACAAGGACTTGTCCCACGGTGAGCGACGTCTGTTCGATCAGGCAAGGAATCTGCTCATCAAGGAGCTTTCTATCGCAAAAAAAACCAATGAAGACGAGATAGAACGCACCATAAGCAAAATCTTTCATCCGATGGCTCCTCCTAAACTGTTCGACCACAAAGAAGACTGACACAAGACCCCTTTCTTCCACTTCCTTGAAAGGAACCCCTCTTAATGCCCAATCTCCTCTTGTGCTCCGCATTGACGACGTGTTGTCTCTTTTTCAGCGGATTGATAGGGTATTATATTTACGGTGATTTTCTCGGGATACTCGCTTCATCGATTGCCGGAGCCGTCCTGGGGTTGACCGGTTGCTTCCTCTTGAAAATTTGGTTGAAGAAAGGGGCGTACGAAATCGCCGGGGCAGCGGCAGGAGCCATAGCGGGGGCTTTCCTGGGCATACTGATTAATTCAGGTTTGGCTCCTGCGATACTCAGGCCCGAATTGCAGGGCCCCGTATCGGCACTCCTTGTCGTCTCCCTGGCTCTCATCGGGATTCAATTGGGGGCCTCGAAAGCTCCGGAAATGAGAAAGGACGAGGCGGGGGGCGAGCATGTGGAGCCGAGAACCGTCGGTATTCTGGACACGTCGGTGATAATCGACGGTAGGGTGGCTGATGTCTGTGAGACGGGCTTCCTTATGGGGGACATCATCATTCCCCAATTCGTGCTCAGAGAACTGCAGATGATCGCCGATTCCCCTGAAGCGACCAAGAGAACGAGGGGTCGCAGGGGACTGGATATCCTCAATAAGATGAGGAAGCAGTCTTATGTCAATGTAATCGTAGTAGATGTGGAATATCCATCCGTGAAAGACGTCGATCAAAAATTGATCACCATGGCCAAAGAGACCGGCTACGCCATCTTGACCAATGATTTCAACCTCAACAAGGTGGCTGAAGTCCACGCGATCCAGGTTCTGAACATGAACCAGTTGGCCAATGCCCTCAAGCCCATAGTCCTGCCGGGCGAGAACATGAAGGTGCAGGTCATCAAGGAAGGGAAGGAGCCGACTCAGGGCGTTGCGTATCTCGATGACGGGACCATGGTGGTGATAGATAACGGCAGAAAGTACATGGGGAGGAACGTGGAAGCCACCGTGACGAGCGTCCTTCAAACCCCTGCCGGTCGCATGATATTCGCCGTGATGAAGAGCTCTTAGTAGCCGACAACCTCCGTAATCGGATTCCTTGACTCAGTGCACCGTTTCACGAATGCGGTCACGGATAGCTGATGACCGGTTCCGATTAACGGGATGGGCCGTTTCCCGTAGGTTAGAAAAGATGTCTCGCCCGGGCGTGCGCCGCACGCCCCTACGGAACCGTACTGGTGAAATCGAGTACCAAGGTCCCATGGAACGATTCTTACCAGCCGAGACCGAAATTCCTTAAGCCGAAAAACACTGCTTCCACGGCGATGAGAACAACGCATCCAAAGACGAAGCTCGCCAGATTTGCCGCCAGAGAAATCAAGAAGGTGCGTTTTGCGCTAACAGGCTCCGTGAGTTCCCCGCCGCGATATAGCCCACGAAATGCCCACAAGAAAAAGCCGAATTCGACAATGACAACCACGAATTCGATCGGGAATATCATAAACAAAGATGGAATCGGGTAAGTGATCAGTGCTGGAAAAGTGTACAATAGAGCCATTTGGACGGCAGGGTTCGTGATCAGGTTGATCAACGCGACGCAAAGGAATAGCTTTAGCCGAGCTTCAGCGGGACGTCCGAGCATCAGATGGATCACCGGGTATTCGACGATGACCGTGATGACGTAAGCCCCAAGCATCATACAGACAAGTCCGTAAGGATACCGGAGCAGATGAGGCTCAAGGATCACCGTATCTGCATACGATGTTCCGGCCCAGACCGCGACCGTTAGCCATGAGCCTAGGAGCATGAACGGCAGTCGCGCGTACCGCCCCATCGCCTACCCCTCTTTCCGGAAACAGCTTGATTTGACTAGAGCGGGAAGGCCGTCCCCTCCACCTGGCCTATGGAGCCGGAAGAGCAGACCTAGAACAGGCCGAAAACCTGAAAACGGAAATCTCGGTACCGCCGGGGATAGGCCTTTAGTAGCTTAAATAACTAGTGTCCTTTAGATGCCAGAAAATCCTGCCAAAGCTTGAATCCCGATTCGGCCGGCGATCCCGAATCTTTCCACCACTGGACAAAATCCGCGTACGTGTCGAGAAACTGAGCCCAGGTACCATTCTTGACTACGTTTTTCTTCCAGTTGGGGTAAAGATCGTCACTGGCCAGTTGGAATTCCTGCTTTCCAAAGCCGGGGAATTTGGCCTCGAACATCTTGAATCTGTCGGCCTCGCTGATCTCAACCGGCTTAGGAGGCTTGGGAGGAGTTGCTGCCGGTTTGGGCTTCTCGGGAATTTCCTGCTCGGCGATCGCAGAGGTGGGGGGCTCCTTCACGTTGGACTTGGTTTCCGGAGGCTTCACTTGCATTGCTTGGGACGGAGGCGCACTCACGCCGGGCACGTTACCGGCCACGGACGGAGGGGCGGCGCCCGGCGGCGGCATCATGCTCCCGGGTTTATCCATTTGCAGCGCCTGTGGGGGGGGGGGCATCATGGACATGGCCTGAGGCGGAGGTCCCGGAGGACCGGTGGGAATATCGGCCTTGATCCAGCTCCCTTTGACCGGCTCGAATTCCTGGATGCCTCCAAAGAGCTTGTCGATTCGGTAGGCTTTACCCAGGCCGAGAGGACTGAGATAGAAATACCTGTTCTGCATACCGATAACTGCCAGCCCCGCGGCAACAATGGCAAGAAAGATCCAGGAATGGAGACCGGTCCATCCCTGCTTGGCGTTGCGCTGTTTCTGTTCCGGACGTCGTGGCTCATTGTCGCTGACAATCATCCCAAGGCCTCCTTCTCTCAATCCGACGGCTGCATCTCACCCACCGTCTGATTGCGGGTATATCACGTTTAGGAACTGTTGTAAACAGCCTGAAAGGGCTGTTTTTTTGCCTATCAAGCCGGCGATTGTGCACAACGGAGCACGGCAATCCTTGCCCGTGAACCTATATTGGAGCGCAGGATGGTATCCATGGGCTTCCTGATGACCCCACGGCTCTATTCGTTTCCCACAGTTTTCAATGCTCTCCGCTATAGGTCATTTCGAAGCCTACCAATGGGCGGACTGCACTCCACCACAAAAGCGCGATTAAGCCGAAAAAGCGCTCCCGGGGTCCCAATCATAGAGGACATGGCAGAGGAGGCCTTCCTCGGTCTGCGAGATCGTTCGCCTCCGAAGAGTCGGCAGACCGTGACATTGGGTAATGTGGTAGTTAACATCTGATTACAAGATAATATCTGTATTTAATAGGCTAGATTCTACTAAAATCCATTTAATTGGTTGAAATAAGAGGAATGTCTTGTTAGGAACCTATTATTCGCCGAAACAAGGCAAAAAAGACTTGCCTCCCGTCCAAAATGTGATAGGAGGGACGTACTTCTCAACATACCCTTTCGCCGTTAGTGAAAAGCCCTGAAAGGGGCGGCTGATTTCAGCCGTTTCCGGGCTTTTCGTTTTTTCGAGGAAAGAAAGAATGGCACCGGCAGAGGGAGAGCGTATAACCCCTTATTCCCCGGAAAGAGGACATTCAATCAAGGGAGGGTTAAGCCCCCGCAAGGTTAGGACATTCAGACCGGCGCCATTCAAATCGATAATCGGGATTTGGGGGACATTCAACTACCATTCAGGCAGGAGATGTCCATCGGAAGCGCGTACTTCTCAACATACCCTTCCGTCGTTAGTGAAGAATCCCGAAGAATAGCTCGTTCACCGCACCTCCTTGGTATTCCTTTACAAAAGAATCATCGCGTATTGAAGGCCGGGCTATCGGCCTACATACAATTTTGTCCTCGCCGATCGTCTCCCCGTCAAAAGCCCGAGGCCGAAGTATTCGGAAGAGCCCGGGTTCCAGCCTCTGCAGAAATGAGCGACCGTTTGCAGAGGGCGAAAAATTGAACCAGAAAGGCTCCAAGACACAAAGAAGTCACAGTAAAAGGGTCTTGACCGGAACCCGGTCGATTTCAGGATGACCCCAAATGCTCCCAGGTCGTCACCCCGAGCGAAAGCGGGGTCCGGAGTGTTCGGAAACAGCCTGGATTTCTGCGTCCCCAGGAATGACCGGGAGAGCGTTCGATTGTCAACAGATGCCTCGGGACAGCCGCAAGGGGCAAAAATGCGGGACCGTATTTACGCAATCGTGAACTTCGAGCCTTTGAGTCTTCGTGGTTCAATCCCTGTCCCTCGCTTCGTTTGCAATGACGGATTCCCAAGTAACCGAACGCTCCACTATATAATCTTTAGGACTTTTCGTTTTCCTCAATCTGAGGTAAAGAGTGAATGGCGCCGGTGGAGGGAGGCTCATCCTTGATTCCTTGAGAGAGGACATTCTGTCAAGGGAGGGTAAAGCCCCCGCAAGGTTAGGACATTCAGACCGGCGCCATTCAAGGTGACGGGGCTCCATCAGAAGATGAGGCCCAGTTCGGCAAATCCGCCTTCAAAGGTTGTATCGAATCGCAGGTCGGACCGATCCTCCGTGAATTCGAGGAATCGATATCCGCCTCTCGCATAACCCCAGCGACCGCAACCCATGGGGACACTGAAGCGGAAGCCCGCTTGCACGTCCAAGGCAAAGGTGTCGTCAAGAAAACCCACACCCACTCGGTTGTCGCATGAAAACGTGGCTCCGTTGCAAAGACTGCGGATACAATTCTGCATCTCAATGCCGGCCATGACCATGTGGCGGGTACGAGTCACGGTGGTTGTCGAATTTAAGGCGCAATGACTGCCGCTGTTCATGGACATCTTCTGATCGTTGAAGGTCCATGTGCCGAAAATCGAGACCACGGCATTGCAGGTGACAATGGGCTGGTATGTAACTCCGACCCGCTGATAGAGATACTCCCATTTTGTTTTGAATACCTGCCCGGGAAAATTGGGATGTTGGTAGGTCTCATCCATCTCAATAGGCATGATGGAGTAGAAACAGGACCAATGAGGCCGAAACTGATGTCGGGCCGAATACTCAAAGAGCCATTTATGACCGGGCAAACCAAGGTCGTCATTGAAATCGAGGGCCGGATGGACGAACCCGCTCTGGCCGCTCGCCCAACGAACTTTACCCCGGGTTCTGGCGTAGAATGCCTGTGCACTGAATTCCCATTGGCCCCAGTTTCTCTTGGGGAGAATACAGGGTATAGGCCCACAGGGACTCGGTGGGGGTGGACAAACATTCGGCTTACATTTGACAATGGGTTTGGAGTAACCGATTGTCCTTGGCCGCGACCTCCGGAGAGGGCGTCCAACAGCGGCCTGTTTGAACACCGGTTCCTCCCCCGAGGGATATCCGATGGTATTTGATTCTAAAATAGGCGGGACATTTTCGATGTTTGGAATGTAAGGGTCAATAATGACCTCAATGAACTTCTCGCCCGCCAAGGCGTCGGTCCAGGACAAACCGAATAGAAAAAGCATACATACCAGTAGCGTAAAAGGGCTTCTTCTCATGGCACCCTTCCTCCCAGCTCGAACTAACTGGTATCGCTTAAATATGTTTCCCAGTTTGCTGTCAAGAAAAAAAAGCGCAGAATTCCCAATGGTTCAGTTTTTTTACTAGAATATACTTCTTTATTATCTACTTTAAATGTAATTGTGTAGCCATGGAATCATTTATTAATGTAGTTTCTTTAATTCTATTAAGAATAGATTAATAACACCGGAGTTTTTTGGTATTACAGCGACAAACGAGTCTTTCCGCTCCGGAGAAACCTCTCCCACGTTCTCCCCCCGTAGACGGATTTGTCCCCCCCGGCTCCCTTCAACCACGAGGAGACCTCGACGAAGAGCCGCCACGTAACGATCCAATATTATTGACGGTCTTTAACATCTTCCCGGAAAGGGCCCTTCTTGGGGTGCCCCCGGATCTCCGGGTGAGCTCTCAGCTCAGCGCGCTATCGACCGACATGTTCTAGGTGGAAGTTTTAGACATAACTGGAGTGTAAAGGGATTACTTCTCAACATACCCTTTCTCCGCCTGAAACTACCTGATTTGACTCATTTACCCACCTACTCATAAATGTCAAGAAGAAAATACCGTTAGATTTCATATTTTTGACAGAAAAAACTCGAAAGACCTCTGAACCAGGAGAGAAAATTCAGATAAGTTATTCTAATTACTACTCGTTATTAAGAAATTCCCCAAAAAGGACCGATGCTTGGATTACCCCACCCACAATGCTATCCTACCGCGCTTATGAAACCCCTACTCCTCTACAAAGCCGGACCCAAAATCCTGGAAATGCTCCGTCAAGAGGGGCTCAATCCGGGTCGGGTACGCGTCTTTGCAGGTCCGGCAGGGGGGCCTAAATGGTTCGTTTCCGTAGGTTTTGACAAAGCTCTCATGGCATCCGGCTTCCTGGAAAGAGGGGAGCGCGTTCTGATGGCAGGCTCCTCGGCGGGGGGGTGGCGCTGTCTGGCCATGGCGTGCAAGGATGCCGTCAACGCGTACGAAAAATTGAGGATCGCCTATTCCCGGAACGTCTTTACCGCTCAAGACACCCCCCGGACCATCGGAGACGCTCTGAGAAGAAACGTGAACGATTTCATAGGGGATGACGACATTCCCCATATCCTCAATCACCGCGTCTTCAACCTGGCTGTACACACGGTGAGAAGCAGAGGGCCGGCCGCGTCGGAAAACAGGCGTCTGCAGGGAGCCGCACTCCTCGGTGCTGCAGCTCTCAACGTAGTCTCCCCCTTCGGCATGGACCTTTTTTTCGAAAGAGTGGTCTTCTACTCCGGCCCTGAAAAACCTGATTTCCTCGACAATTGGTTCCAAGGGAGAGCCGTACCCCTCACGGGAGAGAACGTCCGTGAAGCCGCCCTTGCCACCGGTTCGCTCCCTTACATCATAGCGGGAGTGAAGAATATCCCCGGTGCTCCCCCCGGAATATATCGGGACGGCGGGTTGAGAGACTATCAGCTTAACGAGGATTATCGACCGGGTGAGGGTTCCGTCACCCTTTTCTTTCATTATCAGAGGAAGGTCGTCCCGGGATGGTTTGACAAACCTCTTTCGTGGAGAAGACCTCCCCGGGGAAGTCTGGACAGGGTCCTCCAGGTCTATCCCAGCGAAGAATTTGTGCGCATGCTCCCTGACGGAAGGATTCCGGACCGCGAGGACTTCACGACCTTTGTGGACGATCCCTCTGAACGGATCAGGCGATGGGACGAGGTGTCCCGTTTGAGCGAACTGCTCGGCGAGGAGTTTCTCGAAGACGTCGAATCCGGTCGTATTCGAAACCTGGTGACGCCCATGGAAGATCCTTCTTGACCCGGCTCTTACTCCAACATGGTGGAAACCCCGACTACCCGCACCCGACAAGCTTTATACCGAGGGTTCGGACGGGCAGCCTTCTCGGCGATCGGGAGAAGCTTCGGAGAACATGACTTATGAACAGACCTTCTTGGGACGAGTACTTCATGCTGGCGGCAAAGCTGGTGAGCGTCAGATCGACGTGCAATTCAAGAAAGATCGGTGCCGTGATCGTGAAGAGTAATCGGATCTTGACCACCGGATATAACGGAGCCGTTCACGGCGGTCCCCACTGCATCGACCGCGGACCGGATTTCTGCTTGAGACGATCGATCGGCGCTCACGATGCGGATAAGTACAACTATTGCATCTCAAGCCACGCCGAGGTCAACGCGATCGACCAGGCTGCACGGTTCGGGATTTCCTTGGAGGGGAGCGTGCTCTATTGCACGCTTGAGCCGTGCAACTGGTGTTTCAAGCAATTGGTACAAGCCGGAATTCGAGAGATCTACTACGAAGAAGCCTATGATTCCAAGAATAAGGAATTCGACCTGTATTGGCGCAAAATCATGGAGTCTCATGAAGGAATTCAGGTTTTCCAACAGGTGACCGTGTCGCCGGAGGCCCTTGAAATGGTTATGGATGTCCTCCGGGGATCGTCCCGCCGCCGGATGGCCGCAACTTCTCCCGACCAAGGAGGGGACCCCGACCTATCGGCCCTGCAGAATATCCTTGAGGGAGAATCGTCGGAATAGAATGGAGGGAGGCTGTCGATGAAAATTTTGGAAGTGCAATCTTTTCCCCCGGACCGGCTGGTGGAAAGACTTCGTGAAGTAACCATGCTGAAAGCCCCGGAGACGAAGATCTACGGCGATGCATTTATTTCCTTGGAGAACATCTCTCCCTCCCGACTTGCCCCCCCCCAGAACTACATACTCAGGGAAGAGTTGAAAAAAGTGCGTGAGCTCAAATGGTCCCTGGAAGAGCATGGAATAGACATTTTTCAGCTCAACGGCTTCATTCGATTGAAACTTGAGAACACCTCGGAGCCTGTGGATCTTCTTCCCCCCATCGTGGAGGAGTCCATCGAGCGAGACGGGACCGTCCATTTCATCGTCAATGACGGGATGCACAGGGTGTACATGGCACTCAGAGAGTGGGTCATTCCCCAGGTGGTTTTCATCAGGGGAATCCCCAAGGAGTTGCCCTATTACGCGTATCCCGTTCCGGGTGGGTGGAGCAGTGTCGAAGAGCGGGACGATCTGCCCCCGGGGTACTTGAAGAAATGGCACAGAATAGCCAATTATCATGCGCTCTATCGCAATTTCAACTCGGCATTTGTCAATGTGGGGGGGCCTCGGGAATTCTTTGCCAAGCAATAGGCTCGGGTCGTTGATCGAGGGCTATTTTCTCTCCTTATTACTCCTTTTCGGGGAAACGGTACCGCAAGGCAATGGGTTACGGAATGACCCGGAATGGTCTCCGGTCGTCACCCCGAGCGAAAGCCGGGGTCCGGAGTATTCGGAACAGCCTGGATTCCTGCCTCCGCACGAATGACGGGGAGAGGTTTGATGGTTAACTGACACCTCGGTAGCGCCGCCGGAGGTTAAATCCGCGACCGAGCTTATGAAACCAACCACGGAGAAAAAACCGTGTGATGGGATTTCCTATCAAATCATCTACTTTATGCGGATTTTGAGATATTGGGGGGCAGCGGTAACAGAAAACCGACAGCAGTCTTCCCGACGAAAAATTGCTTGTTGACTGCGTGCCGGCATGAGATACCAGACAACGTCGATAGCCGACGTTGATGGTTCCCGTGCAGACTTCGCATCGGCGGGTTCATCATCGGAATAACCTCAATGATAAACGAGAGATCTTAATACATGATCGATCCCGGCCGTCACTTTCTGTGCATTCACGGACATTTTTATCAACCGCCACGAGAAAACCCGTGGCTTGAAGCCATAGAGCTCCAGGAGTCCGCCCATCCGTTCCATGATTGGAACGAGAAAATCACCCACGAGTGTTACACGGCCAATGCCCGAGCTCGGATACTCGACGAGAACGGCTTACTCAGGATGACGACGAACAACTACGAGCACATAAGCTTCAACTTCGGTCCCACACTCTTTTCCTGGCTTCAACACAACGCGCCCGAAACGTACGATCTCATCATTCAAGCAGACAAGCTGAGTGCGCAACGCCGGTCCGGTCATGGCAATGCGCTTGCCCAAGCCTACAACCACATGATCATGCCCCTGGCTTCGACGAGAGACAAAATTACGCAGGTCATTTGGGGTATCGAAGACTTTCGGAAGCGGTTCGGACGCGATCCCGAAGGGATGTGGCTCCCTGAGGCCGCTGTGGACCGGGAGACGCTGGACATCATGGCCCAGCACGGTATTCGATTTACCCTTCTGGCTCCCGGACAAGCCCACGGTTTCAGGGAGTCCCCCGAGAGCTCGTGGACGTTCGTAAATAGCTCCATAGATCCGTCGCGTCCCTACCGCTGCGAATTGAACGGAGGCAGATCGATCACGGTCTTTTTTTACGACGGTCCGATCTCCCAGGCGGTGGCTTTTCAAAATCTCCTGGGAAATGGGGAGGATTTCAAGAATCGTCTGCTGGCGGCATTCTCAGACCGGCGGTCCTGGGCTCAGCTCGTGCACATCGCCACCGACGGCGAATCGTACGGACATCATCACCAATTCGGGGAAATGGCCCTTGCCTACGCATTGGAGAAACTGATCGCCGATCCGACGGTAAAGCTCACCAATTACGGCGAGTTTCTGGACGTCCATCCTGCCTCGGCGGAAGTGTGTCTCCATGAACAATCGTCCTGGAGCTGCGTCCACGGCATCGGACGATGGTCGGAGGATTGCGGTTGCTCCACGGGTTTCAAACCCGAATGGAATCAACAATGGCGGGCTCCCTTGAGGCGAGCCCTCGATCTGCTGCGGGACCGGGCGGATGCCCTCTTTTTTGCGAAAGGTTCAACTCTCTTTTCCGATCCGTGGAAGGTCCGCAACGCGTACATTGACGTGATTCTCCGGGATCATAGAGATGTATCGGCTTTCTTGGACGTCCACACCGTCGGCAAGCTCTCTACCCAAGAACGGGTTTGGGCCGTGATCCTCCTGGAGCTCCAACGCAACCGGATGCTCATGTACACGAGCTGTGGGTGGTTCTTTGACGACATCTCCGGGATCGAGTCCCTGCAGATTTTAGGGTACGCCGCGCGGGTGCTCCATTTGGCATTCCCCTGGGAGCCCGATCTCTTGAAGGATTTTCTCGCGGAGCTCTCCTCGGCGACAAGTAATGTGAAGCCGCAGCTTGCCGGTGACGAGATATTCCGAAAGCGTGTTCTTCCCCACGTTGCGGGACTGGCCCAAGTCGCGGCACACGTAGCGGTTTCCTCCGTCTTCGAAGATCGACCCGTTGGACCGTCTCTCTATTGTTATGACATAAAGGTCAAAAAATCAGATAATTGGAAGTTCGGCGACCGAGCTCTCCTCATAGGTCATGTGACGGTGCACAGCCGGGTAACGAGCGAACGCGGGGATTTCCTGGCGGTAGTCCTTCACCTGGGAGGTGTTGATTTTCGTTGTTCCGTACTGGAATTCCCCGGCAAGAAGAATCTCTACGAACAGATGCTTGAGGATCTGCCCAAGGCCTTTCTCGAACACTCCTCCACCGAGCTGATTCGGAAATTGGACACGTTTTTCCCCGGCCGGTACTTTTCCTTGAAGGACTTGTTTGCCGAGCAACGGTGCAGGATCATAGAGACGTTAACCGAAGAAATGTTCGAGGACCAAGCGTCTCTCTTCGACACCTTTTATAGGAAGAACAAGGATTTGGCTAAGTTGGTCATCGAGCAGGAAGCCCGGATTCCGGACACCTTTCGTGCGGCGGCCGAATTCGCCTTGAGCAGAATGTTTACGGAGGAACTGGACAAACTTGAACAGGGCGTTTTTCCCGATGGCCTCGAGGCTGTCATGGAAGAGGCGGAATTCTGGAGAATCAGCTTGGACAAAGGCTTAGCGGAGAAAATGATCGGTAACCGCATTCTGAATCTTGTAAGCTCTCTGAGCAAACACCCCAAAGACAAAAAGATCGCAGCGGAAATAACGAAATTCCTCAATATGGGACGCAATCTGGAAATCCACGTGAGATTACCCGAGGCTCAAATCCTCTTTCTCGCGATTGTCAGGTCATTGGAGACCGGAGGAGGCAACCTCCCGCAGCATCTTCCCGAGCTCGCCGCCAGGCTGGCCGTCAGACTCTCCGAGGCGTAAGTAGTGGTTTTCATAAATACGATCGCGAACTTGTGTGGTGCCCGCCACCGCCGAATGAAGCCTTGATTGGTAGTGACCGGCATCCCTGCCGCTCATAGAGCCGACCGGCACGGAGGCCGGTCGCTACTGAGTCGCTATAAGGCTTTGAACCCAGGAACGGGTCCGTATTTACGAAGTGCTGTACGAAGCTTTCGATCAGGAGGTACTACCGTCATGGGTCCGAGCTACTTGGAGGTCTGTTCCAGCACCTTGTCGAAATCCTGGTAAGATCTGGTGAAAGGATCGGACTTCTTATCTTTCGGTCCGTGCCTGAAGACATTAATGAGCCGGAGATGGGATCTCATGAAGAAAGTGGTCCCAAGCTTCTGATCGAGGTGATAAAAGATGGGAGCGTCTCCCACCTTGATGGCTCCGCCCCAATAGACGATCCCGACGACGACCAAGACGGCAATGAGGACAACATACGACCAGTTGCGCACCTGTCTTCCTCCCCTCCGACACTGAACCGGGCCGCGGCCCCTTGGCCGCAACTCATCGGCTATACTGTCTCGACGTATTGTTGGACCATATCACAAAGAACAACCCCTGGAAAGTGTTGAGATGTCCGATCAGAACCGACGGTCCCCCAACACCGGCCGGGGAGCAGTCATTGAGGGCCTCCGTGGGAAGAGACACTACCGAAAGAAGGGCTCGATTCTTACCGGTGGACCCGAAACCACAGCCTATTGCACGCTATAGGGGAGCACTTGAGGCTATTTGAATGCTCCCAAATGACGCCAAGCCTCTTTTCGTTTCCCGCAATTTTCATAGCGCTCCACCGGCTTCAGCACGCATCGGAATGATGCATCGACACTTTTTCACCGGACCCGTCTCAACAGGGCCCGCATTCCCAAAGCCGCGTCCTCGGGGAGTACGTACGTCGGGACTCCCGCGTCGTGGAGTCTCGACCTGTCGGGGCCTATTTTACTGACGGACCCGATGAAGCAGGCCACGATGGGCTGATGGAATCGTCGGGCCAGATCGATCAATGCATCCGAAGGATACGCCCAATTCTTGTGCTCGCAAAAGATCGCCAGGAGTGCATCAACCCCGGAATCGGAGAGCATGGCTTCGGCAATGTCATGGAACGGCTCGATGAGGAAAGCCCCGGCAGCCCCGTCCACCGGATTCTTATAGACAACGGGAACCGACGGTCCCAATATCGTTGCGATCCTCTCGATCGTTTCCGGGGCGAGCTCCGCCAGGACACATTCGGGTTCTTGTTTCAGCAGGTCCCATGCTACGATACTGGGTCCGGCAGTATGGGTGAATATCCCCAATCTCTTGCCTGTGGGGACTTTTCCCACGGAGAGGGCTTTACACACCGAGATCATCTCGGAAGCGGAGGAGACCGTTTCCACACCGGCCTGACGCAATGCGCCGTCCCAAATGGAGGACTTTCCCGCCGCCGCACCGGTATGCGTGACCGTTACCTTATCAGCGTCGTCTCCTATACCTCCTTTATAGACTATGACCGGTTTTGAAGGGGTCACCTTTTCCATTTGCCGTATGAGGGCCCTCGGGTCACCGCAACCTTCCATAAATATCCCTATGACCCGCGTATCCGCGTCGTCGCCGAGGTAATCCAAGAGGGTATGAAATTCCAGGTTGACGCGATTTCCCACCCCGATCCATTTGGCAATACCGAGACCTTCATCGTCGGCGCGTCCTTTGAAACTGAGTCCGATTCCTCCACTTTGACTCAGGAACGTTACGTCTCCGGGATGCATCACTCGGGGATAGAATGTCACGTTGAGATTTGCTCTCGCGTTAAGAAACCCCAACGTATTCGGTCCGACCACCGGCATGTCGCCGGCAGCTTCTCTAAGAGCTTGTTGAAGGTTCCGGCCGTCCTCCCCCATCTCGGCATAACCTCCCGCGATGAGGCTGGCTCCTGCAACACCGAGCTCGCGCAGTCTTGCCGTGGTCTTGACCGTGGAGTGTTGATTCAGTGCAACCACCGCCAAGTCGGGAATCTCGGGGATTTCATCGAGATCCCGATAGACACGCAGACCCAGAATTGTTTCGTGACGAGGGTGGATCGGATAGATGTTTCCGGTAAAACCCCCGGTAACGATGCTGTCCATGATAGCGTGGCCTACTTTATCGGGCGTGGCTCCGGCTCCGATGACCGCAACGGATCGGGGCGCAAACATCCGATTCAGTCTTTCCCTCAAAGCATTGTCCATGAATAACTCCCTCCACCGGTACATGGAGAAACCGGCAGCACGTGAAATCGAGAAGGTTACCGCACAAAAAGCGGTTTCTTCCGCGGATCATTTCTCTGTGAACAGCACGGAAAAGAGTGCTCCGCCCGATTCTATACAACCCTGAGTGTCCGTAACGTGCGGGCAGACGGAAATATCCCCGGGACACAGGTCGGCAGCAGTGGGAATGTATCGGCATCGTCGGCTCTTAAAGGAGATGCGGAACGGATGCGACTCCGAGAGGACTCTCAAACGAAGAAGCTCCAATCCTTTTCCCCCTGCGCCAAAATCGAAAGGTTTTCTGCTGGCGTAATCGTCGGTTTCCACGGTATGGTGAAAGCCCTCGAAAATAAATTCTTGATCGGCCACGGGAATCCCGATTCCCCGGTCTTCAACTTCAAGGAGAATCCCTTCCGACACCTTACGGACGGAAATCATCACGCTCGCCCCGTCAGGAGAATTCTCCACGGCATTCTTAACAAGGGTTTTCAGAGCAAGAGTGAGGAGGTACGGATCCAAGATTTCGGTTTCGATTTCTTCAACCTGCGTCTCCAACGCCACCGACCTATGGGAAGAAGCCGATTTGAGTTTGTCGAGAACAGCCTCTATCGTGTCAACCAACGGAAAGGCTTTCGGCGTGAATGGATCCGGTTCGAGAATCTCCTGGACGATGCTCTGGATGTCGATGAGTCGCTTGAGGTTTCGTCGAATTCTTTCCAATGTCCTCACGGACCGGTTGCCGATCCCGTCCTTCTCAAGGAGCAGCTCCACCGATGCCTGGATTATGGCGAGAGGTGTTTTCAACTCGTGGGAAAGATGATCGACCGCCCTCTTTTTCATGCGCTCCAAGGATTTAAATGCGGTTATGTCCCTGAAGACCACGACCACACTCTCCAAACCGAGCGTGCACTCATCGAAATCGAGAAACGAGCTTGCCACGGTGAGATCCACCATCTGTCCGTCCGGTCTCTTGAACTGCAGCTCAGCGCGACGGGTGTGAATCCCCTCGTGTACCACCTGGGCGAAAATATCCCGGAATGCCTCATTTTCCGGGCCGTCCCGGAACACGTCTCGAAATTTTCGGCCCTCAACGGAAGTATCTTCGAGCCCCAAAATCCTCACTGCCGAACGATTTACCGTCCTTATTGTTCCATCGCAATCAAGGGTAAGCACTCCCTCGTTCATGGAACGCAGAATGATTCGTTCGATGGGATCGAGAACATGTCTATGGGAACCATCGGGTTTCATCAACGCATCTTCGACCATGGCCTTGGTCTCCTGCACTTCTTTACCATGTCATGATTGTGTCGATTTCCCATACTAATGGTTGTCTCCCGAAAGGGAAAGAAGTATCTGTCTCCCGCCCTCAGCATCTCCACATGAACGGCACGAGGCGGTGAGACGGTATTGACAAACGGGGAAGTCGGACGGACGGCTCAATGTAGAATTCTTACGGTTCTTCTTGACATTGCAGGCAAATAGGAGAAGAAATGATGTTATAGTGGAGTACTTTGAAGATTGCGGGAAACGCGGAGAACCTTCGGGTCGTCGGGAGGCCTCCGGATAGTTTCCTGCGCCCCGCTAAAGGTGTCGTTTCGTCTGTTCATGACACATGTCAAGAATCCGATCCGGTGTTCCTCGGTACAGGATGGAATCTGCTCGGAGAGCCGGATTTTAGATTTTTGCCGTTTTGTCTTTTTCGAAGACGGCACCGAGTATTTGCGCGCACCAGGGAAAGAGCGGCCAACTTGAGGGGTGTCATTCAGACCGCACGTGATGACGGGAGTTCACGATGGTCGATATTCCCGGTTATGAAACCTGCTTGAAAATTTACGAAAGCGCGAGCTCTTCGGTTTTCCGCGCGACCGGAAGTCTGGACGGTCAGCCGGTAATTCTCAAAGTTCTCAATGAAGATTATCCCACCTCGGACGAAATTGTAAGGTACACTCAAGAATACACAATCACACGAAAACTCAAAGACGTTCCGGGCGTTATTCAAGTGTACAGCCTGGAGAAGTATAAGAACACCCTGGTCATGGTTCTCGAAGATTTCGGTGCGGAATCACTCAGAATTGTCATGGCCCACCGACAGATGCCGCTTGAGGAGTGCCTGCAAATCACAGCAAATGTGACCCGGTATCTTGGCGGCATTCATGATGCCAATGTCATACACAAGGATATCAACCCCGACAACATCGTATATAACTCGGCAACGGGGCAGGTAAAAATCATCGACTTCGGTATCTCGACGGTCTTGCCGAGAGAAACCGCCATAACGATCAATCCGAACAGGCTTGAAGGCACCCTCGCGTACATGTCCCCGGAACAAACGGGGAGAATGAATCGTTCCATCGACTATCGAACGGACTATTACTCACTTGGAGCCTCGCTCTTCGAGATGCTTACCGGAGAGACGCTTTTTCAGGCGACAGATGCCCTGGAAATGGTGCACCAGCACATTGCAAGAGTTCCCCGACTACCCCACGAAGTGAAGAGAAGAGCTCCGAAACCGGTCTCAGCCATTGTTGCGCGGCTCCTCGCAAAGAACGCGGAAGACAGATACCAAAGTGCCGTAGGAATTAAGACCGACCTCGATGAATGCCTGCGCCGACTTCGCGAGTCCGGAAGAATCGAACCTTTTGTTATGGGCGACAAAGACGTTTCAGAGCGGTTTCAGATTCCCCAGAAGCTCTACGGTAGACAGGAGGAGATCGTCATCCTGATTTCGGCCTTCGACAAGGTCGGAGCCGGTCGGAAACACACGACGCTCATCACGGGGGACCCCGGCATAGGCAAGACGTCCCTCGTGGGAGAGACCTACAAGCCGATTACCGGTAGGGGAGGATACTTTACCTCGGGAAAGTTCGAGCAATTCGGGCGGAGCATTCCTTACTCCGCGGTGATGAATGCGTTTCGGGACCTGGTACGGCAGTTGCTCACGGAGAGCGAGGAGCATTTGGCCCGCTGGAAGAGAGAATTCCTTTCGGTATTCGGATCGGGCGGCCAGGTCGTCGTTGACGTAATTCCCGAGATGGAGCTGATTATCGGCCCGCAACCGCCGGTCGAAAAGCTTGAACCGGTGGAAGCCCAAAACCGCTTCAATCATCTCATAGCCCAATTCATTACCGTCTTGTGTCGTCAGCACCATCCGGTAGTGATTTTTCTCGACGACCTGCAATGGGCCGACACGGGTTCTATGAAACTGCTGCAGTTAATGATGACCGATGCCGATATCGAGAGTCTCTTTCTCATCGGAGCGTATCGGAGCAACGAAGTGGACGCTACTCATCCGCTTATAACGACTCTGGCAATACTGGGAAAAAACGATGCCGATCTGAGTGTCATAAAGCTGGGACCTCTCAACGTAGAAGAAATTACAGAGCTTATTAAGGACTCGCTGAGGGGTGAAGAAATCTCCATGAAGGAACTGGCCGAGCTGGTTTTTCGGAAAACCGGCGGTAATCCCTTTTTTGCCAAGGAGTTTCTTAAATCCCTCTACGAGGAAAGACTGCTGAGGTTCGATGCCGACCGCGGAGTTTGGGACTGGAATCTGCAGCAGATTGAAGCAAGGGCCATGACCGACAACGTCGTCGATCTCATGACGACGAGGATCCGCAAACTGAGTGAAGAAGCGCAAGAAGTACTCAAACAGGCTGCTGCGATCGGAAATACGTTCGATCTGACCACATTGAGCATCGTTCACGGAAAGAACCGGCAACAAACCCTCGAGTCCATGAAGGAGGCTATCACCGAAGGACTTCTGACTCCCCTGGGGAATGCCTGGAAGTCGGTGGATCTGAATGTCCGGTCCCAGGCGGAGGAAACGTCAGCGGAGTTCGTCTTTCCCCACGACAGGATACAGCAGGCCGCTTACTATCTCATTCCCGAGTCTGACAGACCACTCCTTCATTGGCGGATAGGCCGGCTCCTCCTGGACAACATTCCCCCCTCCGGACTGGCGAAGAGACTTTTCGACATCGTCAATCATCTCAACGTCGGACGCGACCTTGCAGGAACCGAAGCCGAGAAGCTGAAGCTGGCCCGACTCAATCTCTCTGCGGGGAAAGAAGCCAAGATGGCGACGGCGTATGAACATGCCCAGCAATACCTCAGCGTGGCACTCGGCATGCTGACACAAGAAAGTTGGGCGAGTACCTATGAGCTTACCTTGGAAATTCACGTGGAAGCAGCCGAGGCGGCATGTCTGTGCAGAGAGTTCGATGAAACGAAACGGATTGCAGAGACGGCCTTACAAAACGCCGCAACCGTGCTGGACAAAGGCAGGACGTACGAGATCATGATTCAGGCTTCCATCGCTCAGTACAAAATGATGGAAGCAGTCAGGATAGCCGTTAAAGCGGTACGACTCCTCAACATAAAGATTCCGGAAAATCCTACCAGGCTCCAGGTTGTCCGGGGCCTGTTGAAAACAAGAATGCTCTTGGCCTGGAGAGATATTGAAGCCCTGAAAAACCTCCCCGAAATGACCGATCCCGTCAGCCTGATGGCCATAAGGCTTATGTCCAGCGTCGGCAAGGCGGCATATGCCGCTGCGCCCATGCTCCTTCCTCTCATAGCGTGCAAGTCGGTGGAGCTCTCCGTCAAGCATGGGAATGCCCTTGAGTCGGCCACTGCTTACGGGAGCTACGGCATGATTCTGGTAAGCGTCGTGGGAGACATCCACACCGGCGATCGACTGGGAAGACTGGCCCTGAATCTGTCCGAACATTTTAACATGGGGAAACTGCGATCGAGGACCGCCCTGTTGGTTCACTGCTTCATCAAACCGTGGACGGAGCACTACGCCGCGCTGTCGGAGCGCTTCCGAGACATCTATGAAAATGCCATAGAAACGGGGAACCTGGAAGATGCCGCGTCGTTGGCGTATCTGTACTGCACGTGTCTCTACCGCGTGGGAAGAAGACTCGAGGATGTCGATAAGGAGATGGTCGTCTATTGCGATGCCATAGGCAAGCTCGGACAGGAGCCCGCGCTACGTCTCCTGCTCGTATTTCGGCAGGCAACGTTAAACCTCATGGGCCGAGGACAAGACCCGTGCCTCCTGACCGGAGAATGCTCCGACGAAGAGAAAATGCAGGTCATTCATACCAGGGCCAACGATCGAAGTGCGATTTGTGTCACTTACCTAAATAAGCTCTTGCTCTGTTTCCTTTTTGGCGATTACAAGACGGCACTGGAAAGTTCGGCCATGGCGTTGCCTCACCTCGACGGGGCACGCGGGACGCCCGGCGTAGCGGTCTTTTACTTCTATGATTCGCTCACGAGGCTTGCGCTCTATTCATCGGAGAACATGCGAGAAGGCAAGAGCTTCTTGCGGAGGGTTGCTTTCAACCAGAGAAAGATGAAGAAATGGGCACGTCACGCGCCGATGAACTACCAACACAAGTTTCTCCTGGTGGAAGCCGAACGGCTCAGAGTACTGGGCAAACATGTGGAAGCGGAAGATCATTACGAACGCTCGATAGCGTTGGCCAGTCAAAATGAATATATCAATGAAGAAGCATTGGCTAATGAACTGGCCGGGAAATTTTTTCTCTCACGGGGGAAGAAGGGCATTGCCAAGGCCTATTTCACTGAAGCACATTATTGCTACAAGAGATGGGGTGCTCAAGCCAAAGTGAATGACCTGGAAGAACGATACAATATCGTCAGTGGAGGGAAACGTAGTGCGGCAACTCTGACCGGCGACCTGCGAACAAGTCTCCCCGGAGGAACCGCAGGTTCGGAACAAGATTTGGACTTTTCTTCGGTGGTTAAGGCGTCGCTTGCCATCTCCGGCGAAATTCTCCAGAAGCAGCTCCTGGAAAAATTGATGAAGATCGTCCTTGCCAATGCCGGAGCTCAGAAGGGCGCTCTCATTCTCGAATCGACCAAGGGACTTTGCATACAAGCGGAAGGAGCACTGGATCCCGAAGAAGTTCGCCTGCTCAACGCCGTTCCTGTCCAAACAGGCTGTGAAGTTCCCGTATCCGTCATCCATTACGTGGCACGCACCATGGAAAACGTGGTGCTTCACAACGCAGCGGCAGAAGGTAATTTTACCAAAGATCCCTATGTAATGGAAAATAAGCCGAAATCGATCATGTGTCTCCCCCTTGTCTACCAGGGAAGACTCAGCGGCATTCTCTACCTCGAAAACAATGCGATGACGGGAGCGTTTACCTCCGGCCACCTGGAAGCACTCCGACTGATCTCCTCCCAGGCTGCCATATCGTTGGAGAACGCCCGGCTCTATGAGCTCATGGAGCATCTTGTGGCAGAGCGAACCGGAGAATTGGAGCGATCCAACGAAGGTCTCATAAAGGAAATGGCAGAAAAAGAGCACGCCCAAAAAGCTCTTTATGAAGCAAAAATAGCTGCTGAAACGGCTAATCGTGCGAAGAGCGAGTTCCTTGCCAACATGAGTCACGAGCTGCGCACGCCACTGAATTCGATCATCGGCTTCTCGGAATTACTTCAGGACCGCTGGTGCGGCATGCTCAACGACCGACAACGAGAGTATCTCCGAGAGATCTCCGATAGCGGGCATCACCTTCTCCAGTTAATTAACGACGTCCTGGACGTGGCGAAGGTGGAATCGGGAAAATTGGAGATGCGGATCAACTCGTTCAACCTGAGTCGGCTCTTCGAGCATTGCACAATCATGATCAAGGAAAAGACTATCCGGCACCATTTAAGGCTGCTGGTGTCCGTCTCGCCGGAACTGGAGGGAAAGGAAATCCGGGCCGATGAGGTCAAGATCAAACAGATTGTGGTCAACTTGCTCTCCAATGCCGCCAAATTCACCCCCGACGGAGGGCAAATCCGTTTGGAGGCTTCTCTGATGGGAGATGAGGTTCTCATTGAGGTCTCCGATACGGGGATAGGACTGAAATGGGAGGATAGAGAGAGGATTTTCACGGCATTCGAGCAGGTTGACTCCTCATTTACCCGACGACAACAAGGTACCGGACTTGGGCTGACGCTTTCCAGGAAACTGGTGGAGCTACACGGAGGAAGAATATGGGCGGAGAGCGACGGCCTCAATCGAGGGAGCGCCTTCAAGTTTACCATTCCTCTCCGGGAGGCCGAGAGTCCGAATCAAACGGGAATGTGGGAGGAATCGGAAAAAGACGTGGCGCACGAGCCGTCGGACAATGCGCTTTCATTCTGTCCGGCCGTTGCACAACGGACGGTCCTGGTGGTGGAAGACAACGAGGCCAACATGAAATTGGCCGTCAGTCTTCTGGAAGCGAGGGGATACGGGGTTCTTCAGGCACGGACGGCTGAAGAAAGTCTGAAGATCGTTGCAACGCAACCTCCGGATCTCATTCTCATGGACATCTCTCTATCCGATCTGGACGGTTTGTCGGCGACACGCGTGCTGAAAGACGATCCGACAACCGGACGGATACCAATCGTCGTACTCACCGCCGACGCCATGAAGAACGATGAAGTCAAAGCCAGGATGGCCGGCTGCGACGCATATCTCTCCAAACCGGTAGATACCGAAAAGTTCTACAAAACCCTGACGACGTTGCTCTCGTCGGACCGACGGCAAGATTCCCGGCAGAACTCCAGTGGGGATATGGAGACCAGTCATGCACAAGGCAAAAAGAATTCTCACCGTTGACGATGATCGGAAGAATGTCAACCTGCTGACCAATCTTCTAGAATCGCTCGGGTACGATTCGGAGCCCGCGTACAGCGGGGCGGAGGCTCTGGAAAAGCTCAACGGCGATATCGACCTCGTGCTCTTGGACGCAATGATGCCGGACATGGACGGTTTCGACGTCACCAGACGAATAAGGAGCCATGAAGAGCTCTGGGATATCCCCGTCATGATGGTTACGATACTGTCAAGCAAGGAGGATCGCCTCCGGGCCGTAGAGGCAGGGGCAAACGATTTTATCTGCAAACCCATCGACCGACTGGAGCTTCGGGTCCGGGTGGCCTCACTGCTGAAGATGAAAGAGGCCCAAGACAGGATCAAGGCCAGCCTCAGAGAAAAAGAAGCGCTCTTGCGAGAAGTTCACCACCGTGTGAAAAACAATTTTGCGGTAATGTCCAGCCTCTTGCGGCTTCAAGCCCGGCACATGAAGGATGAAGCCTTGAGGAATCTGCTCAAGGAGACCGAATTCCGCATCCAATGTATGGGGCTCGTGCATGAAAAGCTGCACCAGTCGGAAACTCTGGGCGACATCAACGTCCGGCGGTATTTGACCAGTCTCATAGAAAACCTGATCGATTCGTACGGCGCCATGGAAAGAAACATCCGGGTCCAAAGCCACATAGAACGGATGTCGCTGGGAGTAGATTCCGCAATAGCAATCGGGTTCATTACGTCGGAGCTTTTTTCCAATTGTCTCAAGCATGCCTTTCCCGCCGACAGGGCAGGCCGGATTACCATCGGTCTGAAGGCCCTGGAGAATGAGGAAATAGAGCTTTCCGTTGCGGACGACGGGGTAGGACTGCCCGAGGAGGTCGATTGGGAAAACCTCCGGTCGCTGGGTATCGACCTGGCCCGGACCTTTGCGCGTCAACTGGGAGGTGAATTGGAGATGGTAAGCTGCCGAGGGACGGAATTCATCATCCGATTCAAGGAAGTATGCCGCAACGAGAAAGGCCCGAGCTGTTGCCACGGAACCTGATCCCTGCGGGCGTCCGGCTTCCGGACTCTCCCCACCCCGTCAATCCCATCCGCTCTTCATAGCTTCATCGATTAGCGCTCCCGGTCCTTGGAATCTCAGCGAACGTACCTTCTCCGGTATTTGCTCCATCCAATTCCTGCCGTCAATGAGTGTCATACCGTTTCGCAATCAAGAAATGTGGCTTCACGACACGGACGGCATGTCTCTGAATCGAAGACAGGTCGTGCCGTCCGTGTCGGCTCGTGGAGAGGAAGACGAAAAAAAACTTGACAGAAACCTCTATGTTTGTTAGACAGATCTAACTCCCGGTTCGCCATAATTATCTTAGGTCAGGAGCCGGACTATGAAGACCTCCTCAATTCAGAGAGGTGCGCATGAAATCCGTGAGAAAAGTGTGGGACCTGCAGCATCAAACTGTCTGCAAGGTCATAGGCATGGCCTTTGACCTGCAAGACCTCAGAAGAATAGCAAGAAAATTCGGGATTTCTCCCTCCGATCCGCTCATGGACCATGAGTTCGCTCTCCACTCCACCGCTGTTCAACTCTGCGGAAGTGACAACAAAGTAGCTCGACACATTCAGAAGATGATTCAAATGAGATATGCACGTTATTCCAAGCGATTAGCAGCTTTGGACGCGCACGGGCTCATCGAGTCGGTCACGGAGAGGAAAGGGAATCCGGACATCCCCCTGTGGGCCATCATGTGGGATCTCTCGACAAGAGGCCTTGAAAATGGCGCCTCGGTAGAGACGGCACTATTCGGGTTTATCCATATGCTCGAGCACCGATTGATGCGCGAATTCTGGGAATCGGCTCCCATGAGAGACCGAGAGCGTGCGCAAGCTGCCGAGGTGATGACCCGGTTGAAAAGACAGGTGCTCGATCTCCAGAGGGAGCTCGATCGGCGGGAGAAAGTCAACGAACAACTCCGCATCCAGCTTACGGAGCAGAAGAGCTTAACGATTCGTCGGTCGGGATCGGGGACATCCGAGATGCAGGCGGGGATTCCGAACGCCGACAAAACGGAGAAGATCCAGCGACTTCAGACCGTCCTGGAGGATATCCGGGCGCAAAAGCAGGCCCTTGAAGAAGAATGTGCCGTATTGCGCAAGGAGATCGAGGTGCTGACCCGTGAATTCTCCCGGAAGGAGAGCGACGAAGTCCCCGAAAACGGGGAGTCCGCGCCGGTCGGTTGTCCCTGGAGGGCTTTGCTCACGGAAAAGCATGTGACCATGGTGGGCGGAATCAACAGTTTGGAATGTCATTACCGGGATTTGGTGGAGGCAATGGGAGGTACATTCCAACGTCACGACGGGGACTGCCGGAGAGGCGAATGCCTCATCCTGGACTGCGTCCGGAGGGCGGACCTCGTTGTGTGCCCGGTTGAAGTGAACAGCCACAATGCGGTGAAGTCGGTGAAAAAGCTCTGTAAGCAGCACGGAGTTCCGTGTTGCTTTCCGAGGACCGCGGGATTGACTGGATTGCGAATGGCTATTGAAGAACATTTTTCTGAATCGCAAGTGGCTTAATTGTTCACCCTCGGTCTTCCCAAAGGGCAACCCGTCCTTTTCCGACTCCTTAATGCTCTCCACGGAAGCAACAACGGGTTGCCTCCTTCCTTTCCACCGGAACGGCCATGTTTTTTTTTGCTCATGGAGTTAGACGTTTCAAACAAAATGAGAATATTCAACGTAAGGTTGACGAGGAGTTTCTACGATGGAAACCGCATTGATTGTCGGAATTGTGTTGACGGCGGCAGTCGGTCTCTTTCGATTTTTCCGACATAGCTTTACCGCTGACAAAAGAACGTGCTCGTGCGGACACGGATGCTCATGTGTGCATACGAGCTGTTCCAACCATGACCGGTTAGGCAATCCGGACCGCAATCATAGATCATTGGACGAACCTCGGTAAAGCCTGTCGTCCGACGGAAAGTGTCGGCAGGACCGAGCCTGAATATGAACGGACGGATATCGGGCATACATAGCACGGGATTTGGAAAGGAAGGGGATAATCTGATGATGAACATCTCGCCCCCGTCGAACAGAAGGGAGGCCCCGGCACGGCCGGCCCATCGTGCAGGGATCGATTTCCACGTGATAGAAGCAGGACTTTGGGAGGAACAATCTCGCGGACCGCAGGCGCCGGGGGAAAGGACCCCGGTAGACGAGGTTGCTCATGACTTCAACAACATTCTCTATACGATCAAAGGGTTTACCGAACTTGCGCTCCATGGCGTCCTCAAGGATACCAAACCGTACGACCACCTCATGATGGTCTGCGAGGCAGCCGATCAAGGAGCTCGTCTCGTCACCCAAATGTTGGCCCGGTCACGACAGGCCGCGTCTCCAAAGATTCCCATTGATGTCAGACCCATCGTGGAACAGACGATGAGATTAGTCGGCGCGGCCGTTCCTGAGAGTGTCTCGGTTCGTCTCACCATGTCGGAGGAGATGGGCCCCGTCCTCGCCGATGCAACCGAGATCCGGCAGTTGTTGATCAACCTCTGCTCCAATGCCGCTCATTCCATGGAAGATAGCGGAGGACAGTTGGATGTGGAGCTGAGCCGGGTGGAGCTCGACAACATTGCACGAGCACTTCATCCGGACCTGCAACCCGGCCCTTATCTCAGGCTTACGGTGAGCGATACGGGCGGAGGAATAGAGCCCCATGCGGCGGATCGAATCTTTGAGCCCTACTTCACCACCAAGAAACAGGGGCACGGGACGGGGCTTGGACTTTCCGTGGTTCGGCGCATTGTGAAGGCGCATCGGGGAGCCATAACCTTTGAGACCACCGTGGGGAGGGGAACAATTTTCCGGACCTTCTTTCCCACTATCGAATGTGCATCGCCGACTTGTCCCGTAATACGCTCGACGTCTTTTACAGCAGTAAGAAAGGAGTCTGGTATGGGATTACTTAAAGACGACCTACAACATTTGCGTACCGACATGGAGCATGTCCATTCGGACATCGAGCATCTCGAGAAAGACCTTACCCAATGCCTGGTGGAATGTGGTCCTTATCTGTCCGGGTTGAGAGCTCACGTGGGAGATCTGGACGCCCACCTTCATGACGTGCTCTCCCACGTGATGCACGTCGAAGAGCATTCCCGTTCGCTGGAATTGGCTTCGGAAGCAACAAAGGAAGGATGAGTCGTAACGGAAGAATCGATCGGCCCCCATTTCGTTAAAAACAGAGGCCGAGAGATTCTTACGTAATACCGACACGCCGATCGCCGCGACCGTGTTCTCCCTAAGCGGAACGCTACACCTGCGCCTGCTTATTGCAGCGCTTTTCCCATTATTCGTTTGCTGTGTTGTCGCTTCTTGCGACCTTTACTATGTTAAGGAGGATCCAGGGGTTATGAATCGATATCATTGGATCGCAACAGTCGTTTCGGCACTCGTATTGAGTGCGTTCTTCACCGCATCCCCGGCCTTGGCCTGGGAATTTGAACTGGGGGGTTCATTTAACTGGACCCACGAGTGGTATACCCAACAAGGAGCCCGGGGATTCTTCGGGCCTTACAATGTGGATAACGGAGCCACAACCAGGGCCGCCAACCTCAATTTCTGGAACGGCGGTCAATTCGATACGAACATAACCACATCAGCCCAAGCGAAGTGGTCTTACTTCAACGTTGAATTTGAACCTACGATAAAGATCAATCCGGCCGTAAAAATGACCGGCAAGTATCGGCTGGGAACGTACGGCGACCCGGCTACTTCCGACTACCATACCCAGGATGCCCCCGGCACCGGCAATGCTTTCAGCGAAGGGCAGTGGACGTTGTTTTGGGTAACTGCCCAAACTCCGCTGGGAGTGTTCGCAGTCGGGAAGAGGCCGTGGACTTTCGGAAACGCGTTGCAGTACGACGGCGAGGACGCGGCCGGCACGGAATCTCTTGCGCTGGTAGCCCCGTACGGCCCGCTGGACATAGGCATCGCCTTCTACCCGTACAGGTTTGCCGGAAGCTCCGGGATCCCTGCCTTTGAAGGAGATGACCCTTACAGCATCTCGGTCTATCCCGTACAAGCAGCCGGTGTGACGAGACAGTACTTCAGCCGTGCAGACGGCAGCGGCAGTTTCTCCAAAGACCTCCAGGCTTTCATCGTGTACCACGGCGGGCCCGTCAGGGCAGGTATACTCGGATGCATCGGCTCGTACCACATCGGACCGGAATCCGAGCTGATAGACCCCGCCAACCCGCCCGCATTCCCCCTGGTGGCTCAAGACACCGAATTTTCACATGGAACCGTTTTCGTCAAGTATACCAACGGCCGAATCTTCTTCAATGCCGAGGCTGCGTGGGTTTACTGGACGGACCGTTTCCATTCGGACCCCGGTGCGCAGATAGCCCCCCCGAATACCCGTTACATCGAGCAATGGCGCTACATGGTGGAGTTGGGGGCCTTGGCGGGTCCCGCGAAGGTGACGCTGCTCCATGCCCGGACCCCCGGTCCGGACAGAAGAGCCGGCGTTATCATCGGCAAGCAGCCTGCCGCATTCGTATGGCACGCCAACTTCGACCGTCAGCTCGGCAATTTCGACGTGTTCAGACCCTACAGCTATCTCTTCAGTTACAATTACGGCGGTGGGCTCAACGCGTACAACCTTTCCGGAGACGGATACCTGAGAGATGCCTCAGTGCTGGCAGGCCGGGTGGATTACGCGGTGGCATCCAACCTCAATATCTCGGCAAGCCTCCTGTACGCCAACAGAACTTCCAACGGTTACGGCTGGGGAGCGATCGGACCCAATGCCGGCGGGGGCGACTTTCCCGATCCTGCTGACGGAAACAACAGTTTCAACATCAACCGCTATACGACGTCTCCCAACATTCCCGACACCGCTCTCGGGTACGAAATCAACGGAAGTGTTGAATGGAAGCTCCTCGAGGGTTGGACCGCAAGTGTGCTCGTAGGCTATTGGCAGCCCGGCAAGTGGTTCAATTACGCGTGCGTGGATCGATCCGTTCCGGGATGGGAAAGCGGGAATGCCGGTAACCTGTACGGCACCCGCCCGGATAGAACGATCGATCCGATCGTCGGCGGAGAATTCTCGATGGTGTTCGAATTCTAACAAGCCGGCTTAGCTCGGCTGCACGATTTTTCTTTATGGAGCTTCTCATGAAAAGATTTGTGCTCGTACTGATAGCAACGGCATCCCTCGCGGTTATGGCCGCGCAGGCCGGCAACAATCCTCTTTCTTCCAGTCGGTTGCCGGTCCGCCAAGCGGGCAGCTTCTCGGCGAGTAACCCGGAAACGGCTTCTCAACACGTTCTCAATGGAGAGATGGCTGCCCCGACCTTGGGCAAAGGCACCGCCGCGCGCGGGATCTTCTTTGCGAAGGAACTGAATGGGGGAGAAAGTCTGACCGAGGGGGCTAAGACCGACACAGTCTTGAATGAGGAAGAGGAAGAAGAGGAAGGTGAAGAGGGTGAGGATGAGGAAGAAGGCGGAGATGAAGAGGAAGAGGAGGGGGAAGGATGGGATCGCACCTGGGATGCCCCGAAGCTCGCATAATGGTTTGTATTTTCAGTAGCTCTCAAAATTCCGAGGAGGATTGAAATGTGTGAGACAAACGTCAGACCTCTGACCGGCATGAAACCCGGAGAGAAGGCCTTCATAGTGGCGTTGAACGGAGAAATGGAGCTTCAACGTCGCCTTGTGAGCATGGGCCTCCATATTGGCAAGGAAGTGGAAATACTCGTCTCTTGTACCCGTGTGGACGACCCCACAATCGTAGCCGCCGGCGACACGAGACTGGCCATTGGATACGGAATGGCCTCCCACATCATGGTGGCGGGCGATTCAATCTGATCGAGAGGCTATGGAACCGGAGGAATGACCATGACGTTGGATGGGCTGGCCCCGGGCCAAGAATGCACGATATGTGATGTCAATCTCGAGGGTGTGGAGCTCCAAAGGCTCCTCGACATGGGATTCATCGAAGGCACTCGCCTGAAAGTGGTTCGTAACGCGCCGCTCCTCGATCCTCTCGATGTAGAGATTTGAGGTGGACCCCTTTGTCAAGACAAAATTTGAACTTTTTTAAGGTTGAAAAGTACACCTCGGTACTGGGTGAATGTCCCTGGTTTCCGGCTCTTGGGTACCGGTACCCGTGTACAGCTGGTACGGGGTCTGGTACCCG
>JBGSJS010000063.1:0-103555 GCA_041741735.1 Desulfomonilaceae bacterium | reverse complement strand
CGAGGTGCTCGTCAATCTCATAAGAAACGCTGCGGAAGCGATGCCCAAGGGTGGAGACATCGAAGTCAAGGGGTGTAAAGAAGCCGATGAAGTGGTTATCAGCGTTCGTGACACGGGGATAGGAATCGCTGAACATGATCTCCCGAAGGTTTTCCAACCGTTCTGGAGCAGCAAGGGAGTGGGCATTGGCAAAGGAATGGGACTCGCTGTGAGTCACGGATTGGTGAAACGTAACGGCGGCACCATATCCGTACAGAGTTCCGTGGGAAAAGGAACCACCTTCACGATCAGGCTACCGATGGCCCAGGAGCCGGTCAAGAAGACGGAAGGGCATTCAATGAGACCCGCCGAGGGCAAACTGACCATTCTGGTGATAGACGATGACTTGAACATTGCCACGCTTCTCGAAAGAATATGTGCGAAAGCAGGTCATACAGTTTTCAGGGCTCTTTCAGGCAAAGAAGGGCTTGCCATCTTCAATAAGGAACCGGTGGATCTGGTTTTCTGTGATCTGGGCATGCCTGGGATGAGCGGTTGGGATGTCGGCAAGGCCATTCAGTCAATCTGTCGTGATAAAGGAACCTCCAAGCCCCCCTTTATCCTATTGACGGGATGGGGCGGTCAGGAACTGGAAAGGGAGAAGATCGCCGAGTCCGGCACAGACGCGGTGGTGGCCAAGCCGATTGATTCGGCCACAGTGCTTGCAACTGTCCAAGAAATCGCCGAGCGGTTCAACATCGGGTCCCATGAAAAATGACGAACCGACTCCTCCTCCCCAGGTAGGAGAATGAGGAGGCTAGTGAATGGCAGTGGAAATAAACTTCTATGAGAGACTGCTGGACGGGATCTCGGACGGCGTGTACTTCATGGACCGCGACCGGATCATTCGGTATTGGAACAAAGCTGCGGAGAGAATCACGGGTTTCAAGAAACAGGATGTCATCGGAACGGCCTGTCGGGACAATGTGCTTATGCATGTAGATGATGCGGGAACAAGTCTCTGCCTCGCCCAGTTATGTCCTGCTCTTGCGACGATTATGGACGGCCAGGAGCGCGAGGCTGAAGTCTATCTCCATCACAAGGAAGGTTATCGGCTACCTGTCATTGCACGAATATCGCCCTTACGGGACGATTCCGGCAACATTACCGGAGCCGTAGAAGTGTTCAGCGACAATCGTCGCATGCACGAGATGACGAACCGGATAGAGGAGTTGGAGAGACTGGCCCTCATTGACCCGCTGACCAGGATTGGTAACCGAAGGTACGGAGAGATTCATCTGGAAAACGGCTTCAGCCATCTGAACCGGTACGGGTGGCCCTTCGGCATCTTGTACATGGATGTTGACCACTTCAAGAGAGTGAACGACTCCCACGGGCATGAAACCGGAGACAAGGTGCTTCAGATGGTGGCCGGTACGGTGTTACACAACCTGAGAGCATCAGATGTTGCGAGTCGTTGGGGCGGGGAAGAGTTTTTGACGGTGGTTCCTAATGTGGGGCCTCGCGAGATAGGAACCATAGGCAAGAAGATTCTCGCCTTGATCGAGCACTCCTCCCTCGAAACTGCCGATGGGCCGGTGAAGGTGACCGTTTCAATCGGGGCAACTTTAGCAAGACAAGACGAGTCATTGGAGTCTCTCGTCGATAGAGCGGATCATCTGATGTACGAGAGCAAGCGAAAGGGAAGGAACACGATGACCGCGGAGGATTGACTGACACGGCCCGCCGGTATTGGGAACCCTGAGAATTCATAGGTCACGGTTTCAGCATAGCGAGCCGATGCCCAGAGCTTTCTTGCTCCCGACCACGATCACCAGCCTCTTTCCACTCGTGGCCGCCGGGGACATCAGGTTCCGTAGAAGCAAAGGCGACACCTGTGACGCTGCCACACTGCTCCAATGTTCATCTACCTCACGCCTGAGTGTCCAGCCTAGACGGGCCGCCTTTTCTCATCCTCCAGCGTCCGAGACCAGCCACCCTGACACTGCCCACCTTATGATCATCATCCAATGGTCAGGATTTCTGCCGATGGCCGCTAGCGGAACTTGGCATTTCGTGACCCAGCGTTCTGGTTGGCCGGAACATTGGGGTTCCTCGAAATCTTCTTATAGGCGTGGCAAGGTGCGTCCAGCCTAGCCGACGCACCTTGCCCATCCTCCAACGCGCTCCTGCTCGTCCCTCCAAGGTCCTTTCTGCTCAGATGCCCCCGGCCCCGACGCCCCCGAAGGTGCGCCGCGCTTTTCGGTTCTGGTTTCTTGAAGCGGAGGGGTGTTCTCCGAGGCCGTTTCGTGCTTAATGGGTTTGCACAAGAATCCATAGAGCAGGGAGGCCTCGGATGGAAGCCAAGATACTCGAAGCCAGGGAGGAGTTCAACGGTATCCTTGAGTTCGTGCTCACTGAAGCCGGAGGCTCCGAGATACACGAGGTGGAGCGGGAGATGTTTTGCAGGCTTCTTCGATTGGGAAGGACCCTCTTGGAAGTGTTCCTGCGTTCGGTGGGGACTGGCAAGGAAGGTCCGGTAATTGAGCTGCCGGACGGGTCGATCTTGCGGTATCGGAGAGACAAGGTCCGGCAGTATCTTTCTATATTTGGAAAGGTGGCCATCAGACGGGCCTATTATCTGGGTGATGATGGTAAGGGGGTGTTCCCGCTGGACGCAAAGCTGAACCTTCCCAGGCGCCTGTATTCCTACGTCCTTCAACAATGGATGTCGGGTCAAGCCGTGGAGACCACGTACGAGTCTGCTGCGAGATGGATCCGGAAAGTGCTGGGGATCGACCTTGCCCATCGACCGGTGGAAAGGATCGTGTTGGACTTGAGCGACGATGCAAAAGAACTCACTGACACCATGGAACCTCCTCCGCTGGAAGAAGAGGGGTCTATCCTTGTGGAGACGATGGACCGCAAGGGGATACCCATGTGCAAACCGGACCCGAATCAGCCGAAGACTCCCGACAAGCCGGGAAAAAAGAAGATGGCGCTTGTGACCGCCACGGTCAGTGTCGATCCCCACGAGCGGCCTGCCGTGGAAGAGATAGCGGACAGCTTGGTCAATGGAAAGCTCAAGACGCAGCGCTCCAACAAATCCAGACGTGCCAAACCTCACCACAAGAGAATCATCGCCTCTCTTACTCAGGAAGGAGCAACGGTAATGAACAAGGCTCAAGAGGCCGCCATGAACAGGATCGGTCCCGATACCAGACTGAAGGCCGTGGTTGCCGATGGCGAGAAGAGTCTATGGAATTTTGCTGATAATCTGTTTCCCGACTGGATACAGGTCCTGGACATCATCCATGTGCGGGACAAGCTGTGGACGGCAGCACACCTCCACTTCAAGCAGGAAAGCCCCGAAGCGAAAGAGTACGTGCGAGAGCGACTTGTGGCTCTCTTCACGGGACAGGCAGATCAAATCATCGATGATTTTCGCATTGCCTTGGAAGATGGCAGTTTATCCGCGTCCAAAGCTCAAATCCTCCGCACCAAGGTTCTTGGCTACTTTGTCAATAACCGGGACCGGATGCGGTACGACAAGTACCTTGCTATGGGACTGCCGATAGGCAGCGGTCTTATCGAGGGGACATGCAAGAATCTCATAAATGATCGGATGGAACGCTCAGGCATGAGATGGTCACCGGAAGGCGCAGAAGCCATGGTTAGGCTGCGAGGTCTCTTTCTGACTGATCTATGGGAGTCATTCTGGACATTTCGAATAGAACGAGAGAAGGAAGCCATCTACGGAAACAGCCAATCGGATGACGTCTCCCAGGCAGACGCCGAGAATCTCGCCAAGGCAGCATGAGAACCAAAACTGACCAATTCGCGCTGCACACCCCCCGAAGAGTCCCCCCTTCATGTAACATATTGATATGACAAGGCAGACCCTTCTTGACGTAACTTTACAAAAAAAAAGTCTTTCTCTTGAGGGCAGCAAAATCCTGCCTCACTACAAACTATCCCTTAGAAACAGGAGGTTTTTTTACAATGGGAAGTCTCAGGTCGTTAATGAGGAGAGAAAGACCGGAGCCGGTTGCACCACCAAGACCGAGCGATGAAGAAGTAATCATGGCCGCTTATACGGGTGAAATAGGGCAACTGAAAGCCCTGTTGGCACATGGGGCAAATCCGAATGCGACCGATGGGAACTGTGAAAGTGCGCTTGGTATTGCGGTGTTGCACGGAGAAATCGAAATGATTCGGCTCCTGCTACGATGCGGAGCGGAAACAGACCAGAGAAACGCTTGCGGCTTCACTGCATTACATCTGGCGGTTTCTTCCTATCTTCAGAGCGCGGCACCAGAAATCTGCGATCTTCTGCTGGATTGTGGTGCCGACGTGAATGCTTGCAGCCCCTACGGCTGGACGCCACTGATGGTCGCGATAGATCACGAGGAATACGACTCGGCGAAGATCCTACTTGAGAGGGGAGCAGACGCAACTCTCAGGAGACATGACGGGAAGCGGGCTGTGGATCTGCTTGGCCGCGGGAAAGGGCACAAGGCCCTGAGAAAACTTCTGGGGCCGGTTTCATAACGATGGACGGAGAAGGGATAGGTCTGGAGCAAGTTTTACACACCCTGACCTATCTTCACGACCAAAGTCGTCTTTCCGTAAACCACCGAGGAGGCATTGAAAATGGCTAGCATCAATCCAAACAGCCTAGGGGAGCCAATTTACGTACGATTATCCCCAGAAATCGCTGAGGAAATCCGTAAACAAGCAATTAGGGAGGAGCGTACTCAAAGTTCGCAGATTCGTTACCTGCTGCAGAAAGCCCTTCAGATGAAGGAGCAGGCAGAAATCGAAGAAGTGAAGGAATAGAAGCCCCAAAATTGAAAAGCCGCCGAATTGATAGACCCGGACGGCTCACAGGAGAATTTAATGATATGCAGAGCAAACTTTACAAGAAAGACAATTTCTACGCGGAAATTGCAGCCTACAACTCGGCCCTGACCGCATCCGATCTGTGTGAACGATTAGGGCTTGAAATTGAGAACGGCAAAATCCTCTGTCCTCTCCACGATGAGGATACTCCCTCGGCGCATATTTATGACGATCACGTCTATTGCCACGGCTGCGGGGCCTACCTGAGTCCAATCAAACTCGTTATGGCCGTTGAGGACACGGACTTCAACGAAGCGATCCGAAGGATTGCCAAGGAAGCAGGAGTACCGGAACCGAGTCTGAATGGTGACAGTGAGAGCCGTTACAAAGCCATTGAAAGGGTCTGCGAGACGTATAACCAGCTCTTTCAGGACTCCCTTGAGCATCCTGAGAAGGCGATCACCTACCTTGAAAGTCGCGGACTCGACGCGGAACTTCTCAAAGGAAAAGTCGGTTACCTCCCTTACTCGTACAAGCCCAAAGACAAAGAAGCTTCTGAGAAAGCGGGGCTGATAAGCAAGAAGGGCAACTTCCTTCTCGCCGGTCGGTTGGTCATGCCAATTACGCTTCACGGCCAGATCGTCAGTCTGTACGGCCGGTCGTTGGACGACGACACAATTCCCAAGCACATCTATCCGGCCATCACGGCCCCACCCATGCCCGCGGCCCTCTGGAACCTGGACAAGTGTAGGAAGAAGGAGAGCATTTGGCTTTGTGAATCAATCATAGATGCTCTAACCCTTGTCCGACATGGGTATGATGCCGTGGGCTTATTCGGCGCCCGTGGGCTCACAGATGCTCGACTGGAACTCCTGAAGAAATCCGCCATCAAAAAGATCATTTTAATCTTCGATGCCGACAAGAACCGGTCAGGGCAGATGGCCGCTCTGGAAGTCGGGGATAAACTTTTCCGCGAGGGCTTCGTGGTGTCCATCCTAGCCTTACCGCTACCCGACGGGCAATTCAAGACCGACGCGAATAGCTATTTCCAAGAACACACGCTGGATGATTTCAAAAGCCTGCCGGTGAAAGACTTCTTTGATTACCTTTTGGACTCTGTACCGGCAAATGGAAGTCCCCAATCCAAATATCAAGCCCTTCAGCCCATACTGGAATTGGTGTCGGCCCAGCCGGAGCTTACCTGGGAAGACTACGCTAAATCCATAAGAGAGCGAGTCCCGAACTATTCTCAGGCACCCCTCCTCGAAGAGATCAGAAAGATCCAACAAGGAGCGAAAGAGTCTTCAAATAGGAAGTTCCGGCCCCTGCTCTACGCCCAGATGATACTTGATGCTCAACCGGTCCTTTTCTCAACCGGTGCTTTTTATCATTACGACGGCGGCGCGTATCGGTATTGGTATTCGGAAGAGTTGGACAAAGAAATAACTACGTTACTCGGGCCGGACGCTCTGCCGCATCAGTTGGATGCCATCAAGAGGATGCTGAAGGGGGAAACGTTCATGCGCCCTGAGTATGTCAACAGAAGCGGCCTGTTGAATTTGAAAAACGGAATCCTCGATCTTGAGAGCGGGGAGTTTTCCGAACACTCACCGGAATTCCTAAGCACTGTCCAGTCGGACGTTGTTTTCGACCCAGAAGCCCAGTGGCCTTTGTGGAAGAAGTTCCTTGATGAAGTCTTGCCTGAGCAGGATCAGCAGTTCTTGCTCTCTGAAATCTTCGGGTACTCCCTCACCACGAGCACAGCGCATCACAAAGCGTTTTTTCTTCTGGGAGAAGGAGCCAACGGCAAATCTGTAGTGCTGGCCGTCCTTGAGGCCCTAGCGGGTATTGAAAATTGTAGTGCCTTGATGCTGTCCGACCTGCGGGAAAGGTTCAGACTCGCGGAGCTGGACGGGAAGCTCGTCAATATCGTCTCGGAAGTCGAAGCGAAGTCTCTCGTGGACGACGCTAAGTTCAAATCCATCGTGGCCGGGGACCCGCAGGTTGGGGAGAGGAAAAACGAGCACCCCTTCAAATTCCGGCCCTTCGCGAAATGGATCGTAGGCTGCAACTCTCTCCCTGCTACACGAGACCGTAGCTACGGCTACGAGAGGCGCATCGTCATCCTGCCCTTCGAGCATATCGTTCCGAAGGAGAAGAGGAACCCCAATCTTGCGAGGGAACTTATTGCGTCCGAACTCTCAGGCATCTTGAACTGGGCCATCGGGGGTTATAGGCGATTACAGGAAAACAGAGGCTTCACCGTTCCGCAAGCGTCCAAGGAAGCCTTAGACGAGTACAAAGAGCAGATAGATCCGATTTTGGTCTTCATAAATGAAAACCTGTCCAGGGCTGATACCGGCGGGACCCTGCTCAAGAAGATTAACCGAGTTTACAGGTCATGGGCTGAAGAGAATGGTTACAAGCCGGTCTCATCAGGTCTCTTGAGGAAAGGGATCGAAAAGGAAATTGGGATAAAAGCCAAGCACCGCAAGGACGGTCAGTTCCTGCCGGTGTTGCTCAAAGATAATGGTGACGGTTTTGGTGACGGGGTGACGGTTGGGTGATGGAAGGGTGACGGAAATTTTAGGCTCCGTCACCCGCAACACACTGAAATAACAAGGAAGGTGATGAGGTGACGGTTTTTGAGAGAAAATCCCTACCCCCCATAAAAAGGGGATCCTTACTTATATCTCTCTACCCCCACCCCCTCTTCTTATTTTCCGTCACTAAGGATAAAACCATCACCTTTAGAAAAATAGATAAGAATAATAACCAATTATAGGTGACGGTTCGTGATTTTTTCCGTCACCTTTCCATCACCTTTTGGGAATTTCCGTCACTTTCATAACTTATCCGTCACCGGATCGTCACCGAGAAGAAGGAGGCAAGAAACATGAACATCTACAGGATATTGGATACGAACGAGTTTTACAGGGACACCTTTCGGCAGCCTCAATACCCGCCTCTGCCTGAAGAAGTGCAGGGCTGGAACGATGGCTTGCAGGAACTCTTCTGCATCCTCTCCGTTGCGCATATTGGAGAAGGCATGACTGTGGAAGAGGCCGACGAAATGGCAATCCGACAAGTTAAAGAAACGGATCGGTTCGCCCGTTGGAGCACAGACAGTTGATCGTCGAGATGTGCATTCTCGCATGGACACCGCTCCCTACAGGGGAGCATAAACCGTCTCGCATGGCCGAGACAAAAGCAGAAGGAGAATTGATATGGCTATTATGGCAGATTTGGACGGTGCTAAGTACGACGTTGTGCCGGATCTAGACTATGCGGCGCTGGCGCAGGAGTATTTTAGGTACGTTGAACTCACGGAAGAAGCTCCATGGGAGACGGATCGCTTCGAGGCGCGGCCCATTGACACCAAGGAAAAAGAGCTGCTCGTGAGAGAAAAATGCGCCCGCGTGGCCCAAAGGCTGAGGTTTCAAAGCCGCCACGAGCAACGCTGAAGCAACAATAATGAATAATGAGCCCGGACGCGATGAGCCGGGCAATTCCAATCATCAATAGGAATCGAGTAATGTCATGCACCGAAGAGTTGATCTCGATTGATCATAGCGAGGCAAGAGAGGCATTGAGCCTGTTACTCTCTCAAGGAAAATCCTTATGGAAGACCCACGAGGACGATTTCGGAGAATTTCTACACTGGCTGGACATTTCGCACACCGCTCTCGAACCGTTGCCTGTTCATCAGGAGCGCTTTCGACTCCTATGCGGCAACAGGCGACGGCCAGCCGGTGAGAGACTGAGTGCAGGCATTCACATCCTGGATTCCGCTCTAAAGAAGATGGACACGGATCAAGTCAACCTGGAAAACCCTTCTTTCTCATACCGGCGTTTGATAGCAAGCCTTCCAGACTGACGAACCGTCTTCGGGAGGCTCCATACCTTAATTGCTAAGCCTGGAATTGATGATCCGGGTAAACCACAATTGATAGGAGTAATCGCATGAGTACGAAAATTGATGTAACTGAACCTGAAGGCCCTGAAATTGAGTCGTCCGTCCTTTTGAATTTTCTCGTCAAGAGATTCCGTGAGGCTCTCGCGAGCCACAGTCCAAAAGTTCCTTTTCTCGTGCAGGGGCTAGGAGTTGTGGCCCTCGGCCCAGACAAGGAATTGCTGGCAAATTACACAGGGCTTTTGGGGTCACCCCATCTTCCGCCACAGGAAGTAATCCCCCGCTGCATTGACATTTTCCAGCTCGCTCTTGACCGGGATCTCGATAATCCCCCTCCTCAGGAGCCAAGCGACCAGCCTGAAGAAGACCACGAACCTGACGAGAAGTTCTGCAAACGAATCCTCATGAACGCGGCTCGCGAGGGGAAGATAATGGCCGAGCACTCCGACTATCGATTTTTCCGTGTCTTTGAAATGCTCGCATGGATCGGGTTGCAATCTGATGCTGAATGGCTGGCCGAGTTCGAGCAGGTGAGAAGGCGTTTTGCCACCGACCCTGAAGAGATGATCGCGCGGGGACGAGATATTTTAAGGGATGCCCTTTTCAAACGCAGACCGTCGGGTCGAGTCCTGCCCCATTCCGATATGTGAGGAGGCTAGCCATGTCCATTTTCCCTTACGATATGGTCGTCCCACACGAGGCAGAAGAGATACTGAATTACACGATAGATGGCGGCGAGTCCCTACTCCTCTACGGGGTGGATGATTTCTCGGAGATCGTCGGTTGGATCAATCTGGCCGACCTATCCCTCGAATTTGTCCCGTCGTGCAGAGAAAGTCTCCACACGTGCATTGACTGGTTCGCAACGAACAGGGAACGAGTCGAGGTCGCCCTGGCAATCCTACGAGACGCACGAAGGAAGATATATAACCCGCTCTACTTCGGTGTGTATCAGCCAACGACTGCGTATCTGATGCTGATTGAACGAGTTTGTGATGGAAGACCACCGTCCGGCAGTCTGTTCCATCCGACTCATCCCTGAAGTCTTTCTTGTAGAAACTTCTTCTGGAGGAGAGCGATGAGAGCAAAAATTATCAGGGACTTAATTGATACAGGAAGCGCAGCAAGAGATTTCATCCGACTCGTCTGCGGACGCGAAAAATCCTCTGTGAGGCCGGTTACTGACGATAAGACACGGGAAGGAGCCACCGAACTCCTTGAAATCTTCAGGAACCACAGAAGAAAACGAGAATCGGACCACATTTTAACTGGCAGACGAGTCATCACCGCGATGGACGAACAACTACGGAGCTGCGGCTCCGCCGGACAACAATTCGCTGACTGGATAACCAAGGGAAGTTTCTTGTCCCTACCCGGAGATGACCGTCGCTACGAGATCGTAACGATTTTGTGGGAAGACGAGGCAATCAAGGTCCAAGACGATGAGGGCCACACATACATTGTGCCTTGGCGCATCATCGAGCCTTGGCCCATCGAAGATGAAGAATAGGAGTCTCGGAGGAACAGGCTATGAAATCATTGGACAAACAGATGAGCACACAGGGACATCAGGAAAAGACCGTCCCATACCATTTCAGTACCCTGGCCCGTGCGCTCGTCCAAGACCTTAAAGTCGGCGATTACGTACGGCTCCCCGGTTCAAGTGACAAATATGAACTTGTAGCTATCTTTCTGAGGAGAGAAAGCGTGAGGGTGAGAGCCATTGGCTGCAATGACCAATTGTACCTGCCTATGCGGCACGTCCGACCGTGGGAGGAGGAATCATGAGGCAGATGTGCAGTATAATATTGACCAGAGAAGAAGCTGCGGATCTTCTGATGACAGGAATATTTGTTCGTAGGGTCGGCGTTACTCCGGCGGATCGAAACCTCTATGTGACCGTTAAGCACATTCTCGACAGCGAGAGCAGCGTGATCCGAAACGTTGTGACGGGCAATGAGATGACTGTTTCTTGGGACAACATAGAATTTTCGTAAGAGTTTCGTTTTTCTTATCGAACACACGGTTCCTCATGTTCTGTCCGAATGAGCCGGTGCGAATAAGCCGGACAACTCAGACTCTCTCGTGGATTCTCCTCTCGTCGCTCTCGTTGAAACCTCTTGGTTAGGGTCCGAGGCTTTTTGGTTCGTGCCTTGCCTCGGGCCTATTTTTTTGCCTCCCGCATACTCACACGGCGTTCAGCCACTGGTCATATCCTGACCATTCACAGTGGCCTATTGGTCAAGTTGTGACCGTCTTTCTTCAAAAATGAATTGTAGGAGGGGGACTATGAGAACCTCACCACGTGACCGAGAGCGAGTTTATACATCATTGCCTGGCGACAGACACCACATCGTCGCAAAAACCGGATTGCCTTCCTATTCAATCCCATCTCTACTCAAATGGTTGAAGCGACGAAAACTGGCCCTAAACTGCGAGAAAGGCTATTGGGAGCCTGTTTCTATTCCGGCAGGAGTACATCTCTGTTGGGAACACGGATTGTTTCACCTCGGAACCTGTCCTGCTTGTAAGAACCGTAGAAAAGCCCTCACAGGCTGTGGCTCCGAGGTTGGCTGAATCCAGGAGGTCTCTATAACGCAAGATACCGGTAAAGCGTCGCTCGTGAGATTTTCAAGGACAGACATATCTCCGCGACGCTCACGCCCATGTCCTCGTGCATCTTCTTTGCCATTCTCACTTTGGAGTCCTGCTTTGAAACGGGCTTCCGGCCCCCCATTCGTCCCCTCGCTCTTGCAGCCGAGAGTCCGGCCCTCGTCCGTTCGCGGATCAGTTCGGCCTCAAACTGTGCCAGAGCGGCAAAGATATTGAACACCAATTCTCCCGAGGCTGTGGTGGTATCAATCGCTCCGTCTCGCAACGAACGGAACCCGATATCCCTCGCTTTGAGGTCAGTGACCACAGAAACGAGGTGCTGCATGCTGCGACCGAGGCGATCCAATCGCCACACAACAAGGGTGTCGCCAGATTGCAAAGTCTTCAGGCAATTCGTGAGCCCCAGACGTTCGTTCTTGCCTCCGCTTGCCTTGTCGGTGAAAATGCTTTTGCAACCGGCAGCCTTGAGTTCACGTGTCTGAAGGGTCAGATCCTGGTCGGTCGTACTGACTCGTGCGTATCCGATATTTCGACCCATGAAGCGCCTCCTGGTAGGCCCAGGGCCATCTCATAAATCTAATCTTTTGTCAAGTTTTTGGGAATTTGATTTTGAGACGAGAATATGAGTCAAAAAAGCGTAATGAAATCGTGGAAGGACTTAGGGGGAGCAGATGTCTCAACAAACGTTCGTTTTATGAGGCCGAGGTGCAAAATGCCGAAAACTGTAGCACACAAGCATAACAGAGGCAGTGCACCGCACACAGGGAGCCCTCATGGACGCGACCTAGGTTTTGAAATTCGGCTCCCACAAAACTTGAACACCCCGCCCCCCCCCGCCGCCGCGGGCCGTCCACCATCCGAACGTCGCTCACAATCGCTCTGGGGCTGTAAATTGGTCATTTCTCTGGTCGGAGGAGTCCGTGGCGCGGTACCACCGGCTTTCCTATCGGTCCTCAAGGGGTATGGGGGAGATCTTTTCGGGAAAGTCTTCTATCGCCTCGTTGAACCTTGAAGCGAGCCACTCCACCTTCGCTCGATGTTTCGGGATGTCCGCCCTATTGAGGGCTTCCATGATCCCTTGGCGTATGTTCATCAACTGCTGGTTTCCGGATTCCGGGAACGGAACGCTGGCCAGAGCCTGCTCAAACAGATCGATGAATTTGCAGTTGTCTGAGTCCACTCGGAGCAATAGTCCCGCATTTTTACTAAGATTCCATGACCGAACGGTCGCGGCGATGGGCTCCAATTTCAAAGCAAGAACCGTTTCGGCTTTCGCTGCCTCTTCATCCACCACTACACGCGCGTAGTCGGCGACTTTGCTCTCAAGGTGGTAGGCACGCACCATAGCGTCACCGAAGACCACTCCACCAGCGTGGTACAAGCGACCAACGGATACTCCCCCTCTAAGCACTACGCCAGCCGTCAGGAGTTCCCTAAAGAGCCAAATTATGTCTTCGAAAAGGCTGCGGGTACACCCGACCTCATTGATGGGATATGAGATGACAAGGCTGTCCGAAAAGGCTGTCATTTCTCGACTGTAAAAGACAACCGAGCCGTCTGGTCGCTTCCGGCTCCTCGCATGCTCGTGAAGTGTCGTAAGTATCCTACGCATGCGACTGAATTCGGATGGATCGTGGGACATACGGTCCACGGCGGCGCGGAATCCGAGGAGGTCTAGAAACGCACACAGTCGCTGATCGTATCCGTCATAATCCTTCAATGCTCGTCCTCCAGCGTAGCTGCTATTCGCAGCCGTCTTCATGAACCGGGTTTGCATTAGGAGAGGCCAACAATGTCCGATGTGACAGCGGTCACCCCTTCCCTTTCCTCCAAGCTTGCGCTGGTAATCTGCAGGATCCCGAACCGGTCCAGCAGCTCAACTTATAGATCGAGCCCTCAGTAGGCGGGTTTAACATAAAACTCCACCGCTCTTCCGTCAATCGGAAGGTTCTCAGCCAGCACATCGGACTGATCGATCTTCATCCGAATTCTTAGAGACACAGTGCCATCACGAATGCCTTAGAAAAGGCAATGGGCCGGTACGGCCTTGAGGAATGCTGTGATTTCAGCCGCCACTCAGATGTGAAGATTATGATGACTTACCTGCAGCGAAAGAAAAACGCCCAAGGCGTTCTGTGGGAACTCTTGGCCGCAGATCTTTGAGATGCGTGTCCTCAAATCGTAATTATGGGACACGGAAAGCCCAGTTATTTTCCACCATCGGATATACGAATTTTGTGAGTCGAACCAGCCGCGCCGTCCCTCAATCTTAGCCGGGCATTTGCCCTTCAGGTGCTATGCCATGAGGAGGACACTCTCCTGCACAGACCTTCTGACACGGCTGCTGGCTTGTTTGGCAGCCTTCAAACAGAGCCGTTCCGCTACGTCAGGGCTGAGGATCAAGACCTCTCTGGACTTTTTAGATTTCGACATCCCATACTGCCACGACAGGCCGTCTCGGCAATCTACAATGTGGAAGCCTCGGTAGAACCTTCGCACTTCGACACAATCATTGTAGCAGAGCATCCAATTGCCCCGTGATTGGAGGAGGTCCGCCAGAAGCTGGTGGTCTATATCGTGCAAATCGCCGCGGTTACCGTAGAGTTTGCTTTCGACGAGGTAAGGTGGGTCTGCATACACAAAGCTTTGTGGATGCCGAAGAATGGATTCCTTGAAAGAAACGTGTTGCACACTGAGCATTCCTTCAGGAACCTGAAAGCCCCGCAGGAACTCTACATTGCTCTCTCTGAAACGTCCATTCCGACCATCCGCCTCAAGGGGCGAGAATCCGCCCGAAGCCATTGCCCCCGAAAAGGAGGTCCTATTCAGGAGGTACGTGGCCGCTGCGCGTTCCCACGAGTCTTCAATCTCCAAGAAAGTTCGTTGAAGCCGATAGAATTGCTCTTTGGTGACGACCGGCAGATACGTTGAGACAATCTCCATCAGCCGCTGCGGGTCTTCAATGAGGCAGCTCCAGAAATCTACAAGAGGCTCGAATAGGTCATATCCCAAGACTTTGATGCCGTAGTTCATCAGGCAGTAGATCTCAAACGAACCGCCACCGAAAAATGGGGAGCAAAGGCTTTTCACATCTTTGGGGAGGTACTTTTCCAACTTCTTGACCGCCCGCGTTTTGCCTCCGGCATACCTCAAAGGAGAAATTGCTTGCACAGACTTCGGACTCCATTCTTTACGGGTTGATACCGAAAGACGCGGAGCCCTTCAGACATGCAGAAAGGGGCCTAGGTTAATTATGTTGGAACGTTATCGGTAGTGTTTCCGGCAGAGGGGCGGTGCCGGTCATGAAATGGTTGGTAGGCGCTGATCATGGAAAACGCTGGCAATAGAATGAAGCTGAAACGAGGAGACGATGATTATTGTCCCGTTCGGGGAATGGCAGAAAAAGACTTCGCCCTTAGCCGAAGGCTTCAGTGCATCCTCGCTATTGGGAGGGCTAGAATCCGATGGCCGTCTTACCCGAATGGATTTCCTTTACCTTGGCTTCTTCTTTCAAAGCGCCGATCATGGCCTCGTGGGAAATTTCATCACGGCCCTTAAAGAGGAACTTCTTCTTCACGACCGCAAAGTCTCCGGCAGCGAGATTGAGGATAGCCTTGATCTCTCTTTCGAGGTCATCAGGAAGTTCATCAGGAACAAGCGGCGCAAGAAGCTTCTCGTAGAAGATGGCCTTGCCTTGAGGTTTGAGATACCCAAACTCCAGTTTATGGTTGAAGCGGCGCAAACTGGCACTATCCAAATCTGTGAGACGATTGGACGTGAAGATTTGAATTCCGCGGAATCGTTCCATAGAGTTGAGGAATTCGTTGGTGAAGCTCGCTTCCCATGAATGCTGCGCTTTATCTCTGTTGAAGACGAGGGAATCTGCTTCTTCAATCACCAAAATCTGGTCTGGCCCCGTATTCTCATAGGCAGAGCGGATTCTTGCCTCGGTCTCCCCGACGTAAGGACCGAGAAAATCGCTTCCTCTCTTGATAACCGCCTCCTTGTCCAAAACATGTGCGATATGTCGGGCCATGTGACTCTTTCCCGTCCCGCTCGGCCCATGAAAAAGGAGTGCCATCGTAGTGATCTCATCGCTAGCGGATTTCTGGAGATAATCACTGAACGCCTTCAGTTCTTCCAGCAGAGCCGAGAGATCCGCTCCGGCCACATTGAGACCTTCCAAGGTGAAATTCTTGTCCACCGTGCTTTGACGGACACGCGCTTGCCCTCCGTGGCAAAGACGCTCATGGGCATCGAGGGCGACGGTTATTGCTTTATGGAATCCTCCCTGCAATGTCGAAGCCGTTTGTGCTGCCCTCTTAACCGCAAGATCGATGACACCGGGGCTGGTATCGTAGACGGTAGCCAGATTCGATATCTGGGCATCGGTGAAGGTATCTTCGATCTGGTGCTTTTGAAGAAGGCTTTTCCATAGACAAATTCTTTGGCCGCGGCTGAATGGCTTGAAGTGGATGGAAAAGGAGAACCGACGAACCACGGACTCCTCAAGGAAGCGAGTATCGTTGACAATAAAGATGATTCGGGCTTGAGACTCCAGTACCTCGTGGAGCCACCTTTTGTCGTTGTAGGTACCGAAGAAAGACCAAAGATGACGAGTTCCGAGGATCGCATCGCAATCGTCGATGATGAGCACAGAGTCCTTATTATGGGAGGCCATATTGACCGAGGCCATGATCGCTGCTTGACGTTGCCACTGTTTTTCTTTGCCCTCGTGTTTGCAGAGAAATGTGTCGAGACCGAGTTCCTTGGCGAGCCCATACGCATAGGTGGTTTTACCGACTCCGGGGTTCCCGAAAAGAATGATTGAGCAGCCGTTTCTATTTTCAGGAGATAGCAGCCGTAGCGCATGTTCCGTGACTTCACGTTCTACCGCATGCGAACCAAGAGGAATTACATCCGGCTCAATCTTTTTGAAAAACTCGGTATTGAAGTCGGCTTCACTCGTATTTTGCAGAAAGTGGAGAAAGTCCGGTTCCAGTGAAATCGTTCCGCGATTCGGCTCCAATATTCCGATCTTGGAAAGTTTTCCGTTGAGGGCTTTCGATATTTCAGCCGCCTTGCTATTAAGGACGCAGGCGAGATAGGTGCGGCCAGCGTACCGGTCACATTTCATGTGGTATTCAAAGAGACTTGCGGCCTCTTCATAGGTCGAGAGTATTAGGAAGAACAGGCAAATATCGGTCTCCAGATCGGACAGACCGAACATCCCCTGGAACGAATCGAGATTTCTCTCGATGTCTGATTTTCCGGCATATTTGAGCTGATCCTGTCTCTTTTTGAGCAGCCCGCGGAAGAGATCGTTCACGGCCAGTTGCTCGTCTTTGCGGAGCCAACGAAGAGCAGTATCCACGAAATGGGAAAAGTCCCGCGCGTGGCGGATATCCTCGGCGATAATCGGTTCAGAGCGTCGTTTTCTCTGTTCACCATTCAGCATTGTTGCAAGCGGTATCAGATCTTCTCGGACGATCTCGGCTCCCAGCAGCCAGTGGAGCATCTCCAGTGTCTCATAGTCGAGGCTGGCGTACTTATCAAGAAGACGGTCCAAACAGACGGCCAAGCGCTTCAAGATAAAACACTGAGACGGGTCTATCGGCAGTGGGAGCGAACTGGAAAAGTTTCTCAAGCGCACACATCCTCTCATCGCCGGAAGAGAAAAACAGTCCTTTTCCTCTATTCTGGCGGGGCTTCCGAGGGCACTACTGCTATCCACTCTTCTTCCTGCACGGAGAAATTCTCCCTCGCCTCCTTCATCGCCTCTTCGACTGAGGGGTGCCACGTATGTACAAAGGGTCCTTCCCGCAGATAGATATGAATGAGAAGGTAACCATTAGGTCTTTGCTCGATTTCAATCCATTGTGGGATGGGAATCCGAGCAGCTCCCCTTGTACATGCTCGGTCATTGCTCAGGACCTCCGGGGATTGATCCGCGGCACCCCAGCCGGATCGTACTCTTGCCCGCAAATGGATCACAGCAACCTCCTCAGTTAGGGCGGTAGCCAAGAACCAGAAAACCCGCCCAGCCGTGCAGCCGGAGCGGGACGCGTCAGAGGTTTCCTTTTCCCGTCCGCTTTAGCTGAACTTATTTTGCGCCCAGCAAGCTGGTCAATCAAATCGGCGCATGTCCAAGTTGGCCATAGAACTGGGAATTTGTCAAGAGCGGGGTCGCATTGTCCGAAAAAAAAGTTTTCTTCCCCTTCTACGTCCATTCTGCGAAGGGATTACCGTCGCCTTCGGTCTCATGGAACCTTGGCTGGTAATCCTCCGACCTGTATGAGTGAAGCGAGCGTGCATCGCACGCCTAGAAACTTCCCGACCTGCCACCGGTGGCAGGTCACCCTTTTTCGCTATGATAACAGTCCTTTGATAGCCTCAATTAGTTGAGCCTGCTTCTTTTCTGTGAGACCTTCAATGACGAGTTTCGTGCCGTCCGACGAAGGCCGTATCCGGCACTTTCCCACCGGTATGTAGGTCGGTTTACGCCCTCGTCCCGTCCCTGAGGTCTTCTTCGCAGAGCGCAGAGCCTTTACCGCTCGCTCCAATTCTGCTGCGGACTGCTCTGCTATTACCTGTTCGTTCCTCTCCACATAGTCAACGCATTCTTTGAGGCGGGACGCGGCCAGCAGTTTCTTGACCCCCAAGTACCCAAACTTCGGAAGGCTGTCGGCGTACCTCTCATAAACTTGAACGTAGTTGGCGGCAGTCCTCTTCGGGATACCGGCATAGTCTAGCCAAGCGTAATAGAGCTTACGCGGCTTGAGTTCCTTTCGCACCCCGAGAAGGAATGTGCCAAGTTCGTTGATGCTGCCGAGAGCGCGCTCAATCACTGGGTATGCGCTCTCAAATGCGCTAATGAAAAGTTCCTTCGCCTCGCCTTCGAAAGCCACGTCCTCATCGCTGTCGTTCCTGATGGTCGTCAGTCCTTTTAGAGCGTTGACCTTCTCCTGAAACTTCTGATGGGATATGAGAGTCACACCTTTTTGCACTGACTCTGCGAGTTCCTTGCTCTTAGCGTCCCCCTCTGCGCCGCCAGGCGGCTGCTCATCCACTGCGGGTGCCTTTTCTTCTTTCGAGGGTTTTTCCTTCTCGGACTTTGCCTTCTTGGCCTTCTTTTCCTCAGGTTTCGCCATCTCTTCCTCCTCCCAGATCGTAAACGAACTTAGGCCGGATATAGCGCCAGCCAATTCTTGAACCGTCCTTCTCAGGTTATCTTTGCTGTCCCTGAACCCAGTGTAACGAATGGCTAGCTGGACGCTATGAATATCGTCTGCTATCCACCCTTCAGCCATGTCAGGTTCGTAGAGGTCATCTCGATCATCGGTCCAGGTGGATCTAAGCCACCCCGCAATCTTGTCGCCAGTAAGAGAATATCCTTCAACTCCGTCGCGGACGCGGATGCCGTCTCTCAGTCGGCTGAGTCGTCCAATCAGCTCCTCGACGAAGGCCCCGCCTGCGGAGCCGGTATCTCGCTCACAAACCTGCTCCTTGTCTCTCAGAAGGTATCCTGCCCCCACAGCGACGTCGAGTTCAAGTTCATCAGCCCTGCCATCGTCAATTCCACATACGAAGAAGGCTAAAGGGATAGATTTGTATGCGATAGCGCAAGCGTCCAACCAGATCGGTTCCGCATACTCGTACGCGGCAATTGAGGCCGAATTGAAAGAATCCAGATTAGCAGGGATGCCGCCTGTCTCCTCTACGAGACGTTGTCGTAGTTCCAAGATACCTTTTTCTTTTTTGTGAGGTTTCGGGCTATAGGAGACTTGAAGTTCCTCCGGAGTAGGGTCTCCATCAACCGGTCTCCGGTAGCGCCCGCAATTCACCACCGCGTATGCGCCGAGAGTCTCGGTCAGCCAGTAGGTCAAGAGGCCGACGTTCTTGTCGTCGGAATCGGGGGACATGTTGGGAGCGACGATGAGGACATTGCAGGCTCCAGGAAATGTTTTGATCGTACCATCGGAGAAGAAGTGATCAGGATTATCTGTCCGGATAGATTGTTCCGCGACTGCCTCACTCGTTTGGCGGGTGGTGGGCAATGCTTCCGCGTGGTTCTTCGGAGAGCTGGAGTCTCGTGTTCCCTTCTTTCGCGACATGGGTTGCCTCGGAAGCAGTCTCTATGGGCCATCAGGTGGCCCAATCAGAATTCGGCTTGAGAGGATTATTTGTCAAGATATTTTTGGGTGGGATTTGATTTGAGTGGGTTCAAGTTTTGAGCGTCCGGAGGGTCCGCTTCTGGAAACACCCCCGCTGGGCGCAGACTTCTCCCACGCGGGGGTAGAGCAATGTTTCAATCCCCGCAAGGAGGGCGACATGCCATGGCTGTCCTGTGGCGTGGCGTACGAAAGTTTCAATCCACGCCCCCGCAAGGAGGGCGACCGTATTTGAATTTGCCGTGCACCAGTCGTCTCGTGTTTCAATCCACGCCCCCGCAAGGAGGGCGACCTTATGGGTGATGCCGTTGATCGTCTTCTCGGGGTGTTTCAATCCACGCCCCCGCAAGGAGGGCGACTCCCATGTCACAGGCAGAGCGGGAGACCAAACAGCGTTTCAATCCACGCCCCCGCAAGGAGGGCGACTCAGGGTGTTTTGATGGAAGACGTCGTACTCTTTGTTTCAATCCACGCCCCCGCAAGGAGGGCGACTTAATTCCTCCGTAAACAATTTTGGTGTAACTGTGTTTCAATCCACGCCCCCGCAAGGAGGGCGACTCAGGGTGTTTTGATGGAAGACATCGTACTCTTTGTTTCAATCCACGCCCCCGCAAGGAGGGCGACTAGACGACCTTGCTCGCTTCGACCATTGCGATTTGTTTCAATCCACGCCCCCGCAAGGAGGGCGACATGTTCTCGTTGAGGATTTTGTATGGCGTGTATGTGTTTCAATCCACGCCCCCGCAAGGAGGGCGACCGCGGGACGCTGGAATAAACCCGCCTACGTACCCGTTTCAATCCACGCCCCCGCAAGGAGGGCGACCCTACTGAGCTACCCCGACAAGCCCTTCGACAACGTTTCAATCCACGCCCCCGCAAGGAGGGCGACCTTATGGGTGATGCCGTTGATCGTCTTCTCGGGGTGTTTCAATCCACGCCCCCGCAAGGAGGGCGACTCTCCCGCGGGAGGCGACCGGTAAGCTCCGCCTTGTTTCAATCCACGCCCCCGCAAGGAGGGCGACGTGTAATCCGTGTCGTCGTGTCCATTAGAGTAATGTTTCAATCCACGCCCCCGCAAGGAGGGCGACTCGATGCGCTCATGGATTTTGCTTGTGTGCACACGTTTCAATCCACGCCCCCGCAAGGAGGGAGACTCAGGGTCCTTCTTCGTGGCTCCGTCGAAAAACGAGTTTCAATCCACGCCCCCGCAAGGAGGGCGACCAAGATCTTGAGGTGCATCAAGACTTCCATTACAGTTTCAATCCACGCCCCCGCAAGGAGGGCGACTCGGGGTATATGGGAACCAAATGGAGACTTTCCTGTTTCAATCCACGCCCCCGCAAGGAGGGCGACAGGAATCCGCAGCGAGTCGAGCCTTCCCCTGGACGTTTCAATCCACGCCCCCGCAAGGAGGGCGACAGCATGGCTACCAAGCCATTGCTGTGCTTACGTTACGGACCCTGCTTTTGCGAACCGCACCACCCGACCGCTTGTCGGAAGGCTCCCGCGGCAGCTGTGCCCAAGACAACATTCATCATAATAGCCAGTTATAGCTATTGCGAAACCTCCAGTGATTTCATGGTCGCTGAAGGTTCGCAACACAGCCAATCAGACGATAAGGGATCCTTCCGGATCGTAGCCGGGCTTTGTTCCCACATGTTCCACCCTCAGCTTCCAGTTTTTTCCGAGAAAGTAAAAACGCAAACTGTCTGCTTCCGCCTCGATCTCATCAATTAGCCGTTGCCGGAGAATGGCCCATTGAGCGGGATCTACCAGACACTCAAACACCGATTTTTGCACACGTTGCCCCATATTCTCGCAAGTTTTGGCCACGCGGCGTAGCCTCTTGCGGCCTTCCGGCGTCTCCGTGTTCACGTCATACGTCACCAAAACCAACATGATAAGCTCACTTCCACAAGAAAGGCGGATACCCTTCTATCTCCCCACGAAGATAACGAGCGAAAAGGAGAGCCTGCGCATAAGGCAGGAGCCCCACGGCCATCTTTTCATCGAGAAACGGGTGACGGATCTCCTCCTGCTTTCGTTTCTGGTAAGCGACAAGAAGCGTCTTTCGAGTCTCGTCATCCATTATTACTGCTCCTGTCTCGGTAGTTTTGAATCCCTTTCCTTTGACCTGCTGGCGATTCACGAGGGACAATGCAAGTCGATCTGCAAGAAAAGGGCGGAACTCTTCCATCAGATCAAGTGCCAATCCTGGTCTGCCCGGCCGATCCCTATGGAGGTAACCCACAGCCGGGTCCAGTCCTACTGCTTCCAGGGAGGACACCACATCGTGCGTCAGCAAAGTGTACAAGAACGAGAGTAGAGAGTTCATGTTGTCAAGCGGAGGACGGCGGCTGCGTCCCTGGAAAAAGAAATCGTCCTTTTGTGCAACGATAAGATGATCAAACACGTCAAAATATGACTTTGCCGCCTCGCCTTCATAGCCTCGGATTTTGTCCAAGCCCGCGGGCCAGGATAGCCCTTCTCCAATACGTGCCAGATTGCGGGCCGCGTCTTCCAATCGTACCGTATCAACGTTGCCGCCATGATCGCGAATTGCCCGAAGGAGGACCGTCCGAGAGTTTGCCACTTTGGCCACCACGACTGCCCGCGCGACTTCAGCAGAGGTCTGTTCATCGTCAGCACGGCGATACTGTGCGCGGCGCAGCAGAACATTCCCCGAGACCGGCCCTTGCACCCGCGCCCAAAACCTGCCTCGCTCGCTCAAGAAAGAAACCGTTACGTTTCGTTGGGCACATAACTGAAGAAGCTGGGGAGTGCACATGACGCGGCCGAAGCAGACAACTCCGCTCAGTGTATGAATGGGCAACTGCAACTTCGTCTGCCCTTCCACTTGTACGAGCACAGTTTCGCCTTCGCGTGAAAGGTAAGTGCCTTGCGTGGTGACGAAAAGAGTGTTCAAGAGTCGTTTCATTCCGTTTCTCCACCTGTTCCTTTCAGAGCTGTCGCCAAATAGGCACTCACATCTCGCCGCACCCCTGTGACCTTCGGCATACAAATCGACATAAGGGAACATTTGGGGCATTTCTTCTGATACCGAACCCTCGGAGTGTTTCCAGAGCGCAGGATCTCATGTAGACGGCGTGCAGCCTCCTCTGTTTCCATACGCAGACCGTCATCGAACGTGACTTCCAACCGCCTTGCAGTTTTTCCGTAAAACAAGGCACCCCGCGGGACGGCGACATCGAGCATTTCCTCAAGGCAGATCGCCTGAGCACAGAGCTGGACTTCGTACCCTCGTTCATGGCGCAGTTTTCCTACCTTGTACTCAATGGGAAAGGGACGCCAATAGCCTCGCACGCCTTCCAGCTCCATGCATGAGCGCCCGCCTCCAGGAGTGGTTTCCGACGGCGTAATCTTGGGGAGCCGGTGGAACTCCACCACGTCTGCCACCCCAGTAACCCCGAGACGCAGCGACCTCAAGCGCAGTCCCCTAGCCACACGGACATCGCCTCGCGATTCTCCCTCTGCCTTGTGCACCCTCTCGTGGAATAGGTGCCCCTCAGCGGTTGCACGATTCTCACCCCATATCCCCTCGATATGCACCAATGCGGCTCGTCGAGGGCAAAAAAGGAAATGTTGCAAAGCCGAGAGCGGAAAAAGATCGTCTTCGCTAAACATAAGTTGGCTGTCCCATCCGTTTTACCGTAGAAACGTTATACGATGGTTCCATGTTGCTCATGGCTTAGCTTCTGAAGCACTCCGGCCATGTATCCAAGAAAGTCGTTATAGAGCAATGTCCAGCAGCGCAAATCTGGAAATCCGGCAACGGACCTTAACGCATAATCAACTTCCTTGTACCGCCATACCTGAACGCTCAAACGCTGAAGCATGTCCGGATCGACCCGTTCATTCCTTTCCAGGCTGTGAATTAGTTCCTGATCCACAAGGACGGTAATGCTGTCGGAATCAATCACTGTGAAATTCTCAGCAACAGTTGGAAATCGTAGATTCCTCTCAGCCTTCAGTATAAGATCAGAAATCTCTCTTAATCCCTCTTGTCGAACTGCCCTACGCATGGCCTCGGTCGCAGTTTCTGCGCCCACTCGTCCTTCGCTGAACAACTCGCCGAGGATGCGAGCCGAAGCTACAAAGGCCGGATGAGCCTTGAGAAAGTCATCGTGCTGTAACTCGAAGTCCCACACCTTCGAATCGGTGTATTCCCCCTCGCGATTAACCCGACCGCCCACTTGAATCAGGCTGTTGAGGCTACACCTTTCCCGCAATCCATTGCGAAAAGACAGATTAACGCCCGCCTCCACGCAGGACGTGGCTACCAGAGTCCAATCATTATCCGATTGATCTCTGAGGCGTGCCTTTACGCGGTCGAGTGTAACTTTTCGGTCACGGGGGCACAGGGCCGTTGATAAATGCTCCACATGTTTCCGAGCGCGATGTCTGTCAATGCTTGCGGCAAGGGCCGCGGCTGACTGGAGCGTGTTGACGATCAAAAGGCGAGGTCCCGATATCTCCGGCAGCCATTCATGCAAATCCTGCTCACTCAAAAAACCGGATCTCGACCGATACATTATTCGGCTTTCCTCATACGTCGCAACCTTGGCCTTCACGTCAGCATGGACCAGTTCTGGCAAGTGCAGCCGCTCTTCCGAGAACTCCTCCAGTTCCCAAAATCGGTTGAGCGAGCCGGAGCCAAGAACGAGATGACAACCCCATTGAGATTCCAACTCGCACAACCACTTCCATGCCTGAGGCCATAAATGCGCTGGAAGAGCTGCGTGGGCTTCATCGACAAAAATGGCCGAACCTGGGAGTTGATATAGTTTCCGAAGACTTGAGGGTCGATTGGATGCCAGGGTTTCGAAAAACTGCACTGCCGTAGTAACCACGACTGGGGCTTTCCAAAGAAACGAAAGGTGCCTTGATTCGAGGTTCTCGAATTCCGCCTTATGATGATGCGCAGCTACAACATCTTCGTGACTTTCACCAGAACCCACCAGGGCGCGACGGTATATTTCCACCGACTGGTCAATAATGTTCGTGAAAGGCAGAACCACGAAAATCCGGCGAAGCCCTTTGGCTATTGCAGCATGAAGAAGGTGAGCCATTACGGCAGTCGTCTTACCCGTACCCACTGGGCTGTCGCAACTATACAGCCCCGGACGAGGATCAGTGTTACCGCAGGCTTTGTACACTTCACGGCGGAGTGCATTCCGCTCCTCTTGCCCCTCGTGTGGGAGGCCCGCCACATACTGGTCTAAAAGGGCCAGCCGGACATCAGGTCGCAGAGGAGGACCTGCGCGGGAGGTGTTATCTCCCTCATGCCTTGCGCTATCGTAATGATCCGCATCAACGAGGCACGAGAGAGCAATTCGGAATAACAGTGGGGATAAAGGCGATGGAGCGCCGCTCGATACGTTGCCTTGTCGGCAAATGGTGCTGTTAACAGCTTCCTGGTGCAATGCCAGGTAGTCATTAAGCTTTTGGTCGGTAATCGCCTTCGTTGTATGGCCCAACTCGTCGGGTTTTATATCTCTGAGTACTCTACCTGGTCCATTCAAGCTCTGATCCGGAAAATCCGGCAGCCCAATATGATGGGCGTAAACCAGGGTAGCGGCCAACAGATTGTTGATGGCAGGACTGAAAAGGTGCGCAACGCCTGCGTCCACGTGATTAACAGGAAGCGCCTCTCTCCGGAAATCTCGCGCCAGTACAGCCTGATTTGCCGGCTCAAGCTTTCCCAGATCGTGAAATTTGGCAGAGATACGGACGGACTCCACAAATTTTTCTCTATCGCCACGCCAGTGATGTGCCGCTGCCCTGGCGTTCTCGCATGCCAATTCCACCACACCATGGACATGGTCCGCGTAAGATTGAGTGGGAATCCCCCGTCCTGGACGTGGGCTATGTGCGAGCGGTTCCATCACGAACCTCGCTCATGAGATCGCGGCATGAGGCAATTCTGCTCTTCAAAGTCTCTGGTAATGAGGTGGGAACGTCATATCCCTCCCACACAGTGGAGGGTCTTTCAGGATCAGTTTTCTTTTTGGGAGTGAACGCGGCGATAAGTTCGAAGTCAGAACAAGATCCCAAGGCTGACTTGTGTTCAATGTACCAGGCATGCCGGATACCCACAAATGGTCGTACATAGGACGCCGTATGCGCATAAGCATATGGGATCGTCCGCAGCAGCACTTCAATATCTTGTTTCGTGCAACCTGTTTTTGTGGCAGCGGTAGGATTGATAAAAAAAGGCATGCAGTACACGCCATGCTGGACGATGCGATAGGCCAGCGGAGCCATACCACGATCTTTGCCTTCCTGGACGCCGGCCTTATTTGTGTTGGTCATTCGTTCGATCAGGATTGGCGCAATCGAAACCCCCATACCGAACTGAGCAACTCCCGTCTTTATCGAAGTTGAACCACCCTCTTCCAAGAAAGTGTTCCCAAAAACTCGCCCATCCCAGTATTTTTGTTTGAAGACTTTACCATCATCACTTATTTCACTCATGATAGCTTTGCGGTCTCTTCCACGGGTTTCGAGAATATGGAAGTCCTCAGGACTGGGCTTTGAATCAAGACTCGCCACAATGTTCTGCCATACCGGACCATCCTTGTTTTCGATCAAATCACGAATTTTCCGCTTAAAAGAGACGGGAGAGATCTCGCCTCGCTCATCGGGACGCTGCCGCGGATCACTTTCGCGATCAGGGTCACCATTGGGATTGGAATTGACTACTTCGATCACGAGCAAGCCCGTGCCTCGAACCAGGACCTCGTTGCGGCTGGATTCACTTGACATTCGACACCTCCTCATCGGTGATTACGGTACAATCATCTGTTAGTTCGGTACTCTTGCCTTCAGGCCGCGCAAGATACCCCAATAACATCTGGGCCTTGTCGGCATCGTCTGCGCGATTGGGCAACACAACCGCAGCAAGCTGATTTGAAATGTTTCCCATCTGGCCCAACGACCATTTGGCCAACGCGACATTTTCGCCCTGCACAGTGTTCGCCCATGCCTGATAAACCGTCAGACGCTCTTGAAGCCGGGCCAATCCTCTCACAGGGTTGTCCATAGCTGTTGCCATCAGCGAATTGCCTATCAACTGTGGCGGCGTTTCATTTTTTCGGACATGTCGGCAGTACTCCATGTGGAGCGTGTCAGCCAGCGCAAGGAGTCGTCCCACTAAGAATGTTGCACTATGCATATACTCTCCTTTCATGTAATTGAGTTTAAACAAGAGCAAACCCAACAGGCTGGGCAAAAGGTTTACGTGGGCATAAAATCTGGAATCGAGCTTAATCGGCAGGTTTCGTCGATGGTCGGCGTGGCCAAGGGCAAGAAGCAAGGGAGACGCATTAGCCATCGCCAAATGCATTGCTTTGTTTACAATTGCCTCTGCCATAGGCCCTGAGCCCACGAGTAACGCAACTCCTTCGCCGATCGCCAAGCCATGAATCAAATCAGTTTTCTGACCATTCTGAAACCATGCAACGTTCAGGCATTTGATGGCCTCCGCAGGAAAAGGGACCACGGGTTCCACCCACTGGGCTCTATCTGTTGTGCCAATATTGAGCCTGATCTGAGGGATGTTCTTACAGCCCTTTTGCCACTCTGTTGCCCCGGAAATCAGTTCATGGGCATCGTATTTCTTGGTTACCAACACCTTTGTTCTTGCCTTATCGGCCTTTGCAAGGACAAAGACCCGCACCTCGATATCAGGTTGTTCGGTAACCATGATCCTCAAGGCTCCCGTCACACGAGCGGCCGCGGATTCAAACTTGGCTCCATCCGGGTCCATTGCCTCATCTTCCCTTACGAAAAGCCCTGCCAATTCGGGAGGGTCCTTTCCCAGAGATGATGGATAGACCAGGAACAATCCAGAGACCGGAACCTTTTTCCCGTCTCTCTTCGTGAACCCGCAGGCACCCGAGGCGTTGGCCCAAGTCATCCATTTATGGTCTTTGTCACAAAGCCATTCCAGGGCGTCCTTCATTGCTTGACGTACGCCCCCCCCGGCTGGGAAACTGTTGGCATCGATCCGTCCATATCTTTTCTGACATGGGATCTCGCTACTCATTGCTCGCAGGATCACTTTTCCAATCACAGGCAGATTAGCCGAGTGAAATTTTTCCTTGGAATCGGCTTCTCCAATTGGTTTGCCGAAGGCATCCACTTCGGAGATAACTAGTTCATCGTTGGTTGGTACTGCCTGCTCCATAAGTCCCGCATTAATCCACCTATAGCTTCTCTCGTGGTTCACTGGATAAGGAAATGACGAGCGATCAGCCAGCTCAAGCACTACAGAAACTTTCTTGGTGCTTTTTGCCGTGCTCACGAGCAGTGAATCAATCCATTCGGTCGCATCTTGTGATCGTAAAATTTGCTGAACAAGTATGCGCTTGAGGCTTTGCTGAAGATCGTCGGCAGTCAGTTTTTTTGAACGTTTCATCAATTCTGGAATGGCCTCGTAAGCCTCCGGTACGTTTTTTATCGCGTTTTTAAGTTTGTCATCGAGACCTGCTGATTGAAGGCATTTCTTGATTCTCTCTGCCTCACTGGAAGACCACACCTGGGCACAGCTTCCCCAGAGTTTGTCAATTTGAGACTTTATCTCCTGCTCGTTCCTTTCTTCATATTTGGTTTTGACGTCTTTTTTCAGAGACTTGATAACCTCTTTTGCTTCATCGCTTTGAGCGTGAAGCAAGGGTTGGAGGTTGAATGCGGGAAACGACACTCCATTTGCTACCTCATATTTCATGATCTTCTGAATCCTAACCATATCCCCGATTGGTTCAAGGTCGCAAACGGTACCCTCACTTGAAATCAGAAGAAAGAAGGTCCTGTTTTTGGGGCAAGTCTTGTAGTCTTTGTGCCATGATTGTGTCGCAATTCCCGCTTCCTTCATGCTGGTGTTCAAGGCATAAAGCTCATTCAGCATAGCGTAATACTCCCTTCTCTATCCTGACCTGCTGGTCAAATATTGGCTTCCATTCAGAATGCTTGCCATAGGGAAAACAGGTCCGGAGCATGCTGGGAATCACCACATTGACGTTTTCACAGACTGCAGTCTGGGGACGAAACGGACCAACGTATTCGGGAGTGAATTCTTTCCAACCAAGGCAAGGCGTTGAAAACAGTTGGCCTCGCTTGATCCGACGTTCAAAAACTTCCTTGTATGCGTGAGCGCCATTCGTCGTTCCCGTAGATTGCTCGCCATGCCGACCGTGCTTGGCGTATCCACTCGGATCTGATTTGATAGTGGCGTAGAAGCGATAACGGACGTCCACAAGGACGGTGGCCAACAGTTGATAACTGCTCCCTTTCTTCATGTCTTTGCTTTTCCGGAGTGGCCCGCCGTAATTGGTCGTATAAGGGTGAAACACTATGGGACTGCAAATCTCGACTTTGGTGGGTACCACCTCTGCCCACTGACTCCATAGGACGCACTCAAATATGCCCTTAACCGCGCCAAATGTGGGAGCGGGATAACTCACCGGCACATCTCCTGTATCCGGTCGCGTCCACATGGCTGTTGGTCCTGAAACTTCCATTGCCACCGTGAATTCTTTCATCTCAGACCTCCTCAAAGCAAAACCGTAGCCTTTGTTACTGAAGGGAGACTGCCGAGAACACTTGGATACCCGAGTAATATCTGTTTGTAGTGAATGCCGCGAATAGAAGTGGGGGCTGCTACAGCTCGTCGGCCCCCGATGGATTTTTTTCATGAACACCCGGAAAACATTGTCCATGGCTGCTTCATTACTCGACGATGCCCCCGTTATAAGCAGATTATACGCTAGATCAAAACAAATCAGAAGTATTTTCCTGGGTCATCCGCAATATTGTTGATCGTGGGGTCCAACAATTTCGGCATCCGACTGGATGGAGGGATATTGTCTCTAACGGTAGACTGGTATAAATGAAATTCCAGGATAAATCTTTAGATGGGGCTACGGGGCAAGCTGCATCATCAACTTAAGTTAGAGTGACACGGAAAAACAACGGCTTCCTGATCGTGTCACCAGCCATTACCCAAGATACTTCTTTATCTCCCACATTATCCCTTCAAGAGCGCGAACAGATTCAACGACAAGACCCTTAATTTCAAGGCCGTGGTCTCCACCGTCAATCACCATCGCCCTCCCTGCCGTCGCTTGCACGGCCTCGGCCAGTTCCTCGGGAACATAGGGGGAATCAGCCGTGCCGACGACGAATAACGCTTGGTGCGGCCTTTGCTTGATCAGGGCGCACAACGTCTCGTTGCGGATAGGTGTCAGCCAGACACAGCGGAGGGCGGGCAATGGCTCTTCAGTAGCCAATAAGTGACCGATGGCTCGCGTACCGATGGATTTTCCTATCAAGGTTACCCTTACGTAGTTCCTTTGCGCCCATGCTGTCTCGTAGGCGGCAATCGTGTCCGTTCGCAACCACAGGTCTCGCTCCTCAATGGATGCGGCCAAGAAATCGGGCCTCATCATGAATTTCGGAACTAATGCGGCTGCCGCTCTTTAATCCATCCCCACATTTTTACAACATTTTCCCAGAGTGCATTCGCTGCCTCCTGAGTTTTCACCTCGCCCCGGATTAACCAATCTGCCCCGCCACTTCAAAGAATTATTTCCTTTTTACCGTCGTGGTTATATACAGATACCCCAATCGCCATCCTGGCAGGCTTTCCCTTATATTCTGGGTGACTCGCATAGTCGCGCCACGCCTGTCCTATTTTCTCCAAAAAATCGCTTCGGCGAGCGTGTAACTTGACTGAAACCGTGTTATGGTCTTCATCGGAGAGCACAAGTGGGACACCTCCAGGCGGCACCCCGTAGGCCAGATCTGTTTGGTCAAGTTCATCAGCCCTACGCTCCTTCGTCCCTTCACTGCGAATTTTTCTGAGCGTGCCCATCCTTTTTCATTTCTCCTTGGTCATTAAGCTCTAATGTGCGATACTGACCGTAATCTTGCCAGTCTGAGCGCGTTGGAAACGACTTCCGTGGCCGCCCGCTGCATCGATGCCGATTATGCCAATGAATCTCTCTCGATTTCACCGCTCCCCTCACAATGGGCGCAGTCACTGCTCTTGCCATCCAGCGTTTTCTCCCCCGTCCCATCGCAGTCAGGGCACGGGATCATCATTTCTTGTATCCATTTCGGGGAGTTATCCAGGAAGTAATCCAAGTCCATGAATACCGCATTCGACAGCAATGGATGGTCCAAATAAGCCGGAGAAGATTTCTTTTCAAAGATGACTACCTTCTCTTGTACCTTGTCATAAACCTCGCGATCCCCATCAGGATTCTCAGCCCCACCAAAATGTATGCCAAAGAATCGGCCACAGGAATTGCGTCGGAACACGCGGACACCTCCCGATCCTACCTTGGTATCATCAAAGACCAGCTCAAAGTGATCATCCACTTGGACCCAGTCGCCTCTCACCTTGAAACCATGTACCACGAAGATATCCACGATTTCGTTCTTGGAGCGACGCAAGGTGGCTTCTAGTTCACGTTGAAGAGCGTCGGCCTTCTTGCCTTTGTTCAATTCTCTCAGAGAGCCCATTCCAAAATCCTTTCTGTTGGTTAAGTGCGGCCACCCAGATGGGTCAGCCGGAACGTTGCGGCAATCACACCGCAGCGTCCAGCGTTTGTTCCTTCCGTCAGACGTGCTAGCACGCTCCGAATGCGACCAAAATCACAACTATCTCATAGTGTGCCTTCAACACAGCCAAATGTAGCGGCTTCCTGCCGTCCGCTCCAGCGAGGCTCGGATCAGCACCCCTGCTCAACAGCAGCTTGACCATTTCAGTATTGCCCTTATCTACCGCCAATAGCAGCGGGGTCTTGCCATCAGCACAACGGAGATTCGGATTGGCTCCGTTGTCCAATAGAACCCTTGCAGAAGCACTCGAACATACAACCGCTATCCCCAGTGGGGTCATGCCGGTGGACGGGTCCACGAAATCTATCGGCGCTCCCCGGCGGATTAGCTGATGCACCTTGCGTTGCACGCTGGGCCAAGCGCACGCGCAACCCAACTCGCTTCCGAGAGCTAGACGACGTTTTTCGGCCTTTTCCTCTGCGACCCCTTGGCTCTTTGCGCTTCTAAGGCTGCCCAAAATGTCCTCCTGTCACTTAAATCTTCAATAAGGTTTTCCGATCTGGTTCCAGCGAAGGGGTTGAGCAAGGAGATCATCGCATCGGCAACGGTCTCCCTGCCCGGCCACCTCTCAGCAGTCCACCCGCCCGCAATCCATCCTCGCCTCCCGCTCGTAAGCTTCCACGTCACTGAGCAGAAAACGAACCACAGGTTTCCCTCCGCGACCGCGGCGAAGATCGGCCCAAGGGATCAGGCCGTCTTGCCTAAGACGGTCGATGGTCCGAACCGATACAGACCACCGCGCAGCGAGGTGCTCCCGCGTCAAGTATGTTGGATTGTGATTGTTTGAAGGGGCTGAAGGAGCCGGATTTTCGGAGGAATTCCGGGAGCCCTTGCTTTTGTCCTGCACTTGGACAAACCTCTCTTCCCCAGAAGCACGCTAAACGCACCACCGGCGAAAGAGGTCATCTCAGCACGCAGGACGCACAAGCTCTCGCAAGGGCAAGATAACGCGCGTCAGTGAGAGAATGACTCTCCGTTTTACATTTCGCCGCTCCGTATTCAGGATTACGGCCTGTCAATTCTTCTTCGAAATGCCTATCGCATTTTCGGCGAGTTGTCAATCCTTTGGGCGTGAAAGTGAGGACTGGCGTGGGAAAACGGGGCTCCCTGATTCCAGAGGGGGAGTCGGCTGTGTCGCCCGCGGCCAAGTGGGAAAGATGGACTCACCACGACGGCAAACGACAGACGCTGCCGCACCGTGGTTATCCCTGAGTTATCCCTGAACAAAAAGAGGTTAGCCGTTTATTGGCTAACCTCTTGAATTCTTTGGTGCGCCCGATACGATTCGAACGTACGGCCTCAACATCCGGAGTGTTGCGCTCTATCCTACTGAGCTACGGGCGCACGACCGTCACCAAATGTATCTCATTCACCGGTATCTGTCAACGCGTTTGCGTCGCTGATTCGTTTACGATCCGTCCAGGGGGAGCCTGATGGTAAACGTGGTTCCCTCGCCCATCCTGCTCGTAACGTTGATGTCGCCGTTGTGATTCTTCACGATGCCGTAACTCACGGCCAGTCCCAGTCCCATGCCCATCCCTTCGGTGGAGTCCTTGGTGGTGAAGAACGGATCGAAGATCTTGTCGAGTATCTCCTCGGGCATCCCTCCACCGGTGTCCGAAAAGTCGATCTCCACGAATCCCTCCGCATGGCGAGTGCGCACCGTGAAGGCTCCCGACCCGTGCATGGCATCCACCGCATTGAGAATGATGTTCATGAAGACCTGCTCCATGAGGTTCGAATCCACCACGACCTGAGGTAAATCGGGATCGTACTCCTTGACGAGCTCGATGCCGAAAAACCGCTGCTGATGCACGATGATCTCAAGGGTCTGATCCAAAATCTCGTTGACAACCCGAGGCTTCTTCTGCATAGGGGTCTCTCGGGCAAAATCGAGAATCCCTTGCACGATACCGCGAATCCGCGTGGTCTCACGGACGATGATTTGCAGGTCCTTCCGGGTCTTTTCATCGTCCTTGAACTTTTTCAGGAGCAGATGGGCAAACGTGAGCACGCCCGTGAGCGGTTGGTTGATCTCGTGCGCGATTCCCGCGGACAGCTTTCCCAGTGACGAGAGCTTTTCCGATCGCAGGAGCTGCTTCTCCAGTTTTTCCTTTTCTCTCAAGTCCGTGAAGATCCCCACCGAGCCCGTTTCCGCGCCGTCTTCGTAGAGAATCGCAGCGGAAAGGTACACGGGGATCTCATAGCCGTCCTTGTGCAAAACCTTCATTTCGCGCTTCTGAACGGTTCCGCGGCCGCCAAAGTCATCGGACCTCAAGTCTTTCATAACTTTTTTGGCTACACCGGGAGGATATACGTGGACGATGTTCATCTTCCCCACCACCTGCTCCCGCTTATAGCCGAGGAGCTTCTCGGCAGCAGAATTGAACAGAATGATGTCTCCGCCTTTCCTCACGGATACGATGGCATCCGGCGAGCTCTCGATGATGTTCTCTCGGAACTGGTACGCCCGCTCCAATTCGATGTTGGCCTCACGCACGAGGGTCTCAAGGTTGCGTGTGTACTGCCTGAGCTTCTTTTTCAGAGACAGCCGCTCAATGGAGCGCTTCACCGAAAGCGAGAGGATCTCTTCGGCAACCGGTTTGGTCAGGAAGTTGGACGCCTCTTTCCGCAAAGCCTCCACTGCCATGTCCATATCTCCGTGGCCGGTGATGATGATGACCTCGGCGTCCGGGTTCATTTCCCTGATCTCGCCCAGGACCCGGATGCCGTCCATGCCGGGCATTCGGACGTCCAGCAACACCACCTCGGGAGATTCCTTTTCAAAAATCTCCAGAGCGGTCGGCCCGTCTCCGGCGGTCAGAGCGAGATAACCGTCGAGCTCAAGGTTCATGCGCATCAAATTGCGTATGCTCTCTTCATCATCAACCACGAGGATTTTGGTCATGCCGGTTCTCCGTTTGCACGAGAGCGGGGAAGGATAGGCGAAACGTTGTGCCCTGCCTGCACCGCGCATCTATTTCGATGGTTCCGTTGTGCTCCTTAATGATACCATAACTGATGGAAAGGCCCAGCCCCGTCCCTTCGCCTGTCTTCTTGGTGGTGAAAAAAGGCTCGAATACCTTCGACTGAAAGTCCTCCGGAATGCCGGGTCCGGTGTCCGAGACGGTCACGGTCACACGATCCTTCTCCGGAAACGTCTTGATACCGATCACTTTCTCCACCCCGTCCTTTCCGGAACCCGAGGCTCCCCCTGTATCCAGCATGGCGTCGCGGGCATTGAGAATCAGATTTATGAAGACCTGCTCCAATCGATTGGTATCCCCCATGATCCACGGGAGGTTGTCATCAAGGTCCAGTTCCCACCGGACGCCTTTGTTTTCCAGTTGGCTGCCCACCAGGGTGAATACACTGACAATGGCTTTGTTAATGTCGATGGGGCTCATCGTCTCATCGGCCTTCCGACCGAACTGACGCAGATGATTGATAATGCGCGAGGCTCTTTCCACGCTGCCGGTGAGCTCCCCTGTGACCTTTGCCAGATCGTCGGGCGGGATTCCCATGCCCTGTCGGGTCTTCTTGGTAAGATAGTCGCAGCCCAACCTGATGACGTTGAGCGGTTGATTGAGCTCGTGGGCTATCCCCGTGGCCATCTCTCCAAGCATGGCCATTTTACCGGCCTGGATGAGCCGGGTCTGCTTCTCCAATCGTTCGGTGACATCCCAAACCGCGGCGATAATCGCGGGACGATCCCCGTACCGGATCAAGCTCGCCTGGAAGCTCACCATGAACAGCGAGCCATCCTTGCGCCGATGCTTGAGAATCGGCAGGATGGTCACCTCGGTGGGGAAAAGCTGTTTGAGATGGTTGCGAGTCTGTTCGCGGTCGCGGTCCAAGCCCAGGTACGCAAAGCTCATCGACAGCAGCTCGTCCCTGGAGTACTGGTAACTCTCCTCGGCCCTGGCATTTATATCGAGAATCCTAAGGTCGTCGCCGTCTATGACGAAAATAGGGGAGGGGCCGTTGTCAAAAAGAAAACGATACTTCGCCTCCGATACCCGCAGCCGGGCTTCGGAAGCTTTCAAATGTACGAGCATCCGATTGAAGGAGGAGGTAAGCTGAAATATTTCGTCTGTCGGAACGAATTCATAATTCTCATGGAAGTCTTGAGGCTCTCCATTGTCGAGCCCAAGCGACCCCGCAGAGATACGCTCCCCGGCGTCTCGGCTTATCTGATCGGCCCTTTTGGTCAGCTCGAGCAAAGGAAGGGTAATCTTTTTGGAGAACCGTTGAATGAAAAACCAGCTAAACCCGATGATCACCAAGCTGGCCAGAAAATGGATGACCTTCAGGTGTACGATCGCCGTGGTATCTCCCCGGAGCATGGGAAATACCATGAGCTGCAGAGTAATCCCAATGATGATCACGACGCCGATTATGACGATGAGTGTCCCGATCAGGATCCTGTTCTTGAAAGACAGAAAAGACCCGTGCTTCGGTTTCAAGGCTCTCGGTAACAACCTTTCGATGATCTCCAGTGTATTTTCAGTCCATCCGGGTTTCTGGGATTCGATCGGAAAGGTGTTGCCCAGAGTGGTCTGCCGTGAAAACCGGCGTGCCGTACCGCCTTCGTCGGGCGGTTCCGGATTCTGAGGCCCACGGGTCGAAGACATGGATCTTGCCTCGCAGGGGCCGAGCCTGGAAGAAGGTCCGGCTATAACGCCGGACCGTATCCGTCACAGCCAGCCATCTTTGTTGAAGTGCTCCCACAGGTCGTCGCGTAAAGCCTCGTACTCGTCCTTGACGTCTTCATAGGACCGTGCGTTCTCGACTGCCAGAGCGACCTGTTCTGCGAATCCGTAGAGAAATCGGATTTCCTCGTCGGAAAACTTCCTCGCTTCGGAGGTGTATACCCGGAGAGCTCCGATCACCTTGTTGCGAACGACGAGCGGCACGCTCAGTATGGATGCTACGCCCTCACGCATGGCCTCCTGGGGGTATTGTACACGGGTATCAGTGGAAGCGTCCTCGATCCAGACATGCTTGCCGCCGAACGTGGTCTCTGAAATGCTCTTGGAGGTTTCCAGAGGACCCTTGTTCACGTAGTCTTTGCTGAGGCCGTGATAGGCAAAGACCCGGAGTTTTTCACGGTTCTTGTCCAGCAAGCTCAGAGTGCTCCCCTTGACCTTCATCACTTTGACGACGCCCTCTACGATGAGGTTAAGGACTTCCCTAAGGTTGAGCGTGGAGGAAATGGCCTGTTTGATTTCGGAAAACGTGTCTTCCCTATACCTTTTTTCAAACTTGGTCTTTCGGTTCTCCATGACCTTTTCCACCAGGTCGGTGAGTTGATCCGGGGTGAAGGGTTTCCTGATGTAATCGACCGCGCCCAGCTTCATCGCCTGGACTGCGGAATCGACCGTGGAATAGGCGGTAAACATAATCATCGAGAGGTCGGGGTCCACCTCCATCATCGCTTCCATTGCCTGAAGCCCGTCCATTCCCGGCATCTTCAGATCCGTGATGAGGATGTCAAAGCCCCCTTCTTTAAGCTTGTCCACGGCATCGGCGCCCTTCCGGCAAGTCAGAACCTGGTAGTTTTCATCTTCGAGTATGCGAGTGACGCTGTCCAGCACGATCTGTTCGTCATCCAACACAAGAATCTTTACTCTTTTTTTCTCCATGTTCCGCTACTCCTGACGAAGAATAGTTATTGGCGGCGTATGAACTTTCCGGAGCTCACGAGGTCGGAGCGGATTTTCTCAATGAACGACCTGCCTCCCGGTCTATCGGGCACAGAGGCCCCACCGGCGACCGGCCGCAAGCGCGTGGGAGCGTCAGCCTTATTCTTCCATTTTACGGGCCACTGGTCCGGGGATGTATTTCTTCATTCCCTCGATGTCCTTACGAACCTTTTCGTACGACATGGCGTTTTCCAATGCCCTGGCTCCCTGTTCGGCGAATTTCACCAACAGCTCCATCTGGTCGAGAGTGAGTGACAACTTTTCGGCGCTGTAGACCCTCAAGAAGCCGAGTATGTTGCCTTCTATCTTGAGCGGAACGGATACGATCGAGGCAATTCCTTCCTTACGCGCCTCCGCGGGATAGTGGAGGCTCGCTCCGAAATCCGATTCATCAATCTGCACCGGCTCCCCTGACTGAAAAACCGATGCGATGCTTTTCGAGCTGTCGAGGGCACCCTTCAGAACGTAATCTTCGCTCAAACCGTGCGAGGAGGCCAGTTCCAGTTTCTCGTCCTTCTTGCGATAGAGGAGGACGGAAGCGCCCTTGACGTTGAAGAGGCGCACTACGCTGTTCACGACCAAACCGAGTATCTCTTTGAGGTCCAAACTGGATTTGAGGGCCAGCTCAGCTTCGGCGTACTGCTGCTCGATCTCTCTGTCACGTCGTCCCTTACGGACTTTTTCCAGGGCTCTTTCTATTACTTTGACGAGCTCTTCAGGGGTGAACGGCTTGGGCAGATAGTCCAATGCGCCCAGCTTCATGGATTGCACGGCGGAATCCACCGTGGCGAAGCCGGTGAACATCACCACCCCTGCGTCGGGATGATCTCTTGCCACGGCTTCCACAGCCTCCATGCCGCTGCGGTCGGGCATCATCAGGTCGGTGAGCACAAGGTCGTAAGACTCCCTGGATAGCAGGTCGAGCGCCTTGTCTACTCGTAAAGCGCTATGAACAAGGTATCCCTCGTCTTCCAGGATCCTCATGACGCTTTCGTGGACGATTTGTTCGTCGTCGATGACCAGGATGGCAGCCTTTGGTTTTTCCTCGGCTTTCATTCCGACCTCCTTGTGGTACTTAAAATAATCATTTAGCCACCCGGTCGTCGTGCTACGTCGGCCGGGCCGGTAATATAAGCCCTCGGATTAGCGATCAGTACCCTGGGTAGCAGGTGTCACATTGACCCTGCACACGGTGGTGTTTTCTTCGAAAAGTCCGTACACTCCAAGATCCTGAAAATTGGCGGGAACAAAGACCATTCCCGGGTTAACTCTCGTTGAGATTCTTGCGGGGGCCGTGAACGATCCCGCAGCGGAAGAGATCTCCAACGGATCGCCCTCCGCCAGACCGAGCCTTGAAGCATCTTCCCCGTTGATTTCCACGTACCCGGTAGGACACAGTGACAGAAGATGTTCCGACCGCGTCGTGGTAGATCCGAAATGATACATGCACCGGCCGGCCATCATCTCAAACGGATATTCCGCTGCATCGCGCTCCGGTGCTTCCACGGTTCGCACCGGCGCGAAAGAGTAGGGTTTGCCTGTTCGTGAAGCCCCGCGCGCATCCTCCAGGGGCCGGACGATGGTGCCGTCTCCTCCCAGATCCTGGAATTTCAAGCCCTTGAAATAGGGAATGGTGTGCGTCATTTCGTCGAACACATCTCCCACCTCGAAGAAGCCCATCGAGCGTCCCATGGCCTTCGCCATCTCTTCAAGAATGCTCCAATCGGGCATGACCGCACCCAAGGGGGCAATGGCCTGATTGAGCTTCTGGACTCGATGTTCCATATTCGTCATGGTTCCCTCCTTTTCGGCAAAGGAGGCTGCCGGGAGCACGCAGTGGGCTTTGGCCGCCGTCGGACTGAGAAACAGATCTTGAACGATCAGAAGATCGGCTTTTTCAATCGCCGCTGCGAAACGTCCGGAATTGGGATAATCGGTGAGAGGATCCGCTCCGGCAACATAAAGGGCACGAATGTCGCCGGTCTCCAGACCTCGCACGATTTCCGGCACGGTCTTCCCCCTCCCGTACGGGAGCGAAGTTTTCCAGACCCCTTCGAAACGATCCCTTACCGCGGCGGTATCCTGGTAACCGGGAAGGTACTCGGGAAGCACTCCCATGTCGCAGAGACCTACGATATTCCCCTTTTCGAAAATGGGGTAGATCCCTGCATTTTCTCGTCCCATGTTCCCGGTCAGGAGGGCGAGATTCACCAGGTTCATAACGCATTGTAGCCCGTTTTCCTGGAGTATCACGTCCCCGCCGAAGATGATTGACGCGTTGGTTGCTTCCGCAAAGACACGGGCAGCTTCTTCGAGCGACTCTCCGGAAATGCCGGTCCTCTTCAGAATGCCTTTCAGGGAAATCTTGTCAAGAAGGTTCTTCATGGAAAGGAAATTAGCCGTCTTATCTCTCACGAATTTCCCGTCCCAGAGGTCAAGGTCGAGAATAACTTTCATGAGTCCCAGAATCACGTCGCTTTCCGAGTAGGGACGAGCTCGGAGTCGCACCCGAGCAAACTGGTCCAGGCTTGTGGTCCTCGAATTGACCACAACCAGATTACTATCGTAACGGCGAGAGGCAATCTTGATTTTCCAACCGGGGGCGGGAGTCTCTTCCAGAGGGTCCACGCCGATGACGATGACTGCATCGGTCCGGAGAAGATCGTCCAACTTCTCTCCGGCAAATTTCCTTCCCGCCGTCAACTCCAGTGCCCGCATCACGCGCAGAAAGCTGAAACGAGCCTCGCTGTCGATGTTATTGGTGCCGATCACCGCGCGGAAAAATTTCTGGAAAGCGTAGCAATCCTCGTTGGAGAGTCGCGGAGATACCAATCCTGCCACGCTGTCCGGTCCGTGCTCCGCCACTATTTCTTTGAGCTTTCGGGAGGCAAAGCCAAGTGCCGTTTCCCACACCACAGGTTTGAGCTCCCCATCCTTCCGCAGGAGCGGGGTGTCGAGCCGATCCTTGTGATGTACGAAATCGAAGCCGAAGCGTCCTCCCACGCAGAGGGTGCCCCGGTTGTGGCTTTCCAAATCGGTGGTAATTCGAAAGATCTTGTTGTCTTTAACGTTCAGCTCCATGCGACAGCCTGCGGAACAGAGAGGGCACACGGTGGGCGTCTTTCTCATCTCCCACGAACGGGCCCAACGCTGAAACACCTTGTTGGACATGGCGCCTGTGGGGCACGCCTCCACGCATTCCCCGCAAAAGTCACAGCGGAGAACATCTCCGTTACGGGTACCGATGCGCGCTTCGTACCCGACTTCATGCAAAGCCAGGGCCCCCGCGCCTATCACTTCGTGGCACACCTTGACGCATCTCAGGCAGGTGATGCAGAGATTCGGGTTGTACTCGATGAGCGGCCAGCTTCGCTCCACCGGCAAATTTCGCTTCTTAGCAGGCAGGTCGGTCCCCTGGATGGCCAGTTTGTAGGTGAGCTTTTGAATCTCGCACTCACCGGCCGCGGGGCAAATCGGACAATCGAGAGGATGATCCATGAGCACCAGGTTCATGACTTCCTCACGGATTCCCCTCAAACGCGGGGTATCGGTGTGCACCCGCATCCCTTCCGCCACCACGGTGTTGCACGAAGTCATGGGCCGTTCAATGCCCTCGATTTCCACCACGCACATGCGGCACGAGTCTGAAGGGCTTGTCTTGGGGTAATAGCAGAGGGTGGGGATCCAGATTCCGACCTTGCCGGCCGCCTCGAGTATGGTCATTCCCGATTCGGCCGTCACTTCAACGTCGTCGATGGTAAGAAGCGGCATTTTCTGATCCTTTGTTTCTGAGAAGGAAGGTTATAAGGACCTGAAACATCTTTATTCCGACGTCGGGACAGCAGCCTGCCTGATGTGGGCGGTTCACGAAGCTCCACACGGCTGGTCGAATCCGCACCGGTTACGCTGAGATCGAAGCGTCCTCCACGGCTGCCAAAATCAGGTGAAAACACCGGAGACATCGACCGGCTTCGAGGAAAGAGCTCTTCTGGGTGAATCCCGAATCAACCTCGAGGAAGTTCGTTATGCGCTCCTCCGCATCAAGTTTTCTGTGCGGCGTTTTGCTCCCCTCTCTACCGGGGGTGCGGGCTGTGACGAGTACTCCCGCGTCTTTTTCGATGGCAGCGATCAGGTCGTCCATCCATTGTTGCTCGCTCTGCCTGAAATCGACGCCGGTCACGTACTGATGGATCGTATGCGCGGCTCGTTTTCCTCCGGCCATGGCGTGTACCACGGTAAGAGGTCCGCTCACCGCATCCCCTGCGGCAAAGACCCCTTGTCGGGTGGTCATCATAGTCTTGGCATTCACTTTGATCGTTCCGCGACGCGTTATTTCCAGGCCGTCGGCCGGAGAAACAAATTCGAGGTTGGATGTCTGACCTATGGCGGGGATGAGGGTGTCGGCCTCCAGGTCGAATTCCGATCCTTCAACGGGCACGGGTCTTCTGCGGCCGCTCTTGTCGGGCTCACCCAGCTCCATTCTCAAACATTTAAGCCCGACCATCTTGTTGCCGCTTGCGAGGACCTCCACGGGTTGAGTGAGAAAGTAAAAGTTCACTCCTTCGTCGCGAGCATCCTCAACCTCTTCGGGGTCCGCGGGCATTTCCGCTTCCGTCCTGCGGTAGACGATGGATACCCGGACCGCACCCATACGTAGACATGTCCTGGCACAGTCTATAGCCGTATTGCCTCCCCCCACGATGACCACATTGTCGCCCATAGCGACCTCGCGACCGAGATTGATGTCGCGCAGCATGTCGATGCCGCCGGGAAAGACTCCTTCATACCCTTCGTCCTCGCCTTTGAGTCCTATGGGGATGGACTTGTGGGACCCTATTCCCACGAACACCGCCTTGAATCCCCTTTTGAACAGATCGTTGATGGAGAAATGCTTTCCCAGGCGCTCGCCGTACACGACCGTCACGCCCAGGTCGTATATGATGCCGATTTCTCTGTCGAGAACATCCCGAGGCTGTCGATAGGGGGGAATGCCCACCACCACCATGCCTCCGGATATGGGCAGCCCTTCAAACAACGTCACGGGATGGCCCATCCTGTTCAGATAGTAGGCTGCAGCAATTCCCGCGGGACCTGCGCCGACCACCGCCACAGGGGGCTCCGTCAGCTCCACTTTTTCCAGAGGCGGCTTGAGATGATGGTTCAATTCGTAATCGGCTGCAACGCGCTTGAGAGTCCTGATCGGAATGGGCTCGTCTCCCAAGTTGGCCAGGCTGCACGCCTTCTCGCAGGGGGCGGGGCAAATCCTTCCCGTGATGCCGGGAAGGGGCATCTCCTCGCGGATAATGGCCAGAGATTCGTCGTAACGCAGCTCCTGCAGCATCTCCACATAACCGGGAATGTTGATGTGGCACGGACAGGTATTCACGCAGGGTGCCGAGACTCTGCCCAGGTAACGAAGGTTCCCGGACACGGGCCTGTGACGCACTGCGTTCAGGAAATCCTTTCCGTAATAAGTCAGTCCGTCTTTCAAGAGCTCCCCTGCGCTCTGGCACACCGAGCACTTGGCTGCCTCGTCGAGGATGTTCGCCATCCGTGCCAGTATGTCGAGATCCGATTCTTCGCCTTTTCCCCCCATGATCTTTTCCAGAGTTTGCAGGATGACCTTCGAGCCCTTTATCCCCGTGATGCACTTGCCGCAACAGTATTTACTCTGGATCTGTCGCACGTACTCATGAATCATGGGGACAAAATCGAAGGCTTCCTCAAATTGGAGAAATCCCTTGCCGCTCATAACGGCTACCACACCCTCCGGAAAGTTTGTCGCGGAAGGGAGCTCATCTTGAGGAGTTTTGTCGGTAAGTTTCCGTGTGCCTGAGCGGTCCTTAAGGACGCTTCCCCAGCGGCCAATAACGATCGACTTCATATAGTCCTCCGATGAGAAGGGAATCCCGACATTACAGTTATAGAAGAATATTCTTTACGATGGAAGACAAGAAATACCGTGAGAGGCACTTTTGCCCGCCGCATCCGATGTGCCGGGAAATAACGGCAATCGGCTCCCCGGGAAAACGATCTTGGGGCGAGAGAAACTTATGCCTGAAAGGGCAGATCAACAATAGACGTAGGTTTCAACCTACGGAAACGAGTATCAACAAACGAGTTTGGAGGCTGGAGGGTCCACCGACGGTCCTTCAGGAAGAAGCGTGTCGAGCTCCATGGTAGTTTTCGTTAGTGAATATCAGCCTTTGTGCCCAGTGGGTTGAACCCCATGGCTATTCAGGGTGCGCCCCTGCAGGGCGAGGTGTCTACGTCCGGTTGGGGAGGTCAACCCGAGAGCAGTCGGCGCACGCGGCTGGAGAGGTTGCCGCACCATGCGGAGCCGCATATCGGAAAAGAAGTGTTGATCGGTCTGCTACAGCAAGCGACGACCGTGTGCAACCTCGCCCCTACCTTGACAGAGGCTGCTCGGACTGTTAGATTAGGGTTGTATCCTCAATGAAACGGGTCGTTCTCCGGTGGTTAGCTTCCGGGGTACAGGGGGAAGCTGAAATGAATCCCTTCGAGCTCTTCGAGTCAAATGGCATTTACAAGATGGCCATCCTGTACTTCTCCCGGTCTCGAGGCCTCGCCATAGTGGGCCGTCGCACTGTTGGAGACAACGTGGAGGTCATTCAAATTTCCGGTGAGGTAGATCCCCATACGGGAAACTTCACCGCCCTGGATTATGTGGGGTCCGACAAAAAAGATGAGTTCCCCGTGGTCACCAAGACCGATTTCGAGAACCTCGTTGCCTACATCCAAGCAAGAATAGATCGGCAGACACGCATGAGCGTTATTGAGCCGGAGCTGCTGAAATGTGTCGCGAAGTCGACCGTGAAGCAGGAGGCCCGCAAGTACCTCCACTGATTCCAAGCAGGAGACTGATGACCCGATCTTCGCTCCATCCGGCCGCACGCCTCTGACAACGACGCACTCCGACCGCAGGTGCCCCGAACCGCGGCCGTTCCATAAGCCGTTCCGAGCTTTTCTTCTCCTCTTTGACCCAAACCTGTGAAATAATGCTGTTTGGAGGAAACGAAGCCCGCGATGCCCCCACTGATACCAACTCCCATAGCTGAGAAGCTGCAACGAAAGATAAAAATCTTGGAGAGTACCGCCCGTGGCTGCGCCTCGGGTGAATCAGAGGCTTCTATAAGATGCGTTGTTCTTTCTTCATTATGGAGAGGGAGACTCTTCTCCCCCTCCAAACCTCCCCCATACGTGGGCTCACCACGTGGAGAACTCTTAAGCGAGATATTTATATGATTTTGCGATCGAATCGATGACAAAAACGGCATGTCTCCTCCGCCACAAACGGCAAGCCGTTCTTGCCTTAAGGTCACATCTTTGATTGCCAAACGGTACGAAGGGAGCTTCTCTAGAATCGGAATGAGCGGAATTTTGGTCCGGAAAGCACTCGTGTTAGTGCTGGCATTGGTGGCGGGAGCCGTGGGGTTCTCGTGTCAACGGCCGGCTTCCCAAGAGCAGCCTCTTCCCAAAGAAGAGGCAGTGAAGGTTTCTCCTCCGCCTCGCCGGCCCCCGCCTGCGGAGCGTCCGGCAGCCGGAGGCGTTATCCAATTGGTGAAACAACGCGGTGAGCTCAGGGTGGGAATGCAGATTGGATACGTCCCCTTCCAGATGCCGGGCACTGAAGGTAAGCTCGTCGGGTTCGACGTGGACACGGCAGAGCTTGCCGCACGCAGCTTGAACGTTGATCTCAGGATCGTGCGGCTGACCTGGCCCGAGCTTATCTCTTCGCTCTTGGAAGGGACCACCGACGTGGTCATGTCGGGCATGACCGTCACCCCCGAACGGAATGTGGACGTGGTCTTCACGATTCCCGTTCTAGAGTCCGGCCGCATGTTTCTGGTCCACGCGGTCAATGCCAAACGGTTCAGGAAATTTGAGGACCTCAACCAATCCGGGGTCTTTGTCGTCTCATGGCCCGGCGGTTTGGGCGGCCTCAAGCTCCGGCAAGTTCTCCCCAAGGCCTCATATCGTGAGTTTCCCAACCGAAGCCGCGCCTTGACGGAAGTGATTGAAAAAAGAGCCCATGCCCTGGTGGACGATGCGTTCGGCATCCGACAAGGGGTCTCCACGTATCCCGAGGCGCTCGCTTCGCCGTTCAAGCCGCTTACCTACGAGCCGATCGCCTGGGCGATCCGGCCGGGCGATCCTCACTGGCTGAACTGGCTCGACAATCTCATCCGGGCGATCAGAAAAGACGGGCGTCTCGACGAGCTCAAGAAGAAATGGCTTCAAGACTACTTCCTCGACATCCACGGCAGCTCGACGCACCCCGAGAGTCGGATTGAGCCCCCGGCGTCCCCCGCGCCCCAGCGGCGACGGTCAAATAAACCCTAACCCTGCAGCAGGCATAGAGCGGTATCGGCATCCCAGGAGGGCATGTCGATTGCCGTACGGCCGATCGCCGGACAAGGGGCTGTCTTCTTACTCGAAGCTAAGGGCTATAAAACCCAATAAAAATAGTGTCATAATGGCTTGTATATGGAAAGAGGTGGAGATATTAGAAGAAATTAGTGATATATTACGGTCTAACGTATTGACACAAAGGGTCTTTTCTTGGTATTATTCCTCCAGGTCCGATTTGTGAGGACTTCAAAGGAGAGACCATGCGTTCAATCCGGCTTACCGTCATGTTGACTTGTGCAGTCCTGATTGTGCTGACCTGTGGTTCAGGGGTAATGGCCAAGGACTATGACTCACGTTTCATCCAAAACTATCCGCCGGGCTATTACGGGATGTATTACAACGCGGAGAGGTTTTTCGATCTGGAAGCGGAAGAAGGTAAGAAGCCCCAGGAAAATTACCGTTGGGACAAGTTCATGAGCCGGATCACCGACGTCTACTATCCCTTCCTCCCGATTCCCTACGACTGGGAGTACGGCACCGGGCGAACGTTCGGGCTTCCGGATTACAACGTCAATAACTGGCCTTGAGGATGCCCGGCCCCGCGCTCGGCTCCCGATGTGCGGTCCTAATCGGGCCGTAGCTTCCGTGCCGGCGATCCGGCCATAGAGAGCGGGCGTCCGAAAAGCACCGTCGAAAAAGAGACCCCCTTATTGCCCCCGGCAGAGGGGGTTGGTTTTTTTGAGCACCGTCTTATCGGGAACATAGGGTAGAGGATCTCCTCGCAGAGCGAGGAAAGCCTGATACCTTTTCGGGCTTGACGTTGCGACTTCACGACACGGACTGCATACCACACGGTGGCTTCCCGCGGCTCTTGATTTTCCGTCGGACTTTCCGCGAAGGTGATTCTGCTTGGGATGATGCGATCGGACTCGGCGGGATAGGTATGGCGGAGAGAGAGGGAGTCGAACCCTCGGAACACCTTGTGGGCATTCACGCGATTTCCAGTCGCGCCCCTTCGGCCACTCGGGCATCTCTCCATTCGAACGATATCCGTATATAATAGACAAATATTTTACTCTCGGTCAAGGAGAATAACATGCCGCCTCCCGAGCACCGGTTCGGATTTGTGGCCGTGGCCGGTAGACCTAACGTGGGAAAATCCACGCTGGTCAACCGAATACTGGGAAGAGAATTGTCCATAGTCACCGCCAAGCCTCAGACGACAAGGCACAGGATCGCCGGTATACACACCCTCCCCGACGCGCAGATGGTCCTTCTGGATACTCCGGGTATACACGAGGCGATGAACCCTCTCAATCAGTCGCTCGTGGCGGCTGCGGAAAAGGCGCTGACCGAAGCGGATCTGGTTCTCCTCGTCACGGTGCCGGAAGAGCGTGTCAGCCGGCACGATCTGCGCGTCATGGAATTAATCTCTGCCAACGGCCTTCGCTCCGTTCTGGCCATCAACAAGATTGATACCGTTCAACCTCCGGTGCTTCTTCCCGCCATCGATGCCTATTCCCGGGCCCACACCTTCGAAGAGATCGTCCCCATAAGCGCTCTAAAGGGATCGGGTGTGGACGAGCTGATCGGTATCCTCGTGGGATTGCTTCCTGAGGGACCGTCGTTTTTCCCCGAGGACGACTTGAGCGACCTCCCGGTTCGTTTCTTTGTCTCCGAGATCATCAGGGAACAGATCATCAAGAGCACCGGCGAGGAGATCCCCTACCGGACCACGGTGGTGGTCGAGTCCTTTAAGGAGAAGGACGGCCGCGTCATCATTCAGGCGGACATTCACGCGGAGAAGGATAGCCAGAAGAAGATTCTCGTGGGCAAGGGAGGTGCCATGATCAAGAAGATCGGCACCGAAGCGCGAAAAAAAATAGAGGAATTCCTGGATTCACCGGTCAGGCTGGAGCTCTTTGTCAAGGTCTCCCACAACTGGACCCGAAGTCCGTCCAAACTGAAGGATTTCGGGTACTAGACCGGCATGCCTGCGACCCGAGGGGTATGCTCCCCGTTGCCTGCACCGCGCGGTACAGGCTACGTATGACCTCCGAGGGTCAACGAATAGGGGGGCATCCGATATGGCCGCCCAACACGCTTCTATGATAAAGTGATTCCCGCGAGCTTTTCGCCCATTCTTGAAGGGCTCGCCCGTGGTGCAACAGGTGCGAGCCTCAAGCTCGAAGCAAACCGATGACATTTGGTGCCGACAGTGGGGGAAACGAGGAAAGAGATGAACATTGTAACCATATCGAGGCTGGTGGGTTCATACGGCGACATCATTGCAGCTACCGTGGCCAGAAAGCTCGGGCTGGAGCTCCTGGGTCGCGACCAGGTTCATGAGTTGGCAGAGAGTTGCGATCCGGAATTTCGGGATGCCTGCACCGCATACGAGAACGAGCACGGACCGGGATTCTTCGAAAGGATCTTTTTCGACAGCCCGTCGTACACGAGCCTGTTCCAGGCCCTCACCTATGAGGCAGCGTCCCGCGGCAAGGTGGTCCTCGTGGGGAGAGGAGCTCAGATCGTTCTCCGCGATGTTCCCGGTGTCCTCAAGGTCCGCGTGGTGGCCCCCCCGGACGTGAGAACCAAGCGAATTATGGAGCGATACAATTTCACGCGGGATGAAGCGGAGGATTTCGTCCGCTCATACGATCACAAGCGGGAAACGCTCATCCGTTCAATATTTCATAGCGATTCCAACGACTGGGCATTGTACGACATAATCATAAACACGGCTCATTTCACGTCGGGTGCGGCCTCCGAGGTGGTGCTGGATGCCCTGGCAAACCTGCACAGGCCCGCGGATGTGGAGGCCGTTACGGAAAATCTGCGGAATCTGGCCGTGGCAAAGCGCATAGAGACCATCATTCGGAAAAAGCTGACATCTTCGGCAGCGGGCAACGTTCTGGTAGACATGGAGCCCACCGGCGTGGTCACCCTCAGCGGCAAGATTCTGGACAAGCAAGGGAAGATGAAAGCGGAAAAGATGGCCTCGGACTATCCCGGCGTCGCCGAGGTGGTCAACGACCTTAAGGTGACCGAGCTGAGTTTCCACTATTAAAGCCGGGAAATGCCTACAACTTCCACCGCTCTGCGGAAAGGCTTATTACTACGGGATTCCTTGTCGAATCTCCCGGGCCGCAGGCGCTTATACTCTTGAGGTGTAATGGATGTTTCAATCCTTGCCCCGTGATGAGCGGGGGGTTGCCGATCGATCCTGGGACGAAATCGAACCTTATTATACCGACCTCGCCCATAGACCTCTCTCCTCCGGGAGCGTCCACGAGTTTCTCAAGGACTGGACCCTGCTGGCCGAAGTTATGGACGAAACTTTCAGCAGGCTGCATGTGGCCACGACGGTAAACACAGCGGACAAAGAAGCCGAGCGCCGATATCATTCTTTCCTGGACGCAATCTTCTCTTGCGCGGAAGAAGCGGAGCAGGTGCTTATGCGGAAGCTTCTCGAATCGGGCCTGGTCCCGGAGGGCTTCGAGCAACCGATCCTGAGAATGCGGGCCGAAGCCGAGATTTTTCGGGAAGAAAACCTGACGCTGCAGGTCAAGGAGCACAAACTCTCCACGGAATTCGATCGGATCATCGGGGCTCAGACGGTGAGCTGGGACGACAACGAGCAGACGGTGTCACAACTGCGACTCATCTATCAGAAGCCGGATCGAAGCGTTCGAGAAGCCGCGTGGAGAACCGCGTTGACGCGTCAACTGGAGGATCGCTCGTCCATTAACGATCTCTGGCGGCAATTTATGGACGTGCGGATGCAAATGGCCGGCAATGCAGGATTCGGCGACTACCGGTCTTTCCGATGGAAGGAGCTGCTCCGGTTCGATTACTCACCCGACGACTGCCTCCGTTTTCACGAGGCCATCGAGGCTGCCGTGGTTCCCGCTGCAGCACGCATAGCGGAGAGGCGTCGTCGGTTGCTCGATGTTGAGGCGCTTCGCCCCTGGGATCTCGATGTGGACCCCCTTGGAAGGCCCCCTTTGGTGCCGTGTAGCGACGTCGCGGAACTGGGCGGATTGACTGCCGGTGTATTTCGACGGCTCGACCCCTGTCTGGGCGACTATTTCGATACCATGCTCCGGGAAGGGCTCCTGGATTTGGAAAACCGTAAGAGCAAAGCTCCCGGTGGGTATTGCACCGAATTTGCAGTGGCCAAAAGGCCGTTTATCTTCATGAATGCCGTGGGCGTGCACGACGACGTCCAGACTATCCTCCACGAGTCGGGTCACGCCTTTCACACCTTCGAGCGCAGTGGACTCCCCTATTACCGGCAGCGCCGAGTGGGCATGGAGTTTGCGGAAGTGGCGTCCATGTCCATGGAGCTGCTCGCCTTGCCGTACGTATCCGAAGACGAGGGGGGATTTTACTCGAAGAAGGATGCGGCACGGGCGGCAATCGATCATCTGGAGAGAAACATCCTCTTCTGGCCCTATATGGCGGTTGTGGACGCGTTTCAGCACTGGGTGTATGAAAACCCGTCCGCGGCGATCGACCCGGAGGCATGTGACGCTCAATGGGCCGGCCAGTGGAAACGATTCATGAACTGGATGGATTGGACCGGTCTTGAAGAGGAGCTCAAGACCGGGTGGCACAGGAAGCTCCACATTCATCAGCTTCCCTTCTACTACGTCGAGTACGGATTGGCCCTGCTGGGGTCTGTTCAGGTGTGGGAGAAATCCCTTGCCGGTCGTGCTCGGGCTCTTGCGGACTACAGGAAGGCCTTGGCCCTCGGGGGAACGGTACCGATTCCGGAACTGTTCCGCACGGCCGGGGCGCAATTCGCATTCGATGAAGCATCGCTTGGGTCGGCGGTGGCTCTCATGGAGCGGACCATCCAAGGTCTGCCGGATGAGTAAGACTAATACCGTTACCGCGTGTTTCTGAAGTGAAGACGGGTCTTGCTGTTCGCAGCGGAAGGACAGGTCCGTGCAGGGCCGATTGTAGCCTATTCCGGGAATGATTGAGGGGAGGTTTGCTCCCTCCGGGCGCGCACCCGGAGGGAACGACCCTATCGAGAGTTTACCGGGGCAGCCGTCGCCTTCCGGCCATGCTTGCTCCGATGAACGTGCTTTCGGGAAACGTGGGCGCGGCGTGTGGGCGCAGGGGCCGCCGCTGTTGCCGCGGGTGCAGGAGGAGGGGCCTGTCTTGAGCCGTAGTCGGTTTCATATTGATATTCGTAACTCCCACTTCGGGGACCGCCGGAGGGTGCAGGCGCAGAGTTGTTTGCCGGCCAGCCGGAATATCCGTAACCGTACCGAGCCGCAGCTTCCGGGGTAAGCTCGGGTCCACCGGACCCGGAACCGCTGCATCACCCGGCTCCGGCAAAGGACGGCACCAGGACCGTGATCAGCATGATCGCGAAGACCTGAAAGAGAACTGACGACTTCATGATACCTCTCTCACAACAACATACGCATGACATAAAGATTGAAAATATAGCCCGGGGACAGTAATTTGTCATTTCTTTTTTGTTCGGAAACGTCTATCAGCGAGAACAAGGGGCGCCACAGAGGGCATCCCCCGATCCAGCGGGTACGTCATAGCCCTTACCTCGACTCTTTTTGAACCGGACCGCGGTCTTGTCCCCCGCCCGGTCTGGAAGGAAGGTCGAGCTGGAGAAGTTCGCCGACCGGATGACGAATCAGTTGCACTTGATCCGAATTGATTGGGGGTGGGTTGTACTGCTGATCGGATCGGTTCTTTTGCTGACCGCCGCGTTCATAGCCTCGAAAAACGCCGTGAAGAAGTGAGGAGGAACGCGAGTCTATCCGTTCCGTTTCACCGGGGGCAGCCAGCGGTCGATTCTCGTCGTCGGATCGACAAGACGATCTTCCACTGCGGTGAAACGTGCCGGCACCGAGCCGTTGGTTTCATAAGCCGGGCGGTCCTGCACGCGGTTCTACTACCGGAGGCGACCGCCCAACCTATGAAGCGTATTCCGCCCTCGAACATGGGGATGGCCGGGGCCGCGCCTGTCCGCGTCCCGGATCCGTTCCGTTCTCATGTATTAAGGGGGCTGTCTGCCGTCCGGCCTACCAGCGAGCCGGTCTGCTGTCTCTTCTCCCCGCGTCTCTCTTGGGACGAGCCTCGTTCACTTTGAGACTGCGGCCAAGGAAATCCTTGGCGTTGAGCTCCTCGATGGCTCGCATTCCCTCTTCCTGGTCCGACATTTCCACGAACCCGAATCCTCTGGATCTGCCGGTAAATTGATCGGAAATGATCTTGGCCGAATCGACCTTGCCGTATCCCTCGAACAGCTCCCTGAGTTGGTCCTCGTTGGCATCAAAGGACAGGTTACCTACGTAGATGTTGATTGCACTCATTCTGATGCTCCTTTGTAAAAAAAGCATCCTTGTACGGACTACAAGAATGCGTTGGTGATCCAGGGTATGCCGGAGATTCGGGAATGAATCGATCGAAATGCAAAGGCTGGGGGAAAAACGACACGGGCGTCTTCGTCCTAGAGTCTTAATCCTTGTATCACGCCCGTAGTCCTGAGAGGCCGGGTGAAAAACACAAGAAAAACGTGGTAGTCAGTCTAAATGACAGCCGGAGCCTTGTCAAGGTTTTTCCGCCCGGGGCAGCTCGGTCAGCCGTGAAGCGAAGAGCAGCAGCGCCGTGCTCGAAACCTGCGGCGAATCCGACGATGGGGGCCCGGGATTCAACGGGCGGGACTCGCCCAGATGCAGAGCTCCGATTCCGGCGCTGTCCAAAGCGCTTCGCTCAGAGCCGGAGAGAACGATTCGTCCGGTCTACATGGCTCCAGCCTTTGGGGTACCCTTGGCCGCGCAGAAGTCCACAAATTTGCGCAGCTCGGGGTCCAGGGACGGACCGTTCCAGTAAAAACTGAACGGGAGAGTAATCGGGTACCCGTCTTCTCTCATGTTTTCCGCGGTTGGCTTCGCCGCAGGAGATGCGTCGTCTTTCTTTATTCCGAGCACCTTACGCCCCGGACCTGCCGCTCGCGTCCAGGGAGCGATGCCTATGGGCAAATCCGTTGCGACTGAACAGACTTTGGTGATGGTGCCCCAGGTTTCGGTCATCTTCGTGCCGGCGCCGTACGGCTTTCCCTTAAGGACTTGATTCTGAAAGAATACTGCACCACCGGATTCCGGCACTCTCCTGGTGAAGCACCGTATGGGCACATCCGGGCCTCCGACCTGGCTCCAATTGGTATATTCGCCGAGGAAGATCTTGCGGAGCTGGTCCAGTGTCAGCTCGCTTACCGGATTTTTGTCATTGGTCACCACAGCTACACCGGAATGGCCGATCACCTTCTTGTCAAGCTTGAGGCCCTTTTCCCCAGCCTGTTTTTCTTCCTCGGGTCGTATATCACGGCTCGCCAGGGCAAGATCCGTTGTTTGCTCGATGAGAGCCTTGAAGCCCTTTCCCGCACTGGAGCCGGTCACAACTACGTTGATGTTGGGATGGGATTTCATAAACTCATTTGCCCACCCTTGGACTTGATCGGATGCCATGCCCGCTCCATTCACCCTGATGACTTTCTCGGGATTTTGCCCGAATCCCACGGGCGTCATGGCCAGGACAAAAAGCATGCCCACGATCAACACGAATGTTTTTTTCACGGCTCAGTCTCCTTTTTCCGCTATATACCGCAGCCATCATAAAGGGGCGCGGCTACGGTGCCGCTCCTCAAAATTCACTGCACTCATTCATTTGACGGCCCATGAGCACTTCGTGCTTGTTCCCGGGATATGCAAGCAACAGGCGTGCCATGTAAGAACAGGTCGCCCGGATGGGCTCTTGGACTATCAGGAGGAGATGACCAAGTGTCAGATTGTTTTCCATAGTGTAAACATCTTTTCTCCTTTTCCCGGCGGAGCTGGACCGCAAAGAGAGGCGCTCAGACACATTTCGGGAAATCCGAGGAGAGCCGGAGAGTCTCATTCCCGGACTTCCCGGGTCCGGTGCGACGAGCCCCGAGCATTGCTCACAGAAAAGTCTTGTGACGCAAGCGTTCCAAGGTGGTAAATTATCCTGCTGCGGGAATCATCGTCTTTTTTTGCAGTTCGTTGATGAACAGACCGTGAAGACCAGGAAAATACCACGTAAGAAAGAGAGGTTATCGTAGAGCGCTCGGAAAATTGCAGGAGTCGGGCAGGGGGGTGCAGATTGTCCGGGAGCCGGACGGCGACTCCTTGGCTCACGATAACCGAGAGTAGAAAAAATGCTGATTTTCTCATTACCGGCTCTTGTTAAACTTGTTGCCACCTTTGTGTTTATGCTGGTTCTCAGTCGATTCGTTCCTTTGTACGCCGGGCTCTTTGGCGGGACATTCGTTATCGGAGCCTGGATGGGATTATCGCCGGCCAATATCATCAAAGTCGTGTGGGGAGCGGCCACCTCATCCCATACGCTGTGGCTCACTCTCTTAATAGCGCTCATTCTCGTGTTGAGCGAATTGCTCAAGAGAAGCGGTCAATTGGAGCGGATAGTCTCGACGTTCCAGGCCATCTCGCCGGGCACGCGCTTTACACTGGCGGCAATGCCCGCGCTCATCGGCCTGCTGCCGATGCCGGGAGGGGCTCTTTTTTCGGCACCCATGGTGGACACGGCCTTGGGCGAAAATCGGGTGCAGGCAGAGGTAAAGGTGGCCATCAACTATTGGTTCCGGCACCTCTGGGAATACTGGTGGCCCCTGTACCCGGGCATCATCCTGGCGATCTCTCTCTTCGCTCTGCCGGCCTGGCAAATGATGGCAGCACAGGCACCTCTGACGCTGGGGGCCCTTCTGGGCGGAATCCTCTTTATTCTTCCTCTTCTGCCTCCGATCGAAGAGCAGGGAAACGGCTTCTCCTGGAGCAAGTCGAAACCCTTCCTCATGGAGACCATCCCCATTACCATGGTGGTGATCGTTCTCTTCGGGCTCCAGGGCTTGGTTGTTGCAATCGACTCCATTCTGAAAATCACAATCCCCTGGTCGCAGTACTTGAGCTTCGTGATCGGGCTGGGTGCATCTCTTCTGGTCGTCGTGAGCAGGAACCACATGCCTTGGCCTGACGTGAGAGACTCTTTCCTCAATCGCGGAATCGTCCCCATGGTAATGATCGTGTTCGGCATCATGGTGTTCAAAGGGATGCTCATCGACTCGAAGACCATCGAGCAGGTCAGGTGGGAGCTCGCCGCGTACAACATCCCGCCGGTGGCGATTATCGCGCTGCTGCCTCTCATCGCCGGTCTTGTGACGGGGATTGCAATCGGATTTGTAGGAACGTCTTTTCCATTGGTTGTCACGTTGCTGCCGGCGGGCCATTCGCCGTTTCCCTATGCCGTGCTGGCGTATGGTTTCGGGTACATGGGGATGATGCTCTCTCCGGTTCATCTCTGCCTCCTCGTGACCAAGGAATATTTTGCCGCAGACCTACTCGCGGGATATCGATATCTCTGGAAACCCGCGGCTGTCGGGCTGGGTTGGACGTTCATGCTGTTTCTGGTGTACAGGGCGGTCCTGGGGTGAGACGGCATTCGCTCGGCAATGTGCACCCCTCATGTGGGGAGGTCGGCTATGAAATCATTCACGCGGTCCAAACAGCGAAAGGCGGCGCGTCAAAGCGCCCGGCATTCGCGTTCGGTAACAAAGCATCTGGCCAAGAAAGCCGGTCAACCCCCCGGCACGCTGATGTACATCGGGGATGCCTCGGACGAAGAAGTGCGCATTTCGTTGCTGGACTACGACCCCGACGGGTTGAAGGAGCTGACCGATGCCCGGGTTGAGGATATCCTGCCGTACAGACAGAGCCCGACGGTGACCTGGGTGAATGTGGACGGTTTGCACAAGACGGATGTGGTCAAGAGCATAGGCGAGTACTTCGACATTCACCACTTGGTACTGGAGGACGTGGTCAATACCACGCAACGCCCCAAGCTGGAAATCTACGACCGGAACCTGTTTATTACTCTGCGCCTTATCCGATTCGACGAAGAGGCCGACGAGGTTCGATCCTCTCAGACCAGTCTCATTGTCGGTGAGAATTTCCTCCTTTCGTTCAATCAGCACGAGGAACGGATGTTCGACCCGATAAGAGAGCGCCTTCGTGAGGGGCTGGGCCGCCTGAGAGGAGGGGGTGCGGATTACTTGGCCTACGCACTTGTGGATCTGGTGGTGGACAACTACTTCGTCATCATTGAGCGGCTCTCCGAAAAGATTGAATTAGTTGAAGAAGAATTAATCACCGACCCTCAACGGGAAACTCTTCGCACGATCCACGGACTCAAGACCGACATGATAGCCCTCCGGAAATCGGTGTGGCCCATGAGAGAAGTGATCAACAGAATGCTCCGTAGCGAGACGCCGTTCATCAAGGATTCCACCCGCCCGTATCTGAGGGACGTTTACGATCACACCATACATGCGTCGGAAATCATTGAGACCTCCCGAGACATCGTGTCGGGGATGATCGACATCTATCTTTCCAGCGTGAGCAACCGACTCAATGAGGTCATGAAAGTGCTGACAATCATTGCCACCCTGTTCATGCCGTTGACCTTTCTCTGCGGATGGTACGGCATGAACTTCAAGAACATGCCGGAGCTCAATTCACCATGGGGCTATCCCGCGGTGATCGGGGTGGCGGTGCTTACGGTTGTGGGCATGCTGACGTTCTTCAGGCGACACGGCTGGTTGTAAGCCCTTTCGCATTCAGGGATGTGGTGCTACGTTACGGACGGCTTGTCTCCGAAGCGATTCAGTACTTGCCGGCTGCATCATCGGTTTGATTGCACGACATTATGAGGGCACGTCCCGGGATTGTTGCGCACCCTGGTCTATTTCTCGACAACCGACAATGCCCACAAGTACAGCGATGCGGTTGTGCCGTAAGGTGAGTATCTGTTGCGGTACCGATCAAACCGGCTTCTGTTAAGATTGCTCAGCCCGTACAACTTCATCATGCCTCGTCGTATGCCGAGATCGCTCCAGCTTACGACATCCGGTCGACACAGTGAGAAAACCAGGAACATTTCCGCAGTCCATATTCCGATTCCGTCCAGGGACGAGAGCTTCTTGACCAGCTCGTCATCGGATAAGGTGTGAAGCGTCCCCAAATCAACCTTGCCCGAAAGCGCAGCCTCTGCCATGCCCTTTATGTAGGTTGCCTTCTTCATGGTCATGCCGCACTGCTGAATCTTGGCCGGGTCAACGCCGGCGACACATTCGGGGGTGACCCCGCCAAGTCGGTCACGTAGCCGCGTCCATATGCTTCGGGCGGCTTTGGTAGAGATCTGCTGGGAAACAACGCTCTTGACGAGGGCGGTGAACGGGTCCGGAATCACCTCCCGTTCGATTATGCCGATCCTGTCAATGGCAGCGCCGAGCTTCTTGTCTCGACGTCGCAGATGCTGAATTTCGACTTCTCCATACTCGAATATCTTCCTCTCGGATGTCTCATTTGGACTATTCACGCGCGTGCCCGCCTCTCTCATACCATTTCGCGGTTCAACAGCCCATTCGGACGACATGTCTCTTCCGCTGCGAACGGCACGACCTGACTTCGCTTCAGAGACATGCCGTCCGTGTCGTGAAGTCACATTCCTAACTGCGAAATGGTATCAGTCCTGAGATAACGGTTCCCCATCGAGTCTCTCCATCGGCCGCAGAGGTTTTACCCGCGGCGCCGGCGCATCACGGCGTAACGATGTTGAACCAGAACGGGAAGGTGTCCATCAAAGAGAAGAGCTCACCGATCTTTGTCACGTCCCCGTCGATCTTGAGCTCTCCTGACGCCGCTTTGTCTACAAAGGTGGACTGCCCCAACAAGATACCTTCGAGAGCACTTCGTGAAATGCTGATCACGGCATCGGGTTTCTCGGGGCGTTCTCCGGCATGGTGGTGCAGCACCGAGTTTTCCAGACTCAAGAGATAGGTTTCCTTGGTATCCGTGAAATTTATCTTGAGAGCTATGGTTTTTCCGGCAGCTTTGGGACCGTTGAGACGAACGGCCAGGTAATCGAAAATCATGTCGAGAGTCAGCGATTTGACAAGGTCCTTGCCCGCGCTCTGGGGCGACGCCGCTTCCACGACTCCCTTGCGCAGCTCCATGGCGCCGGTGAGATAGAAGTTGCGCCACACGGCGTTCTCGGCCTGGTACCCGAGCTGTTCAAGCGCGTCGGCCTCAAGCTCTCTCGCCTCCCGGTTTTTGGGGTCAGCGAAGACGAGGTGGCTCACTAGCTGGGCAACCCATCGGTACTCGCCCTTCTTGTACGCGTCGCGGGCCTTGTCGAGCATCGCGGCAGGCCCTCCGGCAAGCTCGACGTATTTCCGCCCCGCCTCTTCCGGAGGCAAGGGATGGAGATTGGCGGGGTTCCCGTCAAACCAACCGATATATTTTTGGTACACCGCCTTCACGTTGTGGTTCAGCGTGCCGTAATATCCTCGGTTGAACCACTCCGTGGCGAGGCTCTCCGGGAGCTCGAGCATCTCCGCTATCTCAATGGACGTGTACCCATGGTTGATCAGCCGCAACGTCTGATCGTGGATATATGTGTACAAGTCGCGCTGCTTCTTGAGATAGTTCGTGATCCGTTCCTTGCCCCATCGAGGCCAATGGTGGCTTGTGAAGACCACATCGGTCGTCTCACCGAAGAGATCCAGGGCCTGCTGAATATAATAGCCCCAAATTCTTGCATCCCGGACCTGTGCACCGCGCAGGGTAAGAATATTGTGCATGGTGCAGGCTGTGATCTCGGCCATGCACAGCGCCCTGAACTGAGGAAAGTAGAAACACATCTCAGCGGGAGCTTCCGCGCCCGGTGTGTTCTGAAAGACGATCTTCACGCCGTCGATAATCATCTCCTGACCGGTTTCGGTTATGGTCTCGGTGGGCGCAAGGAGAGTCACCGTCCCGGAGGAAGTAGTCTTGCCGAGACCGGCATCGACCTGTCCCAGCGGTCCTTTGGGGAGAAGCGACCCGTACATGTACGTTGCGCGGCGGCTCATGGCATTGCCTGCCGTCACGTTCTCACTCACCGCGGCATCCATGAATCCCACAGGAGCGACGATCCGTATCTTTCCGCTCTTCACGTCATCTTCGGACACAATGCCTTTGACTCCCCCGAAATGGTCTACGTGGCTGTGCGTGTAGATGACTGCCTTGATAGGCTTCTTGCCGAGTTTTTCGTACACGAGGTCCAAAGCAGCTTTCGCCGTTTCCGCCGAGATCAACGGGTCGATGACGATGTACCCGGTCTCTCCTTCGATGAAGCTGACGTTTGAGAGGTCGTATCCTCTCACCTGGTAGACGCGATCCACAACCTTGAACAGGCCGTGATTCATGTTGAGCTGCGCTTGCCGCCAAAGACTGGGGTGCACGGTCTCCGGGGCCGCGGCATCAGGGGAAATGAACGAGTACTGTGCCATGTCCCAGACCGGTCGCCCACCGGCGTCACGAATAACACCGTCGGGCATAGTGGCAATGAAGCCGCGGCGGACTTCCTCGAAATCGGTCGTATCGTCAAACGGCAGCCCATTGGAAGGGTCTTCGTTGATCTTCTCGGTCATCTGCATTGCCTCCTTTGCATCGAAATCCGTGCTCATGAGAGTCCAAGCCGCCGGCAAGAGGATCGTCACGAAAAGAGCCGGGATCGCTCCCCATCTTTTCCCCTGCAATTCATCTCGCCCAGGGATTCGGCATCGTCCCCGCGACTGTTCGCCGAAGCCTGACTCAGGCTGTCTATCTTTTCACAGACAACTCTCGTAGTAAAGTTTGAGGGGAATCGCAGGCGAGGGAGACAATCGAGGCCAAATCGAGGGAAAAGGTTTTGGAGGGCTTCTCTCGTGTAAGAAGCCCTCCAGTGAACACCAGGGGATGAGAGTACGGGGAGGATCGCCCTCCTAGTTTTTAGCCGTTTCCGCGAAGTAGCCTTTGGCCTCATGGGGGAAGATCGCGTGAATCAAGGTCTCCTCATCGGTGAGAGTCGGGAATTTCTTCTCGAGATCCGGCCACATGGGAGGAATGAGCTCCGCAGGCCGCACCGTGGTGGGCTCCTCACCCTTGAGGACCCTCGCCTGCAGCTCTTTGTTCACCGGAGCGGGCGTTTCGCCGTACAGCCCTTTGAGCAGGTTGGCGGTATGGTTGGCGATAATCTTGTACCGCCCGAGAAGCACGTTGAATGTGGCCTGGGAGACGACGATCTGGGACGTGGGAGTGACGAGCGGTATCCAGCCGAGATCCTCTCTCACCTTGGGGATCTCGTCGATGATCTCGTTAAGCCTGTGCAGCGCCTCCTGTTGCCGCAACTGGCTGCTCAGGTTGGACATGACCCCCCCGGGGATCTGCGTCACCAGCATCTTGCAATCCACACCGCTGTACGGGGCTTCGAAGTCGGTATAATGGCCCCGCATAATTTTGGCTTCTTCGGCTGCTTGGGTGAGCTTTTCCAAATCGCATCCGGTGTCGTACCCGAGCCTGTGCAACGAATAGACCAGGGATTCGGTACAAGGATGGCCCGTTCCTCCGGAAAAGGGGCTCAACACGCAGTCGATCATATCGCAGCCCGCTTCGACGGCCTTGAGAGCCGACATCATGCTCATGCCGCAATTGTCGTGGGTGTGGAGATGAATGGGGACGCTCACCGCCTTCTTCAGTCCCGCGACCAGCTCGTACGTGGTGTGGGGATCGATAAGACCCGCCATGTCCTTGATGGCAATCTGATCGACGCCTTTGTCTTCGAGCTGCTTTGCTTTTGCAATGAACTTGTCGATGGTGTGCACGGGGCTTATGGTGTAGCAAACGGCTCCTTCAGCGGTCTTTCCCACTGCCTTCACCGCCTTGATGACGGTCTCGTGGTTGCGCACATCGTCCAGGGCATCGAATATCCTGAATATATCTATCCCGTTACGCGCCGCAGCTTCCACAAACTTGACCACCACGTCGTCGGAAAAATTTGAATACGCGACCAGATTCTGACCGCGAATCAGCATCATCGACTGAACGTCGGGCATGGCTTGTTTGAGCAATCTTGAGCGTTCCCACGGATCTTCGCGCAAGTACCTGACACACACGTCAAAGGTTGCCCCTCCCCACGTCTCGCACCCGTAAATGCCTGTTTCCGCCAGCTTTGAAGCCACCTTGAGCAGGTCTTCAAGCTTGATGCGTGTTGCCACCTTACTCTGGGAACCGTCCCTGAGGGTAATGTCAAAGATTTTGACCTTCCTGCTGTTCTCGGATTTCATACCGCCTCCTGTTGTTCTCGCTCGCTTGTGTCAATTGTCCGGATCGTCGGATTCGCCGGTACCTATTCCGGCTGCTGCTCTGCATAGCCAATTCCCTGTAAAGCTACCTTGATTTCACTGAGTGAGGTGGGATCGTCGATGGTTGACGGGACCGTGTACTTTTCCCCGTCGGCGATTTTCCTCATGGTTCCCCTCAACACCTTGCCAGATCGCGTCTTGGGCAGCCTCTTGACCACGGTGGCCTTCTTGAAGCAGGCCACGGCCCCCACCTGTTGACGGACCATCTGCACTAATTCGGCCACGATCTCTTCCTCAGGTCGGTTGACTCCTGCTTTGAGTACCACGAAGCCCACCGGAAGCTGGCCCTTGAGGTTGTCATTCGCTCCGATGACCGCGCATTCGGCAACATTGGGGTGCATGGAGAGTACTTCCTCCATGCCGCCGGTTGAGAGTCGATGCCCTGCCACATTGATGACGTCGTCCACGCGACCCATGACGAATACATGGCCTTCATCATCTATGTACCCGCCGTCGCCTGTGAGATAATATCCGGGGAAGGGAGCCATATACGATTCGACAAATCTTTGATCGTCATTCCATAGCGTCGGGAGATTGGCAGGGGGGAGGGGAAGCTTCACCGCGAGGATGCCGCTCTCGTTCGGGCCCAGCTCTTTTGCCGTGACGGGGTCCAATACCTTCAGGTCGTACCCCGGCATGGGCATTGTGGCCGACCCCGGCTTGATGGGGAATAACTCCAGGCCTCGGAAGTTGCCGCAGATCGCCCAGGCCGTCTCCGTTTGCCACCAGTGATCGATAACAGGGACTCCGAGCAGATTGGAGGCCCAGTGATACGTGTCCGGATCGAGTCGCTCTCCGGCCAAAAAGAGGGTCTCGAATTTTGAGAGGTTGTATTTCTTGAGGTGAACGCCGTCCGGGTCCTCTCTCTTGATTGCCCTTATGGCCGTGGGTGCCGTAAACAAGGCCTTGACCCCATGCTGGGAAATAACCCTCCAGAAAGCCCCCGGATCGGGAGTCCCCACCGGTTTTCCTTCGAATACGATGGTCGTCGCTCCCATCAACAACGGCGCATAGACGATGTACGAGTGGCCCACCACCCATCCGACGTCCGAAGCAGCCCAGTACACGTCTCCCGGCCGGATGTTGTAGATGTGCTTCATGCTCCAATGCAGCGCCACCGCATGGCCGCCGTTGTCTCGAACGACACCCTTGGGCTTGCCCGTTGTCCCCGACGTGTAGAGGATATACAGCGGGTCCGTAGCACCGACGGAGACGCAATCCGCAGGCTGCGCGCCCGATTCCAAGGACTGCCACTCAAGATCACGCCCCTCCCGGAGATCCGCTGGGGATTGGGGTCTCTGATAGATGACGCATTTCTCGGGCTTCGACACCGAGATCTCGATGGCTTCGTCGAGCAGCGGCTTGTACGGGATGACCTTCTTGCCCTCTATGCCGCAGGAAGCCGAGAGAATCACTTTGGGCTTTGCATCGTCAATTCTGACGGCCAGCTCCCGAGGGGCGAATCCGCCGAAAACCACCGAATGGATCGCACCGAGTCGCGCACAGGCCAACATCGCCACAACGGCCTCAGGAATCATGGGCATGTAGATCAGCACGGTGTCGCCCTTGCCGACTCCCAACCCCTTGAGAAACCCCGCCGTCCTGGAGACCCTGTCGCGAAGCTCCGAGTAACTGAACTTCCGCACCGAATCGGTAACCGGGCTGTCATAAATAAGTGCGGTTTGGTCGCCCCGACCCTGGAGAACGTGACGATCCACAGCGTTGAAACAGGTGTTCATCACTGCGCCGGTGAACCACTTGACAAAGGGCAGCTTGGACTTGTCCAGCACGCTATCCCACTTCTTGTCCCAGTCGATTGCCTCTGCTGCCCGTCCCCAGAAAGATTCCGGATTCTCCAGTGATTCTCTGTAAGCCTCGTCATACGTCATGATTGACCTCCGCGTGTTATGACTGATGGAGGGACCTCTTCAAGGCGCTCCATCTGATTCTCAGGGCCGGCGCAAACGACAAAGTATCAATCTGAAATCCGATGGCGGCTGTGGTTCCCGGGCCTTCCCAAAGCCCCCGATGCAATTTCATACCGTTTCACAATTGAGGATGCGACTCCCTGCACTCCGTATCGGTCATAGCTTCATCGGGCTACACGAGACGCCGGACGCGGCCGGTCTTTCGCCGGGCTTTTTGTTGGGTGGGGGTCACCCCCCGGGGAGAGGGGGTGACGAAGCCACACAAGGATTCATGATGCCTTGGACGGGGTATGATTTGGGGGGATACCCCCGATTTCGGACCCGCACAGTCGTTCCCATCGCCTGTGTGTGGCCTTCAATAGCGGCATCACTTCTTCCTGGTCTCCGGCTAAGCAATGCCTGTGCCAATCGGCACGAAACGGAGTGAATTTATGTAACCAGATGATATTACAGAAGTATGATGCGGACTTCACCTCGCGGGAGGTGCCGGGGGAGCGGGGTAAAGATGTTCCTGTTATGGGGATTTTTCACCCATACGTCCGGGACGACGTATAAGAGATAATAGTTCTGTCAGCTTATGGTGGTAAATTTTCCCCACCCGCGCGGTCCGGACTGGGGAGAGTTTACCACCCGGCTTGGGAATCCCTAGGTCGACAGATGAGGCCTAACGATACTCATACGGCATACCCCCGTCGGGAAAAATCTCAAGGTTCAATCAAACGGAGACTGTTTTGGATTCGGAGTGCATGTCAGAACAACCGGCTTACAGAGGCAGAAACGCTCTTAGTCTCACGAGACATAATGCTGTGAAAGCCGATTGAAAGCCGGCCACGAGGGAATCCGTCAGACCTCGAAATCTCGTGAATACATCCGGGCAAGGTCTCCCTGGACCTTCTTTGTGCCTTGCTTTCCGCTGAACGGATACGAGATTTCAGCCAACACAGGTCAGATTGCCAAAAGATCGGCAAATCTGACTTCGTTGAGATCGAACACCCTAGTCATACGCTCTTCAATCGGTGGTGCAGACCCACCAAGCCTGTTCAGCAGAGTGGATTCAGCCTCCAACAACAGATCCGCCGCCCTGATTTGGTCGAGGTCGAGGCTCAATGTCTTGCCTTGAAGCCAAGTCTCCGCATGACTATCGGTGTTGACCATCTCTCCGACAAGAGGCTCGTTTGGCCATTTGGTTGAAGCCATCAGTGAATTAAACCGTTCGACAAGCCTGATGTCGTCTGCATTGAATGCCAGGCGAATGTCTTCCTGATCCTGGCCCATTTGCCGTTCCCTCAGCCTGGCAAGGAACTCCTCCAACCCCAGCACCTGTTCAGTATTCCCAAGACTCTTCAATTCATCGCTAGGTCCGAACCATCCATGTGAATCGCCGGCCATCTGCTGCTCGCTTACCTCCAAGAGCGCTTCTGTGGGCAGCGTGCCCTTGCTGTGTGGCGAGTTGCTATCGTGAGCGAGTCCGCTGATGAGAGAGAAAGAACTCAGCCAGTCCGCTCCCTGGGTATCCCTCTTGAGAAGAGACAGCTCTTCAAACAGGAATGAAATCGTGGAGGTTTCCTGAAAGAGCGAGTTGTTGAATTCCCAATCGCCTCGCGCCTCAGAATCCGGAAAGCGATGGGGTTCAGGTAGCGGCGGGGGCTGAGAAACACTCAAGGGATTTACCGTGAAGGTGAACGTTTGCCAATCACTGTAGAGCGAGCCATCGCTCGCTCGCACCTGGATTACGACATAGCCTGAGGTATTGGAATCGTTGGTGAAGGTCACCACGCCTGTCGCCGGATCGATGGTTAGAGCAGTAAGGACCAGCCCATCATAGTAAGTCGGGGTGCCCAGTTCGTATGTCAGGCCAGAGCTGTCAACATCCCAGAAGCATGTCGAGACATCATAGGTGGCGGTGTCGAACCCCCGGTTTTGCGACGGAGCATCCGGCACGCCGGACGATGCGGGCGCATCGTTCACTGAGATTACTCGTATGTAAGCCTTCTCCGTGTGCTCGCTCAATGCCGTTGTCCCTCCGCATTGAGAAACATCCACACCCACATCGCCACTGGATCCTGTGGTCTGATCCCATGCCACAAAGGTAATCCCCGGATTCACGGTACCGCTGTAGTCCGGGTCGGGAACGAACCGGACGCTCGTGTTGCCGTCATCTGCCAAGAGAAGTGCCGAGGCCTCCGAGACTCCCTGGATATCGATCCACGTGACGCCTCCGTCCGTTGTGTACTGCCAAGTTCCGTTCGTGTCGTCCACGCTTATGATCGCGATGCCCTCAACACTTCCGGTGTCCACGTCGGTTATGCGATCGCCACCAGCGGAAGCGATAATCTCCGCTACGGTGTTGCCCGAATTGCCCGTGTCATCCTCTGATATGGCAGTGAACGACATGATCCCGGAAGAATCCAATTCAGGAGCGTCATTGACCGAACTCACCACAATCGTTGCCGTGTCGGACACGAGACTGAAGGCATTGGTGCCACCCTGTGCGGCGACTACCTGATATGTCCCCTGAGAATCCGTGTACGCCGACTGATCCCACGCGACGTACGTTATGCCCGCAGTGGTACCGTTCTCTCCGTCCGGCACAAAACGCAAGGAGTCTTCAGCCGTGAGGAGCAGGGCATTGCCGGCAGTAATCTCAGACACATCCAGGTCCACCCACACGTTTGAGCCGTTCACCCGGTACTGCCACGTCCCGTTGCCGCTGTCCATGCTGATTATGGCAATACCTTCGACCGATTTGTTATCAACATCCGAGATTGAGTCGCCCAAAAGGTACGCCACGGTATATCCTGACTCGGTGGTGTCGTCCTCGGTGATCGTCTGAAAATCGTTCCCCCCGGTCGTGTCCGGAACCGGCGCATCGTTCACCGAGGTTACGGTGATGGATACTTTGTTCGCTACCTTACTGAATGCCGACTCCCCCCCTCGTTCCGTGACATCCACTTTCTGACCGTCAGTTCCACTCGATGAATCCCAGGCATAGCAGTAGAACCATGAGGTTTCTCCGTTCTCGGAGTCACCCTCAAACCGGATGAAGTCCGTGCTGCTCAAGAGCAGGGCTTCGGTTGAAGAAACTGCTCCAAAATCAACCCATGCGGATCCGTCCCAGTACTGCCACGTTCCGTTTCCCGAGCCTGCCGAGCTAATCCGGTAAATGGCAATCCCAAGATCTGATCCTGACTCCTCATCTGTGCCCCGGCCGTCTAGAATTTCCGCGACCGTCACGGACGTGGAGGCATCGTTTTCCGTAATGCCGGTGACGGTGTAGCTGCCGGAGACCAATTTCGGTGCATCGTTCACCGCATTCACGTCAATGGTCATGGTGTAGCAGGCCGCGCTATACGCCACTCCGTCGGAGACCGCGAACTGAAAGCTGTCGTAGCTCGTCCCGAACTCGTCGCCCGCGGGCTCAAAGGTGAGCAGGCCGGCGGCGATTTCATAAGCGCTGATCTCCTGACCGACGGAAACAGCCACCCCGCTGAGCTTCAAGGTCCCTTGAGTCGGCAACAGGGTTGTCATGACAGACTGCAACGAGTCGGCGGGATCCACATCGGCATCGCTGAACGCGAAGTCCGATATCGAGAACACGTACGCTGTATCCTCATCAGTGGACACTACGTTGTCTGCGGACTCCGGCAATTGGTTCACATCATGGACGTGAATGATCATGCTATTGGAGTCCGCGTCCGCGTCGGATGGATCCGCATCGCTCCAGAGGGTGCCGTCGGAAACCAGGAACGTGAACCCGTCGTACCATGCACCATGTTCATTGGCCACCGGCATGTACGTCAAGTAACCTGCGTTGATATCTGCGATGGTTATCACCTGGCCTTCGATCACGTCAACGCCGTTGAGTTGCAGGCTCCCCACCGACTCCAGACCGGTTATCTGCACTTCCTGGAGGGTGTCTCCTTCGTCAGGATCGCTGAAGTTGAAATCACTGGCGGAAAAGGTGTAAACCCCATTCTCCATCATGGATACGTCGCTGTTGGAGGCTGTTGGGGCATCCTCCACAGGCTTCACAACGATATCGATCGTCTCCAGGTCAATGCCGTCAACTCCCGCATCAGCCTCGCCGTAGTTGCCCAAGTCTGAGACCGTTATGTCAAGTTCCACCGTGCCGCAAAAATCTGCAGTCGGGGTGTACGTGATTGCTGCCAACGCATCGTTGAGTTGGTCCATGGTTCCGGTGAAGGAGAGTGTCCCGTCCGTGCCGTCCGCGTCGATGAAGCTCACCCCGCTGGCGCTCACCGTGAGCGAGCCTTCCTCGGAGACGTTCAAATCGACCTGCAGGATGTCGTTGCCTGCCGGTGCCGGATTCAGGTCCGCGTCGTACACGGTAATGCCGGTAATGGTCAGGCTCTGGTCTTCGTCCACTGACAAAGATGTAGTGGGAACGTCGTTGATCACCGGATCGTCGTTCACTGCCTGCACGGTAATGCTCGCGGTCTCCAGCCCGTCACTGAACGACGTATCGCCTCCCCTGACCGTCACGTCCGCGGTGCTCCCGACAGTACCGTACACCTGATCCCACGCGCAGAAGGTGATACCCGCTTCCACTTCTCCTTGATATTCCGCATCGGGAACAAACCGGATCACCGAGTCGGTGGACAGCAACAGGGCTTCAGACTCTGAGACGGTTCCGATGTCGGTCCACGTGGTGCCGTTGTCAAGGGAGTACTGCCAATCTCCATACGAGTCATCCACTGCAGTGATGGCTATGCCTTCGTAGGAGTTGTGGTCCGCGTCCGTTATGGCACTGTCCGGGTCTGAGGCGAGGATCTGCGCGACCGTATTCCCGGAGTTATTGACATCATCCTCCGCGATGGTCGCCAAGGTCATATCACCGCTATTGTCAAGTTCCGGAGCGCTGTTGTCCACGACCAGCTCTTCGAATTCCGACCAATTGACGGCATTTCCGTCGTACTCGCATGAACCGTCTGCGGCTGTGCCCACAATGTGCATACACCCGTCTGTCAGGTGCAGGGTGTCGTAGTCGTCGCCGCCATAGATCTCACCTGCGACCGGCCCGTCGGCAAAATAGACCGTATCGTCGCCACTGCCCGCGTTAATGTCCCCTTGAACCGTCCCCGAGTTGGTGATCTCGTCACTGCCCTCTTCTCCAAGGATGTCTGATCCAACGGTGCCGTAGTTTACCATCGTATCGTCGCCACTGCCGCCCTTAAGACTTTTGCCGGCAGTTGTACCGAGTGCGTTCGTGATGGTATCGTCCCCGGCCCCTCCAAGGATGTCTCCGTCAAGGTTGCCGCGGTTTAGTATCGTATCGTCGTCATCACCGCCGTCGATGTTTCCCCCTGCCGTCCCTGCGTTGTTGATATAGTCATTGCCAGAGGAGCCAAGGATGTCTCCGTCAAGGCTGCCGAGGTTTAGTATCGTATCCGCGCCATCACCGCCGTCAATAAACCATCCGACAGTACCACTGCTTGCGTTCGTGATGGTATCGTCCCCACCTTCTCCAAAGATGGCTTTGTGAAGGCTGCCGCGGTTTAGTATCGTATCGTCGCCACCACCGCCGTACATGATGCCATCTCCCCTCCCTTCGTTGGTGATATGGTCGCTGCCAGGGCCTCCCGAGATGGATCCGTGGACATTGCCTTGGTTGTCTATCGTATCGTCGTCATCACCGCTGAAGATGCCTCCCTCAACGGTGCCCGAGTTGTCTATCGTATCGTCGTCATGACCGCCGGAGATGTTTCCCTCCACCGTTCCCGCGTTGTTGATCTCGTCACTGCCATCCTCTCCAAGGATGTTTCCTTCAACGGTGCCCTGATTATTCACGGTATCATTTCCGCGCCCACAGTCGATGTCTCCCGTCACCGTTCCGATCGTAGTTCCCATCGTATTGTTGTAGCAGGTGTCGTCTCCGACGCCTAAGTAGATGGTACCGTACACGGTACCCCAATTTCTTACGGTGTCATTACCGTCTCCGGCATTAAGGTCCGGGCAAACGCCGACGCCGTCAATTGTGTCGTCGCCGCTTGTCCCATCACTGCTCCAGAGCAACAGGATCGGGGTATCGTCCAGGCTGGCCGTTTCCAGCAGTGCGGCCATGCTGCTGTCATCGCTTCGGACTTCGAGAATCCAGTCCGCATTTCCCACGTTGCCCGTCGCGTCGTCGCTCGCCCATACTACAGCCCCGGTCGTTGATGCCAGGATCTCCACAAACAAGCTGCCGGTTTCGCCCTGTCCGATGTCGCAACCGTACAGATCGATCCGTGCATCTTCCGTGAGTAAGGTCCCGAGCGCATTCCATTGCTCGGCCTCGGCAATTACCGCCGAAATGGTCCACGCTTCCCCGTCGCCGAGGGTGAGCACACCGGCATCTCCATGGGACACGACGGCCAAATGGCTGATTTGGCAGCCGGTGCCCTCCAACAAGTCCCCAAGCTGCTGAGTGATGTCCTCGAGACCGTCCTCCTGCGCGTCGTACACGATGACCACACCGCCGTCCTCTGCCGCGTCGGACAGGGCCCGGACATTATCAAGCGCACTGGAGATCAGCACCACATTCAGATCCTGTCCAAAGACCTGATTCACTACGTCCTGGTCGCTCTGCCCGCTCGCATCCTCGCTCTGGCCTTCAGAACTCACTGCAGCTTCTGAGTTTGCCTGCTCTGTCGGCTGTTCCGCGGTTTGGGCAGCCTGATCGGCAGCAGGTGCGACGGACGCGTCGAACACGACCCGTTCTTCGAGCTGTTCAAGGGTGATGGTTGGACGATAGAACCTGGGTCCACGAAAGAAACGCGGCCACATCTCAGACCTCCTGATCCTCTGGAAGAGTGAATCCCGGGGAGGGACCGTTTAAGCAAGAGTCACCCCTCCCGGAACCCCTCTCCCTGAAACCTGCAAAAGGATTCGGCTTTGCTTGGTCTCCGGCCGGCACCGGGCTGAGGCGGCATAGATGCAGGTTCCGTGCCATACGCGCAACGGCACGGTAGCTTCGGGCCTAACGGATTGATATGATAGATAAGTAGTGGGGCCGGGTCTCTTGTCAGGGAGCGTACACGAGGAGCGCGGGCACCTTCTCAGCCGGCGCGGACAGACCGGTTATTGCTTGATTGGAGAATAGATATGTATTATCAGCGTGGTAGCGTTGGCGTAATCGCGCCAAGTTGTGTCTGCGTTGGCGTAATCGCGCCAACGCACGTGTTGATACGCTGTCATACGAGTCCTAGGTTTTTCATCTGAGTTCTCAAACTACCACGAGGCATGCCCAGCACGCGCGCTGCTGCGGAGACGTTACCTTCACAACGGCTGAGTGCTTCGGTTATGACGGCACGTCGCGCAGTGTGAAATGCTTCTTGAAATGACAGGGTTGGGGAAACTTTGAGATGAAAGCTCAGTTCGCATGCGATGCCCGGCCCCGAAGCCTTTATGCCGTCCTCCTTCAGCCCCAGTTCCCGGATGGTGAGTCTCGCTCCTTTTCCGACAATCAGAGCCCGTTCGAGAACGTTGCGCAACTCTCGCACGTTTCCCGGCCAATCATACTGCAATAGGGCATCCATGGCCTGGGGGGCCGGTGTTGGCACTGAGGACAGGCCCATGCGTTCGGCAAGCTGGTGAAGAAGCTGTCTGACAAGCGTGGGAAAGTCCTCAGCCCTGCTCCGTAGTGGAGGGATTTCAACGTGAAAGACGTTCAGACGATGATAGAGGTCTTCACGGAAGTGCCCAGCAGGGATGGCTTCTCGGAGGTTACGATTGGTCGCGGCGAGAATCCTCGAATCCACAGCGATGCTCTTCTCGCCACCAAGTCGGGTAAAGGACTGGGTGTCAAGGAAGGTGAGCAGCTTACTTTGAAGCGTGAGCGGCATTTCTCCGATCTCATTGAGCAGAAGCGTGCCACCTTCTGCCAATTCCAGTAAGCCGCGTTTTCTGGCCGTCGCACCGGTAAACGCTCCTCGCTCGTGGCCGAACAGCTCTGACTCCACAAGCTCCGGATTCAATGCCGCGCAGTTTATCGCGAAGAATGGGCTTCCCGCTCGGCCGGAGTGTTCATGGAGATAGCGAGCCCAATAGTCCTTGCCGCTGCCGCTTTCTCCCAGGAAAAGGACGATAGTGTCAGTTTGCGCGGCCAGAAGGATTTGACCGACCGTCTTGAGCATGGGCGGTGAACGGTATTCTTGTGGGCCAAGGCTTTGCTCTCTGAAGACGCGCTTGCGTTCGGTGACGTCCCGGCCGATACCGCAGAGCCCCACGACTGCGCCTGAGCGATCTTTCATGGGAAACCTGATGCAGTTGAACGTGAGCGGCTGCTCCCGTATGGTCATGGTATGTTCAGTTTCAATGGCTGCGCCTTGTAGGACCCGTTCCTCAACACTCCTTGCGTGCCGTGCATATTCCGGCTCAAAGACCTCTTGGTCCGTTTTGCCCCGGATCGAGTCCGCGGACTCGACCAGCAGATCGAGCATGAACGGATTCACCTGAGCGTATGTGAGATCGTTGTTCTTGATGAACATGCAGTCCCCGGACGCCTCAAAGACCGTCCTGAATCGTTCCTCGCTGATAAAACATTTCCGGGCGCTCTCTTCCAGCCGAAAGTGTGCTTCTTCCAACAACTTCTCGGTGCGAATCCGTTCTTGGACTTCCTGCCTGAGCTGCTCGTTGGATTCGGCCAACTCAGCAGTACGCTCTTCCACTCTTGCTTCCAGTAGATCCCGATTCTTCTGAAGCTCACAAAGCGCTTCAGCGAGGTCCGTAGTCCGACGATCCACTTCCCGTTCAAGAGAACTGCTGTAATCCCTCTGTATTATTCTGTACCGGTTTGCGAGAACTCCTGCTACCAGCACCCACGTGATGATCAGGCCGAGCCTGATCAGATGGTTAAACCCCGAGCTGAATCCAGCGGGTGCAGCCGCCGCCACAGTCCAGATAAAGAGGCCGACCAAGAGCACAAGGTACGCGAGCAGGAAACTGAGAGCAGGTTTGTAGCCCTTCAGATAGATCCGTACACTGAGAATAGTGGTTAGGGCGCACCAAGCAGCGCTTATTCCGAGTCCGAGTCCGGCCGACAGCCTGTGCGTGGGGTACGCCAGAACCGAGGCCAGTATGGAGCTGTACATGATTGCCTTGGCAATCTTGTCCATCTGCGGCGTGTATTCTGCACTCTTCAGAAAGCTCCTCACAAACCCCATCAGCGAGAATAGCGTTATGCCGGAAAATACCATGACGGCAGCAGTGTTCCATCGAGGCCAGGACGGCCATATGTATTGATAGGCTAATCCGGTAAAGACAGCGCTCGTTATGGTGAGACTTGCGGTCGAGAGCACATAGTAGAGGTGTGTGCCGTCTCTCAGGGCCAACCACAAAAAGATGCCGTAGATGACTATAATTGCCGTTGCGCCGAAGAACAGGCCCGACCATATCTGTTCCCGGCGAGCATGGGATTCGAAAGCTTCCGATGTCCTGAGGAATAAAGGAGCTCTTATCAAGCCCGAACTTTCGAGTCGCAGGTAACAGGTTATCTGCTCTCCAGGAGGTATTTTGAGTCGAAAGGCCGGCGAGCTGTAAGCGATTTCCCACTTGGTAAAAGGAACGGCATCCCCCGAGCTGTGTTTTCGGAAAGAACCATCTCCTTGAGAACAGTAGAGATTGATGTAATCTATGGTGGGTGACTGCAATTCGAGCACCCAGTCACGGCACGCACTGCTTGCATTTACCAACGTAAACCTGATCCACTGAGCGGAGGCACCGAAACCAAAGCCGGGCGATTGGCTTCGACTCGGAGTGAAGCGATCGGCCAAGGGGGCGGTTGCCACATCCTGAATCGTGAATTTCCTGTCAGGATCGTGGAGGATGTCCATGTGCAAACCCAGGAGATAGGAGTTGTGGTCCGCGGTAAGCACGATCGGCTCGCCGGCCGATGCCCGAACCACAGAAAGGACAACCCAGCAGCAGAGAAAAACCGTACTCAAGAGCCATAAGCGCTTCATCTTTGCCTCTATTCAGCGCACAAGGTCAAATTGGTAACTGCAAGGTCAATGCCTGATTCAAAGGAGACAGGTCTCACAGCCCTTTGAATCCAGCCAAAATGATTTGACCGATAGGTGGTCCACGACGTGGCACGTGAAAGCAGTTTGGTCTCGTCTGAGGGAAGCAATGATATCCAGCGTGAATCTCTTACCCGTTTAGACGCGACAACAAGTATCTGAGTTGCAGGACTATAATCCAGAATCAGATCAATCAACCCGCTTTGATCCGATGTCTGATTGCTCCACGGGCGCTCTTCTGTCTGTAATCTCCATTTCCGGTCTCCATCTGGGTTCTCGACTGCTTTCTTGATCGTGAGCTGCAGCGGGAATCCACTGGAATTGACCAGTTTGCGAAGATTTTCGTCCGAGTCATTGGAATCAAGAATGTCCGGAGAAGTGATGAACGCCTCTCCTCACAGTCCACGAACGTGGCTGACTTGATGACGACGGATCAACCGGGAATCTCCGGTGCACCACATACCCCTAGGGGATCCGAAGAACCTTGATATGGTATCGCAGAGAATCCCTCGAAATACCGAGCAGTCTGGCCGCGGACGATACATTTCCGCGGCGCCGTTTCAGGGCCGTTTCGATCATGATTCTCTTGGCCTCGTCCAACGCCTCGTTCATCTTGAGCTTGTCCGACAGGGTCACGGAAACGGGGATTTCTCTGTCATCGGTCGGTTTCTCTGCGCTCCCTTTGGGCATGACGAGATCGTCGGACGTGATTATTGGTGCTCGGCATGAGATCAAAGCCCTCTCCAGGATATTTCTCAGTTCTCTCACGTTGCCGGGCCACCGATATCGGCCGAGAGATTCCAGGGCTGACGTGTCCAGAGACGGCGGAGCATGAAGCCCCAACTTGTTGGCGAGGGTGGCGAGGAGGTCTTCTGCCAGAAAAGGGATGTCCTCCAACCGTTCCCTCAGAGGCGGCACACGGATGGATAGCACGTTAAGGCGATAGTAAAGGTCCTCTCTGAAGGTCCCTCCAGCGACCTCGGTTTCGAGATCGCGATTGGTCGCGGCCACAATCCGAGCGTTCACTCTGACGGTCTTTTCTCCCCCCACCCGGGTAAACGACTGGGTGTCCAAAAAGGTGAGGAGCTTACCCTGGAGCTCTTGAGAGAGCTCGCCGATTTCGTTCAGGAGCAGGGTCCCACCCTCCGCCATTTCCAACAGCCCGCGCTTTCGACCGCGGGACCCGGTGAAGGAGCCGGGCTCATGCCCGAAAAGCTCGGATTCGGCCACAGACGCGGCAAGCGCAGCGCAGTTGATGCCGAAGAACGGTCCGCCGGCTCGGCCCGAATGGTCGTGAAGGTACTGTGCCAGATAGTCTTTTCCGCTCCCGCTCTCTCCCAGGAGCAGGACGATGCTCTCACTTTCGGCGGCCACACGAAGCTGATTGAGGGTCACCTCCATTGCGCCCGATCTGTACCCCGCGGCAGTCCGGACACAGCGGCGCTCCAGGGCCTTTTGTTCGGTGACGTCCCGGGCGATGCCGCAGATTCCGATAGGCTCTCCGGAATGATTTCGGATCGGGACGCGGATACAGTTCAATGTCTTTGCCATACCGCCTGCACTCACATTGTACGTCGCTCCGACGATTTCGCCCGTCAGGACTCTACTCTCCAGGTCGTTGATATAGGCGGCTTCGTGAGGGCCGAAGATGCTTTCGTCGGTTTTCCCGATGACATCCATGTCCCTCAATTCCAACGCTTTGAGAAAGGCCGGGTTTACGTGGGTGTACACCAGGTTTCTGTTCTTGAGAAAGATGCAATCCTGGGCGGTTTCAAAAACGGTTCTGAGGCGCTCCTCGCTTTCACGCAGTTTCCCCTCCGCGTGTTTGCGCTCCATGATCTCCCGTCTGAGCTGCTCGTTGGCCCTGGAAAGCTCCGCTGTACGTTCCGTCACACGAAGCTCCAGCTCGTCATGGGCTCTCTGGAGCTCTTCCTGAGCCCGCTTCATTTCGGTGATGTCCCGATGAATGACGATGTTCTCGGTGATATGGCCGTGTCGGTCGCGCAGGCTTGCCGTTCGGAGCTGGATGTCGAGGATTCCCCCTGTCTTGGTTCGTCGCTTGGTCTCGAAAGAGACCTTTTCCCCTCCGAAAGTCTTTTGCCACGCTTCCAGTGTCCGTTCCACTTCCTCCGAGGGCACGAAGTCTATGGTCCCGCTGAGGAGATCCTCCTGAGTCCACCCGTAGAGGTGCACGAAGCCGTCGTTGACGTACGTCGCCTCTCCCTGCGGATCGTATGCCACCACGCCGTCGGGAATCGAGGTAATGAGTTTCCTGTACCGCTGCTGACTCTTGAGGAGATCCATCTCGGCCAGCTTACGGTCGGTAATGTCGCGCCAGACCGACTGGATCTCTCTGAGCCTGCCTTGAGGATCGAATATCCCCTTGAGGGTCCACTGACGCCACTGTGTGCCGCCTGGAGTGAAAACCTCCTGTTCGTGGGTGAGCACCGGTTGGTCGGGTCTCAGAGCTGCCAGCCGCTCTCGCACCTGGAGCAGGCGCTCTTCACCGATGAACTCGAAAATGCTGCTCCCGATCACATGGTCGTCTTCCCGATCGAAATACTCACGGAATGCTCTGTTGACGAAGGTGAGCGTCCCATCCGGGAGGAATCGACATATGGGGTTTGGGTGATCCTCAACAATGGAACGGTAGCGGCTGTCGGGCGGTTCAAGTGCGGTTTCCGGCTCTTTCATTGCGGCCAGTACCTTCGAATGCGGATCTTGGGGTGCAAAAAGACACCTGAGCCGGTGCTCATGAACACCCGTGGCTCGATCTATCCGTCATGTGGCGTGACGCAAAACCGACAGGCAGTATAACATTACGGAGTCTTAGAGACAATCGCGTCGGTTGCCCATTCATTCCTTGAAATTGACCGACTTGAGAAAATTTCTCATGTCCGAATCAACCTTGTCGTACACGCCGTCGGTGGAATCGCAGATTATTTGAAGCCCCACTTCCTTGTGGCGCATGTGGCCGATGAGGACCTTGTGAATGACTCCCTTGTCGTATTGCCCCTCAAAGCCGACAGCATTCTTGTACGTGAAATCCCCTCGCTGAGGGATCAGCATCTTCTTGACCTCGAACGGGACTTGTAACCGCTTGGCGATCGAGTACTTGATCACATCCGAAGAATCCTTAACCGGTTCGCATATGACGGCGATCACCGGCTTTATGGGGCGGCCTTGGGCATCGGCAATGGGTTTGTGCTCGAACATGAGAAGATAGCCGCCCGACTTTGGATGAATGCCGTCGTTAACAAGATTCCATTGAGACGAGTCCGGCGCGGCATAGATGACTGTGGAGCCGTGGGCAGTGAAGGACTGTTGTGCATGTGCAGCAAAGACAATCTGCAAGAATGCGAAGATCGTCGCGATGGCTGTTTTCATGAAACACCTCTTTGCAGGCCGGAAGCTGCACCACAATTCGTAGAGCGTACGATACCGACCGTCGTCAGCGTGCAGCGTTGATAACGTACAACCACCCGAAGAGCAATCGAGGCACTCTCCGTCCCCGGTTCGGGTATTCGTCCCGGTTCCCGGTCGCTATGCGGAGCACTCCTCCCGCCGCAACGTGCCCTGTATGAAAATCCTCGAAAGCAATGATGGTGAGTTTCCCTCATTGTATCTATCATAATCGGGGCTTCTCGGTAAAGGGAATTCCCCGAATTGGAGGAACATGCATAGCGATATGCGGAAGTAGAACCGAACTGCAGTGGGCAACCCATTCGCTGTTCCGTTCCGTTTGTCTCCCATAAGACCCGACGCACTCGGTGCGGGTACAATCCGAAAAACCTGGACATGGGCAAGCAGCCTCAGTCATAATGGTAACCAAAGCCTAACGGAATTTGGGTCCGCTGAGTTTGATGCAGACGAGAGCCGGTGAAGGGACTGCAGTGGTTCGCAGGCGAATTGCTCCGGACGAATCCTGGGACCCATAACCGGCAAGCTTCGTCAAAAGGCTCCCGGAGCTCCTCAAGCGGGCAGGGGACTCCTCCGGTACCTCGGGTATTCTCGCGTGGGCAGACGTCCTGCGCCGACAGTGTCCCTACTGCGTGCCTCCGGCAACCCTCCCGAGCGAGGGGCCGGCATAAGGATTGCGCCATGGAAAACAATGCACACGTGGCAGTGTACGAGGCCGGAGCCGGCTCTCCGTTCACCGTGATTTACGTCCAGAATGTTGCGGACCCGGATAGCCTGCTCCCCGTGTTGACGCCTTTTCTCGAGGCGGTGGCACGAGAGAGAGGCGGATTGCAGGACGTTGAGTGCCTGGCGGCATGGCTTGTACGAGAGCTCATCGACAAGACGGAAGCCCGAGAATTCCGGGATGTCGGCATCTGTCTCAGGCCCCACTCGAGAGTGGACTACCACTATGCCATAAAACCCGACGGCAACGGAGGCTGCAGGCTGGAGTGGCGTGGGGGAGGAGCCTTTGAGATCAAATCGTCGTAAAGGTCGGGACGACATGGCGGAACATAAGAACGACGCGAGAGTGGAAAGGAGGACACAGGAAGAACTTGAGGGCCTCGTCAGGGAGCGTGCGGCCGAACTGATCGAAGCCAACAAACGGCTGCAACGGGAGATTACCGAGCGCACGCAGGCCGAGACGAGCCTGGCGGCGGAGCTGAGCAAGTTCAGGGCTCTCTACGAAGTTGCCGTCGCCATGACGGCCAATCGAAGCCTGGATGAAAATCTGTCGCTGGTGGTGGAGAAGAGCAAGGAATTGCTGCAGGGAGAAACCTCCTATATTGCCTTGCGCGACGAAGGGCAAGGCCACGTCTACATGCACACGTTGTCCGGGATTCGGACGGACGCGTTCAAGAAGCTGACGATACCTCTGGGAAAAGGCCTCGGAGGACGAGTGGCGGATTCCGGCATGGGTCTCATCGTTGACGATTATTTCAAAGAAACCGCTCCCCTCCTTCACGATGTGGTCCGAGAAGAGGGTCTCCTCTCCGGCGTTGCCGTTCCCATTCAGATGGGAAGAACCAATCTCGGGGTGCTGTACGTCTTCAATCGAGTAAAAACATCCTTCTCACGTTCCGACCTGGAAACGCTGGCTTTGATGGGAAACCTGGCAGCACTGGAGATCACACGCAAGCGTGTGGAAAATGCATTGCAACGATCCAGGGCCGAACTGGAAGAGCGTGTGGAGCAGCGCACCCGGGATCTCAAAAGCGCCAATGAAAAATTGCTCCTCGAAATAGGGGAACGGAACAAGGCGGAGCAGGCCCTTCTCGACAGCGAGCGAATGCTCAAGCGAATACTCACCGCTTCTCCTCTCGGCATCGCATACTTCGAGCACACCAAGCTCAAATGGGCCAATGAAGCCATGAAGCAGATGTTCGGGCATGCCGATGAAAGCGATTATATGAACAGGCATCCCGGCGACTTCTACTATTCCTCCGACGGATACAAACGGATCAAGAGGCGGTTCCTGGAGAGCGTCGCCGTCGGCAAACCCTTGGAGGCGGAAGTCCGCTTCAGAAGGGCGGACGGCTCGATTTTTTTCGGTCAGCTCAGGATCAGTGCTCTGGATCATTTGGATCCCGGGAAGGGAACGATCTCCACCGTTTCGGACATAACCGAGAGAAAGAAAGCGGAAGAGGCATCCCGAGAGAGCGAAGAGCGTTACCGCTCCCTCGTTGAAGAGAGCTTCGACGGCATATTGGTGCGAAAAGGCCATCAGATTGTGTTTGCCAACACCCGCCTCTACGAGATGCTCGGTTATGAGGAGGGAGAGTTGGAGGGAATGGCCCACTGGCTGATCTATCATCCGGACTACCAGGAGGGAGCCAAATCCCGGGCCGCGGCCAGGGCTGCCGGGGCCTGCCTGGATCCCCAGAACGAAGTGCGTCTCCTGCGCAAGGACGGCTCGTCATTGGAGGCGGAAATCAGGGCCCGGGTCATAGCGATGGGCTCACAGTCGGGGATGCAGGTCTGGGTCAGGGATATCTCGAATCGCAAGAGGGCCGAAGAAGCCCTCCGCGAGTCCGAAGAGAAGTATCGCACCATCATCGAGAACATCGAAGCGGTTTACTACGAGCTGGATCTGGCAGGAAAATGGTCTTTCCTAAACGATGCTTCCGGCAAGATCTTCGGAAGGGACAAACAGGAGCTTCTGGGAAGGAGTTACAGAGATTTCCTTTCAAAGGAGGACGCTGACCGGCTCTACGAGGTTTTCCACACGGTGTACAAGACCGGCGTCTCAGTTAAAGACCACTACTGGAAAATGACCAATATTGACGGCACTGAAAGACATTTGGAGCTCTCGATTTCCCCGATGAAAGACTCGTCGGGGGCAGTCCAGGGATTTCGGGGAATATGCCGGGACGTGACGGAAAGGAAACGCTCGGAACAGGAACTGCTGAAGTTGGAGAAGATAGAATCCATCGGGGTACTGGCCGGAGGTATTGCCCACGATTTCAACAACATCCTGACCGCAGTGCAGGGAAATGTGTCTCTCGCCAAGTTGCTGCAGAGCCCCGAGAGCAAGGCTCACCATCGGTTGGGTGAAGCGGAGAAGGCATGTGTACGGGCCCGGGATTTGACGCAGCAGTTGCTCACCTTTTCCAAAGGGGGGGCACCCATCAAGAAGACCGCTTCCATCGCCGAAGTGGTGGAAGATGCCTGCTCCTTCGCGTTGAGGGGCTCCAACGTGCGCTGCGAGTTTGCCATCGCGAAGCATCTCAGCTCCGTTGAAATAGACGAAGTACAAATCGGGCGGGTGATCGGCAACATGGTAATCAATGCCGACCAGGCCATGCCCGACGGGGGCTTGATACTCATCGGAGCGGAAGACGTATTGGTCACGTCTCAGGAGAATTTGCCTCTGGAGCCGGGAGAGTATGTACGGATCTCCATCGAGGACCACGGGCGAGGCATAGACGAGAGGACGCTCCCCAAGGTGTTCGACCCCTATTTCACGACCAAGTCGGAGGGGAGCGGTCTCGGGTTGGCTGCGGCCTATTCGATCGTCAAGAGTCACGGAGGACACATCACCGTGGAATCGGAGCCCGGTGCCGGGACGACATTCCATGTGCTCCTGCCTGCCTCCGATCTCAAGACCCACCCCCGTCCCAGGTCCGAAGAGACGGTGATGTCGGGATGCGGCAGAATTCTTATTATGGACGATGAGGAGCAAATAAGGGATCTCGCAGCGGAATTGCTTCATTTGTTGGGCTATGAGGTCGATACGGCGAGGGACGGAGACGAAGCCATGGAGCTCTTCAGGTCTGCCAAAGCTGCAGGAAAGCCCCACGATGCGGTAATCCTGGACGTGACCGTTCCGGGGGGCATGGGCGGACGGGAAGTGATAGGCCGTCTCATGGAATGCGACCGGGACGTCAAGGCAATTGTTTCGAGCGGTTATTCACACGATCCCATCATGGCCGATTATCAGCGGTACGGGTTTAGAGGGGTCATTCCCAAACCCTACAACGCACGTCAGCTCAGCGAAGTCCTCAGCAGACTAATCGGCAGTGAAGGCAAGAAGAATTGAGTGACGACCGGACCGTAAGAGGCCGCGGGCATCATCGTGCAGTGCGCGGTTCGATCCCTCCTTTCTGCATGTGACCGTCGGAGGCAAGGGGATTGCCGCTCTGTAGGCTCGGGCGTACTTGACGGCAGGGGATTTCGGGCAGAGATTTCTTCCTGGTTCTCCGGGTTACCCCATCGTGGCGAGACCCGGCGTGCCGATGTGCACGAGCTCGAGAAAAGAGGAACGAGGTGGCAACAGATTTCCATGAGGAGAGAGGAGAGGCGACTTTGACCGATTCTGCCGAGTCCGCAACCGCCCCGTCGGAGCCGCGTTGGGGCATAGCCGGAACTCTGCTCTTTGGAACCGTTATTCTGGTGGTCTATTTCGTGCTCCAGCTAGCGATCCTGTTCGGATTTGCGGCTCTAGCGGTAAAACGATCGCCGTCCCTGAACCCTGCAACTCTCGAGAAGATGATCGATTCCAACGGATTCATCGTGGCCCTGTCCGTTCTGTTGAGTACCGTGGTATGTCTCGGGCTGGTCTTTCTGGCGGTCAAAATCCGCAAGGGTGCAACGATCCAGGATTATCTGGCCGTCCGACCCGTTCGTGGTCTCACCATGGCCAAATGGTTGGGCATAACTCTGATGTTCGCTCTGGGAACCGACTGCCTCACCAGACTTCTTGGGCGGCCCGTGGTCCCCGAGTTCATGTTCAAGACGTACAAGACGGCTTATTTCGTTCCCCTCCTCTGGATTGCGTTCACCGCGGCCGCCCCTATATTCGAAGAGACGTTATTCCGAGGATTCATCTTCGAGGGGATCGATAGATCGAGACTCGGAACCGTCCCCGCGATCGTCATCACGTCATTCGTATGGACCATTATCCACGTCCAATACGACTCCTACCAACTTGCCACCATCTTTGTAGGCGGTTTGCTCCTCGGGATAGCCCGCAGCAGGACCGGCTCGGTGTACCCGGGCATGGCCATGCACGCCCTCATCAATGCCATATCCATGACAGAGGTGGCCATACTGACGGCCATGGGAATTACGGGCGGCTGACTCCCTGTGTTGCAAGCATCCATGCGCGGTGAAGCCCTTCTTCGATCGGGGACGACAATTGCCCCTTGACGCAAAGAAAATTAGTGGCTCACCGTTTTGGACAAGAGGTTGATAGTGACCACGCCGGCAATGATAAGACCCATACCTATGACGGCAGGCAGATCCGGGACTTCTCCGTACACGATCGCTCCTACCGCGGCCACGAGGACGATGCCCAGCCCGGCCCACACGGCATAAGTGATGCCGACGGGTATGTACCGAAGAACAAGAGTCATGAAGTAAAACGCGATGCCGTATCCGATGACGACTATGACCGATGGAGCCAATTTCGTGAATTCCTGGGATGCCTTCAATGACGTCGTCGCGGCCACTTCAGCAACAATGGCAATTGCAAGATACAAATATTGCATAGGCCTGCCCCACGTAGCACAACCAGATAAATGGTGAACGGGAAATCCTCCGGGTCTGTTGCTCACCTCTCGCGTCGCAACCGACGGAGGTACTGGAGCCCCTGTTCCGACTCACGTTCACGCCAGAGATGTTCGAACGGCCGCCCCATGCAGGACCGGTCAATTGTTGCCGGTCCGTCATACCCGGGAGGTCTTCTCTACCTGGACCTCCGGCGAAGCGATTCCGGGATGTTGATCTTCTGACCGAAGGTCGCACGGGTGTCGCTCTTGGCGGCCCCTCGGGGCTGCTCCGAATCGCTGCGCATGGAGAGTGAGATGCGTTTCCGAGGAACATCGACTTCCAGCACGGTAACCATGACTTTCTGGCTGACCTTGACCACCTCTCCGGGATCTTTGACAAACCGATCCGCCAACTGACTGATGTGAACCAGTCCGTCCTGGTGCACGCCGACATCGACGAATGCGCCGAATTTGGTCACATTGGTGACGATTCCGGGTAGCTTCATGCCGGGCTTGAGGTCCTCCAGTGCATTCACCCCTTCTGCAAAGCTGAATACCTCGAAACGCTCCCGAGGATCTCGTCCCGGTTTGGCAAGCTCGTTCATGATGTCGGTCAGCGTGGGCAAGCCGACTTTGTCGTCAACGTACTTCTCCAAACGGATTTTCTTACGCAACTCTTCATTCTTCATCAAGTCCTGCACCGAGCACCCGACGTCCTTTGCCATGGTTTCGACCAGCTTGTACCGTTCGGGATGAACCGCGCCGGCATCGAGAGGGTTTTGGCCTCCCCGCACGCGCAGAAATCCCGCGGCCTGCTCGAAAGCCTTCGGGCCGAGACGCTGCACCTTCAACAAGTCCTTGCGGGAGCGGAACGCACCGTGCTCGTCCCGGTAAGCCACGATGTTGCGCCCCAACGTCGGGCCCAGTCCCGAGACGTACGTGAGAAGCTCCTTGCTCGCTGTGTTGACCTCCACCCCCACGGCGTTGACGCAGCTCATTACCACGTCGTCAAGGCCCCTCTTGAGGGCGCCCTGATCCACGTCGTGCTGGTACTGCCCCACCCCTATGGATTTGGGATCGATCTTCACCAGCTCGGCCAGTGGGTCTGTCAGTCGCCTTCCGATGGAGACCGCACCGCGAACCGTTACGTCCTGCTCGGGAAATTCGTCGCGCGCTACCTTGGAAGCTGAATAGATCGACGCCCCGCTCTCGTTGACCATCACCACCATGATAGATTCGTCCAGGCCCAGAGATCGCACAAATGACTCGGTCTCGCGTCCGGCCGTCCCGTTTCCGATGGCCACTGCTTCTATCTGAAATTGCCGACACAGCTCTTTGACCCGTTCTCCCGCTTCCTGGGCGAGCTTCGCCGATTGCGTGGGGTAAATGGTCTCATGGTGCACGAGCTTGCCCTGCGCGTCCATGCAAACGAGCTTGGCCCCCGTGCGGAACCCGGGGTCCAGCGCCAGGACCTTCTTTTGTCCGAGGGGCGGGGCGAGCAGGAGCTCTCTGAGGTTCTCGGCAAAGACGCGGATCGCTTCTTCGTCGGCCCGCTTCTTGGATTCCTGCCGGATCTCGTTTTCCATGGAAGGCGCCATGAGTCTCTTGTACCCGTCTTCCACCGCCATACCCACCTGTCCGGAAACCGGATGGCCGCCCTTCACGAATTTCCGCGTCAAAAGGGCCAGGGCGTCCTGTTCCGGCGGTCGAACCTGGATGCTGAGAACACCTTCCTTCTCCCCCCTGAACATGGCGAGAACGCGATGGCCGGGAGCCGCGGAGATGTCTTCGTCCCATTCGAAGTAATCCCTGAACTTGGCCCCTGCCTCGCCTTTGTCTTCCAGGACCCTCGACCGGATTGTCCCTTTGTCGAAGAAGAGTCTTCTCACGGCAGATCGGGCATCCGAGTCCTCGTTCACCCACTCCGCGATAATGTCCCTGGCTCCGGCCAAAGCCTGGTCAGCGTTTTCAACCCCCTTGGCTTCGTCAACGAACGATTCCGCTTCACGTGCAGGATCGAAATTCTCCTGGGAAAAGAGTCGTTCCGCGAGCGGCTCGAGCCCTTTCTCCCGAGCGATGGTTGCTCGAGTGCGACGTTTCGGACGGTACGGGAGATAGACGTCTTCGAGCTCGGCCATGGTTTGGGCGGCCAAAACCGCATCTTGCAGCGGTTCGGTGAGAAGCTCCCGCTCCTCCAGGGATTTGAGAATGGCTTCGCGGCGCTTGTCCAGCTCCCCAAGCTGCTCCAGCCTGTCCCTGATCGCCGTAACCGCGACTTCGTCCAGCTCACCGGTAGCTTCTTTTCGGTACCGAGCAATGAAAGGAACCGTGCAATCTTCTTCCAGCAGCTCCGCGGTGGAGCGAACCTGTCGGATGCTTATTTTGAGCTCTTCGGCAATACGTTTCAGGTGTCCCTCATTCATGTGCAACCCTCTCTCATGGTAAGGAGCGTCGCCCACCCTTGGGCAACAGTCGAGCTTGGCCGACCGTCAAGATTCTGCCGCCTGGATTTCTCTTTCCGCAGCTTCTCAAGCACCTGTTCAAAGCACGGGCAGGTTTCACCTTCCCGGGCCGCGCGCACGAACGCTCCGCCCCGGCACCATACACCGTCGCGGGTGGTATTCCAACCCCATCCAATTATCATGCTGCTCCTGGTACGGATGAAGCCCGAGGCTAAGGACTCCTTTTCGCAAATTCGGTTCTTGAAGGCAATCCATTTCAGGATGACCCCGAATGGTCCCGTGTCGTCACCCCGAGCGAAAGCCGAGGTCCGGAATGTTCTGAAGAGCCTGGATTCCCGGCTTCGCAGGAATGACGGAGAGGACGATCGTTCATGAATAGATGCCTTGATAGTGCCGATCGAGGTGAAATGTGCGACCGAGCTCATGAAATTGAGCACTAAGGGCTCCGTCGAATCCTCTCGCCGGATGCATTCCCGACACGGTCCCCCCTCTGCTGTCTTTGTGCTATTCTGTGTGTGAAAGGCTTCTTCTGTGATTGTATAATAGCTGTCGGTCACTGGGGGCGGCTGCCGAACCGTTGGCCGGGAGCAAGAGAGAACGATGAGCCGAGTACCTGAATCCAGGCTGCAATCCGTCAATGAAAAGCCTCTCCGCCCTTCCGGAGATTACGTCCTCTATTGGATGATCGCCCATCGGCGCACGGAGTGGAGCTTCGCACTCCAGCGGGCCGTGCAATGGGCCGAGGAGCTCAATAAGCCGCTCCTTGTTTTGGAAGCCCTGCGATGCGGTTATCAATGGGCGTCGGATCGATTGCACCGATTCATTATCGACGGCATGAGGGACAACGCTGAGAGGCTCGCCGCCGCTGGGGTCGCGTACCATCCCTTCGTGGAGACGTGGGAAGATGAAGGGAAAGGCCTCCTGGCTGCTCTCTCTCGCCAAGCCTGCGTTGTGGTGACCGATCATTATCCGCACTTTTTTCTTCCCCGGATGGTGAAAGCCGCGGCCGGGCAGGTTGCCGTGAAGCTCGAAAAGGTGGATTCCAACGGCCTGTTACCGACAGCCGCCTCAGACCGGGTCTATCCCACGGCGTACAGCTTCCGACGACACCTGCAAAAGACTCTTCCCGAGCATCTCCAAGCTTTTCCCGACCCCGACCCCTTCCGCGGGAAAAGGCTGCCCTTCCTCGAGGAGTGGCCAAAGGTGCTTGCCGAAAGTCGAAACCAACTGTCCCATCGACTCCTGGTGGGAGAGTCGAGAGCCTTGGCAGCGCTCCCCATAGATCACTCGGTCTCCCCATCGAAAGAAACCGGCGGTCCCCTTGCAGCCGGGGCCCGCCTCAGGAGCTTCCTGGAGCAGGATCTCCCACGGTACGGGGAGGCACGCAACCATCCGGATGACGACGCGAGCAGCCGCCTCTCGGCCTATCTCCATTTCGGCCACATTTCCGTCCACCAGATCTTCTACGAGGTCATGAGCAGGGAAGGGTGGACAGAGCAGAGGATTTCATCCAAGGCCGACGGCCGGCGCTCGGGGTGGTGGGGGGCGAGCGAATCCGTAGAGGCATTTCTCGACCAGCTAATCACCTGGAGAGAGCTGGGATATCATCGGAGCTTTCATATCCGAGGTCCTGAGGGGTACGAGTCGCTCCCGGATTGGGCCCGCAAGACCCTTGCCCTCCACGGGAACGACCCGAGACCCTACCTCTATTCGTATGACGAGCTGAAAGAGGCCCGTACTCACGATCGTCTCTGGAACGCTGCACAGAATCAGCTCCTGACCGAAGGGCACATTCACACGTACCTCCGTATGCTGTGGGGCAAGAAGATTCTCGAGTGGTCGCCTTCACCCAGGGAAGCGTTGGAGGTGATGATCGAGCTCAACAACCGATTCGCCCTCGATGGCCGTGATCCCAACTCGGACAGCGGCATATTCTGGATTCTCGGCAGGTACGACCGGGCCTGGGGGCCGGAGCGCCCCATCTTCGGTAAAATCCGGTTCATGAGCTCACGCAATACTGCGGCCAAACTCAGGTTGCGCCGATACCTGGAAAAGTACGCGCCGTGAACCGCGAGGCACCCGGGAAATTGCGCCTAATCCTGCAATAATAAGGAGCCTTCCCATGGCGGTAAACAGGGTCCGTCAATTCATTTCTTGACAGAATATTTCAACACGTAATGAAAAGCCCCTTGCATTCGCGACGCGATGATGCCAAAAATTACCGGTTGACCGACAATTGGCGGCCGGCCTTTGCACATGCAGCGGCCTCGGCCGTTACGGCCGACCCAATCACGGCTCATGGGGCTTTGTCGGCGTCGGGATGTCGGTACGGTGCCGCGAGGAGGCAAGAAAGATGACTTTCACGGGAAAAGCATGGAAATTCGGTGACGACGTCAATACCGATGAGATTATACCGGCTCGCTATCTCAGTTTGACCGAACCTGAAAAACTGGCCGAGCACGTCATGGAAGACGCGGATGCGGAGTTTCCCTCCAAGGTCCGGAAGGGCGACATCATCGTCGCGGGGAAGAATTTCGGTTGCGGATCTTCACGGGAGCACGCCCCGGTAGCGATCAAAGGTGCAGGCGTTGCCTGCGTCATAGCGAAAAGCTATGCGAGGATTTTCTTTCGCAATGCATTTAATATGGGGCTTCTCATATTCGAATCGCCGGAGGCGGCCGAGAGCACCCGGGAAGGTGACCGGCTGGAAGTTGATCCCGATGAGGGGACAATCCGGAACCTATCGACCGGGGCATCCTTCAAAGTGGCCCCCATACCTCCGTTCATGCAGGAGCTCCTCGATAGCGGAGGCTTGATCTCCCACATTAAGCAGCGAAAAGCAGGTTGAGAAGAGCCCCGGTGCCGATAAAAGGCTTTTATTAAAAAGTAAGGGGACTTATAATAATTAACTACCGTCGGAAGCAGGACCCCCTACAAGTTTGAATGTGAACCGATTCGTGGTCTGAATCGAGAGAGATCCTGCGGTTACGATCCGATGCGGAGGTGGCAGGCGTGCGTATTCTTATGGTGACTCCCGAAGCGACTCCCTATGCTCAAACCGGAGGCCTGGGAGAGGTCTTGTCGGCTCTTCCCGCGGAGCTTGCCGCGTTGGGCCTGGAAGTGGACGTCCTGCTGCCCAAGTACCGGGGTATCGACTCGGACAGGTACGACCTCAAAAGAATCGATCCCAAAATAGAGGTGACCCTCAACGCGAAGGCAATTCCCACGTCCCTATGGCAGCTTGATGACAAAAGAGGCTGCAGGTACCTCTTCCTGGAATGCGACGATTACTACGACAGGGAGCACCTTTACGGCGGTCCCGAAAGCGACTACGAAGACAACGCCGAACGGTTCGTCTTTATGTGCCGTGCCGCCATCGAGGTTGCTCTCGCTCGGGGGATCAAATACGACATTTTCCACTGTCATGACTGGCAAGCGTCGTTAATGCCGGTTTACCTTCGGACCCTGTACGCGGGCGAGCCGCTTCTGGATGAAAGCGCCTCGCTCATGACCATACATAATCTCGGGTACCAGGGAATATTCTGGCATCTGGACATGCCCCTGGTGGGTGTGGGGTGGGAGTTTTTCACTCCCAAGCATATGGAGTTCCACGGCAAATTGAACTTTCTCAAGAGCGGTATCGTTTTTGCCGACAAGATCAACACCGTTTCTCCGGGATATCGTAACGAGATCCTCACTTCGGAATTCGGGTTCGGTCTTGAAGGACTCCTGAAAGAGAAGGGAGACGACCTCTGCGGGATACTCAACGGGGTAGACTATGAGATCTGGAACCCTGCCAACGGTTCGTACAGCGCCGCGGCCTATTCTCCCGAGGACCTGTCCGGAAAATCCACATGTAAAGCCGATCTCCAACAGAGGTCGGGCCTTCCGGTGAGACCCGACGTGCCGCTGGTGGGTATGGTAAGCCGCCTGTCCACCCAAAAGGGAATCGACTTGCTTGAAGAGGTTGTCCCGTCTCTCGTGGAAAGGGACCTGCAGCTCGTTCTGTTGGGAACGGGGGACTTGAAGTACGAGCGATCCTTTCGGGACATAGGAGCAACGTACCCCGGGAATGCCGGTATCTTTCTCAGTTACGACTATGAGCTGGCCCATCAAATCTTCGCCGGTTCGGATATGCTCATGGTTCCGTCGCGGTATGAGCCGTGCGGCCTCAATCAGCTCTATGCGCTGAAGTACGGGACGGTGCCCATCGTCCGGTGTACGGGCGGACTCGCCGACACGGTCGAAGAATTCGACACGAAAAACGACTCCGGGACGGGGTTCAAATTCACCGAGCCTTCCGGCGCGGCCCTCCTGGAAACGGTACTCAAAGCGGTGGACGTTTACCGTCGAGAGCCCGAGGCGTGGAAGCGACTGATGGTCCGGGGTATGTATAAAGACTATTCATGGAAAAGGTCCGCTCGGGAATATCTCCGTGTCTATGAAGAAGGTCTTGCCCTGCGTCGGGCGCTGGTGGGCGGCTCGGCAAAGGCGTAGGTGGAGGGATTTCTTTCGTGTAGTCAGCGAAGGAACCGGCTCTGAAAGAAACGACCTCAAGCCGCACGAAGGCTATCGGACAGGGGGAGCAGCCCAGTTCCCGCCTGACGCCGCATCTAGATCTTTCTCGCCAAATCGGTATACCGGGGCTCCACGATCTTGTTCTCCACCGCAATCTGAAGGGCCTTGGGACTCCCCACAATAATGACGAGCCTCTTTCCTCTGGTCATCGCCGTGTACAGAAGGTTACGCCTCAAAAGGACGTAGTGCTGGGTGCTCACCGGAACGATCACCGCCTGGTATTCGCTCCCCTGTGACTTGTGGACGCTGACCGCGTAAGCGAGGATCATCTCGTCCATCTCGGAAATGTGGTAGGTGACCGCTCGGCCGTCAAATTCCACCGAAGCCTCGTCCCATTCCGCGTCATAGGAAACGATTCGTCCCACGTCGCCGTTGAAGACCTCCTTGTCGTAGTTGTTTCTCGTTTGCATGACGCGATCCCCGACTCTGAAACGGTCCCCTTTAATCTGCAAGCCCGACGGGTTGAGCATCTCGCGCAGCTCGCGGTTGAGATTTTCGGTTCCCAGAGTCCCCTTGTGCATGGGACTGAGGATCTGAACGTCTTCCACGGGGTTGAATCCGAAACGATCGGGAATCCGACGGCAGACCATCTCCTTGATGAGGCGGACGGATTCGTCTGCATTGTCCTTCTCTATAAGATAGAAGTCCGAGAGGGTGTCGCTCTCCGTTTCTTTGACGGGCATGATCCCCTGATTCACCCGATGCGCATTGGTCACGATGAGGCTCTCCTGGGCCTGACGAAACACCGTCTCCAGGCGCACCACGGGAATCTTTCCCGACTCTATGAGATCCCCGAGCACATTACCCGGTCCCACCGAGGGGAGCTGGTCCGCATCGCCGACCAACAGGATGGTGGTCTGGGGCTGGATGGCGCTGAGAAGGTGGTGCATCAGCGAGATGTCAACCATCGACACCTCGTCCACCACGACGAACTCAGCCTCAAGCGGCCTGGATGCGCCCCTTTGGAAGCCTCCCTCGGACGGCGAATACTCCAGGAGCCGATGGAGAGTCCGTGCGTCCCGTCCGGTGGCCTCGGACAACCTCTTGGCTGCCCTGCCCGTCGGTGCGGCGAGGAGAACCCGCAAATGCTTCGCCTCCAGTATTTCCATCAAGGACCTCAGCAAGGTCGTCTTTCCTGTTCCGGGCCCCCCCGTGATGATGAGCACCTTGTGGTCCGTCGCCGCGGAGACGGCGGTCTTTTGAGCCGGCGAAAGGCGTAACTTCGTCCTGCGCTCGATCCAGTCTATGGCTGCATCGACTTTGATCGGCGGGAGGAAGCGCGGGGCGGAGAGCAGATTGCGTAGCTTAAGAGCTACTGAGTTTTCCATGAAGGCCATCATGGACAGGTAGACGCGCTCCTCTTCCAGTACGACCTCCCTGGACTGACTCAGGCCGTCCAGAGCCTTGCCGAGGGTGAACACGTCGATGCCCAGAAGCTCGGCTGCCTTTTCCAAAAGGTTGGTCCGAGGATAGTATACGTGCCCCTCGGATTGCATCATGTCCAAAGTGTGGAGAATTCCTGCCCGCGCCCGCAAGGGAGACCGCATGTCGATCCCGAGGCTCCCCGCTATCTTGTCTGCCGACCGAAAGCCGATGCCCCGTATGTCCGTCGCGAGGCAGTACGGATTCTGCGTCACCGCCTCTATGGCCCTGTTCCCATACTTCTTATAGATTCTGTACGCGTAGGTGGGGGTGACGCCGTGAGTCTGGAGGAAGAGCATCACCTCGCGGACACTTTTCTGTTCCTTGAAGGCTTCCGATATCTTTTGCGCCCTCACCGGACCGATGCCCGGAACCTCACGGAGCCTGTCCGGCTCCTCCTCGATTATGTCAAGGGTTTGCTCGGCAAAGAGTGCGGTTATGCGGCGGGCCATTTCGGGGCCGATTCCCTTGATGAGGTTGGATGAAAGATACTTCTCGATCCCCTTGATGGTAGAGGGCGCCCGCGCGTACGCGGTTCGAAAGCGGAATTGCTCCCCAAACTTTTTGTCGAACACCCATTCTCCCTGGAGCACCAGGGTTTCTCCGGGATGAGGCCGGGGCAGGTTGCCTACGACCGTGACCGGTTCCCTCCGGCCTCTGACAATGAGTCTGGCCACGATGAAATCGTTGGTGTCACCTGAGTAGACCAGCCGATCGAGCACCCCTTCCAGGGTCATCAATCGTTCCGTGCCCGTGTCTTGGGAGGGAGGGGCCATCACGTTTCTCACCGTTCACTGAAAAAGCCTCAATCGCCATTCTAGTGAGAAAGGGCTCATCGGTCCAGGGTTTGTCTTCGCAATCGGGTCAGCCTGAGGAATAAAAAAAAGGGGACCGAAGTCCCCGAATATTGGAAGGATTGAGATGATTTGTGATAATTGCGTTCCCGGATCTGTCGCGAATTCACCAAAGATCTTTGGAATTGGCTGTTCCGGTTCGTCTCTCTGCGATGCGCTGGTCTCGCACCACCTTACGACTGTATCTGTTAGAGTCCCAGTCCCATGCCGCCTGTCAGGCTACCGAGCAGACCGGTGCAAAGCTCAAGGCAAGGAAGGCCGCCCAGCATGCTGCCACCGCCCAGGAATGAAGCCTGCTGGGGGCCGTAGCCCGGACCGCAAGCGGGAGCCATGGGTCTGGCCATAGGTCTGGGAGGCATGGGAGGCGGACCGTATTTGTATCCGGGTGCCGGTGCGGGACCGTACGGTCCGACGGTGTTTCCACCCAAAAGGCTCCCGACCACGAGGAACGGCAAGGCAACAACGCCGCCACACAGCCCGGGAAACGGAGCATCGCCCCAATAGGCACAGGGATTGCCCTGAGGCGCGTACTGATTGGGTCCGCAGGGAGCAGGTGGCTGAGCATACACGGGGGCGCCGCCGGCCAAGGCCAGTGACGTCGACGCAAGCATTACGACGCAGACGAGAAGACAGAAGACTCTTTTGACCATTATACCCTCCTTGTTTCACGCAGGTGCCAGACCGCAGGACTCGCCCGCTCGGGAAGAGCCCCCACGGCGTCTTCCCCGATCTGTTCCTGGGGGCGGGAGGTATCATGAGGTCTGTGGGCTGTCAAGTAAAATATTGGATGTTGGGATGTTAGCTAGACATGGGAGATCGGTATTGAATGAAAAAACATAGTCATCTAATAAGATTGCAAATCCTCGGCGAAGACTCTGTCTTGGTTGTATTCCCCCTTGACTTGCGCTCCCAAAGAGGGAACCATGCAGACCGTACATCGATTGGGGCGCTCCCACGTGGGTGATTCCCCGTGTCACAGAGCAGCGGGTCCCTCAACTTCCCGCCGCCGGGAGCAGTCTTCCGGAGCCCCCGAGAAGAAGGGGCGTCGGTTGGCGACAACAATGATTAATTCGAAAAAACAGATGAGTAGCGGTAACAGTTTGTCCAACACATTGACCGGGTCGGCAAGGAGCCCCTTTTCGGCTTCGCTCGGCGCGGCAACAGAGCTCCAGGATGGAGGATTGATGAGGAATCGGCCGGCATCACTTCTACTCTTGTTTCTAACGGTTCTCCCGACATGGGCATGGTGCGGGGGAGGCATAACTCCGGAACAGATCTACCAGTCCCGGATCAAACTGGGGAGCCTGATAGCCACGTGGGAGGTCCTCCCTGATGACAATCCCCTCGCAGAAAAGAAGCAGACCGACCCCAAGTCTCCGACCAGAATTCTTATGACCCTAAGGAAGGACGGTACGTGCAGGGTCTTCAATCGGGAGCACCCCATGGGTGCGGACTGCATGTGGACGATGGAAGACCACAAAATGTTTTTGATCTTTCCCGGCGATGTCAAAGTGGATTTTTTTATCTACGGCGTCAAGGGGGAGTTCATGATCACCCGTTCACCGGTAAACGAAGGAAAGGATCAGTTGTGGTCACGCGTGAAATGATGGGTCCTCTGAGGCCGCTGGACACACGGAAGCAGTCCCGATCCCCGGGGTTCCGGCGCTTCCGAGGGGGAGTCGGCGAGTAATGGCTCGAATCCTTTACGGTGTGATGGGAGACGCCCGCGGTCATGTCAGTCGAGCGCTCACCATAGCCCAGGAGATGCCCGAGCACGAATTCCTCTTCCTCGGTGGGGGCAGGGCTCACGATCTCTCCGCCTACGGCTACCGAGTGGAGGGTTTGCCCATGGCCTCCACGCTTTACCGTAACAACCGGGTGGACGTCGCGGCCACGGCGCTCAACGCCCTGGGAGTCTTTCTCAACAGAAAGAAGCACGTCAAGAGAGTATCCGAGCTCATTGCGAGCTTCGATCCCGATCTCATCATCTCCGACTATGAATACTTTACTCCCCTGGCGGCATTACGAGAGGGACGTCTCTGTGTGAGCCTCGACCACCAGCACGTCTTGACCCACACTCGGTACGAGCCTCCATCCGAACAACGCCGGAGCCGATTCATGACGTGCGGGACCATTCGAGCCCTCTACAGCAATTGTTCGCGATTTGTCATCATCTCCTTTTTTCAGCCGCTCCCTGAGAATCCCGCGACCACCTGGGTGTTACCGCCGCTGATCAGGCGGGAAGTGCGCAATCAAAAGCCCACCGAGGGGGATCACGTCCTTGTGTACCAAACCTCGCCGACCTTTCAGCGGCTGTTTCCCGTTCTTGAAAGGGTGGGGTCACGCTTCTTGATCTACGGCTTCGGCGAGCAACCCAGCCGGAGCAACCTCGTGTTCAAGGCCTTTTCCACCGCCGGATTCCTGAGCGATTTGGCCTCATGTCGATACGCGATTACCAACGGCGGTCACAACGTCATCTCTGAAGCCCTCTATCTGGGAAAGCCGGTCGTGTCCTTTCCCATCGTCCATGCGTACGAGCAATTCCTCAACGCCTTCTTCCTGGACCGTCTGGGGTACGGTGCCTATTCTACCGCTCCGGTTCCCTCGGAGGATTTCCTGGTCGCTTTTGAGACCCGCCTGGAAACGTTCAAAGCCGCCATCGCACAACAGAGTTTCCTGGGGAATAATCTGGTGCGAGATCAGCTCAACGAATTTCTTTCATAATATTTTGGGGGATGACTCTCTGTACGGCCTTCGCTGGGCTCCGGCACAAGGGTGCATCTGTGATCGGCGTTTCGGGTAAGCCCTTGAAGCGACGTCGGACAGCTCCGTTGGCAGCGGAAGGAATTGCCCCGAAAAGCCAACGTTTCGGTCCCCTCAACTATCCCGAGCTTGATTGCTAATTCGCATGAGACCCATGGCGCGGAGTGTTGCACATTCTCCACAACCCGGCGGCCGGGATGCGAAAGAGAGCGTGCCTAATCTTCAAAGGCGGTGTGAAGGAAAGGTCGGGCCGACCCGACGAGTCTGTTCGCCTCGGCACAAAATCCCCGTGCCGATTGCGTGATCGGAACCTCAGAGAAAGGAAAGTTGAGGGAAAACAGCGTTGACTTTTACAGGTCGTTCCGATATACTTGCGCCAGCGGTTTGGTTTCAGTTGGTATCTATAAATTCGAGAGGGTTTTTCGGACGTTATGTGTAGTCCCTAGAATTTACTTCATAGGGGACTTGAGGGTATGGAAAGACGTGACTGAACTGGCTTTGAGGGCTGAAAGAACACCGTTTGGGTCCAGAGCGAGACCCGCCGGCATCGGCGCGTCCCGGGTTGCCGGCTCGTACGGACTGTTCCTCTTGGCCTTGCTCACCTTATTTTTTCTTGGCACGGGCCATGCCGAGGCCGGATCGTCACCGATCAAGCCGCGATCCTACGGGTATTTTGATTTTCCTACCTGTGTTCGTTATTCGTTGGTTCATTCCGAGCAATTGCTGCAAAATCGGCTTGAGATCCAGGTCAAATCCGTAGACGTGAAAGACGCCCACGGTGAGGTCTTGCCCAGCCTGGACGTCATCACCCGTTATTATATCGCCGAGGCCGGAGGCGGCAAGCCCGGACAGGTCAACGTTCAGCTTTTCATGAAGGATTTTAATCCCTATTTGGCACTCCTGAAAGTTAAAGCAAATAGCATTCTCGTAGACATAGCCAAGCTATCGCACTTCAAGAAAATTGCCGACGGCACTGCCGAGATGGCCAAACTCTTCTGTAGCATCCAATTTCTGGACAAGAGTATCGGCACGTACAAACAGATGGCGGCCTTGAACCAAAAAAAGGTGACGTACGGTAGGAGCCTCGACCAGCAGGGGACCGCGGATCCTTTGGAGCTGCGACTGTGGGCCAACGCCGCAAAGAGCAACCGGGTGGAGATCACGAGCCTCCAAAATGATCGACGAGAAAAGATCGCTCAGCTAAAAATGCTCATGGGGTACCATCCGGATTATGAGCTGCCTCTCGACATCCGGGACGCGGTCAAGCAGGTGCTGGATGGATTCAACGGGCGCGCCGTCACCTTTGCCGATGTTCAGGGATTCAACTTGGGGCTGAAGATCATGGCCAAGAAGGAGCAGGTGCAATCCAGCATCGTCACCGGAACGTATGTGGCCCTGCTTCCCCGCCCCAACCTAGTATTCGAGCAAATCCAGAATCAAGTTGACCGTACTTCGGGTTTCAACTTCGCATTGGGACTGGACTACACGCTTTGGGACGGATTCAAACGGATTCGTGACATCAAACGGCAGAAGCTGAAGGCCGAACAACTCAGATTGGACAGATCGTTGCTCTCCCAGAAACTCTATGGTGAATTCCAGCACCTCAGAGGAGAGCTCGGGCTTGCTTCGGAGAAGGAGAGCGTCGCACGGGAGGAGGCCAAACTTGCAGAGTTGGCCGAAGAAAGGGCCTTTGTTCAGTACAAGGCCGGGGAAATCACGTACGACGGCTATCTGGGCAAAAGCATCGACAAGGGGAAGGCCGACCTGAAAGTCCTGAATACTGTCCAAGGCAGGGTGCTGGCCCTCATTGAATTGGCTACTCTTGCAGGAGGATTGGATAGGTACAATGCCGGAATTCGATACTGACAGACCCCGCAGACGAACCAAAGCCTTCGGCGTTCTTCTCGCCGGTTTGGTCGCGACCGGATCGCTGGCATTGGTGGCCATAACGCAGGAGCCGAAGCTGGCTGTCTCGAGTCCCGCCCCGGTGCAGGCCTCCATTGTCCCACAAATTGCCGACGCCAAATCAGAGGCGGAGATCACGTTTCGCGGCAAGAGCTTTGCCGTTTTGAAACGGGCAGTGGCCACGCCTTTCAGTGGTGAAATCACTTCCATCGAGGTCAAAGAGGGACAGGTCGTTAAGGAAGAGGACAGGCTGGCGGCGTATAAACTGGATCGTCAATCGATGATGGAGGTTCATTCCATCCTGTACCCCGAACGAGTGCTTAGCCTGGAGAATCAGGTTCAGGACATGGGGCTGAGCCTCAAGAAGTTGAAGCAATCGGTCCTTCCCATTAAACGGCTCGAGTTGGAGCGTGTTCAAAAGGAGCTGGCCGACCTCAAAGAGCTTTACGGCAAGGGGATGGCTCAGAAGGAAGCCGTGAAGAACAAGGAGCGTGACCGGGAAAGGGTCGAGAAGCAAATTCTGGAGACACAGGACTCGATCCGCCAGGCAGAGTCCAATCTGGCCAAGGGCAAGGAAGATCTAAAGTTTTACAGAGATAAACAGAAGCGGGACCAAGAGTATCTCGAATGGCGCACGAAGAGATCTTACAAGGATTCCAAGATCCCTCTGGATGTTGCTTATCTGACCGCGCCCATTGCCGGTCAGGTGATTTGGATCTCTCCGGAGCTGCGAGTAGACGCCGAGCCTCCGCGGGGCTTTCACGCGGTGACCATAGCACCCATGGACCCCATAGCAGTACGGTGCAAGGTGCATGAACTGGATCTCGTCAAGCTCAAGGCCGGGGACAGGGGAACCGCCAATTTCGACGCAATCCCGGAAAAGAAATTCCAGTGCAAAATAAGCAGGATTCCCTGGATTAGCCGCAACCCCGCGTTGGAAGTTCCGGCGGACTACGACATCGAGTGCCTTCTCGAGAATCCCAGCGGCCAGATCAAAGACGGGCTGACCTGTAACGTCAAAGTCAGCGTTACGCAGTAGGTTCTTGCAGTCTTTCCTCGTGATAGTTGCTCAGGTAATGGGGGATATGATTCGTAGTTCTCGAATCCCGGTACCGGCGAAATTGACGGGGGGCATCCGGGAGAGACGTGTCAGGCCGCTCATTGAAATTCCCTGCATTCTTCGAGTTGAAAGCCAATGAGCCTCCAATGCGGTCATCGCCCGGGATCGCCGCGGTTTTTCGACCGGCAGCGGCTGCTTGAGACGTACGGCAGGCTCGACAGCGGAGCGCAGGAGGCCGTCCGTCGGCTTCCTGAAGGCCCCAAGGCTCTCTTCGTTTTCCGCTACTTTCAAAACACCCCACTGTAGCACCGGGTACTTGCGCAATTCAGACACGGTCGGTTCTCAGAGAAACCATCTTTCGGTTGTTGTCCTCCCCCGAAAGCCCCATCGATCAAAGATCTCGCTTCGCGTCCGAGGGTGCTCGGGTCGGCCCCACGATCCGGTACGCGTTTTGATCCGTGTTTCAATTACCATTCTTTTCGGAAGCCCGGCGAAGCTCTTCTTCTCCCGATCAGGACCCGTGGCGTCGCGTTCCGCGTGGAGAGAGAGCGGGTGAGCGAGCCCAGTTCCGGAGCGACCGAGGAAAAATCCGCTGGCTCATTTTCGTTTCTCCTGGTAGGAAAACAGATCCGACCTCGGGATTGACCTTTTCTCCGGGGCGGTCCGGACGAAGGTGGAATCATGAGTTGTACCGGCTGGGTATTGACGATCTGGTTTGTCGGCACACTGGTCCCTGTGGTGGCTCTTGTTGCGTTGGGATTGTGGAGAACCGTGAGGGCTCGCAGATCGGATGGCCGAGGGAGCGTCCCGGCCCGGGAACCGGTGGAAATTCTGGTCCCCGTCAAAGGGACGTTCGCGGATCAGGAGCAGATACTCGGTTCTCTGCTGGAACAGGATTATCCCCGTTACCGCGTTCTACTCATTGTGGAAGAGGAGAAGGATCCTGCCGCGGCCGTGGTGGATCGTCTGTGCAGTCAATATCCCCACGCGGCCAAGATAGTGAGCGGAACAAGCACCTCTTGCGCTCAAAAGAACCATAACCTTGTGCAGGGGGTTCGTAGCCTCAAATCGGACACGGAGATTCTGGTCTTCTGCGACAGTACCAATGCGGCTCCCCGTGACTGGCTCGGCAAGCTCGTAAACCCGATTCTGGCCGGGGACGCGGAGGCGATCACTACGTTCCGGGCATTTGAGCCCGCTCCCCTCACCCTCGGTGGCGTGTGTCAGGCTCTGTATGCCTCGTTGATTCTGCTCCTGGCAACAGTGGTTCCCAAACCGTGGGGAGGCGGCACGGCCATTCGGCGGCGGACATTCGACCGACTCAACGTGGTTGAGGCATGGTCTCACACGGTGGTGGACGATCTTGTCCTCGGCAACCTCCTTGAAAGCGCGGGTATTCCGGTGAGGATGGACCCGTGCCGCCTGTTGAGATCGCCGTTGAGAAGTCAGTCTGTCAGGGGATTCTTGGACTATCTGGACCGCCAGATTCTCTTTCCCAAGTTCACCAATCCGGGAATTTGGGCTGCGTCCACGATTTTGCATTTGAACTTTACCGTCGCGCTCCTGACTGCTATCGGTTTAGCGTTTCTTTTTCCTTTCGGCCGGACCGGGCTTGCAACGGGTGTTGCCTCGTACGGATTCCTGGCAACTCTCATCACGGTAGGCTTGGCGCTCAAGTGGACCAATCCCTTCCCTATTCCCGCCGGGAGATGGATAGCAGGCATCGTTCCCTGCGTCGTCCTGGCTGCAGGGGTGTTCTTGCGCTCGCTCCGGCTCAAGCACATAGATTGGCACGGGCGCAGGTACGTGACGGGAAAAGGAGGCGTGGTCCTCTATACAGGCTCCAAGGATGAGACAACGGGCGGTGGAGCTTGACGGCTCGGACCGCAGTGCAAACATAAGCTGTATCGGAGGACGCCGAAAACGGCCCGCCCCGGTCCGGACAGGAACGTGGGGCATGGCGTTGAAGAAAATGGGGACTCCCGGGTGAGATCCGATGAGAAACTCGGCAGAGCAGTTTCCCGCCCGGACTCGCCGGTCGACGAACCGGAGGTGAGCTCAGCATGAATGGTTCCCCGGACCTGAAGAAGAAAACTTCTTTCTCCATCTTATACATTGTCTTGGCTTTCCTGATTCTCACGGTACTCCAGAGCTGGCTTGCGCCCCGGGTGGAGACCGTTTCGTATTCCCAATTCAAGCGGTACGTGGAGGAAGGGAAGATCACCTCCGTCGTGGTATCCACCAAATCCCTCAAGGGATACGAAAAAGTTGAATCCGGGCACAAAGAGCCTCTCCTCCCCCGGATGGTTTATGTCACCCCCCGGGTGGGCGACAGGGACCTGGTGAGCTTCCTGGAAAAGAACCACGCAGAGATCATTGCGGAAAACGAGAACACCTTTTTTATGACGCTCCTTTCCTGGATCCTCCCCGCCGTGATTTTTGTGGGAATCTGGATGTGGGCCATGAAGAGGATGGGCCAGGGCTCCGGGATTATGACCCTGGGGAAGAACAAGGCCAAAATCGTCGCGCAGACGGACGTGCAAGTGACCTTCGGCGACGTGGCAGGGCAGGACGAAGCCAAGCAGGAGCTCCAGGAAATTCTGGAATTTCTCAGAAGCCCGGAGAAGTTCACCCGACTCGGAGCCAAGATTCCCAAGGGAGTGCTTCTCGTGGGACCGCCGGGAACGGGCAAGACGCTTCTCGCCAAAGCTGTGGCCGGAGAGGCCGGAGTCCCCTTCTTTTCCATAAGCGGTTCGGATTTCATTGAGATGTTTGTCGGTTTGGGTGCCGCACGGGTCCGGGACTTGTTTGAACAAGCCGGAAAGCTGGCGCCCTGTCTCGTATTCATCGACGAGCTGGACGCATTGGGTAAAGCAAGGGGAACCGGCACCATGGGCGGGCACGACGAGCGCGAGCAGACACTCAATCAACTGCTCGTGGAAATGGACGGATTCCAGGCGAATCTCGGCGTGATTATCCTCGCGGCCACCAACAGGCCGGAAATCCTGGACCCTGCGTTGCTTCGCCCCGGGAGGTTCGATCGTCACATCCTGGTGGATCGACCTGACCTCCAAGGCCGGATCGACATTCTGAAGGTGCACACGCGGGAGGTGACCCTTTCTCCCGATGTCGATCTGGAAGTCCTCGCTCGACGGACGCCGGGGTTCACGGGAGCGGACCTGGCCAACCTCGTCAATGAGGGCGCCCTCCTCGCCGCACGCAAGGAATTGAACCAGGTGGGTCCCCGCGAGCTTGAAGATGCCATAGATAGGATTGTCGCCGGCCTGGAGAAGAAGAATCGCATACTCAACGAAAAAGAGAAAAAGACGGTGGCCTATCACGAGTCGGGCCACGCCCTCGTGGCCGCCTTCCGATTGACCGCGGAAAAGGTGCATAAGATCACCATCGTGCCCAGGGGAATCGGCTCATTGGGATTCACCATGCAGCTTCCCACGGAGGACCGGTACCTCATGTCCCGATTGGAACTGCTGGAGAAGATCGACGTTCTTCTCGGAGGACGCGCCGCGGAGACCATTATCTTCGGAGATGTGACTACCGGTGCACAGAACGACCTGCAGCGGGCAACCGACATAGCCCACAGCATGGTGACCCTCTACGGGATGACGGAATCGCTCGGGCCGGTCACGTACCAAGCTTCACCCAATCCGTTTCTCCAGCCCCAGATGGGTTTTTCAGGGAAGGAGATCAGTGAAGAGACAGCGGGAAGGATCGACACCGAGGTCCGCACCATCATCGATTCCCGTATGAGCCAGGCGATCGAGACACTGAAGGAGCATGTGGATCTCCTCCACAAGGTCGCCGCAAAATTGCTGGAAAAGGAAACCCTGGAAGGGGAAGAATTCATGAAACTCGTCGAAGATGCGAAAACTGCGGCGGCCACGGGCCTGCCGGATCTGTGAGGCGGCCGGACCGATGACGTATCCCGCACGTCCCGTGATCGGCATCATCGAAGGAATCGTGCTGGCTGCCGGGCTCTCCACGAGAATGGGGCGACCCAAGCTCCAGCTCGAGATCGACGGTATTCCGCTTCTCGATCGGGTGGTCGGAGCGGCCCTCGACTCGCGTCTCCAACGGGTGATCGTCGTACTGGGGCCTTCTCAACACGTGCCGCGCAGGCCGGACGGGAAAGAAGAAGGCCCTCGGTTGCGGATCGTAAGAAATTCTCATCCTGAAAGAGGGATGTCCTCGTCTCTCCGCGCAGGCTTGGCAGAGCTGAGCCCGTCGGCTTCGGGAGTGATGATACTCCTCGCGGATCAGCCTTGGCTCACCCCAATGGTGATCGACACCCTCATCGATTCCTTTCACCGGCACGGCGACAAAATCGTGGCTCCGGAGGTTCATGGCCGACGGTCCAATCCGGTAGTCATTCCCCGACGGTTCATCGGGGAGCTCGAAGAAGTGGTCGGCGACAGCGGAGGGAGGAGCGTGCTGAACCGGCACGCGCAGAGCGTTGTCTTAATTGAAATGAGCTCTCTTTATGACGACACGGACCTGGACACCCCCGAGGATCTTGCCGCGGCAAGAGCGAGAATCAGCCGAAGTGAGACAAGGAATCGATGAAGATACGTTTGGCAAATACAGCCGGGTTCTGCATGGGTGTTCGCCGCGCTGTGGATATGGTCCTGGACCTGCAACGCGCCGAGCCTCCGCTACCCATTGTCACGTACGGACCTCTCATCCACAATCCTCAGACCCTGGAGCTTCTCAAGGAGCGCGGCATAACCGAAGTGCGATCGCTGGACCAGGTCTGTGGCGGCACGGTGGTGGTGCGGGCTCACGGGATATCGCCCCAGGAGCGGGAGATCTTGATGGAAAAAGGGGTCGGTGTCGTCGACGCGACATGCCCTCGGGTGGCCAGGGTCCAGGCCGTGATTAGAAAACACGCTGCAAAGGGCGAATTCTGCGTGATCGTAGGAGACCAGGATCACCCGGAAGTAAAGGGTCTGCTGGGATTCGCTTCGGCAGGAGGGGTGGCGGTGCCGGACTCCGAGGCGACGGAAATACTCGACGCCGTGCCCTCCGACAGGGATATCTGCATTGTTGCCCAAACCACTCAGGAAGTACGCACGTTCGACCGGGTCGTGGAGATCCTCCGGGAGCGGTGCGGGGAGATCAACGTCTACAACACCATCTGCGATTCCACCAGGAAGCGGCAGTCGGAGGTGGCCCGACTTGCGCGGCAAGTGGAGACGATTATCGTCGTGGGCGGAAAAGGGTCCGGTAATACGGCTCGGCTCATGAAAGTAGCACAGGGAGAGGGTGTGCCGGCAATCCATGTGGAAACGGACGAGGAGATCGGCCCTACGTTACTTGAGGGAGTGGAGTCCGTCGGCGTGACTGCCGGGGCCAGCACGCCCAACTGGATGATTCGTCAGGTCATCGACCGCCTCCGAGAGATCGGCATGAGTCGTAGGACCGGTCCCTTGGCTGCCGTGCGCAAACTTGCCGACGTGGCGGTCATGACGTATTGTTGGGCGGCGCTGGGTGCTGCCGGATTAACGGCAACCTGTCTGGTCCTTCAAAATAGGCCGGTCACGTGGCTCCCTCTGGGGGTGGCCATGTTGTTCGTGTTTTCCATGCATCTGCTCAACCGGATTCAGGAGCGATCGGGCGCTGTCCGCTTCAACACACCGGAGATCGCAGCCTTTTATGCCCGGCACCGGTCGTTGCTCACGACGCTGGCCGCTGTCTCCTGCATCATGGCGGTGGTGCTGTGCAGTTGGATGGGAAGGTACTCATGCCTTCTCCTCGTGGCCATGATCGTGACGGGAGGTCTGTACGCCGTTCCCCTTCTTTCGCGGTTCCAGGTCAGATGGCTGAAATGGAAAAGCCTCAGGGATCTCCCCGGGTCAAAGACGCCGCTGGTCGCCGCGGGATGGGCCATGGCCGCCGCAGTGCTGCCGGCAATAGGATCGGGCAGTCAAATAGTCTGGTCAGGGCTCATCGTCTCCTTTGTCTTTGCAGCGGGGATGGTCTTTTGGAGGACGGCCCTGTCAGACCTGTTGGATATTCAAGGGGACAGAATCGTCGGCCGAGAGACAATCCCCATTCTCATCGGGGTGAAAAAGACCCGCAAGCTTCTGCTGGGTCTGTTGATCTTTCTGGCCTCCTTCCTGGGCGTGGCCGGGGCGGCCGGCTGGATTCCGCGAGTGGGTCTCGGCCTGATACTGAGTACGGCGATTTTCGGCGTGTTCTTTTTTGTGTACAGAAAACGGCACCTGGTGGACCGATTGGCGGTGGAGGCTTTGATCGACGGGAATTTTGTCCTTGCGGGATTGTTGTGTCTGGTTTATGGATAAGCGAGGAGCCGCGCGGAAAAAGAACTTGACAAGGTTCTTGGTATGAGATAGAAAATACAGTTTTATAGAGGAGCCTTTTGCTGGCGTAGCTCAACCGGTAGAGCAGCTGATTTGTAATCAGCAGGTTGCGGGTTCGAGTCCCATCGCCAGCTCCAGGATGGAGGGGTTCCCGAGTGGCCAAAGGGGGCAGACTGTAAATCTGTTGTCTCAGACTTCGGAGGTTCAAATCCTCCCCCCTCCACCATCAGGATTTTGACGTGTGCTCCGGCAGAGATTTGCGGGAATAGCTCAGTTGGTAGAGCGTCAGCCTTCCAAGCTGAACGTCGCGGGTTCGAGTCCCGTTTCCCGCTCCATATATGCTGAACGGCATGCCGGCGGAGCGTCTGTCGGTAAGAGCCCCTACGGGCGTGGTCGCCACGAAGGGGAGAAGCCGTTTACCGATGACGCCCACGTAGCTCAGTAGGTAGAGCACTTCCTTGGTAAGGAAGAGGTTCACCGGTTCGATCCCGGTCGTGGGCTCCATTGCGAATCAGCCCCGGAGACAAAGACTCTCCGAAGGGCCATGCATTGCGGATGCGGTCGAACCAGACCCCCTGATGTATTTTGCCGGCGATTTCATAAGGAGGAGCCCATGGGCAAGGCGAAGTTTGAGCGTAATAAGCCTCACGTGAACATTGGGACCATCGGTCACATCGATCACGGCAAGACGACCCTGACAGCCGCAATCACGCGGATACTTGCCAAATCAGGCTTGGCCGAGTA